>DASZPS010000193.1:0-19676 GCA_035549955.1 Lacunisphaera sp. | reverse complement strand
CTTCGACTCCAGGCCACCGCCGGCCGCCGCGTCGGGCAGATTGTAGCGCAGGACCAGCGAATCAGACCGACTGCTCGCGGTGAACTCGAGGTGCTCGCCGGCACGGGCAAGCTGCACGCATTGCTGGCCCGAGGATTCCATCTCCACGCGGTGCGAGCCGTAACAGGGTCCCAGCACGGTCCCGTTGCCGTGCATCGCCTCGGCTTCGATGGTGGTCCAGGGGATGTCGGCGCCGACGTCGGCCCGGGCAATGGCCAGGAATGCGAACAGCACGATCGCCGGGAGATGGAACGCGCCGCCCGAAGCGCGTTTCTTCCGCGCTCGTGGCCCTACCAAACCAACGCACTGGGGAGCAGTGCGTTCCACCTTGTTACGCGATCCAGGTGGAGCGCATTGCTCCTCAATGCGCTGCGCCCGAATGCCCTCAAACCAGCGCGTTGAGGTCACCGCGCTCCTCCTTCCCAGCAAGCTTCCGATGGTCATACACGCCTCCTCAGCTGACGCTGGCGACGCCGTGCGGAATCTCCGCGCCAAAGTTCACGCTCAGGGTTTCGCCCGGCCGGCACGCCAACGGCGTGCCCGCCACCACGAACGCGTGCTCGCGCTTGTTCGTGGCTGCCGGGGTGATCGTGACCGCCGCGCCCGTGATCCGCACCCGGAAGCGCTCGCCGCGGACGGCCAGCGGGAATTCCAGCGCTGACCACCCTGGATAGAGCCGCGGGTTGATCACGACCTGCTGCTCGGTCACGTGCACTCCGCCGAAACCAAACACCACTGTCATCCAGGCCCCGCCATTCGCCGCGGGATGCGAGCCACCCATGAAGATCGTGCCAACGTAGATCTTGTACTTCGCCTCGAGGTCGATCTTCGCCGTCTTCAGGAAATACCGGTAGGCCACCTCGAGTTCCCCGAACTCCGTGGCGACCATGGCATAGGCGCAGGCGCTGAGGCTGGAACCATGCTCCGTGCGGGGCTCATAAAAGTTCCAGTTGGCCTGTTTGATCGCCGCCGGGTAGCGCGCCTTGAACAGGTTCAGCATCATGACCACGTCGGCTTGCTTGATGATCTTCGTCGGAACCGCGAGGCCCTGGCCGGCGCCAAGGTACTCGTTGGGATGCACCATGCGGTTCTTCAGCTCCTCCACCGTGGCGTCACGCAACTGGTGATAGCCCTCGAACTGCTCGATCACGCCGGTGTCCGGGTCGGGCGCGGGCACGTACAGCCGGGCCGCGGCGTCGGCGAACACCGGCAGTTCGGCCGCAATGGCCAGCTTGTCCAGCAAGGTCGCGAGCTCCGCGGGATGATGGCGGCGCATATGCTCCACGACGGCATTCGCGATCACAAAGGTCTCGCGCACGACCTGGTTCGTGAAGGCGTTGTTGTTGACGCGCTCGTGGTATTCGTCGGGCCCGACCACATCGAGCACCTCGTAGCGGGCATGGTCCTTCTTGAAGTAGGCGTAGGAGTAATAGAACCGCGCGCACTCCAGGATCACCTCGGCCCCACCCTGCCGCAGGAGCGTGTCGTCGCCCGTCACCTCGAAATACCGCCAGAACGCAATCGCGACGTCCCCGCTGATATGCACCTGCTTGTCGCGGAAATGGGTGCGCAGGTCCCGGCCGGTGAACGGATCGCCGATGTTGAAATACGTGCAGGCGTCATCGCCCGTGTCCTGGCTCTCCCACGCATAGAACGCACCGCGATAGCCCGGGCCCTCGGTGCGGGCCTTGCGCCGCGCGCCGTCCAGCGTGCGGATCCGGTAACGGAGCAGTTCCGCCGCCTTCGCCGCGTCCGTGTGCAGGAAAAACGGCAGGATGAACATCTCCGTGTCCCAAAACACCGCGCCCTTGTACACCTGGCCCGACAGCGCCCGTGCCGGGATCGAGTTGGCGCTGCCCGCCACCGGCGCGACCATCAGCAGCTGGAGCAGGCTGTAGCGCAGGGCGTGCTGCGCCTCGTCGTCGCCCTCGATGAGCACGTCGCTCCCTTCCCAGCGCCGGCGCCAGTCCGCGGCATGCTCCTCCTGGCAGCGCGTGTACCCGAGCTCCCGCGCCGCGATGACGGTCGCAATGGCGGCCGGCGCCGGCGCGAGGGTGGTCCGATCCTGGTCGGTGACGACGGCGAAGAACTTGGTGAACGTGTAGGCCTTCCCGGGCTCGGCGCGAATGGCGATCTCGCGCAGGTGATGCCGGCCATTGACCAGGGGCTGGCCCTCCCCGAGCTCCGCCGAAATCGCCTCGGCCACCGCGACCCGCTTGCCCGCCTCCTGCGTGCGACCCTCCAGGTGCAGCACGCCGTCCACCCGTCCCGAAACCAGGCCCACGAGATGGGGGCCGTTCAAATCCCAGATGTTCCCGTCAATGCCCGTGCGGATCGCGATTCCGGCCTCCCGGTCGCACGACACCGTGAAACGAATGATCCCGAGATGCGGGCGGATGGCACTCAGGAACCGAACCGAGCGAATCGTCAGGCGCTTGCCGCCGACCATGAAGACGGTCTCGCGCTCAAACCGCGCGTCGGCGAAGTGCAGGGTTTGCCGGTGGCTGGATACCGTCGGGTCGACGGCCGACACCGGGATGCCGTCGATGACCACGCGGGTGTAGCCGCCGTTGGGCGCGTTGACCGGCTCGCGCCACGCCTTGCCCACCTGGTCGAAGATCCCCGCGAGCGTGATCCCCACCGCCTCGTCGGGCCCGAACTCGTCGAGCGTGCCGCGATAGCCCATGTAGCCGTTGGCCAGCTGGTACACGTTGCCGCGTCGCATGAGGTCTTCCCGGCTGCCGGCACATTCGGTGGTGGTGAGTTCCCAGGGTTTGTTCATCAGAAAGGGTTTCAGGCCGGACGGCGCTCGTCCCTGACCCGCAACATGAGCACCGCCGCCACGATCATCGCGCCGCCGCCCAGGAGGAGTGCGTTGACGGCGTGCCCCGCGAACACGGTGCGGACCAGCAGGCCAAGCACGGCGGCGGCGAGGATCTGCGGCAGGACGATGAAGAAATTGAACATGCCCATGTAGACGCCCATCTTGCGGTAGGGCACCACGCTGCTGAGGATCGCGTAGGGCATCGTGAGCAGGCTGGCCCAGCCCACGCCGAGCCCGACCATCGAGGCGAGAAGCCACGTCGGGTCCTTGAAAAAGTACATGGAGCCCAGCCCGAGGCCGCCCACGACCAGGCAGGCCGCATGCGTGCCGACCCGCCCCAGCCGCGCGGCCAACACCGGCAGCGCGAAAGCGATGAGGGCGGCGACACCATTGTAGACCGACATCAGCACGCCAACCCAGTTCGCGCCGGCGTTATATTGCGCCGAGCGGGGATCGGTGCTGCCGAAGTGGTGGCTCGTCACCGCGGCCGTCGCGTAGATGAAGAAGGCGAAGAGCGCGAACCAGGTGAAGGTTTGCGCGAGTGCCAGCTGGCGCATGGGCCCGGGCATGTTGTTCAAGTCATGCATCAGCTCGACGAGGCCGCGCTTGCGGCCGGCGCGATAAAGCTGCGCGGCCGCCATCAGCAGCGAGCCATAGCCGGCCGCGCCAAAGGAGAGGATGTAGAGGCCCTTGTCCCAGCCGAGCTTCCAGATGAGGCCGCTGACGAGGAGCCCGGCAACCAAAAGCGCGCCGCCCACGCCACGGTAACGCGCGGCATCGAGCGTGACGTGCGCGGCGTCGTCCGCGGGTTTTTCCGTTTCGCCGTGGAAGGCCCGTTGTTCCTCCGGGGAATATTCCTTCACGCGCAGGATGGTCCACAGCACCGCGAGGAAGAAAACGACACCCCCGAGATAGAACGACCACTTGACCGACGGCGGCAGCATCCCCTCCGGCGCGGTGTTGGCGACGCCCAGGACGTTCGTCAGGAGCCAGGGCAGCGACGAGGCGATCACGGAGCTCGCCCCGATGAAGAAGGTCTGGACCGCAAACCCCGTCGTGCGCTGCTCGTCCGGCAGCATGTCACCCACGAACGCCCGCATCGGCTCCATCGTCAGGTTGATGGCGGCATCCATGATCCAGAGCATGCCGGCGGCGAACCAGAGCGCGGGCGAGTTGGGCATGACCAGCAGCGCAGTCGACGCGCTGAGGGCGCCGGCCAGGAAGTAGGGCTTGCGCCGGCCGAGCCGGTTCCACGTCCGGTCGCTCAGGTGGCCGATGATCGGCTGGACCACCAGGCCGGTGACCGGTCCAGCAATCCAGAGGATCGGGATCTCGTCCACTTTGGCGCCGAGGGTTTCGAAGATGCGGCTCACGTTGGCGTTCTGCAGGGCAAAGCCGAACTGGATGCCGATGTAGCCGAAGCTCATGTTCCAGAGCTGCCAGAATCCGAGGCGGGGTTTTGTTTTCATCATGGCGCCGATCATGGGACCGCGATCGCCGTTCCCGCGAGACTGGGATGCGGGTGGCGCGGAAGCAGTTACTGCCGTCTGCGCGGTTCCTTGTAGGGTCGGACCTTGGTCCGACCTCGCGTGTGAGGTCGGCGCGAGCGCCGACCCTACATTGGAATTCGTCGCGTTCATCGCCCGCCCTCCCGCTTCGCCCGCACCCGCGCCGCGAGGACCTCGACCGAGATTTCCCCGAGGTCAGTTACCACCACATCCGCGCCATTGTCGCGCAGCTCCTGGGCGTTGTCCTCGCGCGCCACGCCCACCACCAACCCAAAGCCACCGGCCGCGCCGGCCCGTACGCCCGAAACGGCGTCCTCCACGATAATCGCCCGCGAGCAATGCACGCCAAGGCCGGTGCAGGCTGCCGCAAAGATGTCGGGCGCCGGCTTGCCCCGGAGCTGCATCCGCTCGGCCACCAGTCCGTCGACGACCGTGGCGAACAGCCCCCGGATCTGCGCGCGCCCCAGGATAAGGTCCGCGTTCCGGCTGGACGTGGCCAGGCCCACGCGGACACCCTGGCGCCGGAGGCCATGGATCAGCGCGAGTGTCGCCGGGAACACCTGTACGCCGTCAGACGCGAGGAGTTGGTTGAACAGGACGTTCTTGCGGTTGCCCAGCCCGCAGACCGTCCCGCTGCCCGCCGCATCGGTCGGCGTACCGCGGGGCAGGCTGATGCCCCGCGCCTGCAGGAAGGCGGCCACGCCGTCGTAACGGGGTTTGCCGTCGACGTAAGCGCGGTAGTCAGCTGGGGAAAACTCCTTGAACGAGGTCGAAGCAGAGGACCGCGCCCGCGCGGCCCCTGCCTCGCACGCGGCCGGCACCGCGGCGCGGTGCGCCAGGTATTCGTCGAACATCCGTTTCCAGGCCCGCGCGTGGACCGAGGCCGTGTCGGTGACCACGCCATCCATGTCGAAGACGACCGCGTCGAAGGCACGGGGCGGTGGCGAAACTGAAGGAATGGAAGGGTAGGAAAGCACGGGATCGGATTCACCGGCCGAATCGACAAGCCCCGCGCTTTCGGGCACTCCTCTCCAGAGCGGAGCTCCGCCGCCGCGGGATTGGGTCCCCTCTTTGAGAAGCGTGGCGCGACGCGCCGGGGTGAGTCGATTGGACATGAGAGAGAATGAAGGCGCAGGGATCGAGGTGGAGCGCGCTGACCCCAGCGCGCTGCGAATGCCCGGAGCGGATCCGGGCGCCGAACAACGCACCGGGCTGCGAGTTCCACCCAGCCGGCCGCGCCCGGCCCTAACCCCGGGCGCGGCGGCGGGATCAGAACTCGAACGTGTTGCTGAGGGTGAACGACTGGCCCGACACGATGCGGTAGGCGGCCACCGTGCCGTTGGGCTGATAGGTGATCGGGATCAGGCCCTTCGACTGGAACGCATCCTTCACGTTGACCTGGACGCGCCAGTTGAGCTTGTCGGAGATTTTCCGGGTGTAACCCAGCCAC
Source organism: Lacunisphaera sp. (assembly GCA_035549955.1). Classification (GTDB taxonomy): domain Bacteria; phylum Verrucomicrobiota; class Verrucomicrobiia; order Opitutales; family Opitutaceae; genus Lacunisphaera. The sequence goes on along the minus strand of DASZPS010000193.1, from coordinate 13,855 downwards.
AGGTCCAGGTTGGTCTCCGCGGGACCCTTGAAGGGCTTCGCGAAGTCATACTCGACCGTGGTCGGATCGTTCGGGTTGCCCGTGGGCTGGTAGCCGACGACGACACTGCTTTGGTAGCGCAGGCCACCGCCGAGGCTGAAGCCCTTGAGGAATCCGCCGTCGAACGCGTAGTTCGTGATCAGGTTGACGCGCCACTCGCGCAGTTCGGGCACCGTGGTGTTTTCCACGAGCTGGGCCAGGCGCCATTCGCTGCCGGGGGCGGCCACCAGGCCCTCGCCATCGAACCAGTTCTTGCCGGCGGTGACGACGTCCTCCGTACCCCAGTAGTGGTGCAACTTGGACACGCCATCGGTGACCTTCAGGGCCGAGGACACCAGGGTCATGAATTCCCGGAGGTTGTCGTTGCCAATGTTGGTGCGGCGGGCGTCCGTCTTGCTCGCGTTGAGCAAGACCCGCCAGTTCTGGGTCGGCTGGCCGCTGAACTCGATCTCCCAGCCCTTGGACACGTTGTCCTCGGTGATGGCGAAACCGGTCGGCACCGTGTAGGTGACCTCGTTCTTCGACGGGCCAAAGTCGCCGAAGGTATCGATCTTCCACGCGGTCCAGAACCGCGGATCGACCGCGCGCTGGAACGCCCGGGTGTTGTCGAGGATCTTCTTCTCGAGGACGGGCGACACGATCCAACCGCCGTCAGCCGAAAGAATCTCCCCGGCCTGCAGCGGGCGATTGGCGAAGTAGTGGAAGTTGTAACGCATCGGCTCCCAGACACCCGTGATGCCGTTGGTGATGTCGGTGGCGCTGCCAGTCTGGCCCGCCGCGGTCGCATCGTAACCCCAGGGCCGGATGTTGTATTCAAAGACGTTGGCGAAGTTCTGCGTGAGCTGCATCCAATTGCCGATCGAGGCGGCGTTGATCTGCGTGCTGTTCGCGTTGGAGTTGCTCGTCTCGTAGCGGTTCACGCGGAGCGAATACCGGCCGTCCTTCGTCTCGACGCGGATGCCATGGTCGATGGTCTTGCCCGCGGGCGCGGCCAGTTGCTCGCCATAGATGTCCACGCGGCTGGAGTCTGGCTTGAAGTTTGTCGAGCGGTTGTAGTAGACGCTGACGTTCACCGGCAGCCGTTCGGACATGCCCTTGAGGAACGGCAGGTCGGTCAGGTGCGCCACGAAGCTATAGGACTTCGATTCCACCTCGGCGCGCGCGCCCTTGACGGGCAGTTTGTAGTAACTGGGGCTGAAGTTGACCGCACCGCGATCCTGGGTCACCGGGAAGTCGTTGGGGGACATGTCAAAGGCCCAGGACTCGGCGATGTCCTTGCGCCAGCCGATGGTGCTGACGAGGGAATTGTCCAGCCACTTGCCCTGCCAGACGAAGGCCTGCGTCTTCGTCGTCGCCTTGTCCAGCGAAGCGCTGGTGGTGAGGCGGTCGCGGTTGGCCGCCGAGGCCTCGGCATCGACGAGGTTGAGCTGCGTCGTGGTCCAGCCGACATAGTTGGCCGGGTTTTCCGACTGGGTCGAACTCACCTCGGGCGCGCCCGGCAGGTAGAAGCCGTTCTGCCACGGGGCCGCGGGATCCGCGGTGCCTTTCCAGGCGGAGCTGAAATAGCGGATGGTGCCGCTGTTCATGGCGGTGTTGCCGGTGATCGTGGGCAGATAGGCGCCCGAGAGCGGCTTCCCGAGCAGCGAATCGCCGAGGTAGATCACCTGGGTCGGCACCAGACCGCCGTTGAAGCGCTGGTCGGCGCGGCCGGAGAGGTTGTAGTAGGCATCGTCGAAGATGCCGTAACGCTGCCAGGCGCGGGCGTCGCTCTCGACCGTTTCCTTCGCGGCGAGGGCCGTCAGCGTGTGGCGGCCGAGGAAGCGCCGCAGCCAGCCGTTGTCCTCCTTCTTGAAATCGTGCTGCACGAAGGCGGTGGCGCGCATCGCCTCGCGGTCCGTCGCGAGGGAGCGGTTGCTCCAGCCGTTGTTCGAGGAAACAAAGGCGCGGCCGACATTCGGGTTCTTCGTGCCGTTGGCGTACGGTTCGCCGCCGGCCACCAGGCCCGCGTCGGGCGTACCGTCGCCAAAGACCGCCATCGGGTCGACCTGCAGGCGGACCTCACCCGGCAGCACCGCCTTCTGGCCGTTGTCATAGGACTCGCGCGAGACGTCCACCGAAATGCCCAGCTGGTTCTCGAGGTAGGTCTGCGAGATGCTGACATTGCCGACATTGAAATCCTGCCATTCGCGCTTCGAATCGCCGTCGATCAGTCGGTTGTAGAAATCGAAGGCCGACGCGTCGGTCAGCGCGTTGTTCTTCCAGAGGCCCGCCTTCGAGTATGGCGCGCCGGAATTGATCGCCCACTGGGCGGTGCCGGTGAGGGAAACCCAGCCGTTGTCCGGCATCGCCGCGATGCCGCCGTCGACGGCGCCATCCGCCCCGCGGCCGCCGCTGACGAACGCCCCGATGACGTCGGTCACCATCATCGTCTGGTTGCCGCCCGACATGAACACCGTCGGGCCGGCGCGGCCGGACGGGAAGGCGTAGGTGCCGAGCCAGGGCTGGTAGGCCGGGTTCTTCGCGCCGGTGGCCGCGAGGTTCACGCGGAACTGGCCGTGGTTCGGGCGGCCGGACAGGTGGTCGAAGGCCTGGAACTGGTTGTACGTCGCCTGGTTCAGGCTGGTGAACCACGGCGTGATCGCATCCGCCGGCGGCAGCGAGCGCGGGTTGTTGCTGTCGATCCGGCCCGACTCAAAGTTGGCCTTGATCGAGGTCAGCGTGCCGTTGCGATTCAGCGCCTTCGGTTCGTAACGCAGCGCCGCGTACAGCCGCTGGTCCTGGTTGAAGGCGGGGTCCTGGCGGAACTTCTCGTCCGTCGCCAGCACCGAGAGTCGCACGGCGAGCTCCTTGGGCAGGAGCACGCGGTTGACGTCGAGCACGGCCCGCGTGCTGCCGTAGTTGTCGAGGCGCAGCTCGGCGGAGCCGAAATTGCGGAACTGGGCGGACTTCAACCCGGTGTTGATGATGCCGGCCGGGCTGCCCTGCCCGAACAGGATGGAATTGGCGCCCCGCTGCAGGTCGACGCGTTCGACATTGTAGCTGTCCCACGGCACGTCGGAACGGAAATACTCGCGGGTGTTGTCCGCCGCGGCCAGGCCGCGCACGCGGGTGTTGTCGTTGGGGCGGAGGGTGTCCTCGTTGAGCTGGGCCGCGTCGCCGACGCCGGCGAAGTTGCCGCGCGGGCCGCCGACCTCGGTGCCGACGGTGTATTGCAGCAGCGAGCTGTTGTTGGTCGCGCCCACATCCTGCAGGAATTCCTTGGTGACGACGGTGACCGCGCTGCCGATGTCGCGCAGTTCGGTGTTGAGGCGGTTGCCGGCGAGCGTGGTCGCGGCGGTATAGCCTTCGTTGCCATTGGTGGCGGTGACTTCGAAGGGCGTGAGAGTCAGGACCTCGTCGTCGGCGGGCGCCGGCGCGGTCGAAACCTGCGCCTGGGACCAGCCCAGCGGGACGACGGCACACGAGGCGATCAGCAGGCAGGCAGACAGGCGGCTCGCCCGCGGCATACGGGACCCCAGGCGGGATTCCGGCATATCCGGACGCAGCCGGATCGGTTCGATGGTTTTCATTGGGGGGTGAAGAGACGCCGTCGTGATGGGGTTAGGATTTGGGCCGACGGCAAACGCCAATGTCCGCTTGATACTCCTCCCTTCCCGCCGGGCCACACCGCGCGTCTGCAAACGTTGCAAAACCCCGTTGGGGCCGAGCTCGCTCGGTCCGGTTCCGCGGTAGGGGCGCAGTCTTGCTGCGCCCAATCCCGGCGTGCCGGGATTCTCCAGCCCATCTGGGCAATCCGGATTCCGCGCTTCGCGCGGAATGGGCGCAGCCGAGACTACGCCCCTACCCGGCATCAAACCAAAGGACCGAGCAAACCCGCCCCCCCACCTGGACTAACGGCAAATCGGCCGGGATCCTACTTCACTTTCGCCGTGGGCAGAAATTCCGGCTCGCGTCGCGCCTTGGTGGCAGCCTCGAAATCCGCCGCGAACGCGATGAGCTTCGCCTCGGTCCAGGCTGCGCCATAGAACGAAATTCCCACCGGCAGGCCGCGCCAGTCGCCGGCCGGCACGGTCACGCTCGGATAGCCCGCCACGGCGGCCGGGGATGAACTGCCACCGGTGTAAGCGTCGCCAATCGCGGGATCGATCAGCCACGCGGGGCCATTCGTCAGGCTGACCAGCGCGTCGAGCCGGTGCTTCGCGAGCAGCAGGTCAATGCCTTCCGCGCGCGTGGCCCGCAGGCAGGTCGCGCGCGCGTCAAGGTACACCTTGTCCGTGAGCGGGCCCTTGGCCTGCGCCTGCTCCATCAGCTCCTGGCCGAAGTGCGGCAGCTCGCGTGCGGCGTTGGCGCGGTTGAAGGCAATCGCATCCGCCAGCGACTTGATCGGCGACGCCGGCCCGAGCGTCGCAAGGTAGGCGTTCAAGCCGTCCTTGTATTCATAGAGCAACACCTCCATCTCGGGGTCGTCGGCCCGGCTGAAATCCTTGAACTCGCCCAGGTCCACGATTTCCGCCCCGGCGGCCTTCAGTTTGGCGACCGCCGCCTCGAGCAAGGGCGTCAGGCGCGCGTCCATCCCGAAAGGTCCGCGGACAATGCCGAGGCGCGCGCCTTTCAGGGCACCGGGCCGCAGCCGCGCGGCGAAGTTCGTTTCCAGGCCGGCGGGACGCGACCGCGTGACCGCGTCCTGCGCGTCGGCCGCCGCCATCGCCTCGAGCAACAGCGCCGCATCGCGCACCGTCCGTGCCATCGGCCCGGCGGTGTCCTGCGAGGCCGAAATCGGGATGATCCCGGTGCGGCTCACGAGGCCGACCGTCGGCTTGATGCCGACGATCCCGCAAACGGACGCCGGCGAGACGATCGACCCGTCGGTCTCGCTGCCGACGGCCACGACGCAGAGGTTCGCCGCGACGGCTGCCGCCGAACCCGAACTCGAGCCCGAGGTATTGCGATCGAGCGCGTAGGGATTGTGCGTCTGGCCGCCGCGCGCGCTCCAACCGCTGATGGACTTCTTGCCGCGAAAGTTGGCCCACTCGCTCAGGTTGGTCTTGCCGAGGATGACGGCGCCGGCCGCGCGCAGTTGCCCGACGAGGGCTGCGTCGCGCGGCGGTTTCGCCCCGACGAGGGCAAGCGACCCGGCGGTGGTTTCCATTTTGTCCGCCGTGGCAATGTTGTCCTTGAGGAGGACCGGGATGCCGTGCAACGGCCCGCGCACCCTGCCGGCCAGGCGCTCCGCATCCATCTGCCGCGCGATGGCCAGGGCGTCCGGATTGAGCTCGATCACCGCATTCAGCCTGGGGCCCGCCTGGTCGATCTCTGCGATGCGCCGCTGGTAGGCCTCAGTCAGGGCCGCCGAGGTCAGTTGTCCGGATGCCATCTGCGATTGCAGGTCCGCGATCGACGCTTCTGCGGGTGGGAAGCCGGCCCGCGCGGTCGTCACCGCCAGGCAAATCAAGAGGAGCAATCGCGGGATCATGGCACCAGGTCATCAGGTATCGCCGGACGGGGCACGGACAAAATTCCCGCGGCCGCCCCGGCCGGTGAGTGGATTCCGCTCCGGGTGACGCGACATTCCCGGCGCACGAGATCGTGGGCTCGGTCGCTCATCCCGTGCCCGGGTGGAAAAGGCGGGATTGCCACGAGGCGCATGCCTTGCAGGATGCCGGCAGGGTCACCATCCCGGCCGAACCCCTTTCCGCTCCCGGGATGCCAGTTAACGCGGAATTCCGGGCCATCATGACGTCGAATTGCCTCTCATACGGCACCGCCGGCCGGACGGCCCACTTCCCCCATGATTACCCTGCTCATCGCCGTCGATCCCCGCGACGTCGAATCGATCTCCTCGACCTTGTCAGCCGAGTGGCCTGATTCTCGGATCGCAGCGGCCGAACCAAGCGGTCTCGCGGCTGCATTGGACCGTGTCCGACCCGATCTCATCCTGGCCGATCTCCGCGCCGGCACGGATGCCCTCAAGGTGGCGCGGCAGCGGATACCGGACGTCCCGTTCATCTACCTGGCCGGGGAAGCGGACGCCGATCAAGCCCTCGCCGCCATCCGGTCCGGGGCGGACGCCTGCGTGCCCCGGGGCCAAGCCCTGGCCTTGCGCCTGGCCGCGCTCCGCGCCGTCCGGCACCACGCCGCGCGCCGCGAACGCGAGGAGCCCCTGGCGCTCTTCCGCCGCCTGGTGGACAGCTCCAACGACGCCTTCGAGGTGATCGACCCGGATTCCGCGCGGTTCCTCGACATCAGTGAAAAGGAATGCGCGAACCTCGGCTATCGCCGCGAAGAATTCCTGCAGCTGCGGGTGTTCGACATCGATCCGACCGTCACGCCGGAAGGCTGGCCGAAACTCATGCAAACGATCCGCGCGGCCAGCTTCCACCGGCATGACGGGATCCATCGCCGTCGCGACGGTACCACGTTCCCGGTGGAAGTGAACGTGCGCCTGGTGCGCCATGGCCGGGAGTACCTCGTCGTGGTGGCCCGCGACATCACCGAGCGGCGCAAGGTTGAAGCGCGCGTGCGCCTCCAGGCCGCGGCCCTCCGGTCGGCCGCCAATGCCATCGTGATTACGGACCAAACGGGCGGCATCGAGTGGGTCAACCCGGCCTTCACGCAACTCACGGGCTACACGCCGGAGGAAGCCATCGGCTGCAATCCCCGCGAGCTGGTCAAATCCGGCCAACAAGACGACGCGTTCTACGCGCGGATGTGGGAGACCATTTGCGCCGGCCAGGTCTGGAAGGGGGAAATGATCAACCGCCGGCGGGACGGCAGCCTGTACCATGAATCCCAGACGATCACCCCTGTCCGCGGGGAACATGGGCAGATCACCCATTTCATCGCCATCAAAGAGGACATTTCGGAGCGCAAACGCACCGATGCCCGCAACCGCGAGCAGGCGGAGGTCATCGACAAGTCCCCCATGGCCATCCTCATCACCGATTTGTCGAATCGCATCACTTACTGCAATGAAGGCGCCCGGCGACTTTATCGCCGGAAAACAGAGGGTCTGTTGGGGCGCACGGCCGAGGATCTCTTCGCGGGCGAGACCTTGCGCTGCCTGCAGGCCGGACGCGCGGCCACCTTTGCCACCGGGACCTGGCGGGGCGAAGTGCCCCTGCAATTCCCGGACGGGAGCAGGATCGACGCCGAATTTTTCATGTACCACATCTGCGACGAAGCCGGGCACCCCAAGGCCCGCCTCAGCATTGCGCTCGACATCACGGACAAGAAGGCCCTCGAGGCCAAGCTGCTCCACGCCCAGCGCCTCGAAAACCTGGGCATGCTCGCGGCCGGCATCGTGCACGACCTCAACAATGTGCTCGCCCCGGTGATGATGGCGGGCGCCCTGCTCCGCCAGACGGCGACGGGGGACCGCGAAAAGCGGATGCTGGATGTCCTCGATTCCTCCGCCACCCGGGGCGCGAAGCTCCTGCGCCAGATCCTGGCATTTTCCCGCCATAGCGCCGGCGAGCGCGGCGCGGTGCAACTCAAGCACCTCGTGCGTGAAATCGAGTCGCTCGTGCAGGAGACGTTTCCCAAGTCGATCACCTGCGAAACCTGGGTCAGCCCCGACCTGCCGCCGGTCAACGCCAACCCCACGCAACTGCACCAGGTTTTGCTCAACCTCTGCGTCAATGCCCGCGACGCGATGCCGGACGGCGGGCGGCTGGCCATCGACGTCGATAAGCGGAAGCTCGAGGCCCAGCGGCGGCCGCCGCACCTCCTGGGCCGAAACCCGGACTTTGTCTCCATCGCCGTGAGCGACTCGGGCACCGGCATGTCGCCGGAAGTGCTGGAGAAGATCTGGGACCCATTCTTCACCACGAAGGCACCGGGCAAGGGCACCGGCCTCGGCTTGTCCACCGTTCGGGGCATCGTCAACGAACACGGCGGGTTTCTCACGGTGGATTCAAAAGTCGGCGCCGGCACGACCTTCCGGCTGTATCTGCCCGCGATCACCGAAACGGTCGATTCGGTGACGCCGGTTGGCATCCCCCAAGACGTGCCGGCGGGCAATGGCCGGAGGGTGCTGGTGGTGGACGACGACGAGGCCGTCCGGAACATGCTCGGCAATGTCCTCAGCCAACACGGGTACGCGCCGCTCTTCGCCGCGCATGGCGTGGAGGCGCTGACCTACCTGAACACCCATGCCGACGCCGTGGACGCGGTGATCACCGATATCCACATGCCCCACATGAATGGCGACGTGCTCGTGCGGGTGCTCCGGGGGCAAAATCCCAGCCTGAAGGTGCTGATCATCACGGGACACCCATCGGACAATCCCAACCGACAGAGCGGTCCCGCGCTGGAACAACCCGATCCCGTCCTGTTCAAGCCCTTCCGTCCCGCCGACCTGCTGCGGGCGCTCGGCCAACTCCTCCAGGGGCCGTCGTAGCCCCCCGGCGACCACGATGGTCAGGGAGCAATGCCCAACCGCTCGCCCATGCGCGCATACACCTCGCGTCCCTGGGCGCTTTGTTCCAACAGGTCGGGGTCGAGCTTGATCCGCCCCCGCTGAAAGAGCGTGATGACCATCGACGCGCCGAACTTGAACAGCCCCTTCTCCTCCCCTTTCGCCACGGGCTTGTCGGGCAGGTAAGTCTGGAAGATGGTGCCGACCATGGTCGCGCCGACTTCGCAGACGGCGACCTGGCCGAAGACCGGCGATTCGACGAGGGTCACCATGCGCTTGTTCTGCCACAGGTAGGCAAGGTTGCGCCGCAAGGCGATGGGCGACACGGAATGCAGGTAGCCGTTGATCAATCGTGCCGCTCCCGCGTTGCCGCCCACCGGAAAGTGGAACCGGTGGTAGTCCACGGGACAAAGCCGGGAAATCAGCATCGCGCCGCCGCCGAACCGGGCCGACAGCTCCTGGTCGCCGAGGAACGATCGCAGGTCGAATTGCTGGCCTTTCGCGTAGAAGCCGGCGGTGGCGGCCATGTCCTGGAACGCGAGATGGCGTCCGTCGGCCGGCAGCACGGCGACGCGGTCGCCCTCCGCAATGGGCCGCTTGCCGGGTTTCAGGGCCCGGTAGAAAAATTCGTTGAAGGTTTTGAAGGCGAAGGGATTTTTCGCGAATTCGTCCACGTCGAGGTCGTACTCGACGATGAACGGCAGCACCTGGTTTGCACTCGCCCGCCGGTCCATCCGCCAGCCGTAGAAGGCCGACACGATCGCTCGCTTCAGCAGCAGGTCGAGTGAAAGCCGGCCCAGCGGGCTCCCATACGTCCACCGCAGCCAGGCTTCGCCATAGATGCGCTCGGTCTCGACGACTTGCTTCGCGCGATGGAAATACTGGATGGGTTCTGGCGCCATGCCACGAATGTCCGCCAAAATATCCTTCCGCCAAGCGGAATCTGGCGGGCAGAGGTTTTATTGAGGCCTGCCCAACGATGCGGCGCAGGCAGGGCGCCGACCTCCGGGCGGGCCGGACGAGATTTCGCCGGTTGTTGGGCCGCTCGGAGATCGGCCCCACCTTCAGGCGTAAATCAAGTTTGCGGCTCCGAAACGGCTCTCTTGGAGCGGGTCAAAATGAACTATAGCCGCTCCCCACCGTCATCCTGAGCGCAGCGAAGGATCCAAGGAGCAGGCGCTGATTGCATCTGCAGCTTGGATCCTGCGCGTTGCTCAGGATGACAGAGGCGGGGGATTTGCTTTTGTCGCGGCGTTACGGGCTACGACATTTTTGAAGCCACTCTAGCCTGAATATTTCACACTCTTCGATGACCGACCCACACACCCCGTCGCTGCGCGCCACCCCTCTCAAAGAGGGGAATTCAATCCGGCGCAGCCGAAGTCCCCTATATGAGAGGGGTGCCCGACAGGGCGGGGTGTGTTGGTTCGCTTCCAAGTGCGCAGTATTGCGGCTAGAGCGCCAGTCCGGCAAGCGGGACTCCACCCGGAATTTACCCCATGCCGCGGACCGGCACCGGGCGCGGCGGCAGCGGTCAATGCAGGACGATGAGCCATGACGTGAAACGACAACTGCCCATTGGGGCCGAGATCCAGCCGGCTGGCGGCGTGCACTTCCGCGTGTGGGCGCCCGCCGCGCCGCAAGTCGAGGTCGAATTCCAGGCAAGTGACGCCCAGCCTCGCCCGATCGTAAGGCTGCACAGCGAGCCGGGCGGCTACCACGCTGGCCTGGCCCCCGAAGCCCGACCGGGCATGCTGTATCGCTTCCGGCTACCCACCGGGTCCTTTCCCGATCCCGCCTCTCGCTACCAGCCGGATGGCCCGCACGGCTGGTCGCAAATCGTGTCACCCGCCACCTTCACCTGGACGGACGACGCGTGGCGCGGCCCCACCCCGCGCGGGCAGGTGGTGTACGAATTGCACCTCGGCACCTTCACCCGCGAAGGCACCTGGCGCGCAGCGCAGGCCGAACTGCCGGAGTTGAAGGCCCTCGGCATAACCATGATCGAGGTCATGCCCATCGCCGATTTTCCCGGGACCTTCGGCTGGGGCTACGACGGGGTGAACCTCTTCGCGCCCTCGCGGCTTTATGGCTCGCCGGACGATGCCCGGGCTTTCGTCAACCGCGCCCACGAACTCGGCCTGAGCGTCATCCTCGACGTGGTGTACAACCACTTCGGACCCGACGGCAACTACCTCCGGCAGTTCTCGCCCGCCTACTTCAGCAGCCGGTACAAGAACGAGTGGGGCGAGGCGCTCAATTTCGACGGGCCTGACGCGGCCGGTTCCCGGGAGTTTTTCGTCAGCAACGCGTGCTACTGGATCCAGGAATACCATTTTGACGGCCTGCGCTTCGATGCCACGCAACAGATCTACGACGATTCGCCGCGCCATATCCTGACCGAGATCTCGACCGCGGCCCGGCGCGCGGCGGGCAGCCGGCAGGTCCATCTCGTGGCCGAGAACGAATGCCAGTCCGCGGCGCTGGCGCGTCCGCCCGTCAACGGTGGCCAGGGCCTCGACGCGATCTGGAACGACGACTGGCATCACTCCGCGATGGTCGCCGCCACCGGGCGCACCGAGGCCTACTACACGGACTATCGCGGCACGCCGCAGGAGTTCATCTCGGCCACCAAGCACGGCTTCCTTTACCAGGGCCAGTGGTACCACTGGCAGGAGCAGCGCCGCGGGCATTCCGCCTTCGACCTTCACCCCCACCAATTCGTGGTCTTCCTCCAAAACCACGACCAGGTCGCCAACGCCCTGCGCGGCCTGCGCCTGCACCAGCTCGCCAGCCCGGGCATCACGCGCGCGCTGACGGCCCTCACCTTGCTCGTGCCGCAGACGCCGCTGCTCTTCCAAGGCCAGGAATTCGCCGCATCGGCGCCGTTTCTCTACTTCGCCGACCACCACCCCGAGCTCAACGCAGCCATCCGCGAGGGCCGCGGGAAGTTCCTCCAGCAGTTCCGCAGCATCGCCGTTCCCGAGAGCATCGCGGTCCTGCCCGATCCGACCGATCGGCAGACGTTCCTGCGCTGCAAGCTGGACCTGACCGAGCGCGTGACCCACCGCGCGATTTACCAGTTGCACGCCGATCTCCTGCGCTTGCGCCGGGAGGATCGCGTCTTCGCGGAGCCCGCCGGCATCGACGGCGCGGTGCTGGGAACGAATGCGTTCGTGCTGCGGTATTTTTCGGGCAAGCGGCCGGATTCAAGCACTCCGGCCTCAAGTGCCGGCGACCGCCTCCTCGTCGTCAACCTCGGGGCCGATCTCCGCTTCGGACCCGCGCCGGAACCGCTCCTGGCGTCGCCCACCCGCGGCGGCTGGCAGGTCGTGTGGTCGAGCGAAAGCCCGGTCTACGGCGGACATGGCACGCCCTCCCTGGAAACCACCGCCGGCTGGCTCCTGCCCGGCCAGGCCGCCTTCGTGCTCAAACCCGATGAAAACCGAGAGCCCATTCGTCCCCGACTTAGTGAGAAGGATTGATCTCGACTGCAGGGCGGGTCCCGAGGAGGCCGCCCACTGCCTGCGCAAGCAGTGGCTGGTCACCAACGGCCTCGGCGGCTATGCCTCCGGCACGATCGCCGGCGCGGTGACCTGGCGTTACCACGGCCTGCTGATCGCGGCGCTCCCGCCGCCCGCCGGCCGCACCATGATGCTCAACCACCTCATCGAGGCGCTGCGTCTCCCCGACGGCCGGGATTTCCAGTTCGGCGGCGAGGAACCCACGCAGGTTGGCGAGTCACCCACGTCCCTCCACCTGCGCGAATTCCGCCTCGAAAACCAGATTCCCTGCTGGCGCTACCAGGTCGAAAACGTGGTCTTCGAAAAGCGCGTGTTGATGCCGCACCTGCAAAACACGGTGCAAGTCACCTACCGGCTGCTCGAGGGGCCGGACAACTGCCGCCTGCACCTGCGGCCGTCGGTCCATTTCCGGCCTTTCGAGGGCGACGTCGACGCCGCCCTCCACGACGACTACGAGATCCGCGCGCGCGGCCAGCAATTCGAGATTTTCTCCGCCGACGCCCCCGCGCCGCTGCGGCTCCACTTGCACGCCGAAAACACGCTCTTCCTGCACGACAGCGGCTCCGTGCGGCAAATCTACTACCAACGCGACGAGGAACGCGGGTATCCGTGTCGCGGCGAACTGTGGAGCCCGGGATTCTTTTCCACCTCCCTGCGCGCGACCGCGCCCACGACGCTGGTCGCTTCCACCGAGACCTGGAGCACGCTGGCCGCGCTCGGGCCGGACACGGCCTATGAGATCGAAACCAGCCGGCGCCGGCGCCTCCTGCGCATCGCCCATCCCGCCGTGCGCGAGGGCGTCGCCGCGGAACTCGTGCTCGCCGCCGACCAGTTCATCATCGAGCCGGTGGGCCGCGTGACGGCGACCGCGCACACCAAGGCCGCGGGCGACGAATTGCGCAGCGTGATCGCCGGCTACCACTGGTTCACGGACTGGGGTCGCGACACGATGATCAGCCTCGAGGGGCTGACCGTGGCCACCGGCCGCCTCAACGAGGCGAAGTGGATCCTGCGGACCTTCGCGCACTACGCCCGCGACGGGCTGATCCCCAACCTGTTTCCCGAAGGCCGCACCGAGGGCTTGTATCATACCGCGGACGCATCGCTCTGGTTCTTTCATGCGCTGCATCGGTTCTACGAAACCAGCAACAGCCGCGAGACGTTGCGGGCGCTGCTGCCGGTGCTCCGCGATGTCATCGCCCACCACCTCAAGGGGACGAAGTTCGGCATCGGCGTCGATCCCGCCGACGGCTTGCTGCGCCAGGGCGCGCCGGGCTACCAGCTCACCTGGATGGACGCCAAGGTGGGCGACTGGGTCGTCACGCCGCGCCGCGGCAAGCCGGTCGAGATCAATGCGCTTTGGTACAACGCGCTCCGGCTGCTCGAAGGCTGGATGCGCACGACCGACCAGACGGCCTTCGCCGACGAGCTCGGGCGGCACGCCTCCCGCGCGCAGGCGTCCTTCAACGCCCGCTTCTGGAACGAGACGAAGGGCTGCCTTTACGACGTGGTCGACGGGGAAAAGGGCCGGACGGACGATGCGGTGCGGCCAAACCAGATCCTCGCGCTCGCGCTGCCGCATCCGGTGCTCGCGCCCGAGCGCTGGGAACCGGTGCTGCGAATCGTGCAGGAAAAGCTCCTCACGCCGCTCGGCCTCCGTTCGCTCAGCCCGGACCATCCCGACTACAAGGTGAAGTATTCCGGCGACCTCCGCGCCCGCGATGCCGCCTATCACCAGGGCACCGTCTGGGCCTGGCTGATCGGACCGTTTATTGATGCATGGCTGAAAGTGCATCCGGACGATGGACAGCAGGCACAGCAGTTTCTGATGGGATTCGTCACGCATCTCGGCGAGGCGTGCATGGGCTCGATCAGC
>DASZPS010000192.1:0-5832 GCA_035549955.1 Lacunisphaera sp. | reverse complement strand
GTGGCGCGAGGGTACCTGAACCGTGCGGAGCTGACGGCGCAGAGGTTTATGGCGGATCCGTTCAGCAAGGAGGATGGAGCGCGGATGTACCGGACGGGGGATCTGGCGCGGTGGCTGCCGGATGGCAACCTGGAGTACCTGGGGCGGATGGACGAGCAGGTGAAGATCCGGGGGTACCGCATCGAGCTTGGGGAGGTGGAGAGTGCGCTGCGGGCGCAGGAGGGGGTGAAGGAGGCGGTGGTGGTGGCGCGGGAGGAGAACGGCGACAAGACGCTGGTGGGGTACCTCGTGCCGGAGCGGCGGTTGGGAGTAGAATCCAGAAACGACGGCAAGGGTACGGAGTTGTGGGAGAAAGTCTTCGATGAGACCTTCAAGGAGGCGGGAAAGGGGAAGGAGGACAATGACTGGACGGGGTGGGATAGCAGTTACACGGGAGAACCGATCCCGGCGGAGCAAATGGAGGAGTGGCGAAATGCGACGGTGGAACGCATCCGGCGGCTCAAGCCGAAGCGAGTCTTGGAAATAGGCTGCGGAACCGGATTATTGCTTTTCCCGCTGGCTGGGGAATGCGCGGAGTATGTGGGGACGGATTTATCTCGGGTGGTGCTGGAGAAGGTGCAGCGGAAGGTGAACCTGCGGCCGGCGTTGCGCGAACGGGTGCGGCTGATTGCGGGTGCGGCGCATGAGTTAAGCGGGTTGGATGCGGCTTCGTTCGATACGGTGATCATCAACTCGGTGTCTCAGTATCTGCCGAACATCGAATATCTGGATGGGGTGCTGTATAAGGCATGGGGGCTGCTGGAGGACAAGGGGACGATATTTATCGGGGATGTGCTCAACGCGGAGCTGTTGGCCGCGTTCCATGCTTCGGTGTGCGTGCATCAGTCCGGGGCGGAGGTGGGGTCGGTGGAACTGCGGCAGCGGGTGCAGGAGGCGATTTTGAAGGAAACGGAGCTGTTTATCAGTCCGGATTACTTCCGGGGCTTTGCTGGGGAACATGGCGCGCATGTGAGCATCCAGCCGAAAGAGACGGACGGGCCCAATGAGATGAGCCGATATCGTTACGATGTTACGATCTGCAAGGAGGTGAAAGCGGTCCGAGCGCAGCGCACGATGCCTTGGGCGGAGATCGGGGACGTGGCGCAGTTGGCCGGCGTGATGGAGCCGGGCGATGGCGAAGGCCTGCGGATCACTGGGGTGCCCAACGCGCTTGCCGCAGCAGGGATAAACCAGTGGAGCGCATTGGAGCACTTGGGCGGTGGACGTAATGCCGGGCAAGTAAGGGGCGGAGGCGGTTCCATGCTGGAACCGGTCAGCGGCCCGACGCCGAAGCGCCTGGTGGCAGCAGTGAGGGATCTGGGGTTGGATGCGGCTGCGGTCTTCGCCGACAATGGCCGGTCAGGGCAATTTGATGTGGTGGTGGCGAGGTCCTTGCGGCCGGATGATTATGTTGAAAGCGGCAGGACGGGAGTGGAGAGGAGCCAGTGTGCGAATGATCCGGCGAGAGCGCAGGGCCTGCCGCAATTTTTAGCCAGAGTGCGTGAGGCGCTGGGTAAGCGGCTGCCTGGTTACATGGTGCCGGCGCAGCTGATGGTGCTGGAGAGCCTGCCGCTGACGCCGAACGGGAAGGTGAACCGCAAGGGGCTGCCGGCCCCGGCGGCCGGCAGCCAGGAAGCTAGCAAGGTGCTGGCTCAAACGGAGAGCCAAAAGGCGCTTTGCGAGGCGGTGTGTGAAGTGGTGCGCCTGAAGTCAGTAGGGATCAATCGCCGGTTCTATGAGGTGGGCGGTGATTCGATCAAGGCGATCCAAGTAGCCTCGAGGTTGCGGGGTCGTGGTTGGCTGATATCGATTCGCGATGTTGTTTCCACTGTTTCGCTGGAAGAGTGTGCACTGCGAATGAAGCCGAGAGCAGGAGCGGTGGCGGTGTTTGCGCCCGAAAGTGGATGGATCCCAATGCTGCCCATCCAGCGGAAGCTGCTCAATCTGCCGGGAGATATCTCCCACTACAACCAATCGCAGTTGTTGGATCTGGGCGAAAGAAGCGACGTTACGCTGGTGCAGCGCGCGTTGGAGCTTCTCGTCCGGCGGCACGATGTGCTGCGAGCGGTGGTGCGGACAAATAAACTCTGGGTGGAGCCGGAGGAGCAAAAGTGGGAAGGTGTTGAGCTGGTGGATTTGTCCGCGCTGGTTGATCCCGGTCCCAAAATTATCGAGGAAACGGGACGACTGCAAAGTTCGTTCGAACTGGAGAAGGGGCCTCTATTTAAGGCGCTGTTGTTGCGGTGTCGCACCAGCGACCAATTGTTCTTGGTTGCGCACCACCTAGTGATTGACGGAGTGTCGTGGCGCATCCTGCTCGAGGACTTCGATACGGCATATAAGGCCTTAGGACCTGGCGCTGTGGCTGGTTTGCCGGAGCGGACGGGATCTTTTTCGGCCTGGGCTGGGGGATTGGAGCGCTTAGCCCTGGTCGGTCATTTTGATCGTGAGATCGAGTATTGGCGAAGTGTTGTGTCGAGCCCGGGTTTTGCATTACCGGGTGGCGATGAGCGCATGCGCGGTTCATTTGGAGACGCGGAAGTGGCGACTTTGGAGTTGGACGAAGCGAGTACAACCGCGCTGTTCCAAGAGGGATTGGCGGCGTACCGACTGGAGCCAAACGACGTGTTATTGGCCGCCTTGGCCCTTGCTTTGCGCGACTGGCTGGGCGGAGAGGAATTTGTGATTGAGGTGGAAGGCCACGGTCGCGAGGAACTTAAAGGCTTGAAGGCGGACTTGTCGCGGGTGGTAGGTTGGTTTACCAGCCTTTACCCAGTGAAGCTAGCGGCGACGAAGGTAGAACTGGGAGAGCACTTGTTGCGCACGAAGGAGATGCTCAGAGCGGTCCCTTCTCATGGCTTGGGCTATGGAGCACTTGAAGAGCTGCTCGAATCAAGGTCCCAGAAGCAGCTTCAGTTGGGTGACCCGAAAATAGGGTTTAATTACCTGGGTGATTTTGATGGCGCGATTGAGCGGGGCCAGCGAAAGGCTTCGTCTTACAGCCGGGCGCCGGATATCGGACCGGAGATGCGGACAGAGCACGCCCTCTCGCTTAATGCCCATATCGCACGGGGGCGTTTTGTGCTTCATGCCACCGTCAATCAGAGGCGTTGCGGGATCGATCAGGCGGAATATCTTCTGAAAATATATAACAAAAATCTCCAAACAATTATAAAACATTGCCAGAAACGGATAAAAGCGCCGCGATTCTCTCCATCAGATTTTGGACTGGCTGGATCAATCTGACGGAAATAAATTATAACACATATTCGTGACAATAAAGTCGTTCATATCGCAGGCTGAGCTGGATTCGATTGATCGAGAGCTGCGGAAGATTTTTGGACAGGGCTTGGATAGTATTGATGGGCTACGCGAGCTGACCCCGCTGCAGGAAGGAATGTTCTATGCGCAGCTACGCGAGGATTCAGGAGATGCCTACGTGGTGCAACAACACTGGCAACTTGAAGGCCAAGTCGAAGTGGTGGCAATGCGGCGTGCGTATGAAGATCTAGTGGCTCGCCACGAGGTCTTGCGGGCCAGAATCATTAACGCATCCAGCGGACGTGCGTTTCAGGCGTTTCTGAAGAAGAGCGTTGGTGAATGGCAGTTTATCGACGCGTGTGCCAGCAGGAACGGTGAAGGACGTCTGACAGAAGCGATTAACAAGGATCGCAGCCGGAAATTTGACTTGGCTAGTAGCTGTCTGTTTCGGGTCACGTTGATCCGGTCGGAGGACCAGAGGTGGAGCCTCCTTCTTAGTGCACATCATGTCGTTTTGGACGGATGGAGCATGCGGATATTGCTTGAGGAACTTTTCGATTTTTATGAAGCCAGAGTTCATAACCGGCATGCGCAGCTGCCGACAACAGTGCCTTTTTCGAGACATCTAGATTGGCTTCGCACGCAGAATGAAACTATCATTCAGGAATATTGGCTGAGGCGACTGAGCGGAATGGATGCTGCGGCGAAATTGCCTTTAAAAATCACGCCGCAGGCTTTGCAACGGCGCTCGCGACAAACGGTGTTTGCCGAGATGTTGAACGAACAGGCGCGAATTACGGCGAGGAATCTGGGCGTAGGTTTGAACGCCTTGACCTTGACGGCTTGGTGCTTGGTTCTGCGCATGGTAAGCGGAGCGGCGGAAGTTGTGGTCGGGTACGTGACGTCCGGCCGCTCGGGGGAAGTTGAGGGAGTGGAGCGCATGGTAGGAATGTGTCTAAGCACGTTACCATTTCGGCTTGTGTTTAACCCAAATGAAACGCTCGGCGACTTGGTCCGGCGAGTTCAGGATTTAGTGACTGGTGACCAGGCCCACGGCAGCGTCTCACTTGCCCACTTGCAGTCTGAATTGGGTTTCCAAGGGCTTTTCGATCATTTGTATGTTTTTGAAAACTATCCCTTAGGAAAGCAAAACGAGAAGAGCGTTCTCGGCTTTGAGGTTCAAGCAAGCAGCGGCGATGATCCCACGGATTATAGCCTTGATATAGCGTTTCATGAATTCGCTGGGCAGTTGATGGTAAGATTGCGATGGAACGCGCTCGCCTTTGACGATGCGAGCTGGCCGGAGCGGATCCTCCAGTACTTGCAGAGGGCATTGAGTGCGGTGGCGTCGCAGCCGCAGTTGCAGGCCTCTGAATTGGAGCTGGTGGAGGAAGAGGAGAGGAGACGGTTGCTGGAGGAGTTTAACGACACGCGGATGGAGTATCCGGCGCAGCTGCAGGTGCAGGAGCTCTTCGAGCAGGTGGTGGACCGGAGTCCGGAGAGGACGGCGCTGGTGTTTGGCGAGGAGCAGATGAGCTACGGGCAGCTGGAGGAGAAGGCCAACCGGCTGGCGCGGACCCTGAGGCAGGAGCACGGGGTGGGGCCGGATGTGCTGGTGGGCATCTGCCTGGAGCGTTCGCTGGAGATGGTGGTGGGGATCATGGGGGTCCTGAAGGCCGGTGGAGCGTACGTGCCGCTGGACCCGACGTATCCTGTGGAGCGGCTGGGCTTCATGCTGGCGGACAGCGCGGTGGGGGTGGTGCTGACGAAGGGGGCGCTGCCGGCGGGCCTCAAGTTCGGGGGCCGGGTGCTGGACCTGGACCAGGCGGACAGCTACGCGGCGGAGGCCACGCGGCTGCCGCGGGTGGGCACCAGCCGCAATCTCGCGTACGTCATCTACACATCAGGGTCCACCGGACAGCCCAAGGGCGTCATGGTCGAGCACCGCGGCCTGGTGAGCAATCTGCGATGGATGCAACGGCATCTCCGGGCAGGGAGCGAAGAGGTGGTGCTGCAAAAAACACCCTTCACCTTCGATGTGTCCTTGTGGGAGCTGCTCTTGCCTTTGGTGATGGGGGCAAAAGAGGTGTTGATGGACGTCGGGGCGGAGCGGGAGCCGGACCGGATTTTGGCCATCATCCAAAAGCAGCGGGTCACGGCTTTGCATTTTGTGCCCTCGTTGTTGAGGGTATACTTGCAGACCTTGCCGGCGGATGCGTTCCCGACGGTCAAGCGGTGTGTTTGCAGTGGCGAAGCGTTGCCATGGGAGTTGAGCCGGGATTTTCTGGAGAGGACGGAAGGCCGGGTGGAGCTCTCAGACATGTATGGCCCGACGGAGGCAACGGTGCACGCCACCGCATGGGTGGCCAACAACGAGGCCGGTCGCGGTTCGATCGGCCGGCCGGTGGGAAACACCTCGATTTACATTCTGGATAGTGGGCAGCGATTGGTGCCGTTGGGCGGAGTGGGAGAGCTGTGCATCGGCGGGGTGCAGGTGGCGCGAGGGTACCTGAACCGTGCGGAGCTGACGGC
>DASZPS010000191.1:0-2543 GCA_035549955.1 Lacunisphaera sp. | reverse complement strand
ATTGAAGCGCCGTTTCGCTCGGTAGCGAACCGACCGAAAGGTGGTCGTCGATTTCCATATCGACGACAAGGACTCACGAGGCGTGCGAACCTGGCGTCGGTGTGGAAACCGACGCCCACCAACTGCATGATCCCGGCTCAGCGGTGTGAAGTATGCGGGCGAGGCCGCAAAGCTACGGGGACGCCGGGCGCGCGCCCTTGCCCGACTTCAACGCCTGGGTGGCGAGTTCGGCATTCTCGCGTGCGGCGGTGAAATCCGGCTGAAGGCGCAGGGCTTCCTGAAACTGCGCAATCGCATCGGCCAACCGCCCAAAATGCCCGAGCATGACGCCGAGTTCGTTGCGCAGGACCGCATTCCCGGGCTGCAGCCGGACCGCGGTCGAAAGTTCGATAAACGCCTCGCGCCGGCGGCCCAATGTGACCAGGACCGCGGAAAACGCCCGATGGCCGTCGGCATCGTCAGGGTGATCCTTGAGATAACGCTCGTAGTGCGGCGCCGCCTCGGCCAGGCGTCCCTCCTGGGTGAGGACCGCGGCCAGGAGCACACGGGGTTCCGACCTGTCCGGTTCAAGGCGGAGGGATTGCTCCAACGGCTCGACCGCGTCCCGCGGGTGGCCGCTCGCGATCAGCGCGCTGCCCAAGTTGTGCAGGACCATGGCTTGGCGGGGATCGAGGGCCGCCGCCCGCCGGAAGCACTCCACCGCCAGGTCGGGACGGTCCAGTTTTACCCAGACGCCACCGAGGTTGTTCTGTGCCTCGATGTAATCCGGCGCGAGCGCGATGGCTTTTTCGAGCAACGATCGCGCCTGTTCCAGGCGGTCGGCGCGTTCGTGGATCGCGCCCAGGATGCCGGGCGCCCGCGCGTTGCCGGGCCGCTTCGCCATCGTATCCTCCCAGATCGCCTGCTCGGAACGGTAGTCATGATTCCGCCGGATCGTCGCCGCGCCCAGTCCCACCGCCAGCGCCGCGCACACCAGCAGGCCACGCCGGCCCCACCAGGCATGGAGGCCGCAGACCAAGATCGTCACCACGGCCGCGAGCGCGAGGTAAAGCCGGTGCTCGCTCATCGTCTGGGTCAAGACCGGCACGAAACTCGAACTCGGCGCCAGCACGGCGAAAAAGCAGACCCCGAGGAAGCCGACCGCGCGTCCGCGCCAGGCCGTCCACACGCTGGCCGCCAGGAGCGGGAAAACCACCAGCGCCGCCGGCCAAACCTCGCCCCAGCCCCGGGCAATTTCCTTCCCATAGTCAAAGATGAGCGGTTGCGGCCAGAAAATGAGGCGCAAGTAGTGTCCCACGGCACCCACCTGCGTCAGCGCATAGGCCCAGGGCGAGATCTCACCGGCAAAACCGGCCGTGCCACCCCGACCGCCGGTCCGCAGGACAAGCCAGAAGAGCAGCACCCACGTGGCTATCAGTGCCAGGTGCTGCCGGCCGCGCCGGCCCCAGACTTCCTTCCAGGATCCGGCCACAAAGATCCGGTCGTAGAGCGCCACCATGACCGGGGCGGTCACCATCACTTCCTTCGCGGCCATGCCCGACAGGCAGGCAAGCCACGCGAGCCAGGCCCAGGCGCGCGAAGCTCCCGGCTCCACCGACCGGACGAAGCACCAAAAAGTCAGCAAGTACATCAGGCTGACGAGCGACTCGGCGCGCTGGACGATATAGGTGACCGACTCCGTCTGCAGCGGATGCAAAGTCCACAGCAACGCAACCGCGAGGGCCAGCCAGGAGGCGTCCCGGCTGTCGGACTGGATCGCCGTCGCCGAGAGGGGCGAACGGTTCGCGGCGGCGTTTCCGGGGTGGGCGTCGTTTGCCACGCCGATGCCTTCGCCGGCCGGAAAGCCGGCAACCGCCCTGGCCGGGGCCGGCCAGCGGCCTTTGGCTTCCAGGGTCCGGCGCACGATCCCAAACAGCGTGCAG
The DNA here is from genome assembly GCA_035549955.1 of Lacunisphaera sp. Lineage (GTDB taxonomy): Bacteria > Verrucomicrobiota > Verrucomicrobiia > Opitutales > Opitutaceae > Lacunisphaera. The sequence goes on along the minus strand of DASZPS010000191.1, from coordinate 621 downwards.
CCTGCCGTCACATGGATCAGCAGGTTGAACAGGTGATAGCTCCAGACCGCGCTTCCGCTCCAGGCGTGATTCAACGCCAGGGTGAGGTTCAGCAGCGGCCGGCCGCTGACGGTAATTCCATTCTCCGGTGGCGGCGCCCAGGCGGTCCGGAAGCTGCGGATCGTCGGGTTATCCACGATCGAGGGAATGTCGTCGAACAGGAAGGGAACCGAGAACGTATCATGATAGGCCAACGCCGCGGCGGCCGCGATCAGCAGCGCTGCCAGCAGAGAAGAACGCCCGAAAGCCATGCCGCATGGCAGCAATCGCCTTCGGACCTGTCCAGATCGCTTCCGCCGCCTGGTAGCCGGGGTCGCTGACCTCGGTCCGGCCTCACCGAGGCCGGCGACAGTTGCTGGGACGCCACCTCGCTCCGGATCACATTACCGCACCCCTCATAACGCCCAGAGCGAAAGATTTGCCCGGAGACGGACTCGAACCGTCATGCTGTTAGGCACAGGCTTCTGAGACCTGCGTGTCTACCAATTCCACCATCCGGGCGAAAAAACGAATGGGCATGGAGACGTTTCGCCCGGATTGGCGCAAGAGTTTTGTTCGGGCAACGAGCCGACGTTCCGAGTC
>DASZPS010000190.1:0-15685 GCA_035549955.1 Lacunisphaera sp. | reverse complement strand
GGGAGCAACGCGCTCCACCATTTGGTGGTCGGCGATTTCCACATCGCCGACAAGGACTCACGGGGCGGGTGAACCTCGCGTCGGTGTGGAAACCGACGCCCACCTATTGCATAGCTCCGGATCAAGAGGGGTGGCGCGAAGTGACGGGGTGTGTCGGGCTTGCGCGCACACCAAGGCAAGTTGGTCTCCACTCCTAGGAAACAGCGCCGCTGTAGCCGGCCTCGCTGAGGCCGGTCCGGGGTCACCGACCCCGGCTACAACCACACCGTTTCTTCCTGACCGGAACAAAACGTGTTTTGCGACTTGGGGCTGAATCGTTCCACCTTCATGGAGGGGAGCCCAGACACCTGCAGCCGAAGTCCCGGCTATTGAAGAAGGGTATCCGACAGGACGGGGTGGGTGGCTGAAATTGTAGACACGCCCCTGCTCGGTCCCGTCGGGCGCACGGCAAGGACCGAACGGTCCCACCCGGCGATTTAGGACTACGGCCCGGCCGGCAATAGCTTCAAACGCGCCAAGAAAGCTTGGGCGTCGGCCAAGATTCGATCCCGGGCCCCTTCCGTGGCATTCAGGTTGTGCTGGCCGCCGGGAATTGTGACGAACGTGCAGTCGTTGTGGGAGTCGATGAGCGCGTTATGCAGCGCGACGGCATACTTGTAGGGGACGGTGGTGTCGGCATCACCGTGGAACATGAGCACGGGCGGCATCTTTGCATCGAGGTGCTGCGTCGCGGAAAGCTCGGTGCCGTGGCCGGCGAAGCGCTCGGCGCGCTGGCCGGTGACATCGGACGTGTCGGCCGCGGCGCTGAGCAGGATGAGCGCGGCGGGTTTGTACCGCGGGGCTTCAGCCGGGTCGCTGCCCCATGGCGTTTTTGCAATGGCGGTCCAAAGCGCGAGGTGACCGCCGGCCGAGGAACCGCTGACGACGACGCGCTGCGGGTCGACGCCGAGTTCCGCGGCGTGTTCCTGCACCCAGTGCAGCGCCGCCCGGGCGTCGGCGACGCAGGCTGCGGCATCGGTGCCGTGACGGTTTTTCACGCGGTAGTCCACGGCGATGCCGACCAGGCCGAGCTTGGCGGCGTTCCGGCCCTGGCCGGCGGATTGCAGCGGGGTGCCGTTCACAAAGCCGCCGCCAAAGAAATGGATCCACGCGGGGCGCCGGTCTGACGCCGCCCAGCCCTTGGGCTTGAACACGTGCAGCCGCATGGGTTCGGGCTGCACGTCGTGGTAAATGAACGTTTCCGCGCCCGGCAGCGTGAGCGGGGTGACGACCTTGGCGACCGGGCGTTTTTCGTCCGGCAAGCTGTCCTCGGCGAACGCGGCGGCAGCCAACAGCGCCGCGAAGATGATCCGAAGCAGGAAGGTCACGGGGCAAGCTCGCGCCCGTCGACGCGCAGGTAGGAGCCGCCGTCCCGCCGGAGATGATTCAGAACCTTGCCAGCCTTGTCGCGCCGGACGATGGCAAAGGCAGCATCGGTCTCGACGCCGTCAATCACGACGGCGGTTGGCGCGGCGGCGGCGACGAGGACGGTTTTCTCCGTGGCCGTGGTGACGACCAGCGCGGAAAAGCCCGCGCCGCTGTGGTCCTCGACCGTGAACGGCGCGGTCTCGCTGGCGGCGGCGGGTTTGAGGAGCGTGATGGCCGGCGCGCCCGCGCGATAAGAGGTAACAAGGTACGGGAACGCGGCGTAGTCGTCCTTGATGTAGGTGAGTTCACCGTCCTTGACCTCGGTGGTTGCGCCGGGAGCGACGATCCAGCAGCGGAGTCTGGCGGCCGGGCCATAGCGGTCGGCCGAATAAACCCAGGTATGCTCCGGACCGGCCGTCGCCATGGTCCCGCGGCCGCCATGCAGGTAGGATTTGAGGTCGAGCCCGACCTTGGAATCGACGCGATCCACCACGGCGTAGTAGTCGCCGCCGATCCAGCAGAGGGTCCGGCGCCACACGCCGCCCTTGGGAATCTTGAACTGGGTCTTCTCCACCACGACGAGGCCCGGCTGTTCCCAGTGGGCGGAAAGCGGGGTGTCATTCGAGGCATTGCTGCCCGCCGGCTGGCCGTCGAAAGTGAGCGTGTTGTGCGCCGCGGCGGTGATGTACCAGTCGGTGCGCTCGGCCCCGGTGTACGTGCCGCGCGAATAGCCGGAATCGGAGCACATCATCTGGCCTTCCGCCTGGAGGATGAAGCTGAGCTGGTCGTCGTGGTTGTGGTTGTCCGCGACCGCCACGCCGTGGAAAAGCAGGTAGCGCTGGCCGGCGTTGCCAGAAGTCCAGCCATTGCGCAGGACGGTCTGGCCGCCGGCGAGGAAAACATTCGGGGGGCAGTCCGGCGCCGTGGCCTTGAGCGAGGCGTCGTGGGTGAGGAGTTCGTCCAACTCGAGCGAATAATCGAGGCTGGCGCCGGTGTAGTTGTAGCCGCTGGAGTTGAGGGCCGGGGCAAACGCCGCGACATCGCAGGTGGCGTAGCTCCACGCCAGGATTTCCGCCAGCGGCGCGCTTGAATGCAGTTTGGTCTTCGCGGTGCGATAGGCGGCGGCGACGAGGTGCGTCGGCGTCGGGCGGAGGTAGGAGTCCTCGATGTTGGGCAGCCAGCCGCGGCTGTTGCGGACCTGGACCATGTTTTCAAAGGCGGGCTGGAACACTTGGAATCCGTCCACGCCGGAGACATTGCGGTAGTGGTACAGGAACGGCACGAAGTTGGTGAGGGAGAAGACCAGGTAGTGGCTGCCTTCGCGATAGATCCCGTCCGCGCTGAAGAAATACCGGGTATTCCTGTTCGCCGCCTCAATGGCGCGGGCGAGCCAGGCTTTGGCGCGCGGGTCGGAGGCAAGGGTGAGGGCAATCGAGCCGAGACCCCACGCGGGCTTGGAAAGGTGGTTGTGCGGGCTGGTGTCGGTCCACGCATAAAGATTTTCGAAGACGCACTGCGCCTCGCGGGCGAGGCGCGCCCGGATGGCCTCGTTGTCGGCCGGCGAGAGCGAGGGCTGCACACAATCGTAGGCATGGGCGTAGTTCTGCAGCCATGAGCCGCGGTAGATTTCGTCGACCGCGCTCCCCTTGACCTTGGAATCGAGCTCAAAGATCGGGCCGTCATACGCGCGTCGCAGCAGTTCGACCGCCCGCTGCCGGTGGGCGGCACGGGCGGCGGCGTCTTCGGCGAAGAGCGCGACGAAGGCATGAGCGCGCGCGGCCAGGGACATCGCACCGTAGTATTTATGGACGATTTCGACTTTGTCCGAGGCCGCGGGCGGCGGGGGGAGGGGTTTGGCGAGGTCGACCAGTTTTTGCACCGCCGCCCAGCGGGAACGGGCGAAGTCGTCCACGGTGAGCCGGGTTTTCAGGGCGGGCAACTCGGCGGCCGTGAACCACAACGAGGGATGGGTCTCCCTCGTGGGCAGGACCGGCTCGGCCGGCAGGGCGAAACCGGTATAGCCGTCGTAGAGACCATCGGGCGCCTTGTCGCGGGCATGGCCACTCGGGACCAGGGCGGCCAGCAGGAGCCCCAGGAAGGTCAGCCGGCGAGGGAACGAATCCCCCCCGGCGGGAAATTTGTAACCTATTAGCTTACAAGTTACGGGGGCGGGGCGGGGGTGCTTCATGGCAATTCAGGCAACGACCAGTGACGGAGGTTCCAGTCACCGAGCGTCGGATGGGATAGTCTCCAGTCGCCGGCGGCGCCAGAGATGACGCGCCAGGGAGCGGCCTCCGCGCGGTCCAGGCCGGCCCAGGAGAGCGCGGCGAGGGTTGCGGCGCCGGTGAGGCGCGCCGTGCGGGCGACGGGGGTGGCGTGATAGGGTGCGGCGACATGCCGGCGCTCGGTGGCGTCGTCGAGGCGCGTGTCCCATTCGGCGGCGGCGAAACCGAGGAGCGGCTGAAGGACGGTGCCTTGGTTGCCGTTGAAGACGACGAGGGTCGAACCCGCCGGGTACGGCGGGTTCAATCCCGCGCGGAGCGCGGGATCCACCTGTTGCATCGGCAGGGCGAATCCGCCGAGGCGCAGCACGACAGGCTGGCGCGGCTCGCAATGGTGGACCTGCAGCAGCCAGCCGGCGCGCCAGAAGACGAAAGTCTCGACGCCGGTGTTGGCCTGGCCGGTCTTGAAGCCCAGATTCCAGCTGTAGCCGAGATGGTCCTCGGCGAGTTCGACGGCGACGGTCGAATGGCGGCCGAAGACGCGTCCGTCGTCGTGCAGCGCCGTGAGCGCGCTGTCGCAGGAGACGTTGGCAATCTCGGGAAACGCGTAGGTGAAGTGGACGCCAGTGCGATAACTGAGTTTGCTCCATTTCCACGCGCCATAGCGGAGCTGGGTGTTTCCCACCATCGAGCCGGCGTTGAGAATTTCCACGTCCCCGCCGGGCAGGCTCCGGGTGACGAGTCCCGGCGCCGGCATCACGTGCACGAAGCCGTGCTCGGCCGGGAGCGGCTGTTCCGAGTCGGTCCAGAACGGATGCGTCGGCGGCAACAGGAGCGGCGTGAAGCCCTTGGCCGCCCAATAGGGCGATGCGGCGCACGAATATGGTTCGACGATCCGGTCGAAGCGGTCGGTAAAACCGGCGGAGAGGCAGCCTTGTTCCTGGTAGATCGGGCGCGACAGGAAGAAGTCGAGGTTGCGCGTGCAGAGGCGGCGCAGCAGGCCCGGGGCGACGTCAGTGCAGTCCTCGGCGAGGGCCAGGCCGAAGACGTTGAGGCAGTTGAAGCGGTAGGTGATGGACCGGCCAAAGGCGGGATGCTCGCCGCTCGCGGCGAAGAAATGCTGGTAATCGCGGACAAACATCCTCGCCCAGTCGCGCCACCGGCCGGCGCGGGCGGGATCCGGCGCGCCATGGAGATGCGCCCACATCAGTCCGTAGAAATGGAAGGCGTAGGCGTTGTAGTGGTCGAAGGCCTGGTTGATGCCGTCCTCGAACCAGCCACCGCCGCGATGCATGGTCTCGAGCTGGTTGAGGTGCGCGGTGATGACGGCCCGGTCGGTGCGATGCGCGCGACCCTGTTTCCCGAGGAACTCGAGAATGTGCACCGACATGAACAGGTGGTTGTTGTTGACGATGCCGCCGCCGCGGCAGGTGGCGAACCAGTGGCAGATTTGCGCCTGCTCGACGGGGGTGAGCGGGGCCCACAGGTCGCGGGCGGCGATTTGCAGCGCGATGGCCATCAGGCCCATCTCGACATGGTGCTGGTGATAGGAGGCATCGGGGCCCCAGTAGTGCGGGCCGTTGACATCCGTGCCGGCGACGAGCCCCGCGCGGAACCAGGCGGCGGCCTTGGCGCGCAACTCCGCATCTTCCGCGCGCGGGGCGGATTGGAGCCAGAAGGAGGCAAGCGTCACCGGCCGCGCAAAGCTCTCGAGGCGGTCAGCCTGGCGGTCGTGGTCGCTGGCGACACCGGCGATGGGGAGGTCGGCGCGCCCGGGTTGCATGAGCGCGGCGAGCGGCTCGAGGAGGCGGCGGGCGGCGGACTGCCAGTGGAGGTAGGCAGCGGGAAGAGACATTTTTGCCTTTTGAATTTTGCCTTTTGAATACCGGCGCCAGCGGACTGATTCCTGCGCAATCACAGATCGCCAATCGCCAATCGAAAATCCCTACGTGCTCGTATCAAACACCGCCGGCGTGATCACCGCCCGCAGCGGCCGGCCGTCGACGTAGGCCATGAGGTTTTCCAGGGCGAAGGCACCCGCGTCCCGCCGGCGGTCGGTGGTGGGGCCCGCGATGTGGGGTGTCAGCGTCACATTGCGGAGCCCGCGGAACGGCGAATCCGCGGGCAGCGGCTCGACCCCGTAAACATCGAGGCCGACCATGATTTTCCCTTCCTGGGCGACCCGGAGCAGCGCCGCCTCGTCAACCACGGCGCCGCGGCCGACATTGACGAAGACCCCGCCCGGGCGGATCAGCCGCAGGTGTTTTTCCTGCACGATGCCGGCGGTGGCCGGGTTGAGCGGGGCGAGTTCCACGATGACCTCGTTGTCGGCGAAGAGCGCTTCGAGCGTCGCCGCGCGATGGATGCCATGCGCGGCGGCCAACTCGGGTGTCACGTCCGGCGCGAAGGAGGAAAGCGATACGTTGAACGGTCGCAACAGGGTGACGAGTTCGCGCGCGATCTGGCCGTAGCCATGCAGGCCCACGCGGCGGCCAAAGAGCGAGGCGGTTTCATTGGCGCCATTTTTCCAGGCGCCCTCATTGTGCATGGCCAGGGTCCAGTGCGTGGCGCGGCGCAGGCAGGAGAGGATGTGGAAGAGCGCCCATTCGGCGACGACGCGGCTGATGGAGCCGCCCCAGTTGGTCACGACCAGCCCGCGCTCGATCTGCCCGCGGGTCACGAGCCGGCGGACCGAACCGCAGAGATAACAAACGTAGCGCAGGCGCGGGGGCAGCGCGGCGGGAACCGGCGGGGTCTTCCACGCGGCGACCAGCACCTCGGGATTGGCCGCGGCCAGCGCGGCTTCAAAGTCGCCGGCGCGGCGGCCGGTCGGGTCCCAGTGCGTGAAGCCGCCCGCGAGTTCGCGCAGCTGGCCGATCAACGGGTCCGGGAGGAAATCGCGGAGTTCTTCGGCGGTGAGAACGGCAAGGAGATGGGCGGGACGCGGCATGGGGGTGATCAGCCCGGCGGGAGGCACTCGAGGATTTGGCAGTCGGGAGCCGGAGCATATTGCAGCGGGAGGCCGGCAGGGCAGAAATATTTATCGTGGCGGCGCAGGCGATGGGATTCGCCGCCGGCGGTTACCGTACAAGCACCCTCCGTGATGACGCCAATGCAGGCAGCCTCCTCCGATTTGGTGACCGGTCCCCGCACGTGGGAGTGACGGACGCGAAAGCAGGCCGTGCGCTCGGGGCCAATCAGGTCGTCCTGGTACGAGTCCGGCCCGAGCGGGCGCCGGCGGCGCGGGGGGCACACGGCCTCCACCGCGATCCGATTCGCGGGCCATGCGCTGTAGTCGAACACGTCGAGGCAGAAATCGAGGCCGCGGCCCATGAACCGGGCGGATTCGGGCAGCACGTAGCCCCCGCGCTCGAACTCGAATCGCACCACGAGGTCGCTGGGTTCCTGCACCTCGACGAGGAGGAGGCCTTCGCCGAGCGCATGCGGGACGCCGCCGGGCACGAGGTAGGTTTCGCCCGGCCGGACGGGGATCTTGTCGAAACAGGCTTCGAGCCCGGCGATGTCCTGGGTTTCGATCATGCGCTTGAGGGCCGCGCGCGACGGCGGCCGCTGGAAACCGAGGTAAAGGTAGTGCGCGGCGATTTCCGGCCGCGTGGCGAGGATGTGGTAGGCCTCGGTTTTGCCGCTCGGCGCCCCAAGATGACACCGCGCGAAATCGGCCGTCGGGTGAACCTGGAAATGCAGGCGGATGGACGGGTCGAGCAGCTTCACGAGGAGCTGCGGCTGGGGGCCAAACCGGCCGGCGTGCGATGTGCCGAGGAAATACGCCGGGTCGCTGGCGAGCAATTGCGCGAAGTCCCGCACCTCGCCGCCGACCGTCACCGACGAAATGCCTTCCGACATGGCCTCGCGGTCGGCATTGATCGCGCGCGTGGTGGAAGCGACCCAATCCTCCGGAAAATGACCGTCATGCGGTGTCGCGACGCCGGCATGGTCGTCAAGATTGCGGCCGCCCTGGTAGGTCCGCCAAACGCGGTTCGGGGGAAGCAGGAGGAGTTTGCCGCGATGGTCCATCGGGAAGTCAGATGACCGCGCTCAGGCCGCCGTCGATGGTGAGGATCTGCCCGTTGACGAAATCGGCGGCCGGCGATGCGAGGAAGACGCAGGCGCCGGTCAGGTCGGACACGGAACCCCAGCGGCCGGCGGGCGTGCGGCCCTTGATCCAGGTATCGAAATTCGGGTCCGCGGCGAGGGGTTGGGTCAATTCGGTGAGGATGTAGCCGGGGGCGATGCCGTTCACCTGGACATTGTGGCGGGCCCATTCGGCGCACATGGCGCGGGTCAGCATTTTCAACCCGCCCTTGGCCGACGCGTACGGGGCGGTGGTGGGCCGCGCCAGGTCGCTCATCAGGGAGCAGATGTTGATGATTTTGCCGGCGCGCCGGGCGATCATCGCCGGCGCCACGGCCCGGGCGACGAGGAAGGCCGACGTGAGGTTGGTTTTCAGCACGGCGTCCCAATCCGCCAGCGCCATGGTCTCAAGCGGGCCGCGGCGCTGGATGCCGGTGTTGTTGACGAGGATGTCGAGCGGGCCGAGGGCTGGCACCTTGGCGTTCACGTCGGCCTCGTCGGTGACGTCGAAGGCCGCGGTGGCGAGGCCCGCGAGCCCGGCCGCGCGCAATTTCCCGGCGGCGGCCTCGAGCTTGGCGGCGTCGCGCCCGTTGAGGACCACCTGGGCGCCGGCGATGGCGAGGGCCTCGGCGAGCGCGAAGCCGATGCCTTGGGAGGAACCGGTGACGAGGGCGCGGCGGCCGGCGAGGCTGAAGGCGGGGGAGGACATGGGCGAAAGGTCTAGGCGGGTGGTCGGCGAGCGGAGCGAATGAGCAGGAAACCGATCAGCAAGACCGTGCCGCCGCAACCGGCGAACGCGAGGCGGCCGGCCGTGGGATTGGGGATGGCGGCGAGCAGGAACACAAACGCCCCGTACGCGGCACAGAGCCAGCCGACGACGGAGGCCTGGTGGGCGTCGTTGGCGTTGGCCGCGCCCTCTTCCTTGGCAAAGTCGACCGGCGTGTCGATGCGGGTGATGAAGCTCTCGACGGTTGCGCGGTGCGCCGGCGGGCTGGTCTTCCAGAACAGCGTCGTGAACAGGAACCACGAGCCACCGACGATGAAGTTGCCCACCATCTCGATGCCCTGGCGCCAGAGTTCGCGCGAAGAGGGATCGAGTTCGCCGTGGCGGCCAAAGAGCGGGGCCGCCCACTCCGGGGTGAGGTAATCGCTGATGAAAATGGAACTGCAGAAGCCGACCAGCACAGTGCTCCATCCCGACCACGGCGGCGTGCGCCGCACGATGAGGCCCAGCGCGAGCGGCACGATGATGGGCACGGCGATGAGGATGCTGGTGCGCTGCGTGAGCTTGAAGAGGTTCATGTCCTTCAGCTCGCTCATCTTGAGGGCGACGCAGATGACGATGAAGCCCATCACGACGGTGGTCAGCTTGCTCGCGCGGAGCAGCTGGCGCTCATCGGAGCCGGGGCGCAGGATCGGTTGGTAGAAATTCTTGATGAAGATGCCGGCGTTTTTGTTCAGGCCCGCGTCCATCGAGGACATGGTCGCGGCGAAGATGCCGCTGACGATGATGCCCATCATGCCGACCGGCAGCACGGCATGGGCAATGGCGATGAAGGAGGCCTCCTCCGGATTCTTCAGCCCGGGATACACCGCGCCCAGGTCCGGATAGAGGATGCGTGCCGCCATGGGCGGAATGAACCAGATGAAGAGGCCGAGGACAAAGAGGCCGGCGCCGAGGAAACCGGCCCAGCGGGCGTGGCGGCTGTCCTTCACGCTGAGGTAGCGGTTGGCGTCCATCAGGTTGTTGGTCGTCGTGAACTGCTTCAGGATCATCGCGAGGCACCAGAAGCCGAGGAAGTCCTGCGAGAAAATGGCGCCGGGGTCGAGGTGCCCGGCGGGCAGTTTTTCCATGAACGCGCCGAGGCCGCCGACCTTGATGAGCGACAGCACCGTGAGGGCCAGGCACACGGGCATGAGGATGAGCACCTGGATGAAGTCGCTGGCCAGCACGGCCCAGCTGCCCCCGATCAGCGCCATCACGACCACGACCACACCGGTGGCGGCGATGGTGGTCGTGAGGTCCGCCCCGAAGACCGCCGCAAAGAAGACGCTGAGGGAATTCAACCAGATGCCGGCCTGCATCAGGCCGAGCGGCAGGCCGAGCCACAGGAAGACCTGCTCGCTGGCGCGGCCGAAGCGCTGGCGGATGGCCTCGACGCCCGTGACCACGCGCAGCTGGCGGAATTTCGGGGCGAAGTGGAGGGCGTTCAGCAGGAAGCCGAGGGCGTTGCCCACGTAGATCACCATGATCGGCCAGCCCTCGCGATAGGCCTGGCTGGCCGCCCCGGTGAAAGTCCATGCGCTGAACTGCACCATGAACGCCGAGCCGCCGACCATCCACCAGACCACCTTGCCGCCGCCGCGGAAGTAGTCGCTGACGTTGGTCACGAATTTCCGGAAGACCCAGCTGATGGCCAGCATGTATCCGAAATAGAATACCAGCACGGCGTAGTCGTAACGGGTCATGGGGGAACCGGAGCCAGAGAGGGCAGTCTAATAATTATAAGCCGACAAGCCAAAAGTAGGGGATTCCAAGGGGGGATCAGGAGGTGAACCGGCCGGTGGTGCGCCGCGGGATCATCGCGACCAGGCGGGCGAAGGCAAGCCGGGCGGCGGTGCCGGCCCCGCAGGCGCGCCGGCGCGCGGAATGCGCCCCGCGCCGCGATGGGCTTGATGCTTTCCACGTTGAGTGGGAGACGAAAAAGATTCCGTGGCCGCCGCTGCCGTGCTTTAAGGAGTCGTCTGCGATCGCCGGGAACAAACCGGCAAGGTGCGTTCCCCGCGGCTCGCGGTTGCCTCAGCCCCTAACCTCATCCCGGCCGAAGTCGGACCGGGCATCAAAGCCATGAACGATAAAATGCACCCCCTGACGAGTGTGTCACGGAAGGCGGTCGGCCTCATCACGGCCGGCCTTTTGTTTGCAGCGATGTTCGCCGCCGGCGCCCGCGCGGCCAGCTATGTCGGTTACACCTCCCTCGATCCCAGCCAGCCGATCACCTTCGACGGCAACGTGGTCACCTGGAACGGCAAGACCTTCACCCTGGGGCCCAAGGCCATCTTCCTCGACTACCGCCTCGATCCCGCGCAGATCGCCGGCAATCCGTATGCGTTTAATACCATCCAGGCGGCGAAGGCCGCATTGACGGCCGGCACGGCGGCGCAGCCCATGATGCTGCTCACCGCCCCCGGCGTCTACTGGGTGGACGACCCCGACGACCCGGCGATTCGCAAAGGCGTGAACGGCGCGGCACCCGTCGGCATGACCATCGCGTGCGCCAACCTGTATTTCTACGGGTTGAACACCGTGCGGGACAACGTGGTGTTCGCCGTCAACCGCGGCCAGACCCAGGGCGCCGAGGGCAACTTCACCATGTTCACGATCACCGGCGGCGGGCTGAGGTCCGAAAACGTGACGTTCGGCAACTACTGCAACGTGGACCTCGAGTTTCCCCTCGCGCCGGAACTCAGCCGGCCCCGGCGCGCGCAGGCCATCGCGCAGGCGCAGCTCTTCAACTACGACCCGAACGACGGCGTGGCCGTCAACACGGCCTTCATCAGCCGCCTGAACCTGCTGCCGTTTGCGACCATCTACCTCAACTGCCACCTGGAAAGCAGCGGCCACGCCACCTTCCACACGACCGCCATGTACATCAATTCCTCGCTGGAATTCTACAACTCCAACTTCTCCGCGGGCAGGTTCTTCAACTGCGACATCTTCATCACGCCCTTCCCCAACAATTATCAGGGCCTGAGCACCTATGAATTCGGGTTTACCGACGGTACCGGCTCGGGCGGCGTGCTGGTGGACACCCGCTTCCACCGCAGCCAGGAGCTGATCGACAACAACATCGCCGTCGAGATTTCCTGGGACCGCGTGCCGCAATCGCCCACGACCCGCGGCTATCAGTTCAATGTGACGCTGGATGGCGCGCCCTACCGCGTCCAGGAATACGCCACGCCCGGCGCGTCCGTGATCATCGCCGACGGTTCCGACCAGCTGAAGGCCTTCAAGGTCATCCAGGGCGGGCAAACTTACTACAACATCCCCAACGTCCTGTCGGGCATCGATCCCTTCGGCTACACCCCGGCGATCCAGGCCGCCGCCGTGGCCGCCGGCAAGCCCACCACCTACTACCTGCGCATGCCCTTCTCCGCGACGCTGTCGCTCGTGTCGGGCTCCAGCAGCACGATCCGTTCGGGACAAACCACGGCCACGCTGCAGTATGCCGTCGCGCCGACCGCGTATGCGTCCAGCACCGCCGTCGGGCCGTGGAATTTCACGGTGAGCGACCCGACCATGGCCACGGTGGCTCCCGGCACGACCGGGCGGATCATTGTGTCCGGCACCAACAACACCGAAATCCCGCGGGATGTGATCGTCGTCGCCCACAACTCGCTGGGCGTGGAGGCGGCCTTCCGCATCACGGTGGAGCCATCCTATGTCGCGCCGCCGACTTTTGTGGGCGAGCCCGTCATCTCCGAACCCAACCACGGCGTGGTGACGCTGGAATACGACCTGCCGCTCGGCTCCGAGCTGCGCACGGACGAGTCGAACATCACTTGGTACCGTTGCACGTCGCCGGCCGGCGCGAATCCCCTGAAGGTCGCCGTCACCCGTTTCGACGAACCCGAACGGACCTACACGTTGACCGAAGGCGATGTCGGCTACTACCTCATGGCGACCATCGCGCCCAAGCACAACCGCAGCGACCCGGGCCCGACCAAGACGGTCTATTCGAGCCACCTGATCCAGCCGCAGGACATCGAGGTCTTCTCGATCAACACCACGTTCCAGAATTTTCCCACGGATTCCCAGCGCTCGGTGCTCCCGGGCACGTGGATTGTGGACGGGTATTTTCATCCCGAATGCGTAAACTCCTCCGGTGTCCCGCAGTATACGGCCAATCCCAACTCATGGACGTACGGCGGCGGCGAGGCCGGTTCGATCGACTACTTCGGCCTGAACGAGACCGCCCGGGGCGCGCGCCTGGCCTATGTGCCCGCCGGCAGCACCTACGGCGACATGGCGGTCAGCGCCACGTTCGCGCCGGACAAGACGGCGGGGCAGGGCTTCGGCTCGGCGACGCAGCAGTTCATGGAGGTCTACATCAAGTTCGACGTGGTGACGCAGACGGGGTACGGGCTGCGCTTCCAGCGGCTGAACCCCGATGACATCACGGCGATCGGCTTCAACGGCGATGGCGCGGTCGCGGGCGTCGCGGCCTGGCTGGTCAAATACACCAACGGAACGATCACGGTGATCTCGCCCAAGGTGATGACGAGTGTCTTCCTCTCCGAATGCACGATCCAGCTGGAGACCCACGATGGCCGGCTGGAGGTGACGGCGACCTCCACGGCCGATGGCGTGCGGAGCGGTGACGCCTTCGGCTATCTGCGGGAGATTGCCTTCGACGTGCCGATTGCCGCCAACAGTTACGGCGGCACCGGCATGCTGTTCACGGGCACGGTGGGCGCCAATTCCGTGCTTGTCACCCACTGGGCCACGAGCTGGAGCCCGGTGCCGACAGACGTCTCATCCCGTGTCTCGATCGTGCGCGGCGGATTCCTCCGCAACCGTGCGACGGGCCGCTATGCGCAAACGGTGACGGTGCGCAACACCGGCGCGACGGCCATCAATGGGCCGCTCTCGCTCGTGCTCGACGGCCTCCCGGCCAACGCCGGCCTCTACGCGGCCTCCGGCACCACGGCCGTGGTCGCGCCGCTGGGCAGTCCATACCGCGATCTCAATGCGGGCGCGGAAGGCGTGCTCAGTCCCGGTGAAAGCGTGTCGCTCGTGCTCGAGTTCACCAATCCATCCAACGGGGCGATCAGCTACAGCCCGCGCGTTCTCGCCGGGCCGGGCAACCGGTAAATCCGGGCAAGGCACCGCCCGCGCGATGGCGCGGGCACGAATCATCCCTCGCCCGCGGCCCAGGCCGCGGGCGAGCTTTTACCAGGTGGTTGTGATGGAGGGTCCGTCCTTTGCAGGGCTCGAGTACAAAGGAATACGCTCGATGACGGTGGTGGATTGTTTGGGCTGTCAATGGCGGACCGCCCGCGGCGAAGCGAAGAGCGGAAAAGGCACCGGGGTCAGCGACCCCGATTACCGCCGGGACCATGCAGCCCCAACCGCAAAACGCGTTTTGCTCCGGTCAGGAAGAAACGGTGTGGTTGTAGCCGGGGTCGGTGACCCCGGACCGGCCTCGGCGAGGCCGGCTACAGCGCCGCTTTTTCCTGGGAGTCGGAGGTGAAGCGACCTGCTTCCCAGGACGCTTCTTCGCAGCGGGCGTCGTAAGCGCGTTGAGGAGCCGTCTCGGCAGGCTCAAGGCCCTGAGCTTGTCGAACGGGCAACGCGCTCCACCCAGGTTCCTCTCAAAGGTGGCCACCGCTGAATTGTTCCGGCAGCAGAAAGCCGGCGATGTCGCGGCGAACGACCTCGGGGGGCGGGCGGCGCGGTTACCGGGCGGGCCCGGTCGAGTTGCCCACCACGAGCGGGGCGGGGAGGACGAGATCACTGTAGCCCTCGGGCGGCGTGCCGTCGCCGGCGACGAGGCGGGCGGCGGCTTCGCCGAGCTTGTCGGGGCTGGTGCCCGCGCCCGTGATGCGGAGTTCCCCCTCGACACTGAGACGCGAGACATCGGCCGAGGCCAGGCTGAGCTGGCCCGGTACTTCCCAGCCTTCGCGGCGCAGCGCGAGCGCGGCGCCATAGGCCATCTGCGTATTGTAGGTGACAAAGGCCGTCGGGAAGTCCTTGCGCCGCGCGAAAGGCAGCAGCGAGTGGATGGCCTCCGCCCCCTCCGCGCGGTCAGCCTGCTTCAGCACCACCGTGTAACGCGGTTCGAGCCGCAGCCCGTGCGGTTGCAGGGCGGCGGTGAGGGCGGCCAGGCGGGCGTCGTGGCGGCCCAGGCCGGCGTTGCCGCCGAGCCAGCCGATGCGGCGGTGCCCGAGGTCGAAAAGGTGACGCACCAGCTCGGAGAGCGCCTCCGGTTCATTGCCGAGCACCGAGTGGCACAGGCCAGGGTAGCGGGCGGAAACGGCGACGACGCGCCGCGTGAGCTTGCAGAGCTCGGTCATGAACGGCCGCGCGACCTCGCCGAGCACCACGACCCCGCCGAGGCGATGGCTCGGGTGGAAGGCCTGGCGCAGTTTGGCGGGGCTGAGCTCGTCCTCGGCGCCGACGAACACCAGGCGATGACCCAGGCGCTCGAGTTCCTGGTGCAGGCCGTGCTGCACGTGGCCGAAGTACGGGCTTGGGATATAGAGCCGGAGCGGGGCGCGCAGGATGTAGCCGATTTGTCCGACCCGGGAGCTGTCGGGGGTCGATTCGACCCGCATCCCCTTGGGCAGATATCCCTGGCTGATGGCGCGGTCCCAGATGCGCTGGTAGGTCGCGGGGTTGATGCCGGCGCTGCGGCCGTTCAACGCCAGGGAAACGAGCGCCTGGGAAACGCCGAGCTCCTTGGCGAGCAGGGTCTGGGATATCTTCTTTTTGGGCCGCACGTCGCCCAGATTTGATAACTATCAGCCGGGTTCAACGAATTATTGATGAAAGGGCGGGTTGCCGGCGGGAGCGGGTGGGGGCCGCGGGACGGCCGCCGCCGCCGCGACGGCCTGACCAACCCACAAAAGCCAGGAACAGTTTTCGAATTGCGGGTAGGGGCGCAGTCTTGCTGCGCCCAATCCCGGCCCGCCGGCATTCCCTCGTCGATGCGGACGATCAGGATTTCGCGCGACGATGACACCGGTGGAAAGCGGAGGACGCCGGATGAACCGGAGAAGAAAAGGGCGGGCCGCGATCAGCGCGCCTCCGCTTCAGCCGGGATCATGCAGTTGGTGGGCGTCGGTTTCCACACCGACGCCAGGTTCGCACGCCTCGTGAGTCCTTGTCGTCGATATGGAAATCGACGACCACCTTTCGGTCGGTTCGCTACCGAGCGAAACGGCGCTTCAACTGCATGATC
>DASZPS010000189.1:0-1539 GCA_035549955.1 Lacunisphaera sp. | reverse complement strand
AGGATCTATTTCACTCCCCTCCCGGGGTTCTTTTCGCCTTTCCCTCACGGTACTGGTTCACTATCGGTCGATTACGAGTATTTAGCCTTGGAGGATGGTCCCCCCATCTTCAGACAGGATTTCACGTGTCCCGCCCTACTTGTCGCAACCCTAGTTCCACCACCTCGCTTTCGCATACGGGGCTATCACCCTCTATGGCCGGCCTTTCCAGACCGCTTTGCTAACTCGATGGCTAAAAATTGCAAGGCTTCTCCGATTTCGCTCGCCACTACTCTCGGAATCTCGGTTGATTTCTGTTCCTCCGGCTACTGAGATGTTTCAGTTCACCGGGTTCGCTCACTCGGACCTATGGATTCAGTCCGGTGTGACCCTTGCGGGCCGGGTTTCCCCATTCGGATATCTGCGGATCAATGCTCGTTTGCCAGCTCCCCGCAGCTTTTCGCAGGCTGCCACGTCCTTCTTCGCCTGTAATCGCCAAGGCATCCACCACATGCACTTTCTCGCTTGATCCTATAACCGTGCGCCCTCCAAGGAGGACCCACCGCCACAGGCTCGTCTTGCAGCGCTTGTGTTGCCCCCGCCCCATCCGAACTCGGGATGAAACGGGTCGATACAATCAAAACCCAGCCACGCCATTCATACTTCAAATGGCATGGTTGTACTTCTTCCACATTGTTAAAGAGCAAAACAGCCCTGGCTTAAAAAACCAGAACCAAGCAAACACCACATTCGCTTGGTTCTGAGCTTTCATGTCACTGGTGGAGGTGAACGGGATCGAACCGATGACCCCCTGCTTGCAAAGCAGGTGCTCTCCCAGCTGAGCTACACCCCCAGTAAACCCTGGCACTGGGCACTAGGCTCCAGGAACTGCGCTTCTCCCCTAGTGCCTGGCGCCTCACCTCTAGCGCCTGTCTTTTGCTGGTGGGTCTGGTTGGAGTTGAACCAACGACCCCCGCCTTATCAAGACGGTGCTCTAACCAACTGAGCTACAGACCCCTAACCTTCCAGGGCCCGGGGGCTGGGACTCCAGGACCCTGCGCTGTTTTTGCGAACAACCGATGAGTGTGGGCACTGTCGTGCCAGGAAATGCTTCTTCTCTAGAAAGGAGGTGATCCAGCCGCACCTTCCGATACGGCTACCTTGTTACGACTTCACCCCAGTCACGAATCCTACCGTGGTAACCGCCCCCCTTGCGGTTAGGCTAGCTACTTCTGGTAGAACCCGCTCCCATGGTGTGACGGGCGGTGTGTACAAGACCCGGGAACGTATTCACCGCGACATGCTGATCCGCGATTACTAGCGATTCCGACTTCACGGAGTCGAGTTGCAGACTCCGATCCGGACTACGACGCACTTTCTGGGATTGGCTCCCCCTCGCGGGTTGGCAACCCTCTGTATGCGCCATTGTATGACGTGTGAGGCCCTACCCATAAGGGCCATGAGGACTTGACGTCATCCCCACCTTCCTCCGGTTTGTCACCGGCAGTCCCATTAGAGTGCCCAACTGAATGTGGCAACTAATGGCAAGGGTTGCGCTCG
>DASZPS010000188.1:0-5815 GCA_035549955.1 Lacunisphaera sp. | reverse complement strand
GTCGTCTCGGCGGGCTTGGCCTCGCCCGGAGCGGCCGCCGCCGGGGTGGCCGTAGTCGCTTCCGGCGCGGGTTCGGCGGGTGCTGCGGCCTGCTCGGCAGGCTTGTTCTCCCCTTCGGAGGTTGCTGCCGCTGGGGCCGGGGGCGTGGCCGGCTTGGCCGCGACTTTCGGTTTCGCCGGCGGGGGCGGAGGCGGCGCGGTCATCTTTTGGTAGACGACGAACGCCGCCCCGAGCACGACCGCGGCGGCAATACCTCCACCCACCATGAGGATGAGTTTCTTCTTTGGAACCTTGGCCTTCGCCGCGGGCAAACCCGGGTCCGTCGCTCCGCCCATCGGCTTCTTGATGCCGGGCGGCGGCGGAAATTTGCTCGGGGGCGTGAAAGGCGCCGTCGACGCCTTGCGCATGATCGTAATTTCGGCGGGCTCGCCCTCTTCGCCCGTATCGGTCGCGGCGCCTCCGGACGGGGGCGGCGGAGGGGCGTCAAGCGTGGCGGGCTGGCCTTCGGCCGCCGGCGGGACCGGCCCGACCGATCCGGGCGCAGGTTGCGGCGCGGCGGCAGCCTTGGGTTTGAGACCCAGCTTGAAAGCGGGCTTGGGGGTGTCGGCTACCGGCGCCGGCGCCGGGGCCGGACCAGGAGGAGCCGGCGGAGTGGGCGGCGTTATGACGGTTTCCGGCGCAGGAGCCGACATCGGCATCGGGGGCGTGGTGGCCTGCTTGGTGGGTGTCGCCGACAAACGGGGTTTGAGACGCACCGGTTCGGCGGGGGCGGCGGGCGGCGCAGGCTCTTCCGGTGCGGATTCGGCCGGGGCTGGCATTGGAGCGGCTGCGGGTTCCGGGGCGGCCGGCGATGCCGCGGCGGTCTCTTGGGCCGGGGCCGCCGAAAGCTTGGGCTTGAGGCGGACCAACTTCGGCGCTTCCGAAGCCGCGGTCGCGGGAGGCACGGGTTCCACCGGCGCGGGGGCAGCGGATGAGGCGACGGGCTCGGCGCCAAGCTTGGGCTTTAGTCGGAGCTTGGGGACATTCTCGTCGCTCATGGCCTAATGCATAACATCTTCGGGACGGATGCGGAACCAAAAAGATTCGGTTTTCCCCACGTCATCAGCCTTGAGGCTGCCCCCCCGCTTTGTAAACTCAGCGGCAAGAGATGAAACGCACGGCGGACAATTATGGCGGGATCAGCTCCGCCGCCGTCAAAAAAGCCACCGGCAAGACCTGGCGGGAATGGCTGGCCATTCTGGACAAGGCTGGCGCGTCCAAACTCCCCCACAAGGACATCGTCCAGCGGCTCCAACGGGCTTATCGGCTGGCCGATTGGTGGGGCCAGATGGTGGCCGTGGGCTATGAACAGGCCCGCGGTTTGAGGGTGAAGCACCAGAAGCCCGATGGCTTTGAGATCAGCGTGGCGAAAACGATCGCCGCCCCGGTCGGCCGCGCCTTCGCCGCGTGGCGGGAGAACACCCTGCGGGAGCAGTGGCTGCCGAAGACTCCGCTGACGGTTCGCAAGGCCACGCCCCACAAATCCATCCGCATCCTCTGGGCCGACAACACGCTCCTCAGCGTCAATTTCTGGCCCAAGGGATCGCTCAAGTGCCAGGTCGTCCCCCAGCACGCCAAGCTCCCCTCCGCCGAAATCGCCGAGAAGATGAAGGCCTATTGGGCGGAGAAGCTCGAAGCGTTGCGCGCATACCTGGAGAAGTGACCGAATCGAGCCCAGCCCGTTCGGCGGCGGCCGGACGGTTTGCCGTTCGCCTGGCCGTCTTTGCCAGCCTCCTGCTCGCGGTCCTTCCCTTGCTCCTGCTCGGCGTGGCAATCACCCAGCGCGGGCAATTGTTTGCCCTGGCCTCGCTCGGCATCGCGATCCTCCCCTGGTTCTTCGCCTGGGCCTGGAGCCTGGGCACAGCGGGACGGCGCGTCGCGTTCGCGGTGCCGGCCGGCATTGCGCTCGGGTGGATCGGACTCGCGTTGACGTCGCCGACGGGAGTGCCTTCGCCATCGGCACGGGTGCGGCACCTCTTTCCGCGGGATGGCGGTGTTTACTCCCGGTACGTCCTCGGGAACTGGCTGCCGGAAGCGGACCAACTGCGGCTGGGATTCACGCTCATGCCCCTCATCGATCCGCTGTTGACCAACCGGCAAGCAGCCAAGCTGAAGGCCGCGACCGCGGAAATTTATCGCGAGTTGGAGGCCGATCCCGAGTTCGCGGCCGTGGGCTCGGTCCTGCCGCTGGCATATGCGGAACTGCGGGGCTCAGCCGATCGTGGTCTGCATGCCTATCTGTACGTTCCGCCCGGGCTGGACCACACGAGACCCCTGCCGGCGCTCGTGTTCTTCCACGGCAGCGGAGGAAACTGGAAAGCCTACCTCTGGATCCTGTCCAAAGTCGCGGATCGGTGTGGTGTCGTCCTGATCGCGCCCACCTTTGGGATCGGCGCGTGGCGCGAACCGGAAACCAGCGAACGGCTCGCCGCGACCCTGGAAGCCGCCGCGCGGCACGTGGCGCTCGATTCCCGGCGGTTGCATGTGGCCGGATTGTCCAATGGCGGGCGGGCTGTATCCGAGCTGTTGGCGTCGGCGCGACCGTCTTTCCGCTCCTACACTTTCATTTCACCGGTCTTTGACGACCGCGCGCTTCCCCGCCGGCCAGGTCCGCCTGGCGGTCCGGGCAAACGAGTCTTCATCCTGACCGGCGCCCTTGATGACCGGGTTCCCATCGGCTACGTCCGCGACCGCGCATCGCAATTGGAACAATCCGGCGCATCGGTGAAGCTACGAGTGGAACCAGCGGCCGATCATTTCCTGATGTTCAGTCATCGCACCGCATTGATCGAGGCGCTCGCAAACGATCTTCGCGAGTCCATGGCACCTTGAGTGCCTGCACTCAAGCCGGGGCCGCTTGTTTCGGACCAAAGCCAATCGCCTCCCGGATCCAACTCCACGCCTTGCGCAGGCCGACTTCCGTCGTGCCGGAGATGTGGTAGGTGCGGGCGAGCAGTTCCTCGTGCCCGAGGTACCGCGGGGGCAACAACAGGACCTCGTGCATCCGATCGGTCTTCACATCGTGGCCAAGCACCTCGGAATAAAACACGCCCTTGCCGACCACGAGTCCTTCGCGAGGCACCGCCGCCACGCGCTCGGGCAGCACGAGCCAGGGCCGGTATTTCAGCGTCAACGCGCCATCCGCCGCCTGGCACAGCCGCCCATAGGTGCGCTGCGGCACGCCCTCGAGCTTGTCCGCGGTGAACACCCGGTTGCCGTCCGCGAGTAGCTGGAAGCGCTTGCGCCGCATCGTGAAGAAATCCCAGCAGAACACCGAGCCGAAGACCATGAGACGAAACGCCCAGCCCGCCATCAGGTAGGCCAGCAGAATGATGACGACGGACAGCGTCGCGCCGACCACCGGGTCGATCCAGGCCGTCGCGGTCACCAGCCCAAGAATCCCGGTGCGCAACGCCTTGAGCGCGGCGTCGATGGCGCCCCAGGGGCTGAGCAGGATCAGGACATTGATGGCGTGCGCCGACAGCCAAACGACGCCGAAAACCACGACGGACAACGGCACCATCAGGATGCTCAGGAGCCAGCTCGTGTCGAACGTGGCGACGGGCAGCATGGCCAGTCCGGTCGAGTGCAGCTCGATCGACGCGCCAAGACCGGACGATTCCATGATCATCTTGGAACCGAACGTCACCAGGGAAGGAATCACCGCGCCCGCCGCCACCAGGCCGCTAACCTTGTTTTCGATGGTCTCCAGGAGATCGAGCGGCTTCTTCCAACCTGGGGGAAGCGTGGCACCCGCGGCGTCCTTCGCGGCCACCGCCGCGACGAGCAGCAGCCCGAAAACCCAGAACCCCGGGTGCGCGAACCACGGCAGGCCGGCCTTCTGTTCGGGCGTGTCCGCCTGGTAGTAGCGATACGCGCCGACGACGCTCACGCCGAGCAACGGCGAAATCGCGATGCCGGTGACCTGCGTGGCCAGCGCGGCAAGTTCCAAACCCGGAGTCTTGCCCGGCGTGGACTTCGCCTTGGCCGCGCTTTCCGCCAGGAGCGGCAGGCTCAGGCAGGTCAGGCACAGGACGAAGGCGACCAGCGGCGCAAAACGTTTCATGCCGCCACGCTAGTCCCGACCAGCGTTTTTGAAAGCCCGCAAATGCCCGGCGTTCAGGCTTGCAGCACCAGCAGCGCGAGCCCCACGGCCGCGCCGACCACGAACGCCATCCCCTTGGCCGTGGCGGCAAGCAGCCGGGGCCAAAACAAGGAACCCGGGCGGGGCGATCCGATTTGCATCACGGTTTGAGCCTGCTGCCGATGTCTTTGTTCCGTCAATCCGCGCCCCGTCCCGTCACGAGATCTTAACGCCGCCGAAACCGGATCGTCAAAATGACGCAATGTAGGGGCGCAGTCTTGCCCGTTCGGCGGGCTCAGGGCCTTGAGCTGGTCGAAAGGCTGCGCCCATTCCGCGCACAGCGCGGAATCCTGATCGATTCTTGAAGGGCCGAGCCTGCTCGGTCCAGTTGCGGATGCATGCCAAAGGACCGAGCGAGGGCCCCTGCATTGTCGGAGGAATCCCGGCGGGCCGGGATTGGTCGCAGCAAGACTGCGCCCCTACGTCGGATTCCGGCATTCGGAACACCCCTCCCCTGATCGACGCCGCGATTGCCATCGCGCCAGCCGCCTGTTTGCTGCCGCCATGCCCCTGACGAAAGCCGAGATCACGCGCCTGCGTTCGTTGCAGGAGAAGAAGCACCGCGAGGCGCTCGGGCTTTTCGTGGTGGAAGGCGAGAAGGTCGTGACGGAGCTGCTCGCGGCCGATTTTCCCTTCACGGAAATCTACGCAACGCCAGATTGGCTCGCTGGAGGCGGGGTGCCCCCACCCCGCGAGGCGCAGGCTGCGAAGGGCGCAACCCGCGGGGTGAGGGCACCCCGCCTCCAGGTCACTAGCATCACCCCCGCCGAGATGGCCCGCATCAGCCACTTCCCCACCCCGTCGAGCGTGTTGGCGGTGGGAAGGCTCGAACGTCGTGCGCTGCCGGCGGGTGCGTTGGACCGCGGCCTCACGCTGGCGCTGGACGGCATCCAGGATCCCGGCAACGTCGGCACGCTGCTGCGCATTGCCGATTGGTTTGCCTGTGACCGCGTGCTGCTCTCGCCCGATTGCGCCGACCTGTTTTCCCAGAAGGTTATCAACGCCAGCATGGGGTCGTTCGCCCGCGTCGCCACCCATACCGTCCCACTCGCCGAAACTCTGGCCGGCGTGACCGTGCCCGTGCTCGGTTGCGACTTGGAAGGCGACGACGTCCATGCCCTCAAGCCCCTGCGCGATGCCGTCGTGCTGATCGGCAGCGAAGGCCGCGGCCTCTCCCCCGCCGTCGCCGCGCGGCTCACCCGCCGCATCACGATCCCCAGGCTCGGCCAGGCCGAATCACTCAACGCCGCCGTCGCCGCCGCCATCGTGTGCGACAACCTCCGGCGCTTAAGCCGCTAACCCGTAGGGGCGCAGTCTTGCTGCGCCCAATCCCGCCCCGGCGGGATTCCTCCGACTCCGACAGGAAACGATCCCGATTCCGCGCTTTGCGCGGAATGGTCGCAGCACTTCGACCAGCTCAAGGCCCTGAGCCAGCCGAACGGGCAAGACTGCGCCCCTACCCATCGGCGGCCCGGAACCGAACCGCCCGATTCGGCGTTTCGTCGCACGGGAATTGCCCGGCCGGCGGTGTTCTTACACGGTGCATCCATGAAACGCCCCCTGCTGCCGACCTCGGTCCTCTGTCTTCTGTCCTCCGTTTTCTGTCTCCTGTCCTCCGCCTTCGCTGCCGAA
>DASZPS010000187.1:0-39322 GCA_035549955.1 Lacunisphaera sp. | reverse complement strand
TGCTTCGGGCTCGGGGCGGCCTGGTTCGTGCTGCGCCTGTCGCATACGGGCGAGTCCGACCTGATCTTCTTCAAGACGCCGACCGCGCTGATGTATGCCTTCGGCGCCCTGGCGATCCTGGCGTTCATCTACACGCCGGATTTCCTGGCCGTTCGCGGGCTCTGCATCCTGATGCTCCTGGGCGCCGAACCGCTCCTGTACGCCGCCTACATGGAATGGACGCATCCCTGGCGCCGCCTGATGGTGACGGCGGTTTACGTCGGGCTCGCCGCGGCGCTCTACCTGGCCGCCTATCCATTCCGGCTGCGGGATTTCTTCGAGTGGTTGTTCCGCACCCCTGGCCGGCCGCGCCTGCTCGGCGCGATCCTGGCGGCCTATGGACTCGCCACCACGGCCGCCGCGTTCACCTACTGAGCAATGGATCAAACCATGAACAAGCTGGGGGTTCTGCCGAATGTAGGGGCGCAGTCTTGCTGCGCCCTCGAACGTGATGCCGCGCACGCTGGGCGCAGCAAGACTGCGCCCCTACGAAAGACCATCGGCCGGATTGGCTGCCTCTAAGCCGATGGCCGCATCTCCGACCGCCCTTGTCATCCTTGCCGGCCCGGCTGGCGTGGGTAAAAGCACGCTGTGCGACCGGATGGTCGCCGAGGTCCCGGGCTTCGAGCGCGTCATCACCGCCACCACGCGCCCCCCGCGGCCCAACGAGGTCGACGGCCGCGACTACCATTTCCTCAGCGAGGAGGAATTCGACCGGCGCCTCGCGGCGGGGGACTTCCTCGAGTGGGCGCGCATCCACCAGAAGCAGCGCTCCGGCGTGCCCAAGTCCTCGGTGCTCGAACGGCTCGAGCACACGAACCTGGTCATGAACATCGACGTGCAGGGGGTGCGCAACGTCCGGGCGGCCGCGGCCCGCGAACCGCGCCTCGCCGGCCGCCTGGTCACGATCTTCGTGGCCCCGGATTCGCTGGACGTGTTGCGCGAGCGCATGCTGGGCCGCGGGCCGATGGCCGCGGAGGAACTGGCCCGCCGCATGCAAAGTGCCGAGCTGGAACTGGCCGAGCGTTTCAGCTACGACTACATCATCCACAGCTCGACCAAGGAACAGGATTTCCGCGCCCTGCTCGCCTATTGGGCGCAGGCCCGGGAAAAGCTGGCCTGACACAGGCCGTTCCAATGGCCGGACGAAAACCCAAGCTCCCGGTCGTGGCGCTGCCTGTCTGGCGGGAATTGCTCAACGCGGCGACGGCCTTTCGGCAGGCCAAGCCATGGGAGTTTCTCAATGATAGCGACGTGTTTGCCCTCGTTGATGAAGACGGACGGCCTTGGTTTCCCTCCGTGCTGGGGGCCGCCGGCCAGGTCTTCGGCCTCGCGCTTTACCGAGGTGAAGCCGGCCTGCGATTCCTCAAGGAGACTTCGCTGACCTTGGAGGAATCGCCGCATGATGCCCTGTATCTCCAGGACGCCCTGCTAATGGACTGGGGGCCGAAGCAAGCGTTGTCTCCGGAGGAACTTTCCTTGCTTTCCGCCCTTGGCCACCGGCCCAAACCCCGCGAGCGCAACGCCTGGCCCTGCTACCGCAGCCATTCACCCGGATGGGTCCCCTGGCATTTGGACGAATCGGAGGCCAAGTCGCTGGCCGCTGGCCTGCAGGCGACTCTTGCCTGCGCGCAGCTGGCCCGGCGCCAGCCGGATTTCTTCGCCCCGTGTATCGGCAATGAGCATCTGCTTCCAACCGTGGAGATCGCCGCCACCAGGTCCGGCAGGCTCGTCTCCGACAAAATCGAATGGCGACAATGGCTCGTTCCGCCACTGCCCGTACCTCCACCCGTTGCCTTTCCGGAATCGTGGGCCAAACTGGCCAGACGGTCAGGATCGCCGTCGCTGGTACTCGAATTCGACATTTTCCACGCGCTGATGCCGACCTTGGATGCCGACCGGCCCTTTTTTCCGCGGCTCGCGATGTTGGTGGATGGCCGGACCGGCTACATCTACGGGATGGACTTGGCGACACCAAACCAAAGCTGGGCGGAAATGGTAACCACCTCGTGGCACAAAGTCCTCTCGGCTCTCCGAGTGCGCCCGAAGGCGATTGCGATTCGACGGGCGGAATGGCGGGACGCCCTGCTTCCTCTCGCCGAAGGACTGGGCATTGAGCTGATCCTGGTCGCGGAACTTCCCGCCATCGACGAGGCTCGCGATGCGATGGTGAGCCAACTCGGCGGCTGACCGTGCCACCCGCCCAGCGGGTTGACGAACACGTCATGCCCGCAATCCGCCCATGAACCATCCCCGGAGCGACCATTTCGACGGCGCGCGGTTCTTCAACCCGCACGGCCCGTCCGCCCGCTCGTTTTGGGACCTGCCAAAGTGGTGGGCCGAACAGGCCCGGGGCTCGGCGAAGGCCTGGCCGGCCACGGTGCCGCCGCCGCTCACAGTCAGCCTGCCGGATACCGTGCCGGCTGGCCAGGTCGCCGCCACTTTCATCGGGCACGCCACGTTCCTGCTGCAGTTTTCCCAAGCCGCCATCCTGACCGATCCGGTGTTCGGCTCCCGGGCGGGCCCATTTGGCATCCTCGGCCCCAAACGATCGCGCCCGCCGGCGCTGCGCCTGGGCGAACTGCCGCGCGTCGACGTGGTCGTCGTAAGCCACAACCATTATGACCATCTCGACCTGGCCGCGCTGCGCTGGCTCGCGCAGCACCGCCGTCCGCTGATCGTCGTGCCCCTGGGCCTGAAGCCCTGGCTGGAGGCGCGCGGGGTGAAAAACGTCGTCGAGCTCGACTGGTGGCAGGGGCATTTCGCCGCGTCTGACCTCGAAATCACCTGCACGCCCGCCCAGCACTGGAGTTCGCGCTGGCCGTGGGACCGGTGCCGCACCCTGTGGGGCGGGTTCATGATCAAAACCGCGGCCGGATTGGTCTGGTTCGCCGGCGATTCCGGTTGGGGTCCGCACTTTGCGGAAGTCCGGGCGCGGCTCGGTCCCCCGGCGCTGGCGCTGCTGCCGATCGGGGCCTATGAGCCGCGCTGGTTCATGACGCCGGTGCACATGAATCCCGACGAAGCCGTCCGCGCCCACCTCGCCCTCGGCGCGCGGCGCAGCCTCGCCATGCACCATGGCACGTTCCGCCTGACCGACGAAGGCATCGACGACCCCGTCCGCGACCTGGCCGCCGCGCGGATCGCGCACGGCGCCGCCGAGGCCGCGTTTTTCGCGCCGCAGGCGGGGGAGACGGTGCTGGTTTCGCTGGCGGGTTGAATCCGGCCCACCACGTCTCGCCGGCCCCGTTTTTGCAGTCGTGAAGTCGACGCGGGGCAGCGTCAGGGCGAAGAATCACCGCAGCGGCGCGATCGCCGTTGCGAGGGCGGCATCCAAGGCCTGGACGCTGACCGGCTTCGTGAGATGAGCGATGAACCCCGCTTCCTTGCTGAGGGCGAGGTCGGTTTCCATCCCGTAGCCCGACAGCGCGATGCCGGCGATACCCGGACTGTCCCTCAGCGCGGCCATGAGCTCATAACCCGTGCCATCGGGCAGGCCGATGTCGGAAAGCACGAGATCGAAATGCTCGCGATCGGCAAGGTCCCGGGCTTGGGCGAGGCTGCCGGCCGCCTCGACCTTGTAGCCGCGGCGTTCGAGCAGCTGCGCGAGTGACTGGCGCGTCGCCACGTGATCCTCCACGAGCAGGAGCCGCCGGACGGGCGCACCCAGGGGGACTGGCACGGGTTGCTGGGCCGCGGCGAGCGCGGGGTCCCCGTCCGGGGCGACCATGAGCGGGAAATCGAGGCTGAAGGTGGAGCCCGCGCCCGGTCCCGGGCTCGAGGCGCTGATCGTCGCCCCATGCTGCTCCATCAACATGCGGGAGATGGCGAGGCCGAGGCCCAAGCCGCCAAAACGGTGGCGGCTGTTGGGCCGCGCGTGGTTGCCCTGCGCGAAGGTCTCGAAGACCCGTTTCAATTCCTCCGCATCCATGCCGACGCCGGTGTCGGTGATGTGAATGACCAGGCGGTCGCCGCGATTTTCCGTGACAAGGGAAATCCGGCCGCCCGTCGGGGTGAATTTGGCCGCGTTCTTCAGGACGTTCCAGAGCACCTGCTGGAGGCGCACGGCGTCCGCCCGGATCGTGCTGTGCGTGGCGCGCAAGTGATGCGCCACGACCAGTTGTTTGTCGTCGATGTCGGCCTGGGTCGTGGCCAGGGCCTGGCGCAGCGCCGCGTGGCCGTCCACCGGCTGCAGGTAGAGATTGAGCTTGCCCCGCGTGATCCGGGTCAAGTCCAGCAGGTCGTCGATCAGCCGCGCCTCGAGCTGGACGTGGCGCGCGATCTGGTCGAAATCCGCCCGGACCACCGCGGGCAGCGTCGGATCGGCCGCAGCCTCCGTCGCCACCAGCAGCACGGGGTTGAGCGGGGTGCGCAGTTCGTGGGACAAGGCGGCGAGAAAATCGTCCTTGGCGTTGCTGGCGCGCTCGGCGACGTCGCGGGCCTGGCTGAGTTCGCGCAGGAGCTTGCGGACCTGATACTGGCGTCGGCGCGAGCGGAGGGCCACCTCGATCGTGCTGACGAGCGTCGCGGGGCGGAAGGGCCGTTCGAGCAGCGTGACATTGCTGTTGGCTCCGAGGGCGACGAGCCGGCGGGCTCGCTCCCCGCCCCCGCTGCCCCCCGTGGTGATAAGCGCGACCGGAATATCGGACCAGGCGGGCTGGCGTTTAAGCAGGCCGAAAAGCTGGCCAACCCTGCCATTGGTCATCACTTCCTCCGCGATCAGGACCGCCCCGCAACCCTCCACGATCTTTTCGCAAAGTGCCGACATGTCCGCCACAACGGCCCCGACCCAGCCCGCCGCCTCCAGGAATCCGGCGGTCAGGCGCGCATCGTTGCCGGTCGGCGCCAGGATGAGGGTGCGATACTCGTGCTCCGGCGCGATCTTGTCCGGCCACGGAGCCTCGGAACCCACCGCGGGAGCAGGGACCACACTCATGATTTCGCGCCGGGTTTCCGATCGGTCATGAGGGGAATGCCGGAGAGCACGCCCTGGAACCCGATGAGCGGCTCGCCCACCGTGATCCCCGTCGCGCCGAGCGAAAATTCCCGGATCGTCCGCTCGTGGTTGCCGCTCCGTTTCTTGATCACGGAAATGGCCTGCCGCACGGCGCCGTTGTACTCGAAATAGCGCATCAGGACGACCGTGTCCGCCAGGTAGGTGAGGTCCACCGGGCTTTGCATGGAGCCCACCAGGCCCTGCTGCGTCAGAACCAGCAGGGTGGAAACGCCCTGCTGGTTCAGAAAAGCCAGCAATTCGTGCAACTGCAGGGTCAGGTGGCGCTGGTCGGGCATCGCATGCAGGTAGCCGTTGAGGCTGTCGATCACCACCATGCGCACCCCCTCCTCCTGCACGCCCTGCTTGATCCGGTAGGCGAGTTCCCCGGGTGAGATTTCGGCGGGGTCGATCTGCGCAATCTGGAGGCGTCCATCGCTGAGCGGGCCCTCGAGGTCCAGGGCAAGCTGGGCGCTGCGGGCCTGCAGGGTTCCGATCGTCTCATCGAACGTGTAGAGCATCACGCGCTCACCCCGCTGGGCGGCCGCCAGCGCAAAGCACATGCTCAGCGTGGATTTGCCGGTGCCGGCCGGGCCCATGAAAATCGTGCTGGTGCCCCGGTCCAGGCCTCCACCGAGCAACTGGTCGAGTTGGACGACGTTGCTCGAGACGCTCTCCCGCACGAAACGTTTGTGATGCTCCGCCGCCACCAGCCGGGGAAACACCACCAGTCCGCCGGTCTCCATCAGGAGGTCGTGGTTGCCCTCGCGGAATTTCACGCCGCGGATTTTCTGCACCCGGACCTGCCGCCGGGAAATGCCGTAGTCGGGCGACGTCTTGGTCATGACCATCACGCCGTGCGCGAGGCTTTCCACCTGATCGTCGACCTCCCCGCGGGCGGAGTTGTCGTCCAGCAGGAGGACGGTGCACTTCTGCCCGGCGAAATATTGCTTCAGGTAAAGGATCTGCCGGCGGTAGCGGAGCGCGGTTTCCGACATCAGCCGGAGTTCGGACAGGGAATCGAAAACCACGCGCATCGGTTTGATCCGGTCGACCTCGTCGAGCAGGACCTGCGTGGTGCGATTGAGCTCCACCTCCGAAGGGCTGAAGAAGGTGGTGTCGGAATCATCCTTGATCTGCGCCTCCAGGGCCGAAAGTTCGAAGAGATCGATGGTGGAAAGGTCCCAGCCGTGCGAGGCGGCCACTTCGTTCAGCTCCACGGTCGTTTCGGAGAGCGTAATATACAGTCCGCGTTCGCCCATCTTCTGGCCCTCGAGCAGAAACTGGAGGGCCAGGGTCGTTTTGCCCACCCCCGGCTCGCCCAGGACCAAATAAACCCGGTTGCGCGGCAGTCCACCGTTCAAAATGTCATCAAAGCCATCGATTCCGGTCTTGCAAAGCTGGGTAGGGGGATGGGGTGAGGGGCTCACGGTTCTTTAAGCTTAAGGCCCTCAAGAACATGCATGTAATCCATGTTCCCCAAGAGCGAGGAGGTGAAGCATAATAGACCTCCGCGGCGTACCTTGGTGCGCCACAATTATCCACCCTTGGACTGGCGTCCTACCGGGGTTTGTTGCGGTACTCGGCGCTTTTGCGCAGGTCGTCGCGCACATCGCTTTCCGTCCAGCCCTTCTCGCGCACGGCCCAGCTGTATTGCTTCAACCCGCTCGGGTCGACCTCGCGGCCCAGCACCTCGCGGTACGCACGGCGGACGATCGCTTCCGCCATCTCGTTCCGGTAACGATCCTCGTTGCGCAAGTGATCGCGCAGCATCCGCTCAGTCCAGCCGGCATCGAGGATCCGGCCGCGGAACTCGCGCAACTCGCCCGGGTCCGGGTCGCGGCCGAGCAAGTCCTTGAAAGTATCCTTCACCAGCTTGTCCGGGTCGCGCGGCCGGTCGTTGCCGCTGCCGGGCCGGCCGGGCCCGCGGTCATCGCGATCCCCATCGCGGCCCCGGGTACGCTCCACCTTGATCGAGGAGATCCGGTCGTTCCAGTTCACCGCGACCGCGCCGGCGACCGGGCGGCCGGTGAGGTCCCGCGCGCTCTCCGTCAACCGCAGCGCTTCGCCGCGAAAACGGGAATTCTCGTACGCGAAAACCTCGGCGCCGCCCTCGACGCGAATGGACGTGATGCTGTCATTCAGCTTCGCGCCATTTTCGAAGGTCCGGCCCGACATGTTGTCGATCGCGTCTCCCGGATAAAGCACCAGCACATCGCCGCTGAAGCCGGCGTGCTGGTAAACGATGACCCGCGGGCCGTCGCGCCCCCGGCCGTCCCGAAAATCGCGATCATCGCGCTGGTCGGCCAGCGCGACCGAAACGATCAAAATGGAACCCAGGCAGGGGAGGAGCGGGGTGTTCATGCCGGTATGACGCCGCGGGAGGCGGGCTTATTCATTCTCGGCGGCAACAAAATGGCAACCCTTGCTCACGGCGTTCAGGGAGGCGGCATGGACGACCAGCAGCGCGGTCTGGACCGCGTTGCGCAACTCGATGAGTTCCCGCGTCGGACGACAGTCCCGGTAGAACGCCTGGATATCCTCCCGCAATTCCAGCAAGATCCGGCGGGCCCGGGCCAGGCGGCGGGGGGAACGGATGATCCCCGCGTAGTTCCACATCGTCTGGCGGATTTGCTGCAGGTCCTGGCGAATCAACAGCGGGTCCGCGGTGCGCGCAGGGCTGCGCCATTCGCGCGGGACGGGGTGGCGGGCAGGGCCGTCGGCTAGGTCCGCCAAATCGGCCTTCGCCGCGGCCTTGGCCGAAACGAGGCATTCCAGCAGCGACGTGCTCGCCAGGCGGTTGGCGCCGTGCAGGCCGGTGCAGGCGGTCTCGCCGATCGCGTTCAGGTTCCGCACATTCGTGCGCCCGGCGAGGTCCGTGTGCACGCCACCGCAGGAGAAATGCGCGGCCGGGACCACCGGGATGGGCTCGCGGGTGATGTCGACGCCATTGGCGAGGCAGCGTTCGTGGATGCCCGGGAACCGTTCGCGAATGAAATCCGGCTTGAGCGCACCCAAATCGAGGTAGGCGCAGCCGTCGCCGGTTTCCGCGAGGTGGTGCTGGATTTCGCGCGAGACAATGTCGCGCGGGGCCAGCGACGCGAGGGGGTGAACCTTGTCCATGAACCGCACGCCATGCGAATCGACCAGCACCGCGCCCTCGCCGCGGAGCGCCTCGGTGATGAGGAAGGGCGGGAGGCCCTTCTTGAAGAAAACCGTGGGATGGAACTGGACGTACTCCAGGTCCATCAGGCGCGCGCCGACCCGGTACGCCATCGCCACGCCGTGGCCGACGCTGCCGGGCTGGTTGGTGGTGTGCTGGAAGATTCCCCCCAAGCCGCCCGTCGCGAGGATGGTTTTGCGCGCCACCAAGGCGATGACCTCGTCGGTCGCGGTATCCAGCGCATAGCAGCCAAAACAGGTCAGCGGTTCATAGCGGTCTCGCGGTTCGTTGGAATTGTGGGACAGCGTCAGCAGATCCACGGCCACGAACCCGCTCCGGCGGGTGATGCCGGGCGTGGCATCCACCTTGTCCGCCACCGCCGCCAGGATGGAATGACCGGTTGCATCCTTGGTGTGGATGATGCGCCGCTCGTGATGTCCGCCTTCGCGCGCGAGTTGGAGTTCGCCCGATGCCTCGCGATCGAAACCGATGCGCAGCTCGTCCAGGAGCAGCTCTTTCACGGCGCCGGGGCCCTCGGCCACCAATTGTGCAATCGCGGCCGGATTCGCCGTCCCATCGCTGGCGTCCATGATGTCCTGCGCGAGGCTCGAGGGATCGGGCGACGTGTCGTAGATGATGCCGCCCTGCGCCCAGTCGCTGTTGGCCTGCAATGGCTCGCCAAGGGAAAGCAGCTCCACCTTCCGACCCGCCCGCGCCGCGTGGAGCGCATAAGCCGAGCCCGCGAGGCCGGCGCCGAGCACGAGACAGTCGGTGTGGATGGTTTTCATGTCGATCGAACCACCATGACACCGCAGCCCAAAGAAATGCCCTGGACCGCCCTTCGGGTCTTTGTGCCTGGGTGGTTCATTTCCCGCTTTTCAAAAGGTCCAGGCTAAGATCCGCCGCGGCCACCGAGTGCGTCAGGGCGCCGATGCTGATGAGGTTCACGCCGGGCAGCGCATAATCCCGCAGCGTCGCGAAGGTGACCCCGCCGGAAACTTCCACCTGCGCCCGGCCCGCGATCGCCTTCACTGCCGAGCGGACCTGGGGGGGCGTCATGTTGTCGAGCAGCACGATGTCCGCGCCGGCCCGGATCGCTTCCTTTACTTCCGCCAGGTCCTTGGCCTCGACTTCGATCTTGGAGCCGTGCGGCGCCGCGGCCCGACAGCGGTGCACGGCCTTCGTGAGCGAGCCGGCGGCGGCGATATGGTTGTCCTTGATGAGCACCTGCTCGCCCAGTGAACTGCGATGGTTGAAGCAGCCGCCGGTCCGCACGGCATATTTCTCGAGCGCGCGCCAGCCGGGCGTGGTCTTGCGCGTGTCCACCACGCGCACCCCGGTACCCTTCACGGCCCTCGCGTAACGCGCCGCCTGGGTCGCGATGCCGGACAGGCGCTGGAGGAAATTGAGGGCGGTGCGCTCGGCGGTGAGGAGGGATGCGGTTGGCCCTTCGAGCCGGAGCACCTTGGCGCCCTGCTTCACGCGATCGCCGTCGCGCGCCAGCAATCGGGTTTTGATCGCCGGATCCGTCTTCGCGAATACCCGCGCGGCGATCTCCAGGCCGCAAATCACGAGTTCCTGCTTGGCATCGATGACGGCGCGGCTGCGGTGCCGGGCGGGAAAAATGGCCCGGCTGGTGATGTCCCCGAGGCCGGCGTCTTCCTCGAGCGCGAGGTCAATCAGATGTTCGGTGCGGGCGGTGAGCATGGGGTACGAAAGGCTGAAAGACTGAAGGGCTGAAATCCGGATTCGGGACCGCTGGTTTGGCTGGGTGCGATGAAGATTGTCCAGCCTTTCAGCTTTCAGTCCTTCAGCCTTTGCTTGCTGGAGCGAGCTCGAACATCCGGTCGATGCACCGGGCGGCGCGGCGGCGAATATCCTCGTCGAGCGTGACGATCTGGTCGGGGCGCGGGGCGCGGAGCGCGTCCCTCACTTTTTCCAAGGAGTTGAGTTTCATGTACGGACACAGCCGGCACCCGCCGATGAAGTGCTTTTCCGGCGTCTCGACCTGGAGCCGGCCGACCAGCCCGCATTCGGTCAGCATCAGGTAATAGGGCGCGCTGGTCGTCTTGACGTATTTCATCATCGCACCCGTGCTGCCGACGAAATCGGCCGCGGCGGCGACCTCCGGCGTGCATTCGGGATGCGCGACGACCTTGAGGCCGGGAAAGCGCGCCCGGGCATCGGCGACCGCCGACGCGTCGAAGACATCGTGCACGATGCACGTGCCGTCGGATGTGATGATTTCCTTGGCCACGCCGCGGCGCTTGAGCTCGGTCCGGATATTCTCCCCCATCAGGCGGTCGGGGACGAAGAGGATGCGCTGCTGCGGCAGCGTCGCCACGATGTCGTAGACGTTGCCGGACGTGACACAAACGTCGGACTCGGCCTTCACCTCGGCGGTGGAATTGATATAGCAGACCACCGCCGCGTCCGGGTAGGCGGCCTTCAATTTTCGCAACTGGTCACCCGTGAGCGAATCAGCGAGCGAGCAGCCGGAGCCGCGATCGGGCACGATGACCGTTGCGTCGGGCGAGAGGATCTTGGCCGTCTCGGCCATGAACACCACGCCGGCGAAAACGATCACCTTCGCCTTCGACTCCCGCGCCTTGAGGCTGAGGAAGTAGGAGTCGCCCTTGAAGTCGCCGACGCCATAGACGATCTCGGGTTCGACATAGGAGTGGGTGAGGATGACCGCATCCTTTTCCTTTTTCAGGCGGTTGATCTCGAGGGTCAGCAGGGCAAACCCGCGACACGTTTCGAGATTCCACGCCTTGCCCGGAGTGCAGTCCACGTGCATGAGCGCGCGAAAAAGCCTTTCCGTCTCGGCCTCGATCTCGGCCGGGGTGAAAGCGGGCACGTGGAGGGGGGAAACCATGGGAAGGAAACGCTAGGCCCGAACGCCGGTCCGGCAAGGCCCACCCGCGTGATATGGATTGTGGCCGATGGCCGGGCCCGCGACTGCCGTCGGAGATACAACCCCCGCGCGCATTCGGGTGCGTGCTGACAAGGACGCGGGCAGGGCGCCATACGGTGTTTTCCAATGCGGATTGGGGTAAGCACCTACCGACAATGCGGTTGCGCGCCGCTGTCGGCATAAGAATCGTACCTGCCGATTTTTTCCTGAGGCCGACGCCCGGCCATTTCCCGACTCCCACTTCCAATTCGCCGGTTATGGTTTCACCCGAACCCCTCACTAATTCCTCCGAATCCCTGAAAATCGTCGGCATTGGTGCGTCAGCCGGCGGGCTCGAAGCCTTTACTGAACTGGTTGGTAATCTTCCGGCCGATGCCCCGGTGGCCTACGTCCTGGTCCAGCATCTCGACCCGACGCACCGGAGCCTGCTTTCGGAGTTGCTGGGGCGCTCCGCCACGCTGCCGGTGCAGGAGATCGAGCAAAACACCCGGGTCGAGCGGAACCGCATCTATGTCATTCCGCCCAATTCGGACCTGACGATCCAGGATTCCGTGCTGCGCCTGACCCCGCGCGAAAAGAATTCCGGCACCCCCGCGCGGTCGATTGACCATTTCCTGAAATCGCTCGCGGCCGACCGCGGATCGCTGGCGATTGGCGTCGTGCTTTCCGGCGCCGGCTCCGACGGGGCGGAAGGCCTCCGGGCCATCAAGGAGTCGGGCGGCCTCACCTTCGCGCAGGACGAAAACTCGTCCAAATACGACAGCATGCCCCGGAGTGCCGTCGCCACCGGCTGTGTCGATTTCGTCCTGCCGCCCGCAAAGATCGCCGCGGAAATCGCGCGGGTACTGAGCACGCCGCACCGCACGCGGCGCCGGGCCGCCGCCAACGCGCGCGACCGCCGGGGACGCGTATCCCGCAAATCCGCCGGGCAGGCCGGACCGGATTCCATCGCGTGGCCCAAGGCGCCCGAGGACGCGAACCTCCGGCGCATCTTCCTGCTGTTGCGCACGCAAACCGGCATCGACTTCAACCTGTACCGCCTGTCCACGATCCGCCGGCGCATCGGACGGCGGATGGGTCTCGCCAAGCTCAAGAGCTTGGAGGCTTACCATCATCTCCTGCGCGAAAACCCGGCCGAGGTGGAAGCGCTCTACCAGGACCTGCTCATCGGTGTCACCAGCTTCTTTCGCAACCCCAGCGTCTTCGACACGCTCAAGAAGCGCATCTTTCCGCGGCTGGTGAAGGGCTTGGCACCCGGCGAGACGCTGCGCTTCTGGGTCGCCGGCTGCTCGACGGGCCAGGAGGCCTATTCCTACGCGATCGCTTTTCTCGAATTCGCGGAAAAGCGGGCGCTGCACGTCCCGATCCAGATCTTTGCCACCGATGTGAACGCGAAGGTGCTCGAGCAGGCCCGCGCCGGCCGCTACACGAAGGCGCAGTTGGCCGGCTTGAGCCCCAGCCGGGTCAGCCGCTTTTTCGCGCGGGAGCATGACGTCTATCGCGCCCAGAAGTCCTTGCGCGACCTGGTGATCTTCGCCCAGCAAAACCTGCTGACGGATCCCCCTTTCACCCGCGTGGACCTCATCAGTTGCCGGAACATGCTCATCTACATCGAGCCGGCGCTCCAGCAGAAGATCATCCCGACCTTCCACTACGCGATCAAGCCCGCCGGCATCCTCGTGCTCGGGGCGTCGGAATCGGTCGGCACGTTCAGCCACCTTTTCACCACCGCCGAAAAGACCCAGAAAATCTACGTCAAGAAGCAGCCGGTGAACTGGCATCGCGAACGTCCGCCGCTGCCCGCCACCCTCCGGGTCTCGCCCCCTCCCGCCTCCCAGCGGGACGCCGAAACGGCGCCCCCGGCCCTCGATGCGTACCGCGAGGCCGACCGCCTGATGATGGAACGTTACGCGCCCCCCGCCGTGCTGGTGAACGACGATGGCGAGGTCCTCCAGTTCCGCGGTCGCATCCAGGGCTACCTCGATCTGCCTTCCGG
The DNA here is from genome assembly GCA_035549955.1 of Lacunisphaera sp. Lineage (GTDB taxonomy): Bacteria > Verrucomicrobiota > Verrucomicrobiia > Opitutales > Opitutaceae > Lacunisphaera. The sequence continues at coordinate 26,214 of DASZPS010000187.1, read as the reverse complement.
CAAAGCCACGCTCAGCCTGTTCAAGATGGCGCGCGGCTCCCTGGGGCTCGCCCTGCAAAAGGCCCTGAAACGCGCACGCGCCGAAAACCGGCCGGTCCGGGAGCGGGTCCTGTCGTTCGACAGCCCCCGCCAGGGCGTCGAAATTCATGTCCTGCCTTTCCGGCGGCTGCAGAACCGGTGCCACCTGGTGGTCTTCGACAAGCTCCCTCCCGTGACGGTCCCCAAACCGTCGGGCAAGATGCCCAAAACCGCCCGCGCCGAAGCCAGCCGGCTCGCGGCCATGAAGCGCGAACTGGGCGAAACCCGCGACCATCTCGAACACCTGCGCGAACAGCACGAGACCGTCGTCGAGGAACTGCAGGCGTCCAACGAGGAGGTCCAGTCTTCCAACGAGGAACTCCAAAGCTTGAACGAGGAACTGGAAACCTCGAACGAGGAACTCGAGTCCGCGAACGAAGAGCTGACCACGCTCAATGAGGAACTCGCCACCCGCAACACCGAGCTGCGCGAGAGCGAACAACGGTTGCGCGAACAGGCGCAACTTGTCGAACTCGCGCCGCTGCTGGCCCGGTCCCCGAAGGACCGCATCATCTTCTGGAATCGCGGCGCGGAGCTGCTTTACGGCTTCACCCGGGACGAAGCCCTCGGCCAGACCAGCCACCTGCTCCTGCGCGCGGTCTATCCCGAGCCTCTCGAACAGATCCAGTCCACGCTCAGCCGCCAGGGCCACTGGGCCAGCGAGGTCATCCATCGCCGCAAGGATGGGACGGAACTCCACATTGCCACCCGCTGGGTGGTGCATGCCGACGAACACAACCGGTTGCGCGCGGTGCTCGAGGTGAACACGGACGTCACGGCGCGCCACTTGGCGGAAAAATCCTTGCGGGACTCCCAGGAATTGAACCATCGCATCCTGCAAAGCAGTCCCGACTGCATCCTCGTCCTGGACCTCGCCGGGCGCGTCCTCGTGCTGAACGAGGTCGCGCAAAAGGCGGCGCAGGACGGCAGCTTCCCCGGTGCCGTCGGGATGCACTGGACGGCCGTATGGGCCGCGCACTCGCGCACCGAGGCCGAATCCGCCCATCGCGGAGCCCTGGCGGGCGAATCCCGTCGTTTCCAGGGCATCGCCGCCGGGGAATCCGCGCCGAACCGCTGGTGGGACGTGGTGCTGCGTCCCATCCTTGACGCGGCCGGCCACCCGGAACGGCTGCTGGCCGTATGTCGCGATGTGACCGAGCGCAAGCAGGCCGAGCTGGCCGCACTGGAGGAGACAAGACTGGTCGCCCTGCGCGCGAACCTCGCCATCGAGGTCGCCCGCGGGGGGGAATTGGGACCGATCCTCCAGCAACTGGCCGCGATGATCCGGCACCACGCGGATGCCGCCTATGTCCGCATCTGGCTCCTGGAAGGCGACGCCCCGGTGCTCAAGCTGCAGGCCTCCGCCGGCCTGGACCCGCAACCCAACCAACCCCAGACCAGCCTCCAGCTTGGCGAAGGCCGGGTGGGCGCGATCGCCACCAGCAAGCTGTCCCATGTCACGCACCAGGTTGCAGCCGATCCCGACATCTGTGACCCGGAGTGGGCGCGGCGCGAGGGCCTCATGGGTTTTGCCGGTTATCCCCTGGTTTATGAGTCGCGGGTGCTCGGCGTCCTGGCCGTGGTCGCCCGCCGCCAGTTCGAAACCAGGGTCCTGCGCGAACTGGCGCTCTCCGCGGAGGCCATTGCGCTGCTCATCCAGCGCAAACAAGTCGAGGATGAGCGGACGCGCCTGCTGCAGCATGCCATGGAAGCCCGCAACGCGGCGGTGGCAGCGTCCCGCGCCAAGGACGATTTTCTCGCCACGCTTTCCCATGAGCTGCGCACGCCGCTCAATCCGGTCCTGCTCCTGGCCAGCGACGGTGCGGACAATCCCGAGATGCCCGCTGCGATCCGCGCGACGTTCGAAACCATCCGCAACAACGTCAGCCTCGAGGCCAAGTTGATCGACGACCTGCTCGACCTCACCCGCATCACCCACGGGAAGCTCTCGCTCGACGTCAAGCCGGCCGAAATCAACACCCTCGTCGCGGACGCGGTCCGGATTGTCTCGGCGAACATGGAAAAAGGCCTGGCCGAAATCGACCTGCGGCTGACGCCCCGGCCGACGATGGTGCTGGGCGACCCCGTGCGCCTCCAGCAGGTGTTTTGGAACATCCTCAACAACGCCGTGAAGTTTACTCCCCATGGCGGCACCGTCACTGTCACCACCCGGGTCGCCGACGGCCGCATCCGGGTCGAGATCAGCGACACCGGGATCGGGCTGATCAAATCGGACCTGGACCGCATCTTTGACCCGTTTTCGCAGGTGGAACGGCGCCGGGGCGGCCTGGGCCTCGGCCTGACCATCTCACGGCAGCTTCTCGAGCTGCATCATGGCTCGATCCGGGCCACCAGCGATGGTCCGGGCAAGGGTTCGACTTTCGTCGTCGAGTTGCCGGTGCTCAACCCGGCCGAACCCAACGGGCATGCGCCCGCCAACCGGGCACTCGCCGACCCGCCGGCCGTACCCCCCAGCGTGCGGTCCCGCCGCGGGCGGAAGTTGCGCCTGCTCCTCATCGAGGACCATGCCTCGACCCGGACGACGCTGCGTTCGCTGCTGGCCAAGCGGGGCTTTACGGTCACGACCGCGGACTCGTCGGCCGAGGCGCGCCAGCGCTTCGCCGAGGACAACTTCGACATCATCATTTCCGACCTGGGCCTGCCCGATGGCAATGGACACGAATTGCTCCGGGAATTCCGGGCCGTCCGGCCCGGCCTGATCGGCGTCGCGCTGAGCGGCTATGGCACCGATGAGGATCTCAACCGCTCGCGCGAGGCAGGCTATGCCTGCCACCTGACCAAACCGGTGAGCATCGAAGCCCTCGACGTCGTCATCGAGCAGGTGCTCGCCACGGCCAGCCCACCCTAAACCGGGATCATGCAGTTGGTGGGCGTCGGTTTCCACACCGACGCCAGGTTCGCACGCCTCGTGAGTCCTTGTCGTCGATGTGGAAATCGACGACCACCTTTCGGTCGGTTCGCTACCAAGGGAAACGGCGCTTCAATTGCATGATCCCGGCTAAGCCTCGGCCGGCGGCTCCGGGCGGGGTCGCACGCGCCGCCGCAAAGGCATTGCGCCGGTTGCGGACGTGGTTAGCAGTGCACGTGGAATTCATGGATGCCACGCCGCCCTTCCCGGTAGTCTCCACCCAGCGCCAGCTGGCCGTCATCATGTTCACGGATGCCGTGGGCTACAGCGCGAAGATGCACGAGCAGGAGCTGGCCACCCTCAATCGCATCGAGCGGGACACCGAGGTGATGCGCCGGCATTTCGGCGAACATTCCGGCACCGTGCTCAAGTCCACCGGCGACGGCCTCCTGGTGCAATTCGTCAGCGCGGTGGAAGCCGTGGCATGCGCCCTCGCGATCCAGCGCTTTTTCGCCGCCAACCGGTCTGATCCGACCCACACCCAGTCCGCGTTGCGGCACCGCATCGGGATTCACCTCGGGGACGTGTTCGTGGGGAATGGCGATGCCATGGGCGATGGCGTCAACATCGCCGCGCGGCTCGTAACCCAATCCCAGCCGGGGGGCATCGTCATCTCCCAAACCGTCTACGATGTCGTCAAGAACAAGCTGCCCCTGAACGTGCAGCGCTTCGGCCCGCAAAAACTGAAGAACATCAGCGAGCCCCTCACGCTTTACCGCGTGCTGCTCGACGACAACCCGCGGCCGGCCCCGGCCGTGGCGGCCAAACCGGCGAACGTGCCGGTGCCACCCGCGCCGCCCGAGCGGCGTTCCCGGCGGCCGCTGGTGCTCGGCCTGCTGGTTTTCGTCCCGGGCTTGTTCTTCCTCGGGCGGTTCCTGCTCCAGCAACAGGCCGCGCATGAGGAGGAGATGAGCCGGAACCAGTCCGCCCGCGAGGCGTTGGGCGCGGAACTGCAGAAAAATGCCGCGGAGACGGCCGCCACCCCGGACCGGCCGGCCGGCCGCGATTTCGCCCGCCTCGTCACCCGCACGCCGGTGATCAACAGCAGCGCGGTGGAAGGCGCCGCGACGCGGCTCGCCGCGGAGGACAGCGCCGCAAAACTGATCGCCTGGATGTCAACCGACCTGATGCGCTACACCAAGGATCGGCCGCTGCTCGTGGAGGGGCTGGGGGACGTGGCGCGAACCACGGTCTACCTCGACGCGCAGAACCGGCTGAACTTCCTCGAGGGCGGCGCCACCCGGCGCATGGCCTGGGCCGACATGCGGCCCACGTTGCAGGCAGCGGTCATCGTCAGCGCCCTGCAGCATTCGCCCTCGCCCGTGCCGCCCGCGGTCCGCCTGGGTGCGGACGCCTTTGCCTACCTGCACGGCCTGCCCGACATGGTCACGGCGCTGCCGCGGTAGGACACCGCTGGGCGGTGGCGGCGGTCGATCACCGCCGATGACGCGAGGAAACGGCGCTCATCTGGCTCCGCTACCGTGCCGGGGGTCGACGACCCCGGCTACATCTCAGCCGGGATCATGCAATTGAAGCGCCGTTTCGCTCGGTAGCGAACCGACCGAAAGGTGGTCGTCGATTTCCATATCGACGACAAGGACTCACGAGGCGTGCGAACCTGGCGTCGATGTGGAAACCGACGCCCACCAACTGCATGATCCCGGCTCAGTACTTCAACACCAGCTCCGCATCCTCGAGCCGCAAGGTCAGCTGGCCGGGCTGGATCCGGGTCACCTGCAAGCGGATGATTCGGGCGCCCTGGTTGACGACCAGGGTGTCGCCTTCCTTCCACGGGCTGTCGTTGATGATCACATGCAGCTGGTCCTTCAACCGGATCGCGCCGGTGATGCGCAGGCGGCCGGCCACGCGGGCGAGTAGTTCCGCCGTGTTGGCGGACCCGGCCTCCTCCTCGGTCCGGGCGGGAACCGGTGCCGGCACGCCCGGCGCGGGATTGACGCCCGGGATCGGGGTTTCGCGGGCAGCCGGCGCCGTGCCCGTGACGGTGGCCGTGCCGGTCGCGGCGAGGGCAAACGGATTCGGCGGGTCGACCGGTAGCGACTCGGGCTTCTGGCGGCGCTTGAGCAGCGCGTCGATGCGCTGGCGGATCACGGCGGAATCATCCACGCCCACCCAGGCGCGCTCGGCGGCGACCATGCCGGCCACCAGCAGGAAAAGGAAAAGGATGGGGCGCGGGAAGGTCATGGCCGGGCGAGTAGTTCCACCGACATCACCAGCATCAGCTCCCCGCCGGTGACATCGGTTCGTTCCAGCCGGTAGGACCGCGTGCGGAGGATGCGCGGTCCGTTTTCCAGTTCCCGCATGAAGCCCAGGAGGTTGCGGTAAGTGCCGGAAACCTGCAGCGAAATGGGCACGACGGTGAACGGGCTCTTCGCATCGATCGCCGGGGCCCCGAGTTGATCGACGCGCACGAGGCGGACGCGGCTGAGTTTTTCGAGCCGATAGAAATAACCCAGGTTCACTTCCATCGTCTGGTCGCTCGCCAGGTTCCGGTCGATGATTTCCTGCGCTTCGGTGAGGACGGCGAGGTCGGCCTGGATGCGCCCGCTTTCCCGGAGCGCCATCAGGATGGTTTCACCCTTCTGCCGAACCTCGGCGTGCCGGCGCGCGGCCTCCTGCCGCTGCTGCCACAGCGGGTAGTTCGCGATGCCGGCGAGCAAGGCCACGGCCAGGCACGCCGACATCACCGGCCGCAGCCGCACCGCGGCCCAAAATTGGGTCAGCAGGATCATCATGGCTGCGGTCGGTACTTCATGGTGATCTCAAACACCAGCGTGTCGGAATCGGCATCGCGCTGCAGCGACGTGGCACTGATCGAGGCGAACAATCCGCCGATGGCGGAATTGGCCCGCAGGGTGTCCATGTAGCGACCGAGGCTGCGGCTGGCGTCCTCGGCCGGCTCCAGCAGGCTGCCCGCCAGCAACACGCGGTTGTCGTTCGATTCGATGCGGTCGATGCGGAGGCGCGGCGGGAGCGTCCGGCCGATGTTCATCAGGAATTCGGTGGCGGGCTCGGCCTCGCGCATCAGCGCATAGGCCTGGTTGAGCCGGGCGGTCCGCGCCTTCAGTTCGGCCACGGTCGAGGTGAGCTCATTGGTCAGCTTCTGGTTGGTGGCCATCTGTTGCTGCCAGCGGGCCGTTTCATCCCGGAACCATTGGGTGCGGCTGTACTGCCAGCCGGCCATGCCGAGCGATAGCAGCATCAGCGCCCCGGCGCCGGCCGCGGTGAGGAATCCGCGGTTGATGAGCCGCGACCCGCCGGGCTCGATCGACAGCCGGCAATCGATGTGCCACGGCCGCTGGAACATTTCGCTCTGCGCCTGCGTGATTTCCGCGCCGCCGCCCACGGCCTCCGGCAGGCTGGCGGCCAGGCTGAGGGCGCCGAGCCAATGCGTGCCGAGCGTGGGCAGGCCCTCGCCGGCCTGCAGGCCCACGGTGGACATCCACTCCTGGCAGTTGAACGGCATGGACTCGTGCTCGATGACCGACACGAGGGCCTCGGCAATCCACGACAGGGCCGGCGGGAGGTACGCACAGTAGATCTCGCCGACCGGCTGGCCGGTGGTCATCTCGTAGGAATTGATCACCGGCCGGAGCTCGGCGCCCATCTGGCGCAGCAGCTTGCGGGCGCGCTTGCGCAGGTCTTCGTCCGGATCCATCAGCCGGCGCATGGCCTCCGCATCGCTTTCGAGCGCGAATTCCTTGCGCACCTGCTGCACCAGGGTGATCAGGCCGTGCGAAACGTGGCCGGGCGTGTGGACCCCTTCCTTGCCGAGGATGTAGATGGCGGTGCTTTCCTGCTTGATGACAAACACCACCGGCGCGCGCGGCTGGTGCCGCCGTTCCATGATCTGGTAAATCGCGCCGAAGAGGGAGAGCAGCGCCGGCTCGAGCTGCTGCGGAATCAACCGGCAATCGAGCAGCTGCTGCTGGAACTCGTGCAGCTCGTCGTTCGCGAGGCCCATCAACAACGCCGGCCGTGCCGTGTCGCCTTCCGGCAGCGGCGTCCCGTTCAACGCCGTGACGGCCCGGAACGTCCATTGCTCGGGATTGACGTGCTGGAAGGGGGCCGAGGACGGCGAGAAATGCAGGGTCTGCTTGTCGCGGATCGTGGTGATGAGCTGCGCGGGATTGGTGAGGTCGGTGGCGCGGAGCGTTTCCCGCTGCAGGAGCCCGCGCTGCGAGATGAACCCGCAGACGGCCGTCATCCATTTCTTGCGCAGGTCCTTCTTGCCCTCGATCCAGAGCCGGAGCGCCGCGGTGTTCTCCCGGTCAAATTCGGCCGCGAACTCGATGGTCACCGGCCCGCGGCGCTGGCGCACAATCCCCGCGACCAACACCTGGTGGGGGTTGATCTCGATCAGCAGGCTGCGGCTCTTGGTGAAGCGCTGGAACATGGGGGCTGGTCGGGGGCGGCGCCGCTCAGGGCTGAGTTAGTTCACGGACAACATAGGGCGTTTTGATGCCGGAGAAGCGAGTGGTGCGCAACGCGGTATCGTAGTGGAATATCGGCGCAGTTGCCCCGCCGGTGAACCGAATCTGTTTCCGGCTAAGCATTGCCCCGTAGAAGGTTGCGTTCGAGCTGATGTCGATGGGTTTGTTCTCGCAATAGATGACGCCGCGGTAGTCGGCGGTGGTGGTGTATTGGAGCGAGTCCGTGGTCGACGTGCTGGTGCAGTAGATGGCGCACTTCGCTGGCTCCACGTTCTCGTTGATGATCCCATTGCCGCCGATCGTGACGTCGCCGGCGACGAAAAGTTCGAGCGAGCCGGTGTTTTTGATGGTGATGCTCCCGGTGCCGCTGATCACGAGGTTGCCGTCGACGATCAGCTTGAGCGGCCGGTCGACCGTGAGGTTGGCCGGGGGGCCGATCAGCGGCAGGACCAGGCCGCCGTTGAGGCTCAGGTTGCCGCTGTACCGGTAGGTGTCCACGCCGGACGGAATGCCGCCGACCAACAAGGTGGTGACGATGGACAGCAGGCTGCTGAGCAGCCCGCCGTAGGTCGGTCCGCTGGTCGCAGGCAGCGTTACGGAAAAAACCGGTGCAAAAGGCACGAAGGCGGTGCGGCCGAGGCGGGTGTTGTCGATATCCACGCCGCTGGCGGTCGTCGGGCCGAGAATGCGTCCCGGCGGCGAACCCGAGACGGAATAGCTGGCGGGTTGGCCGAACGTCGCGACGTAGCCGCGGACCGTTGCCTGCGTGAGCACGACCCCGTAGGTGCCATCATCACGCCCGGCCACCACCGCGCCGTAATTGGCCGCGTTTCCCGCCGTGAAACTGTACGCCACGGCCGCTGTCGCCGGATTGTCGTCGGGGTCGGAATTCCAGCTGTCCACCGTGCCGCCGGCGGCGAATGAAACGCCCGCCTCCGCCGAGGCGATGGCATTCGCAAATAGCGGGGCGGGGCCCGTGGTGGCCTGCAGCGTCCGGCTGATCGCGCGCCCGTCGTTCAACGTGACGGTGGCCGTCACCGCCACGGTCGGCCAGACCGGGCCGGTGCTGGCATAGTTGGCGACTGACAGCGCGACTTGCCCGGTCGCCCCATGGCCCAACGAGCCGTAATCGAGGATGACGCTGCGCGTCGTCCCCGCCGTGGTCCAGGGCGTGTTCCCCGCCGGGCCGCTGCCGCTCCAGTTGTCCTGGTTGAGCGCCCAGAGCGCCTCCTCCAATCCCACCTGGGCAAGTTCATCCGCGCGATCGTTCTGGAATTGCCTGATGCCCATCTGTTGACCGTGGGAAATCAGCGCCAGATAGCTGCCGACCGCCACGCCAAGGGCTGTGGTCAGCATCAGGGCGACCAGCGTGCTCGAGCCCCGCGGCAGGGTGGTGGATTCAGGTGCCATCGGGCGCGCGCTTGTTCCGGAGGTTGTGACGGCCGGTGACCGCCTGGTACTGCATCCGCGTCGCGGTTGATTCGGTTGTCGGCGTTTGCACCACGAAGCTCACCTGCAGCTGTTTGATGCTGTAGGGCGTGTTGGTTGTGGGTGTGAGCTGGCTTGCCGGCGAGCCGCCACTGCCGGTGTAGTAACTGAACGCAAAGCTGGTGCACTGGCAGCCCGCGGTGCTGAGCAGGTAAAGGTCGGGGCTGCTGCCGAAGCCGGCCTGCCGTCGCAGCCGGCCCGCGCCGCTGTCGTAGGTGTAGGTCACTTCGCCCGACGGCAGGACCAGGGTGACACTGCTGGCGGTGGCGGCGGTGCCGGCCTTGACCGCCTCGGCCAGCGCGAGATCTGATTGCAGGTAAGCCAGCGCGCGCCGGCTTTGGGTCTCGAGCGCCTGCAGGTTGGACAACCGGGTGAAATTCCGCGCCAGGAAAACAAAGGCCGAAAGCAGGGCGGTCATCGCCAGCGCCGCCAGCGTCGAGCTGACGAGCAGCTCGATGAGGGTGAAACCGCGTTGCGCCCGGGTCGTTTTCATCAGGCCTGCTGGTACGAGAGATGGAGGCCGTTCATGCCAAAATAGGTCTCCATCGTCCGGCGGTGCGCCCGCCCGGCACTGCTGGTCCATGTTACGGTGTAGACGACCTTCACGAACGTCACGGTGGTGGCCGTCGCCCCGGTGGGACGCAGGCGGGTGGCGGCGAAGCTGCAGGTGAACCCGGCCGCGCGGGTGCTCAATTCCGTGTCGTCATCCCCCGCGGCGGCCGTGAAATTGCTGAGGGCAAAACTGGTGGTGTCCCCCGTGATGGCACCGGTGCTGTTGATCGCAATGGCGGCCGAGGCCGGGAGGTTGGCGATGACGGTCCAGGCCCCGTTGCGCAACCGGTCGGATTCGGCTTTCACCAGCCGCACCGCGACCTGCTGTTTGCTGGTGGTATCCAACAGTTCCGTGCCGATCGTGACCGCCTGCATCATGCCGACGATGCCGACGACCACAATGGCCATGGCCATCATGACCTCGACTAGGGTGAAACCGGCCCGGGTCACTTTATGCATGAGGCGGCCGCGCGTGAAAGCGGCAGTGTCCACAAACTCGAATAGCCCAAACGACCGTCGCGGCAAGGTTCATTGCCGGAGAACGAGCCTGGGCAGGGGCAACGGGCAAATAAGGGTGGCAGTGCATGATAGCCGACTTTGGAAAACGACGCCCAAGGACGGTCTCTATAGCAAAATCCGCCGACTTCCGCCGCCGTCAGCCCATTTACCGTTTGAGTTTCCCAATTTTGGGACCATTTTTTCGATCACCCTAACCCCGCGCCGGCCCGCTACCTCGCCGCCAGCTTCCACCGATGTCCGACCCCGGCGCCCCTCCCGCCATTTTCACCGCTCGCACGATGAACGCGCACAACCGCGCGGAAATGCGCGAGTTGTTTGATAATGCCATCCGCCAGGTTGACCATGGCCGGCTGCCCCTGCGGGTGCCGCACGAGGTCCGGCAGGTCCAAAACCGCCGGGGCATGCACTATCACTACCGGCCGGAGATATTCCTGGGGCTGCAGGGCTGGACGGATTTCAGCTTTCCGAGCCGCGGTTTTCGGGTCGGGCCGGGCGAGATGTGCGTCATCCCGGCCGGGGTCCCTCATGGCGAGTCCGTCGAAAGCGCTGAAGGCAAGCCGTTCCGCAACCTGGTGACCGGGTTCTACAACAATACGGTCAGCATCCACTTCGCCTATGAGGCGCGGCCCCGGAAGCCCGACATCGAGGCCATCGAGTTTTTCGACGCGCCCAACCTCGACGCCCTGCTTACCCTGTGCAACGCCCTCATCCATACACATGGCATGCAAGCGCCGGCGCGCGAACCGGTGTTGAAGGGCCTCCTGCTCGCGCTGCTTGGCTCCTTCCGGAATATCGTCGAAACCGGCACGGGCCATCTCAACAGCGACATCGGAAAGGTTTTCCAGGCAAAGTGCCTCGTGCGCGAACAGTTCGCCAATCCGAACCTCAGCGTCCAACACATCGCGGAACAGCTCGGTTGTTCGGCCGACTATCTTTCCCACCTTTTCCACACCGAGACCCGGGAGCGCCTCACGCACTACATCCAGCGCATCCGACTCGATGGCGCGATCCTTGCCCTCGACGGCAGCACGCTCACGATTTCGCAGATCGCCTACGCCAGCGGTTTCAGCGATCCGGCCTATTTCGCGCGAGTCTTCAAGCAGCACAAGGGCGTGACGCCGCAGGAATTCCGGACCCAGCTCGAGGCCCGGCGCATGCAGACGGAGGACCGGCCGAAAACGGTCTATCACGACCACCTCGACTTCTCGCCGGGCGTGCCGGCGGCGAAGCACGAAGCGCCGGCGGTGGGGAAGTGAGGTCTGATTCGTAGGGGCGCAGACTTGCTGCGTCCCGGCATATCCGCCGCGAGGGAAAGTCTCGCGCAACCAGCCTGCGCTCGCTCGCAGACCCCTTGCAGGGTCGGGCGTTGGCCCGACCTCGCCTGCGAGGCCGTCGCAAGCGACGACCCTGCATTCGATTCAGCAACCGTGTCGGCCCCTACCGCACCAGCACCCGATACCGCCAGGCCTTCATCTCGAGCGGGACGCGCGCCTCGAGCTTCACGGTTTCGCCGGTGAAGGCGTCGCGCCACTCGCCGGCCAGCGCCGGATCGAAAAGGTCGGCCTTCCCATCCTTCGCCGTGAGATTGAAGATGCCAACGACCTTCCGTCCGTCGGCCGCGCGTTCGACAACGTAGAAGGTGGCGTTGTCCGTCGTGTCGAGCCGGCGCATGGGCGCGCCGGTATGCAAAGCCGGGTTCGCGTGCCGCAGCGCCGTCATCACCTGGTAGAGCTTCGTCGTAGGATGGGTTTCCTTTGGCCAGACGATCGGGTCGCGCTCGAAGAATTCGAGCCGCCGGTCGAGCCCCACCTCCTGGCCGTTGTAGATCATCGGCACGCCGTCGAGCAGGAAGGTCAGCACGGCAAACGGGGCGTAGCCGGCGCCCATGCGCTCGAATTCCGTGCCGGCCCAGCTGTTCTCGTCGTGGCTGCTCGTGAAAACCATCAAGGCGCCGCCGCGCGGGAATTGCGCGCGGATCTTCGCGTAGGCCTCGTCGAGGCCCGAGGCGGACCGCTTCCCCTGCGCGATCTCGTTCATCGCATGATGCAGGTCGAAGCCGTAGGAAAGGTTGAAGGCCGCGACCTGGTGCTGCGGCAGCTCGGCCTCGGCGAGGAAGAAGGCGTCGGGCTTGACGGCGCGCACCCGCTTGACGACCTCGTTCCAGAAAGGCGTCGGAAGTCCCCAAGCCACGTCGCAGCGGAAGCCGTCGACGCCGAATTGCTTCACCCAATGGAGCAGGACATTCGCCTGGTAGTCGAGCAGGCCGGGCGCATCGAAATCGAACTGGACGACGTCGGTCCAGTCCGTGCCGTGCGGCGGCGTCAGGTTGCCTTTTTCGTCGCGCCAGAAAAAGCGGGGGTTGGTCCTGGTCAGCGCGTTGTCCGGCGACACGTGGTTCGGCACCCAGTCGAGGATGACACGCAGGCCCTGCGCGTGCGCCGCGGCAACCAGGTCCGCGAAATCCTTTTCGGTCCCAAACTCCGGGTTGACCGCCATGTAATCCTTCGCGGCATAGTAGCTGCCGAGGGAGCCCTTGCGGTGGAGTTCACCGATGGGGTGGATGGGCATGAGCCAGAGGATATCCACGCCCAGGGCCTTCAGGCGGGGCAGGTCGGCGGTGACAGCGGTAAATTTTCCGCTGGCGGAGTATTGCCGGACGTTGATCTCGTAGATGGTGCTGCCGCGGGCCCAGTCGGGAACGCCGACGGCGGCGAGATGGGCGCTGGGCCAGGCCTTTTCGCGTTCGGGGGCCGCGGCGGCGAAGACGAGGCCCGGGGCGGCGACCTGCAGGGCTGCCGCGAGCAGCAACGCCCGTCGCAAGGACGGAAAGACCGAATGGCGGAATGGCTGGTTCATAAATCGCTTCCTCCTCGTGGCGTCGGAATCCGGGCCTTCAGCTTTTCAGGCCTTCGGCCTTGGCCTCGCGCACCCACACCAGCGTGAGCACGGCGGCGAGCAGCAGGCAGACCCCGCCGGCCATCACTGCATGGACCAGGTTGCCGTCCAGGAATCGCTGCACCAGCTGGCCGAAGAAAAGCGCGGCGAGAATCTCGGGCAGGACGATGAAAAAGTTGAAGATGCCCATGTAGACGCCGACCCGCCCCGCAGGCAGCGCACCCGCCAGCATGGCGTAGGGCATGGAAAGGATCGAGGCCCAGGCGATGCCTCCCAACGCAAGAGCGCCGAGCAGCAGAAAGCGCTGCTCCTCGCCGTGGACAAAGCCCACGGCCAGCAACCCGATGCCGCCAAGCGCGAGGCAGGCGGCGTGGATGACGGACCGCGAGAACTTCGCGGCCAGCGCCATGAGCCCGAAGGCCGCGACGAACGTCACGCCGTCCTTGATCGCATAACACATGCCCGCCCATTCCGCGCCGCGCTTGAACAGGTCGGACTCCGCATCGTTGCTCCCAAATATCACCGGTACGGCGTTGGAGAAGTGCAGCCACATGCAAAAGAGTCCGAGCCAGGTGAAAAACTGTACCACGGCAAGGCGGCGCATCAGCCCGGGCATGTGCACCAGGGCGTCGGGGATTTCGCGCAGCAAGTGCGCGAATCCGCCGCTGGCGGCCTTCTGGCGGCGAAATTCCTCGAGGTTTTCGGGCGGATTTTCCGGTGTGGAGACAACCGTCCAGATCACCGCGCCTAGGAATGCCGCGGCGCCGATGTAGAACGAAATCTTCACGTTCAACGGCAGCGCATTGGCGCCGTCCGCCTGGGTGCTCACGCCAAACCAATTCCGAAGCAGGTACGGCAGCATGCCGGCCACCACGGCGCCAACCCCGATGAAAAAGCTCTGCATGGCGAAGCCCGTGGCCCGTTGATCGGGAGGAAGCTTGTCCGCCACGAAGGCGCGGAATGGCTCCATCGAGACATTGATCGAGGCGTCGAGCACCCAGAGCAGCATCGCGGCCAGGTAGAACTTGGGCCAATGCGGCATGAGGGCCCCCGCCAGGGCGCCCGAGTTGGGCATGAGCAGGAGGGCGAGGGAGCTGAGGATGGCCCCGACGAGAAAGTAGGGCCGCCGCCGGCCAAGCCGGCACCAGGTGCGGTCACTCATGGCGCCGATGATCGGCTGGACGATGAGGCCGGTGAGCGGGGCGGCCAGCCACAGGCGTGCGATCTGTTCGTCCGCCGCGCCCAGGTACTTGTAGATGGGGCTCATGTTGGCCATCTGCAGGCCCCAGCCGAACTGGATGCCGAGAAAGCCGAAGCTCATGTTCCAAATGGCCGGCAGGGAAAGGGGCTTGGGGTCGGGCATGCGAAAAAGGCTGAAGAACGGGATGGCTGCAGGGCGGAAAATCAGACCGGGGCGGTCCGCCGGACATGGTTGGAGGCAGGCGGGAAAGTCATGGACGGTCAGGGGCCGACATCGAACCGGGAGATCTCAGCCGTTCGGTCATCCAGCCCTTCAGCCCTTTTCTCCCTCCGGCTCGCTGAAATCGCGGAGCGGCTGGCCCTTCAGGCGGTCGTAGAGCGCGATCCAGTGGCGCAGGGTGTTCGTTTTTTCCCCGGCGAGGCCCTTGAGTTCGGCCGCCGTGAACCGCCACTGCCAGTTGCCTTCGGTGGTGCCCGGCCGGTTCAGCGTGGCGGATGCGGGCAGGTCGAGCAGGTCCTGGATGGGGATGACCGCCAGCCGCGAAGTCGTGGCAAGGACCGCGCGGATAAAGGGCCAGGCCGACCGGCTGCCGCCGAGCTGGTAGTACTCATCCACCTTCGCCGCGATATCCGGCGCAAGGCCTTCGAGCCAGCCGCGGGTGGTAAGGTTGTCGTGTGTGCCGGTGTACGCGATGCTGTCGGTCGGAAAAAAGTGGGGCAGATTGACGTTGTTGGCGTCATGCCCATAGGCGAACTGGAGCACTTTCATCCCCGGCAGCGCCGCCTGGCGCCGGAGTTCGACGACGTCGGGCCCGATGTAACCAAGATCCTCGGCGATGATCCGGGCCTCCGGCAGGGCGGCATGCACCGCCTCGAAGAACGCGACGCCGGGGCCCTTGACCCACCGTCCGCTGCGCGCATCGGGCGCGTCCGCGGGAATTTCCCAGTACGTGTCGAAACCCCGGAAGTGATCGAGCCGGATGATATCGTAGAGCTCAAACGCGGCGCGAAGGCGGTCGATCCACCAGGCATAGCCGGTTTGCGCGAGGTGGTCCCAATCGTAAAGCGGGTTGCCCCAGAACTGGCCATAGGCGGAGTAGTAATCCGGCGGCACTCCGGCCACCACGAGGGGCTGGCCGCGGGCATCGAGGCGGAAGACGGCCCGGTTTTGCCAGGTGTCGGCGCTGTCGAGCGCCACGAAAATCGGCACGTCGCCGATGATGCCGACCTTCTTCTCGCGCGCGTGGTGGCGAAGCCGTTCCCACTGCCCGAAGAACACATACTGGTAAAAGGCGTGGCGATGCGCCTCGCGCCGCACGCTTTCGGGGGCGTTCGCGCGCAGATTTTCGTGCCACCGGTTGTAGATGACCGGCCAGGCGTTCCACGCCCAGCCGCCAAAATGCGCCTTCAGCGCCATGAAATCCGCGAATGGTTCCAGCCAGCCGGCCTGCTTCTGCTGGAATTCACGGAAACTGCCGAGGCCGCCAATCTGGTCGGCGCCGGACTCGACAAAGCGGTCCGCGGCGCGGGTCAGGATCGGCCAGAACAATTCATAAAGCCGGCCATAGTCGACGCGTCCGGCCGGGAGCGCCTGCAGCGGGGCGAGTTCCGCCGCTTCCAGCAAACCCGCGGTGCCGAGTTCACCGAGGTCGATGAAGTACGGGTTGCCGGCCCGGCCGGAAAAAAGCTGGTAAGGTGAGTCGCCGAAGCCGGTCGGACCGATCGGGCAGATCTGCCAGTAATGGACCCCCGCTTCCGCCAGGAAATCGATGAAGGCCCGCGCACTCGGTCCCAAATTGCCGATGCCATAGGCCCCGGGCAGCGACGACACGTGGGCAAGGACCCCGGCGGTGCGGGTGTTCAGCCAGGTGGCGGGCGCGGGTTCCTTCGCCCGGTGGGCCGCGGGGGCGCGGGTGGGCTCGGACGCAAGGGATGTGGCTCCGGTGATCATGCGCGAGGGCAAGCGGGGAGAAAGGCGGCCACCAGGTCAACCGGTGGCCGCCGAAAAGCCACGCTGAGTTTCAGCGTCCGGGCTTAGAACTTGTAGGAAGCGCCCAGCGAATAGGACGCGCCATACTTCTGATAGTTGATGACCTGCCGCGGATCGTCGTTGTTGTAGGTGATCAGCGGCTCGTCCGTGAGGTTGTAGCCCTGGAGGAAGACCGACAGGTTCTTCATCGGGCCGTCCTTCGGGAACGTGTAGCTCACCTGGGCGTCGACGACGCTCTCCGGCTGGGCCATGGAGAAGCCGCCACCCGGGTTCACGTCACCACCCTGGTTCGGGGGTCCAAACGTGGTGATGTACTGGCGGTTCGCGGAGCGATAACGGTTGCTGACGCGGGCCGAGAAGCCGTGCTGTTCGTAGTAGGCGGTGACCTGCGCGACCTTCTCGGAGAGGCCGGCGATCGGCGCGGAACCGCTCGTCGGGCCCCAGGGCTTGATGCTGCTCTTGGTGTAGGCACCGCCAAACTGGACGCCGAAGCCCCTGATGTTGCTGATGAGTTCGCTCGTGAGCGTGAGGGAGAACTCGAGGCCGCGGATGTTGCCCCCGTCGCCGTTCATCGGCTGCGTGACCGCACCCTGCAGGAGGGCGGGCGTGGCGCCGGTGATCGGATAGCCCGAGAAATCAGCCAGGGAGCTCTGCTCGTAGATGAAGTTGCGGAGCTTCTTGGCGAAGCCGGCGAGCGCGAAGTAGCCCTTGCTGTCCTTGAAGTAGTTCTCGTAGGAGAGGTCGACCGAGTCGGCGACCCAGGGCTTCAGCGCGCTGTTGCCGCCGCCGCCGCTCCACGGGCTCTGGCTGACGTTGGTGGACGAGGCCTTGGTCGTGTCGTAACCGAAGGTGCGGGAAGCGCGCATGTCGTACATGCGGGGCCGGGCGATTTGCCGGGCGAGGCTGAACCGCACCACGCTGCGGTCGGTGATGTCGAAGTTCAGGTTCAGGCTCGGCGAGAACTGCGTGTAGGTGTCGCCGTCCGTGACCGGAGTCACGCTGCTGCCGTTGGCGGAGAGGCCTTTCGAGCTCTGGTCGGTATGGAGCACCCGGAAGCCGACGTTGCCGTTGACCGGCGTGTTGCCGGCCTTCGTGTTGATGTCCAACTGGGTGTAGAACTGGGAAACCTCTTCGCGGATCGTGTAGCGGCGGGCGACGAAATCCGTGCCATCGTTGCCGATGAGGTTGAAGGCGCCGGAGTTGAAATAAGGCAGCACGTCGAACGCGTAGGTCTTGCCGAAGCCGAGGTAGCTGAAGTCCGTGGTGCCGATGCTCGCGGGCATCGGGGCGGTCCCGAGGCCGCTCTTCAACACGGGGAAGCCCGAGGGATCCTCACCATCGCGCTTGTAACGGTCGGTGTAGCTCACGCCGACTTCGACGGCGGAGAAGAGCTTCGACAGCTCGTGCCGGGTGGAGAGCTTGAGTTCGGTCAGCTCATCCTTGGACGAGAAGCCCTTGTAGTAGCCCGGGGAGCCCGTGGCGGGGAATTTCCACGACTGCCAGCCCTGCGGGTCGGCGATCCGGAGGATCGAGCCGTCGGCGTAGTTCTTCTGCGTGGTGAACATCGGAAGTTCGCCGGGGGTCAACTTCACGGTCATCGTGTCGGCGGTCGTGAAGGGCGTGCCGAGGTTGCTGATGCCGGACCAGAGCTCGAGGTTGAAGTCGTCGCGGGCCACCTTCGAGAAGCTGGCGTCGAACGTCACCGGCCACTCGGATTTCTTGCCCAGCTCGAGGTTCCAGCCAATGGCGACCGGTTTGTCGGTGCGCACGAAGGAGTCGTTGCGGACGATGGGCTGGACGTTGGTGAGCGTGGCGTTGGTGATCAGGCCGTTGCTGGTGGTGTAGCCGGGCTGCAGCACCGCGGAACTCCAGAAGGCGAGCGGCACTTCCATGCCGCGCAGCACCTGCGTTTCCTTGAAGTCGGAATAGAAGAGGTCGAGCGTGCTGTGGATGTTCTCATTGGGCTTGTATTCGATGACGCCCATCCAGCCGTCGCGATCGAGCACGCTGTTGCGGACATAGGACTTGGTGCCGCCCAGGGCGAAGTTGCCGGCCGAATCGGTCGGGTAACCCCAGGCCTGGAACTGCTCGCCGGTGAAGGGCTTGCTCGAGTGGGAATAACCCAGCGCGATGCCGACTTTGCCGTCCGCCAGCTGGTCGATGTACGAGATCGTGAAACGCTCGCCGGTGGATTTGGCCCCGGGCGTAAGCTGGCCGCGTTCATTCCATTCGTAGTAGCCGCTCGCCGCCACGATGCGGCCCGTCTTGTCGAGGGGACGAACCGTGCGCAGGTCGATGGAGCCGGCGAGTCCCTGGCCGGTGAGGCTGGGGGCGGCGGTCTTGTAAACGACCACGCTGCTCAGGAGGTCGGCCGGATACTGGTCGAACTCGACGGCGCGGTTCAGGCCGGTGGAGACCTGTTCGCGGCCGTTGAGGAGGCCGGTGCTGAAGTCACCGGTGAGGCCGCGGATGCTGATCTGCTGGCTGCGGCCGTTGGTGCGCTGCGTGGTGAGGCCCGTCAGTCGGGTCAGCGCGTCGGCGATCGAGATGTCAGGCAGCTTGCCGATGTCCTCGGCGGCGATCACTTCCGTGATCACCTTCTGGTTTTGCTTCATTTCCGCCGCGGCCGCGAGACTGCCCGCAAAACCGGCCGTGACCGTGAAGGTGTCGAGCACGACCTTGTCGTCGGTGGAATTGTTGTTGGCGTTGGCTGGCGCGGTCTGCGCCAAGGCCGACTGCGAAAGCAGCAGGCCGGCGACCAGCCCTCGGGTGAGGAACTGTCGCGTGCTGGGGGATGTGTCAGGGGAGTGCATGGCAGTTACGAGTATGGTGTGAGGAAACCCCGGCAAAACGCCGCACGGGAGCCAGGGGTGGAGCCTGTCGTCGCACGGGGTTGGGGTCTGGTGCTGGCGTGAAACTGTTTAATCGGGCATGGATTCGCTACCCGCAAACCTCGCAAAAAACCGCGATGACTTGGAGAAGTCTTAGGTCCTTCCCCACGCCCGCATTCTCGCCGTTCTTGCCACATTTTGGCGGTCTCAGAGGGAAACGCCGCGCCCCAAGCATCCCAAACCAGCCCAGGCGCGGCGGACCAATGCCGTCCATCGTCCAAGTTTTCTCCTAGTCCGGCAGGTGGTCTGCCTTACGAGGGCACGTGGGGGGCTGGGAGAGCGAGGGACCTAAGAATTTTCCGGGCCATACAAGTCTTGTCGTCCGAGCCCCCGTTGACCCGCCCGCGCCCCACGGCAGCTTGGGGATTCCCATGTTTCTACCCCTTCGCCCTCATTTACTACCGTTTCTTTGCAGCCTGACCGTCATCACGACCACGGCGGCCGGCGCCGAACCGGTGGTCGTTCCCCGCTTTACCCATCCCGGCGCAGGCCAGACCTTCTATTTCGTGCTGACCGACCGGTTTGCCAACGGCCGCACGGACAACGACACGGGCGGCTTTCCCGGGGGGACCGAAGACCACGGCTTTGACCCCACCCGCATCGGCTATTTTCACGGCGGGGACTTCGTCGGTCTCACCGCCAAACTCGATTACCTGAAGAATTTGGGCATCACCGCGGTCTGGGTCACGCCGCCCTTCCAGAACAAGCCGGTCCAGGCGGGCTCTGCCGGATATCACGGGTACTGGGTGACGGATTTTCTCAAGGTCGATCCCCACTTCGGCACCAACGACGAATACCGCCAGTTCGTGAACGAAGCGCATGCCCGCGGACTGAAGGTGTACATGGACATCATCGTCAACCACACCGCTGACGTCATCCATTACCCGAACTACCGCGTCGATTACCTCGACACGAAGGCGCATCCGCTGCGCGACGCGACGGGCGCCGTCGTGACCGAACGCAGTATCGCCTACGACGGATTCGGTCCCACCGAACGCCCCGCCTTGTCCGCCGCGAGCAGCTTCCCGTATGCGCCTGAGGTGGCGCCCGCGGAAAAGGACGTGAAGAACCCCGCGTGGCTGAACGACGTGACCCTCTATCACAATCGCGGCGATTCGTCCTTCCGCGACGAAAGTTCGACCTTGGGCGATTTTTCCGGCCTCGACGACATCTTCACCGAGCACCCGCGCGTCGTCCAGGGCATGATCGAGCTCTTCAGTTCCTGGGTGCGGGACTATGGCGTGGATGGATTTCGCATCGACACCGCACGGCATGTGAACGGCGAATTCTGGCAGGCCTTTTGTCCGGCCATCCGGGCGGCCGCGCATGCCGCGGGCCGGCCCGCCTTCATCCAATTCGGCGAAGTGGCCAACGAAACCCTCGATGTCCCGCTGTTGAGCGAGTTCTCCACGCACCTGACCCTCGATGCGACACTGGATTTCGGGTTCTTCGTCGCCGCGCGCAATTTCGTTTCGAAGGGGGGCACCGCCGCGGCCCTGACCGACCTGATCCAGCGCGACGACCTGTACACCGACCACGACAGCAACATCCACAGCACGACGACCTTTATCGGCAACCATGACGCCGGCCGTTTCGGGCATTTCCTGCAACTCGACAATCCCGGCGCTCCGCCCGCGCTGATCGCCGACTTGGTGAAGCTCGGCCATGGCCTCCTGTTCCTTTCCCGCGGCCAACCCGTCCTCTACTATGGCGACGAGCAAGGCATGGTCGGCCGCGGCGGCTGGGACATGCAGGCGCGCGAGGATATGTTTCCCTCGCAGGCGCCTGACTTCCGTGACGCCCCCCTGCTCGCCACGACGCGAACCGGCGCGGACGACAAGTTCGATCCATCCCATCCGTTCTACCGTTTTTTTGCGCAACTGGCGGCGCTGCGCGCGCACCATGCGGCCCTGCGCACCGGCGCCATGCTGCCCCGCGCGACGGATTCGGACGAGGTGTTCGCCTTCTCCCGTTTTGACCGGAAGGAACGCATTGAATACCTCGCCGTGTTCAACAATTCCCGGACGAAGCCCGCCTCGGTCTCCGTGCCAACCAGCCAGCCGTCCGGCGCGCGGCTGAGCGGCCTTTTCGCCTCCGAAATCTCCGCTCCCGGTGCCGCCCTCAAGGCCGGACCCGATGGTCACGTGCGGGTCAACCTGCCCCCGCTGCAATTTGCCGTCTGGCGCGCCAACGCGCCGCTGGCGCAAGCGGCCGCGCCAAGGATTGCCCTGGTCGCGCCCTCGCCTGGCGCCGTCCTCAAGCTCGGCAAGCGCGAGACCGACAACCTGCTCTTTCCGAATCGCGTGGAAATCCGGACCGAAGTCAGCGGCGGTGACGGTCTCGGCGAGGTGACCTTCACGCTCGAACGCGCTTCGCGCCCCGGCCAGGTCGAGTATCTCGGCACGGATGACGCCGCGCCCTACCGGCTGTTCTGGCGTCCTCCCAGTGACCTCATCCCCGGCGAGAAAGTGACGATTACCGCCACGCACAACGACCTGCGCGGCCATGTTGCCAGCTCCACGGTGGAAAACGTCACCGTTGCTTCCACCGAGGTTCCTTTCGGCATCGTCGGTGCCAGGACTCCACTCGTCACCACGCAACCCATCGCTGCGACCGGCGCGGCCGGTTCGACGATCACCCTTTCGGTCGCCGCCGACGGCACGGGTCCGTTGGAGTACCAGTGGCTGCGCGACGGTGAAGAGGTCGCCGGCGCCACGGACGCCACCCTCGCGTTTAAACTCACCCGCGAAACCGCCGGCAGCTACCGCGCCTTGGTTCGCAACCGTGCGGGGACGACGTTGAGCCAGGTGGCCGTGGTGAAGGTGCAGTGACAGCGGGCGCGGCATAATGCCCCGTCCAATGGACAAGACGTCCGCGTCGCAGCGAAAATTTGTGCGGGCGCAAACCAAGCCGGGATCATGCTATCGAGGTGGAGCGACCTGCTCGCCAGGGCGCTTCTTCCGCAGCGGGCGTCCTTAGCCATCATTTGGTGGGTACCATTTCACTCTCAAAGCTGCCTTACTGCATGAGTCCAACTAAGCCGGAACAATTCAATAGGTGGGTGTCGGTTTCCACACCGACGCTAGGTTTGCCCGCTTCGTGAGTCCTTGTCGGCGATATGGAAATCGCCGACCACCAAAAGGTGGAACACGCTGACTTCAGTGCGTTGCCGCGAAGCCGCTCCGAACCAGCGCCTTGGGGTCAAGTCGCTCCACCTTCTATTGCATGGTTCCGGCTAAGGCCGGGTGCCTTCCTTCCGGATACGATGGATCAACTCCCGGATGGACGCAGCCGTCTCGTTGTCGCCCTCGGTCGTGGCCAATCGCCACGCGGTCGCGAGATGGTCCAGCACCTCGGCATCACGCCGTTTCTTGTAGATGAGGTTCACCAAGTGGAGGTGAACCGGCACCGGCAACGCGCCGCTGTGCAGCGCCGCCTGCAGGGCTTGGGCGGCCGCTTCCGGCTGGCCGCGCGCCTCGAGGATGCGGGCGGCCCGCAGCTGATTCTCCTGGTTGCCTGGTTGGTCGCCCAGATAGGTCACCGAGAGGTCTTCGGCCTCCCTGGCCCGACCCTCCAGCGTCAGCAACGACACCAACGCCTCCAAGCCCCCGTCGCTCGCCGGATCCAAGGCGAGCATCTCCCGATAGTCGCGCTCGGCTTGCTGCAGTTCGCCTGACGCCTGCTCCAGCCGGGCGCGAAACAGCCGCAACGCGGGAACCTTGGATTGCTGGATCACCGCGTCATCGAACCATCGCCTGCCTTCGGCATAGCGCTTTGTGCGGAGATAGAAATCGGCAAAGACCGCGGACAGTTTCAGCTGGTCGCGGGGCGACGCGATCCGGATCACGTCCAGCAGCCGCTTTTCCGCTTCGTCGTGCCGGCCCAGCCGGCCCAGCTTGATCGCCTCGTCGGCAATGAGGGCGAAGTTATCCGGCTGGAGCGCCTGGCCGCGCCGCACCTGCTCGAGGGCTCCGGGCAGGTCTCCCCGGTCGTCCGCCAGTTCCACGGCCAGTTTCGTAAGATCCGCATTGTCGGGATCCTGTTGGAGCGCGGCGGTGACCACTTCCTGCGCGCGCCGCAGCGCCGCTGGGTCGCGGCGGATCGACTGCGCGGCGGCCAATTCGCGCGCCGCGCGCGCTTGGTCGAAGGCATAGGTGAGTTGATTGGGAAACGGCGGGTAGCGCGTGATGAGGGCGGCGCGTTGCAGCACACCAAAACGCTCGGCGGGAGTATAGCCCAGCGCGGCGGCGCAGCCGGCCGAGTCGAGCCAGGGCGGGGCGGCAGACCCGTCTTTGAACAACGCCGCCCCGGCGCCCGCGGCCATCAGTTGCGCCAGGCGATGGTTTCCCTCCCAGTCGAGATGCACGTGTTCGAAAAGGAGTTCGCGGCCCGCGGGCGGCAAGGTTGAGGCAGGGTCCGAACCAAGTTCACGGGCCGTGTCGACCAGGCGGGTGCCGGGAAAGGCCCCGGCCACGGCGCGGACAATCTCGTTCAGCCGGGGATCGGGCCGGAAGCGGAGGGCATCCCACTTTTGGGCGGCAAGAAACCAACGGCGGGCCGATTCGACGTCGCCGGCCTGCAGGTCGAGGTCGCCCAGCATGAACGCCGTGTCGGCGTACTGCGGATCGAGCTGCCAGGCTTGGTTGAGGGCAGCCCGGGCATCCGCGGTTTCGCCCAGTTTCCAAGCCACCCGGCCGGCATCGTAAGCGCGCTGCCAGCTCGCCAGCTGATCCGCGGTGAGATCCGGCCGGTGCAACGAGAGGAACGGCGGGCAGTCCTTCACATTCGACACCACTGTGCAAAGGAGGGTTTGCGCGCCGGCCTCGCTCGCCACGCGGACAATGTCGCGCAGGTTCCGTTCGAAATTCTGGTACACCTTTTGCAGCCGCGGGTCGTCACCGCGCACGGCGTGGTCCATGAACATGGCCATGCCGCCCCATTCCGGCGGGGCCGACCGGAAGCTGGCGAGTTTGGCGAGTCCGGCCGACACGAACTGCCCGGTGCGGGTCTTTTGAATCCACAGGCCGAGACGAATCGACCAGAGGGGTTTCATATCCGAAAGGTACGAGCACCCCGGCCCGTAGGGACCGACCACCTCGTTGTTACCCATGTACACCACGAAAAGGTCCGGCTCATAACGCGCCACGTCCCGCGCGATCTGGTATACCACATGCGAGTTGATCGCGACCACCCCGGTGTTGACGACTTCGATCGTTTTCCCCGGATACCGCGCGCGCAGGAGCGCGCGCAGTTGGGGCGCGAACGCGAATGACGGCACCGGGATGCCCTGCGCCGCCGATTCCCCCAGTACCACGATGCGAACGGCGTTCGCCGGTTTCTTCGCCGCGATGCGGTAGTTGAGCGGCCGGAGGTCGAAGCTCCCGGGCAGGAACAGGCTGATGTAGCCGGGATTAGTCCGGAGGTAGGCGGGGTTCTTGTCCGGGATGAGAAAATTCGCCGGCTGGCCAAAACCCACCAGGCGAAGGCCGCCCTCGAAGAGCAACAGCAGGAAAACCGGGATCACCAGCGCCGTGAACAGCCGGAAAAACCAGAGCCGGCCGGTGGCGCGCGGCGGGCGGGCGGGTGGGGCACTCGGCTGGGATTTGGCGCTCACGGAATGTGCGGACGCTGTTTTGAAGCGGCGAGGGCGTCAATCGCCAGCCCCGCTGGTTATCGTCGCCTCATCGGTTCCCGCTGGTGGGTCGGCCCTGGGCCTGAACCCGCGATCGAGGTCGGGGTACGCGCCAACTCCGCCCGCGGCGCCGCATGGGGCAAAATCCCGGCCAAAACCGGGCAATCGCCCGAATCCGCGGCGGTCCGACGGCTGTCCAATTCTTGTGAACCGCTTTTCGCATCCGAGCCATCCGCTGCGTCGCTGGCTCGCCATCACCGGCCTCCTCCTCGCGCTCGCCCTCGTCGGCGCGCGGCTGGCGCTCCCCGGAATCCTGAAAAACGCCATCAATCGCCGCCTCGAGGCCATTCCGGCCTACACCGGCCAGGTCGACAAGGTGACGGTCAGCCTCCTGCGGGGCGCCTACGCCATGGAAGGCGTGCGCATCGCCAAACGCGAAGCCGAGACCACGCACCCGTTCGTTGCGGTCGAGCACCTCGACTTCTCGCTGGCTTGGCAGGAACTCCTCCACGGCCAGGTCGTGAGCGAGATCGTCGCGCGCCGCGCCCGGTTGAATTTTGTGCAGGCCGGCAATGAAAAGGAAAGCCAGCTGGATTTCGACCGCCGCTGGCAGAATGTCATCCACGACCTTTTCCCCATCGAGATCACCCATTTTGAAGTCACGGAAGGGGAGCTGCATTTCGTGGCGCCGGCGCGCGAGCCGCCGGTCGACATCTTCGTGCGCAACCTGCACGTCCGCGCCCGTGGCCTGCGCAATCGGCCCGATCTCAACCGCGACGCCTATCCCGCAACCGTGCTGGTCGAGGGCGTCGCCCCCGGGAACGGGAACCTGTCGCTGACCGCCGAACTCGAACCGCTTGCCGCCCAGCCGCGCTTTCACCTGCGCTTGAAGGTGGACAAGCTTTCGCTGCCGGCGGTGAACCAGTTCCTGCAGGCCTACGCGAACGTCGATGTCAGCTCGGGCGAGTTCACTGGGTATCTGGAAATGGTGGCGCGCAACGGCCGCTATGAAGGCTACCTGAAGCCCTTCTTCGAAAACCTCGTTTTCCAGGGCGCGCAGGACAGGGAGAAGAACCTGTTCGCGCGACTCTGGGAGAAGATCGTCGCCGTGGCCGCGCACCTGCTGAAAAACAACCAGACCGACCAGGTCGCGATGCGCGTGCCGTTTTCCGGCGAGTTTGGCGCGACCAGCGTCGGTTTCTGGGAGTCCGTGCGGACGCTTTTGCGCAACGCTTTCGTCGAAGCCCTGAAGGAAGGCCTCGACGGCCATCCCCGCCCGAAAGGGGACCCGGAGGAAATTCCCCCGCCGCCCAAGGCCGAGGAAGCGGGCGTGACGAAATGATTGTGACCCGCGCCCACCCCGCACATTTCACCGGACTCAGCCAAGGTGGAACGCGCTGACCCCAGCGTTGCGGCGAAGCCGCTCCGAGCCAGCGCCTTGGGGTCAAGTTGGGTTTCCCCCGATATTTCGGACAGTGGTGCAGGGGTGATTTAGTTTAGTTGGGATTCAAAGTTGGCTGGACTGAGATAGCCAAGGCTCGAGTGGAGCCGGCGGCGGTTGTAGAAGCTTTCGATATAGTGGAAGAGCG
>DASZPS010000186.1:0-1794 GCA_035549955.1 Lacunisphaera sp. | reverse complement strand
CAACCCCACCCAGCGCCAGCTCGCCGTACAGCACCGCCGTGGAGGCTCGCTCGATCCGCACGGGCACGAGCTCACCGATGAGGCGCTCGCTGGCGGCGAAATGCACGATGCGGTTGCCGCGGGTGCGGCCCATGTAGCCGGCGCCCTTTTTGTCGGGTCCCTCGACCAGGACCTCCTGCGTCGTGCCGAGCAGGGTGGCGTTGCGGCGGTTGGAGTTGGCCTTCAAGAGCGCGAGCAGCTCCAGGTTGCGCGCCTCCTTCACCTCCTCGGGCACCTGCGCGTCCATCGTCGCCGCCGGCGTGCCGGTGCGGATGGAGTATTTGAAGACATACGCCATGTCGTAGTTGCAGGCCTCGAACAATTCGCGGGTCTGGGCAAAATCCTCCTCGGTCTCGCCCGGGAACCCCACGATGACATCGGTCGAGAAATACATGTCCGGCCGCACGCGCCGCAGGTCGTCCACGATCTGCCGATAGCGATCGCGTGAGTAAGGCCGGTTCATCGCCTTCAGGATGCGGTCCGACCCCGATTGGAGCGGGAGATGCACGTACTCGCAGAGTTTTTCGAGCCGGCCATAAGCTTGGATGAGGTCTTCCTTGAACCCGCGCGGGTGTGGCGAAGTGAACCGGATGCGCCGGATCCCCGGGATGGCATTCACGCGTGCGAGGAGCTGCACGAAGGGCGTGACCCCGCCCGTGTGCATGTAGTCCCGCCGGCCGTAGCTGGTGACGATCTGGCCGAGCAGCGTGATTTCGCGCACGCCCCGGTCCGCCAGCTCCTCGCACTCGCGGACGATCTCGTCCATGGGCCGGGAGCGTTCATCGCCGCGGGTCTTTGGTACAATGCAGAAGGCGCAGTCCATGTTGCAGCCCTGCTGGATGGAAACGAAGGCCGTGACTTGTTTCTCCTCCAGCACATGGTCGCGGATGGTGTTCTGGGAACCCGTTTCCTCGGCGATGTCCACAATGGTCGTGCCCACGGGCGCGCCGGCGGCCTGGGCGGCGCGGAGGTTGTCGAGGTAATCGGGGACCTGGTGGAATTTCTGCGTGCCGACGATCAAGTCGACGTCGGGCAGGGCATCAAGCAGAGCCGCGCCGCGGTTTTGCGCCATGCAGCCGAGGATGCCGAGGATAAAGCGGGGATTGCGCCGGCGTTGCTGGGCGACGGCGGACGCCTTGCCGATGGCCTTCTGCTCCGCCAGGTCGCGGACGCTGCACGTGTTGAGCAGCATGACGTCGCAGGCAGCCTCGTCCTGCACGATGCGGTAGCCCCGGGCGCGGAGCAGGGCGGCCACGGCCTCGCTGTCGCGCTCGTTCATCTGGCAGCCATAAGTCTTGATGAAAACCCGGTTCATGGAAGGGACTGGTCGCGCCGAGGCCCGCAGGGCGAAGACGGACGGGTCTAACTACCCACCCTGCCCCGCCGGTCAACGCGGGAAAACCTATTCGCCTATCCCCGTCCAAGGCTGGAAGTTGGGCGGGACCGGTACCTCCGTTTGTGCCGCCGGGTCCGGCCCCGGGCGGTCTCCGGGCGGCCCGGTACACCGCGAGAAAGCCGGCCAAGACCGCCACGGCGACGAACGTGAAATCCAGGAGGATTCTCATGAAAGGGGGATGGGGCGGCGGCACCACCGCCGCCCCGGGTCACTTAGCAGGATCATGCAGTTGGTGGGCGTCGGTTTCCACACCGACGCCAGGTTCGCCCGCCTCGTGAGTCCTTGTCGTCGATATGGAAATCGACGACCACCTTTCGGTCGGTTCGCTACCAAGGGAAACGGCGCTTCAATTGCATGAT
>DASZPS010000185.1:0-45069 GCA_035549955.1 Lacunisphaera sp. | reverse complement strand
CTCGGGATACAGCCAGTATTTCCTGCTCAGCGCCTGGTAGGTCGCGGCGCGCTGGGCCCAGTTCTTGAGGTGGAGGGGGACGTCGACCCGCATGCCTTCCTTGGCGAGGGCGTCGTACCAGGCGGTGGAGCCGACGTGGATCTGGAACGTGCGCTGCTGGGTGGTGGTCAGGGTGCCGAAGACCTTCATCGGCGACCATTTTTCCGCCAGCTTGTGCATGTAGAACGACAGCTCGGTCGGATGCCACGCGTTCCAGTCGACGACCTCGACGAAAACGCCCATCTGCGGCTTGCCGTCGACCCGCCGCGTCTCGCGCTTCACGTAGCGAATGCCGGGAATCTTGAAGGTTTCCAACGCGGCGATGATTTCCTCGGGGGACTTCTTGGGATACCAGACGCCGCGCGTCGGGTAGTCCGACTTGAACCCGGGCGGCAGCGCGACCTGCGCCCACGGTGTCATTTCACACCCCAGCCCGATCATCGCGTAGCCGATGACGGCGTTGTAGTCCGTGATCATCGGCGAGGTTTGCACCCAGGGGAGTTCCGTCTCGGGCCAGCGCATGCTCCGGACCCAGCCGCGCATGGGGATCACGGTCAGCTTCCCGCGGGCGCGGGCCTTTTCGGAAATCTTCAGCACGTTCGGCGCCTGCTTCGCCATGGTCGCCAGCTCGCCCATCGTGAGGCCGTGGATGTAGGGCACGTGGAAGGCGCCGACGTCGCTCTCCCACTCGGGATCGAGCGGCGGCCCGTCCACCTTGAGGCCGCCGAGGGGATTCGGCCGGTCGAGGATGATGACCTCCACCTTGTTCTCGAAGCAGGCCTCCATCGTGTAGCGCATCCAGCTGATGAAGGTGTACGACCGGGCGCCGATGTCCTGCAGGTCCACGACCACCGCGTCGAGGTTCTTGAGCTGTTCCGGGGTGGGGCGCTTGTTTTTCCCGTAGAGCGAATAGACGGGCAGGCCGGTGCCGGGATGGACGGCGTCGGCAAAATGCGTGGCCGACTTGGTCGCGCCATCGAGGCCGTTCTCCGGGGCGAAGAGGCAGACGAGCTTGGACTGCGGCGCGCGCAGGAGGACGCTGATGGTGCTTTCGCCGCGGCGGTTCACTCCCGCGCGGTGGGTGAGCAGGCCGATTTTTTTGCCCGCGATGGCCTTGAAGCCGTCCGCCTCCAGCACATCGATGCCGAGCATGACGGGCGGGAGTTTTTCGGGCGGTGCAGGGGGCGGGGTGACCACCACCGGCTCCGGCGCTTTCGGCTTGGGCGGGGGTGTCTTCGTCTTCGGTGTGGAGCACGCGGCCAGCCACAGGCAGACGCCGAGGGCGGCAGCGGATAGGGTGAAGACGAGCGACCGGCGGGTCATTGCGCTGTTTGTGGAAACGCGGGCCCGGCTTGGCGAGGAGAAAGGGGGAATTCGATGTAGGGTCGGCGCTTGCGCCGAGCTCGCGTGTTAGGTCGACGCAAGCGCCGACCCTACATTTTGGCGACCGCCGCCGCCAGTAACTCCGCGGTGCGCGGAAGGGCCTCGGCCAGCGGCATGCCTGCCGGCGTGATCGCGTGTCCTTCGACTCCGCTCAGGGCAGGGAGGTCAACGCTGCCGGCGAAGACGTGGGCCGGTTTGCCGAGGCGGCGGGCTTCGCGGACGAGCGAGCCGGGTCCCTTGCCGGCCAGCGACGTGGCGTCGAACCGGCCTTCGCCGGTGATCACGAGGTCGGCGGCGGCCAGGCGCGCGGGAAGGTCGAGCCAGGCGGAGACCAGCGCGGAGCCCGGCACGATCGCGGCCCCGGCGCCGACCATGAGGCCGAAGGGAAAACCGCCGGTTGCGCCGGTGCCGGGCACGTCGGCGAGCGTCAGGGGCCGGCCACAGGCGTCGCACAACAGCGCGGCCATCCGGCTCATCTGGGCCTCGAGTTTCGGCACGTCGGCCGGCGCGAGGCCCTTTTGCGGCCCGAAAGTGGCGGTGGCGCCGCGCGGCCCGAGCAAAGGGTTCGTCACATCGCAGGCGATGAAGATGGGCGGGAGATCAAGCACCACGGGTTCAATGCGAACGATCCGCTCCCACGTGTCGGGGGTGGGGACCGCGACCGGTGTGCCGTTGGCGGCGAAAAACCGGAAACCCAGCGCCGCCAGTGCGCCAAGTCCGAGGTCGTTGGTGGCGCTGCCGCCGACGCCGAGGACGATGGCCCCGGTCTTTTTCGCATTCGCCCGCGCCACGAGTTCGCCGGTGCCGAACGTGGTGGTTTTCCATGGGTCGCGCTGGTCGCGCGGCAGCAGTTCGAGGCCGCTGGCGGAGGCCAGACCGATGATCGCGGCGCTATTGCGGACCTCGCCTCGATGGAGGGTCGGCGCTTGCGCCGACCCCGGGTGCGAGGTCGGACCAAGGTCCGACCCTACATGGGATGCAGAAACCCCGGTCGGCAGATGTTTTCTGGCGGGGAGGGGAATTCGGGTTGCTTCGACATACCCGATGGGGGCGGGAATCTGGCGGCCGCGGGGGCCCGTGACCTCGGACAACTCGAGGCGGCCCTCGCCGGCGAGCGTCAGGATTTCCGCGAAGCCCTCGCCGCCGTCGGTCAACGGGCAGAGGTCGAGCGTCCAGTCGTGGTGCCGTTCGCGCAGGGTGGCCGCCGCAGTTTCGCAGGCCCGGCGGGCGGAGAGGGCGTCCTTGAATTTGTCGAAAGCGACGAGGCAGCGCATGTGCGCGGCAAGTAACAAGTGTCAGGTGACAAGTATCAAGCAGAAGACCGGGAAGGCCGCCTTGGGGACTTGATCCAAGGGCGTGTTTTCAAACCAACGCCGGCAGCCAACCAACAAACGTGATTCCAAGCGGCGATTGGCCGCTCCCCGGACCCGAAACCGGAGCCGATTAGGTGGTGGGGGCTACCAAGCAGAACCGTTAGGCGATGCATCAGCGGTTGAGACCGGGTCGGTTCTCGGTCGTCTCGGTTCCAGTGGGCAGCCTGGTTTGAGGATGCGCCTTGGTTACTTGCTGCTTTGCTTCCGTCGCGCTGCGACGGCCGCGGCGAGCGCATCCAGCACCGGCACGGTTTCGGCAAACGACAGGCAGGCGTCAGTGATGCTCTGGCCATACGTGAGCTTGGCACCGGGCTCGTGCTTCTGTGCGCCGCCAACGAGATGGCTTTCGAGCATGACGCCGATGATGGCTCGCGATCCGCCGGCGATCTGGGCGGCGACATCGGCGGCGACGGCGGGCTGCTGGTCGTGCTTCTTGCCGCTGTTGCCATGGCTGCAGTCGATCAGGACGACCGGCAGGGCGCCGGCTTTGGAAAGCAGGGCGACGGAGCGGGCCACGTGCAGGGCGTCGTAGTTCGGACCGCCCGCGCCACCGCGGAGCACGAGATGGCCCTCCGGGTTGCCCGTCGTGGCGAGCACCGCCGGCGCGCCCTCGCGCGTGAGCGAGGGGAAGCAATGCGGGTGGCGGGCCGAGACGATGGCGTCCACGGCGACCTGCAGGTCGCCATCGGTGCGGTTCTTGAAGCCCACCGGCATCGACAGGCCGGAGGCCAGTTCGCGGTGGATCTGGCTTTCCGTGGTGCGGGCGCCGATCGCGGCCCAGGAAACGAGGTCGGCGTAGTACTGGCCGAGCGTCGTGTCCAGGAACTCGGTGCCGATGGGCAGGCCGGCGGCGTTGACGTCGAGCATGAGCTGGCGGGCGAGGCGCAGGCCGGTGTTGACCTGGAAGCTGCCGTCGAGGCGGGGGTCGTTGATCAAGCCCTTCCAGCCGACGGTCGTGCGGGGCTTTTCGAAATAGACGCGCATCACGACGAGCAGGTCGCCGCCCAGGCGATCGGCCACGGGCTTCAGCTGACGGGCATATTCCAACGCGGCGCCCGGGTCGTGGATCGAGCAGGGCCCGACGATAGCGATGAGCCGGTCGTCGCGGCCGTTCAGGATGTCACTCACCGCGCGCCGGCCGGCGTGCACGAGCGCCGCGCCGGACTCGGGCAGCGGCAGGTCCTCCTCGAGGATCGCCGGGGAGACGAGCGGTCGCGCGGTTCGGATGCGGATATCGGAAGTGGGCTGTCGCATGCGGGGAATTTACGATTTACGATGTACGATTGATGATTGGGGCAGAAAAGGCGACCGCCCACTCAAATCATCAGTCGTAAATCATAAATCGTATATCAGCGGGGGACCACGCCCGGAAACACATACGCCTGCACCAGCACCAGCACACCCACCAGCGCGGCGAGCGCCAGGCTGTGCCAGAAGACGGAACGCAGAATGCGTCCCTCCTCGCCGGCCTGGGCGGTGGCGACGCCGGCCACGACGATGCTCTGGGCGTCAATCATCTTGCCCATGACGCCGCCGGTGCTGTTGGCGGCGGCGGCCAGCACCGGGGAAATGCCGGTTTGCTGGGCCGTGATCTGCTGCAAGTTGCCGAAGAGGACATTCGACGCCGTGTCGCTGCCGGTGAGGGCAACGCCGAGCCAACCCAGGAGTGGAGAGAAGAACGGGAAAAGCACGCCCGTACTGGCGAACGCCAGCCCCAGCGTTGAGTCCAAGCCGGCGTACCGCGACGCGAACGCCAGCGCGAGCATCCCGGAGATGGTGAGCAAAGACAAACGCAGGCGCCAAACGGTGCGCACCCAGGTCCGGGCCAGCACCGCGGGGCGCAGCCCGAGTACGAGGCCGGCGATCAAGCCGGCGAGCAGCGGCGCCGTGCCCGTGGCCGACAGCGGACTGAAAAGGTAAACGGCGTCCTCGGCCTTCAACTGCAGCGCGAGGGGCGGCGCCTTGAGGACTGCCCGGTGCAGGACGGGAATCTCGATTTTCGCCTCGTAGACACCCGCCAGCATTTTCTTCGTTTCCGGCACGGCCCAGACAAAGACGAACACCGTCAGGATCAACCAGGGCGACCAGGCCCGAAACAGCTTCGCCGCGGAAGGCCGGGCGGCGGCCGGCGCGGCCGGCGTCGCGGCATCCTCACCCGGGAAACGCCACACGGTGGCGGGACGCCAGACGCGCAGCAGCAACAGCAGGGCCCCGATGGACACGAGCGCGCTGATTGTGTCGACGAGCCACGGCCCGTGGAGATTGCTGACGAGACATTGCACGACCGCGAAGCTCACCCCGCCGACGAGGCAGGCCGGCCAGACCCCGAGCATCGCCCGCCAGCCGGCGAGCACGGCCACGAGCCAGAACGGGATGATCACGCTGAACCATGGCAGCTGGCGTCCGACCATGGCGCTGAGATCCTGCAGCGGCAGGCCGGTCACCTGGGCCAGCGAGACGATCGGGATGCCGAGCGAACCGAAGGCCACCGGCGCGGTGTTGCCGATGAGGGCGAGGGTGGCGGCTTGCAGGGGCTTGAAGCCGATGCCGATCAGCATCGCGGCCGAGATCGCGACCGGCGCGCCGAAGCCCGCCGCGCCTTCGATGAACGCCCCGAAGCTGAACGCGATGAGCAGGGTCTGGATCCGGCGGTCGTCCGAGAGTCCGGCGATCGATTGCCGGATGATCTCAAACTGGCCCGTCTGCACCGTGATATCGTAGAGGAAAATGACGTTCAGCACGATCCATCCGATGGGCAGCAGGCCATACATTGCGCCATAGCCCGCGGCGGCGAAGGCGAGCTTCGGCGGCATGTGATAAATGGCGGTGGCCGCCAGGAGCACCATGCCCAGGCCGGCCAGCGCCGCCCAGTGGGCGCGCACCCGGAAAAACGCCAGCAGGCCAAGCAACACGACGACCGGCATGGCCGCGACGAGCGTGGAGGCGACCAGGCTGCCACCGAGTGGGGTATAGTTCTGGGTCCAGGTCATGGACGGGGTGGCGGAAGATGAATGCGCCCGCCGCGGAAAGGCCAATTATTTATGGTTTGTTCAGTTTCGCCGATTGGGCTGACGGCGAAATCCTCGCCGCCTCTTCAGACCACTCACCCCGCCCTCCGGGCACCCCTCTCAAGCCGGAACGATGCAGTTGAGGCCGACTTTCAGAGGGAAATCAACGACCACCAAATGGTGGAGCGCGTTGCTCCCCAACGCGCTGAGGACGTCCGCTGCGAAGAAAGCGCCCTGGGGAGCAGGTCGCTCCACCTTCCATTGCATAGTTCCGGCTCAAGAGGGGACCATCGTTTCCGGAGGTTTGGCTCCCCTCTCGAGAGGGGTGGCGCGAAGCGACGGGGTGTGTAAGGCTGTTGCGCGAAACTCAATAGGGACCAGCGGCGCTGTAGCCGGCCTCGCTGAGGCCGGTCCGGGGTCACCGACCCCGGCTACAACCACACCGTTTCTTCCTGACCGGAGTAAAACGTGTTTTGCGGCGTGGGGCTGAATGGTGTTCGGCCCAATCATAAATCATCGATCGCCAATCATAAATGATTTGGCTCGGTTTCCGCGCGCGCCACGTTCGCTGGCATGCTTTGCCTCTGCCAGCACGGTTATGAAGCGCTCCTCGACCGCGAACTCGCCGCCGGCGGCGTGGCGGTGAGTGAGAAGGGGCCGGGCTGGGTGCTCGCGGCGGAAGGGGACACGGCCAACCTCGCCTTCCCGGCGCTGACCCTGCTCGCCGCGCGTGAGTTCAAGGGTGAGTCGGTCAACACCCTCGCGCAGCAACTCGCGGAATTCTTCCTCGAAAGCCTGCGCGGCGAGCGGATCGATGCCGCCTGGCCGTGCCTTTTCCTGACCGTGCCGGAGGTCGTCGGGCTGGGCCGGCGGGCGAGCGGGGTGGAGAAAGCCTTTGTGGAATTGTTGAGAAAGAAGCTCGCGCGGATTGCGAAGCTCGCCGCGCCGGAACTGCCGCGCGGCCCGGCGAAGGTCCGCGGGCTGTTCGTATTCTTCGCCGACTTCGGACGGGTCTTCGCCGCCCGCGAGGCGGTCGCCGGCGGCCAGCGGCGCATGGCGGACGACGATGCGGCGCCGTCGCGCTCGTACCTCAAGGTTGAGGAGGCCTATCTGATCCTCGGGCGCGAGCCGCAGCCGGGCGAGACGGTGGTGGACCTCGGGGCCGCGCCCGGTGGCTGGAGTTACAGCGCGGCCAAGCGGGGCGCGAACGTCATCGCCGTCGACAACGGCCCGATGAAGGGCGGCGCGCTCGGGCATCCGCTCATCGCGCACCGGCTCGAGGACGCTTTCAAATTCCGCCCCGGTGAGGGCGAGGTTTTCGACTGGCTCTTCTGCGATCTCGTGGAGGAGCCGCACCACGTCCTGCAGAACATCGTCACACCCTGGCTGGCCGGTGGCTGGTGCCGGCGGTTCGTGATCAACCTGAAGTTCGGCCACGTGGATTCGCTGGCGTTGTTGCGCGAGTTGCGCTCCGCGAGTTCGCCGTTTGTCCGGCATGCGGTGAACGTGCGCATCCGGCACCTCTATCACGATCGCGAGGAGTTCACGGTGGTGGGGGAGAGAGGCTGAAAAAGGTGGAGCGCGTTGCCCGTTCGGCAAGCTCAGGGCCTTGAGCCGGTCGAAACGGCTCCTCGACGCGCTGGCCTTAAGAAACGCACTGGGGAGCCGTGCGTTCCACCTCCCTGCGGCCGCCCTTCACCGCAGCTTCGCGGCGGTGGCCAGTTCGGCCAGGGCGCGGGCGTGGAGGGCGCCGGCGGGGAATTGGGCAACCCAGTCGGTCGCGGGCGCGGGATCACGCACGGCCCACTGGCGCACGACGGCCAGGAGGGCATCGTCCCGCGCCTCGCCGGGGCTCATGTAGGAAAGCACCAGGCCGGCGGCTTCGGCCGGCTCGCGTTGCGCGCGCGTCCACGCAATGCGCGCGAGCAACCGGTCGCGCACGGCATCGGCCGGGCGGCGGGCAATCCAGGCGAGCGCTTCGCCGGGCTTTTCCTCGGTCCAGATTTGTACGCGCCGCTCGAGGCTGCCGTCGTCGAGGCCGACGTGGAGCAGTTGCGCCAGTTCGACGGCACCGGCGACATCATCCTCGGCAACCTGAGCCGTTGCGGCCAGGGAGGCGTTGCGCCGGTCAGACTCGTCGAGCAGCGACGTGATCCAGGTGATGACGCCGCCGATGTCCGCTGCAGCCCATTGCCGGATGAACTGGCGGAGCAATTCGTCGCGCAAGGCGCCGGGTTCCCAGGCCAGCGCGAGGTGACCCGCCATGGCGGGATCGCGCGCGACCAGCGCGGGCAACAGCACATGGAAGGCGCGGTTGCGGTCGGATTCCACGCCGCTGCGGAGGGCACGGGCCAGCTCGACCTCGGTGGTGGCGCGGGGGGCGGCCTGCGCCGACACCGTCGGATTTGCGGGCGGGCCGGCGGTCACCGGCAATGGCCGGCCGGGCGCCGCCGCCGCACTCGGTACGGGTACGGCCGGCGCCACCACCGGGGGACGCGAGCCGATGACCCAGCCGGCGACGAGCAGGCCCGTTAACAGGAGGCTGGGCAGCAGCGGTTTCATGGCGCGAGGGGTTTTCAGCCACGCCACGAACGCAGCCGGCACAGCGCAGTGAGCGCGAGCAACGCAATAAACCAGAGGCTGGGCGCGCCACCGCCTCCCCCGCCGCCGCCCCCACCGGAGGGCTGCGAAGGCGGTGGCGTGACCACGGCCGCCGATGTGGTGGCAGATGCCGCGGCGGAGTAGCCGCTGTCGCCGCCGGTGGTGCTGCTGGCGCGGACGCGGAAAAAATAGGTGGTCGACGCACTGAGGCCGGTCACCGTGTAGGACGTCGAGCCGGCGGCGAGGCTGCCGGTGATTTCCGTCCACGGACCGCTGGCCGACGCGGCCTGCTCAACCTTGTAGGCGGTTTCATTCGTCGCATTGTCCGTCCAAGTGAGGGAGATCTGGGACGATGAGGCGGCGGTCGCAGCCAGCCCGGAGGGAGCGGCGGGCACCGCGGGAACGCTCACGCCGCTGACATAGCCCTTGAGCCAGGTGAGGGCGGCGCGCTCGGTGCCATCGCTGTTCAGGATGCCAGTGTTGGCCAGCCAGGTTTGGCCGACAATGTAACCCCAGAGGGTGATGCCTTTGACGGCGGGGTGGGTCCACATCACCGGGAAGAGCTCCTGGTATTTGGACGATTGCGACGCCTCGGTGGCGAGCGGGCCGCGGATATCCAACTCGGTGATGTATAGGTCCAGGCCGGTCGCAGCGTAGGCGTCGAGGCAGGTCGTCATCTGCGCAGCGGTCATGTTGTCGAGGTTGAAGGCGTGCGCCTGGATGCCGATGCCGTCGATGAGGTTGCGTTCCTTGAGCAGGGTGATGATGCCGATCAATTGGTTGCGGGCCGTCGCATTGGTCTCGGTGCCATACTCATTGATGAAGAGCTTGGCGTTGGGAAATTTCGCGCGGGCCAGCTGGAAGGAAGTGATCACCCAGTCCCAGCCGGTGGTGCCGTCGCCGCCCAGGCCGGCTTTGAGGGACGCCGGCATCGGCGTCTGGATCGGTTCGTTGACGACGTCGACCGCCCAAACGTCAGGATAGCGGGCGGCGGCCTGATTGATCCACTCCTCGACCTCGGCTCGGGCCTCGGTGGAGGACAGGCCGGTGATCCACGACGGGTATTGGGAGCCCCAGACGAGGGTATGGAGCTTGAATTTGAAGCCGTTCGTCTTCGCGTGATTGTAGGCGCGATCGGCATCGGTCCAATTCATCACGTTGCGGGTAGCCTCGACGGAGCCCCACTTGGTCCCGTTCTCGGGCGTCACCTGGTTCCAGTAGGTGTTGAAGCTGGCGGGCACGCTGGAGTTGATGATGTTGCCGACGAACTTGTCCTTGCCAGCCGCCATCTGGGCCCGGGCGGCCAACGGCAGCAGCATCACGATCAGGGCGAGCAACGCACGGCGGGGAACCGGAGGGTTGGAGGGATTCATGGGGAAAGGGGCGCCGAAGGTTGACGCCAAGGGATGAACGAACCCGGCTGCGCCATCCGCTCAACCGGCGCCCCGGTCTCATACTAGAATGGGAGGGGAGGATGCATGCCGCGGCCGATTTTCGCCGCGCAGGGCCGTCCGGCCGTCGATGGAACGGTGAAAGGTGCGGCCAGCGGCGACGACGCGGCCCTATTCGAGTTCGTAATCCTGATCCGGCTATTCCCAGAGCGACTTTGCGTGAATTTCGTGGGCGACCACCATGGGTGGGGAGTCGGTTTGCACCCGTCCGCAACCGCTGGAGGGCGTAGCCAGGGGCCATCCTGTCGCCGCGCATTTGTTGCTGCGCAGGAATTGTCCTGACCCGGCGCGAACGAACGCGTTTTCCGAGGAGACCGGCCGGCGCGCGTCGTTTTTGTGATGAGGCCCGATGATAAATCGGGCCTTGCCCGTGCGTGAGTTTGACGGTCGCGGCGCGACAAAGTTGAAGTGAAGGTCCCGCGATTTCGGCTGTCGCAGTGCGTCAGCTTTTTTGCCTCCCGCGGGAGCAACTCCCCCCTGCCATGTCCCATTCCCATCCCAAGGTGCACGCCGCCAACGGTCTCCAGGATTTCATCGCGATCTCCCGCTATGCCCGGTATCTTCCCGAAAAACGCCGGCGGGAATCATGGACCGAGGCGGTCAACCGCGTGCGTGACATGCACCTGTCCCACTATCCGGACCGGCCGCTGGCGCCCGCGCTCGAGGCCGCGCAGGCCGCGGGCGAGATCACCCCGGAGCAGGCGGCGACGCTCGGCAACCACCGCACGCTGCATGCGGCCATCCGCGACGCCTTCGCATCCGTCCAGGCGCGCGAGATCCTGCCGTCCATGCGGTCGCTCCAGTTCGGGGGCGCGGCGATCCTGGGCAAGCACGCCCGCATCTACAATTGCGCCTTCACCTACCTCGACCGCCTGGAAGCGTTCCGGGAGGCGTTTTATCTCCTGCTTTGCGGCTGCGGCGTGGGATTTTCGGTGCAGTTGCGGCATGTGTCCCGCCTGCCCGCGCTGGCTCCCCGGCGCGCGGACGACCCGCTGGTGCGCCACGTCATCGCCGACACCATCGAAGGCTGGGCCGACGCGCTGCATGCGCTGATGGAAAACGCCGTGGCGGGCCGCGGCGTGGAATTCGACTATTCGCACATCCGCCCGGAAGGCGCGCCGCTGCGGACCACCGGCGGCAAGGCGCCCGGGCCGGAACCGTTGTTCCATTCCCTGACGCGCATCGACCGGATCGTGCGGGGCGCGGCCGGCCGCCGGCTGAAGACCATCGAGGCCTACGACATCCTTTGCTGGGCCGCCAAGGCGGTGCTTTCGGGCGGCGTCCGGCGCTCCGCGACGATCTGTCTGTTCTCGGTCGACGATGCCGACATGGCCGCCGCGAAGACCGGCCGCTGGCTCGAGGAAAATCCCCAGCGCGTGGCGAGCAACAACTCCGCCGTCGTCGTGCGCGCCAAGGCCACACGCCGCCAGTTCCAGCGCCTGTTCGAAGCCCAAAAACAGTTCGGCGAGCCGGGCTTCTACTTCGTCGAGGACGAGGAGTACGGGGCCAACCCCTGTGTCGAAATCGGGCTGCATCCCCGCCTGAAACTGGATCGCCCGGCGATCGCGCGCCTGCGCGAGCTCGGTCACCGCGGGCCGTTGCAGGAAGGGGACGTCCTGACGGGGGTGCAGTTCTGCAACCTGGCGACGATCTCCGCCGCCGCGGCGGAAAACCGGCCGGCTTTTCACCGCCTCTGCGCGCTGGCCGCGCTGGTCGGGACGCTGCAAGCCGGTTACACCGACTTCAGTTACCTGTCACCCGCGTCCAGGGTCATCACCGAGCGCGAGGCGCTCCTGGGCGTATCGCTGTGCGGCATCCTCGACCGGCCCGAACTGTTGCTTGACCCGACGGTGCTCCGCGAAGGCGCGGCGGTCGTCAAGGGCGTGAATGCCGTCATCGCCCGCGCGTTGGGAATCCGGCCGGCGGCGCGCACGACCTGCGTGAAGCCCGAGGGCACGGCCAGCCTGCTGCTCGGCACGAGCAGCGGCCTGCATCCGCACCACGCGCGCCGGTACTTCCGCCGCGTGCAGGCCAACGTCCACGATCCCGTGTACCGGCATTTCCGGCGCGCCAACCCCCACATGGTCGAGCCGAGCGTCTATGACCTGAACGGACGCACCGAAGTCATCACGTTTCCGGTAGAGGGGCCGGTTTTCGGCGTCTACCGCGAGGAATTGTCCGCCACGCAGCACCTCGCGTACATCCGCCTGGTGCAGGAAAACTGGGTGCAGGCGGGCCGCCGGCACGAGCTGCATTCGCCCGGGTTGCACCACAATGTGTCGTGCACGGTTTCGGTGAAACCCGACGAATGGGCCGCCGTGGCCGAGTACATCTGGTCGCACCGGCATAGCTTCTCGGGCGTGGCGCTGCTCCAGGACCACGGCGACAAGGTTTACGCGCAGGCCCCGCGCGAGGGCCTGGCTACGGCCGCCGACATCGAGAAATGGAACAGCCTGGGCTACGTGCCGGTGGATTTCACCACGCTGGAGGAGTCCGAGGACATCACCGAACTCAAGCAGGTCGCCGCCTGCGCGGGCGGCGCGTGCGAACTGGTGTGATGGTGGCCCTGACGGGGAGGCGAAACAATACCTGGCCCTCCCCGCGAGCGCAGGGGCGCAGTCTTGCCCGTTCGACACGCGGGGCCTTGAGCCCGCCGAAAGGCGGCGCCCAATTCCGCGGCCGCGGGATTCCCTCCTCGGCATGAACGATCAGGATTCCGCGCGGTGCGCGGAATGGGCGCAGCAAGACTGCGCCCCTACGTTGGAAGCAAGGTTTTGGGACGACCCTCGTTCGTTTTCCTGAAATTTGCCTGGGATGATTGGTCCGGGACCGCCTGGATCGCTTCGTGACAGGCTGACCTCACCTTCGACATGCCGCCGCGACACCGCCCTTGAACCGCGCCCCGTGGCCGTCCACGCTGCGGGCCGGTTCATGAAATCGCATCCCCCGATTCGGCAAAAGGAATTGAACGTCTGCGGCTGGCAGGCGGTCTCGATGCTGTTCGCCCGCCACCCGGCCGAGGTCCGCCGGCTGTTCTTCGATGCCGCGACGGGCCGGCGCGCAGGGGAATTTTGCGCCCAACTGGCGCACGACCGGAAGGTCTACCGGCAGGTGGACGCCGCGGAACTCGAGAAGATCGCCGGGACCAAGCTGCACGGCGGGATCATTGCGGTCATTGGCGAACGACCGCTGAAAAAAGTGACGCGGGAGGTGCTGGCGGAGTGGGCCCGGGCCAAGGCGCCGCTGCTGTTGCTCGACCGCGTGAGCAACGCCAACAACGTCGGGGCCATCGTGCGGACCGCGGCGTTTTTTGGCGTGCGCGCAATCATCGTGCCGGACCACCCGGCGCAGGCGCTGCCGGGCGAGGCGGCATGGCGCGTCGCCGAGGGCGGCATGGAATTCGTGGAGTTTTACCGCGTGCCGGCGCTGCCGGAACTGTGCGCGGAATTAAAACGGCATCATTTCCTCCTTGGCACGAGCCTGGCCGGCAACCAGCTGTCGCCGGCCGAGGTGAAGGCGCGGGGGCTGCCGCGGCCGCCGGCCATCATCCTGGGCAACGAGGAGAAGGGCATCGCACCCGCGGTCGCCGCCCAGTGCGACCGGTTGTTGAAGATCCCTGGGGCGGATTCGGTCGAATCGCTCAACGTGTCCGCCGCCGCGGCGGTGTTGTGCTGGGAATTCTTCGGGAAAAGGTGACAGGTCTGAACATGTAGGGGCGCAGACTTGCTGCGCCCAATCCCGGCTCGCCGGGATTCCAGGGTGAAATCGGGCCATGAGGATTTCGCGCTGCGCGCGAAATGGGCGCAGCAAGTCTGCGCCCCTACACGGAATGGCCCGGCCCAGCCAGGCCGTCAGTGACCGAATAATTTTCCGAGTACGCCGGCAGGTTTGGCCGGCGCGGGCGGCGCCGGCTCCGCCGCGTTCTGTTCCGGCACGCCGAGCAGCGGCTCGAAGTGGCCGGCTTTCTTGTAGAGGATGATGACGTCCTGCATGCCCCACGCCTCCTCGAGATAGGCACGGACGATGATGTCGGGATAGCGCTGCAGGGTGCGCATCACCCACTCGGGCGAGCTCAGGGCGAGGCCGTAGTCCTCCTCGGCGTTGCTTTCGAAGTAGCGCTGATAGGCAAAGCCGGTGCGGGCGAAGTCCTCGAGCAGCGGCGGTTTGTGGATGTTCTCGGCGATGTTGCGGCGCCCGCGGGTGAGCAGG
The DNA here is from genome assembly GCA_035549955.1 of Lacunisphaera sp. Lineage (GTDB taxonomy): Bacteria > Verrucomicrobiota > Verrucomicrobiia > Opitutales > Opitutaceae > Lacunisphaera. The sequence continues at coordinate 31,005 of DASZPS010000185.1, read as the reverse complement.
CTGGCGACGTTGCGGCCCTGGGTGGTCAGGATGATCACGCCGTACTCGCGAGTCCACTTGACGAGGCAGTCCAGCGTTGCCAGCCAGCGATCGCGGCGCAGGTGCGTGACGAGCGAGCCGACCCAGATGAGGTCAAATTGCGCCGAGAACGGCAGCTGGCGCAGGTCCGGTTGCGAGTAGACCGGCAGGGCGCCGAACTGGCTGGCGCAGAAGTCGACGCCGTCGCGGTCGAGGTCGCACGCGGTGATTTTCGCGTAGCCGTAGTGCGCGCGCAGCCACCGGAGCACCCGTCCGTGGCCGCAGGGAAGGTCGAGGATGTCGGGATAGTGGGGCTTGTCGCAGAGGACGCCGGAGAAGTGGATCAGCTCGAGCGCGCGCCGGCCGAGGTCGAAGTATTGCTCCCGCAGTGTGGCGTCGGCGTTCTGGGCGACCATGCCATCCCGTGGCGCGAGCGTGCGGTCAACGGGCAGGTTGGAGAAGTCGTAGAGGGGCTTCATGCGGCGGAGAACAGGGAATCCTGAAAACTGAAAATCGTGAAATCCTAAATCGCGAAATTCCGAGGACGGCTAACCCCAATTTCAAGATTCCCAGCCCTTCCGCATGGCCCCGCTCTTGCCAAGCAGCGCGCGCTGCCGATGATGTCCCCGTGAACACCCCCATCTGGGATGATCGCGACTGGCGCCCGCTGCCCAGGCTCGAAGGCCCGGCGCGCGCGGACGTATGCGTGATCGGGCTGGGGAGCTCGGGGCTGGCGGCGATCGAGCAGCTGGCGGCGCTGGGCGTGGGCGCGGTGGGCGTGGACGCCGGCGCGGTGGGAGCGGGCGCGGCGGGACGCAACGGCGGCTTCGTGCTCGCCGGGCTGGCGAGGTTTTTCAACGAGACCGTGGCGCATTTCGGCGAGGCCGCGGCCAGCGCGCTTTACCGGCAAACGGTGCGCGAAATCGAGCGCGAGGCGGAGGAAATGCCCGGGACGGTACGGGTGACGGGATCGCTGCGGATCGCCGCCGACGCGGCGGAACTGGCCGAGTGCCAGAAGCACCTGGCGGCCCTGCGGTACTGCGGGTTTGCCGCGGAGCCCTACGAAGGCCCGGAAGGCGCGGGTTTGCTGTTGCCAACGGATGGGGTGGTGCAGCCCCTGCACCGCGTGCGGGCGATCGCCCACCAGCTTCGCCAGCGCGAGGCACTGCTTTATGAGCATTCGCCGGTGCGGAAGATCGTGCCAGGGTCGGTCGTGACCGACGCCGGCGTGGTCTATTGCGATACCGTGATCGTCGCGGTGGACGGGCGGCTGGAGGCGGTTTTCCCGGAGCTGGCCGGCCGCGTGCGCACCGCGCGCCTGCAAATGCTGGCCACGGCGCCGGCCCCGGAGGTGAATTTTCCCCGGCCCGTCTATTGGCGCCACGGATACGAATACTGGCAGCAGTTGCCTGCCGGCGGCATCGCGCTCGGCGGCTTTCGCGACCACGCCTTGGAGAATGAATGGACGACAGAGGCGACGCCGACGCCATTGATCCAGGATCTGCTGGACGGCTTCCTGCGCGAAAAACTGAAGGTGCGCGCCGCGGTCACGCACCGCTGGGCGGCATCGGTCGGCTACACGCCGGACGGGCTGCCCATCTTGGACGAGGTTCGGCCGAAGACCTGGGCCGTCGGGGGCTACAATGGCACCGGGAATATTGTCGGCGTGCTGAGCGCTCGGGCGGCGGCCCGGCTGGCGTGCGGTCAGGGCTCGGAATGGGCCGAGGCCATCGCGGCGGCGCGGGCACATGCGGCCAAGACCTGAAGGCAAAGCGCCAGGGTCCAAACGTCCAAACGCCAAACCAATCACCGATGAGACCAGAATCGAAGGCGATTCTTCTCCGGTTGGCCTAATCCGCGTTCATCCGCGTCATCCGCGGAGGGATTTCATGTATTGCGCTTGTCCACCCACTGATGCCAGTCCGGCGCCTGCGGGGTTGATTAACCACCCACGCCCGCTTCATGCTGGGCTTTCCGCCAACCGTCCGACCGTCCTCCCGCCATGAACCCCGAGCTCAAGAAGCAACTTGCCCAGATCCGCGCCCGCATCGATGCCCTCGACCAAAAGGCCGTGAAACTGCTCAACAGCCGGCTGAAGCTCGCCCAACGGATCGGCGAGCTCAAGCGCGGGGCCAGCACGCGCATTTACGTCGCCGAGCGCGAGGCGGACGTGCTCCGGCGCGTCCAGGCGGCGAACAAGGGCCCGATCAAACCCGCCGCCCTGCAGGCCATCTACCGCGAGATCATGTCGGCCGCCATCGCGCTCGAAAAGCCGCTGGTCATCGCCTACCTCGGCCCCGAGGCGACCAACACGCACCAGGCCGCGCTGAAGAAATTCGGCGCCAGCGTGGACTACCGGCCGATGCAGGCGCTGGCCGATGTTTTCGCCGCCGTCGAGAAGGACGAGGCCGACTACGGCGTCGTGCCGGTGGAAAACTCCACCGAGGGTTCCGTGCGCGACTCCCTCGACCTTTTTGTCGAAACGCCGCTGAAGATCGTGGCGGAAGTGCAGCTCTCGATCGACCACGCGCTCATCTCGAACACACCGCTGGCGAAGATCAAGAAAGTCTACTCCAAGGACCAGGCGCTGGCGCAGTGCCGGCGGTGGTTGCAACGCCACCTGCCGCACGCGCAGCTGATCGACGTCGACAGCACCGCGCTCGGCGTGCAGCACGCGGCGAAGGAAAAAGGCGCCGCCGCGGTCGCCCCGCCGCTGGCCGCCGAACGCTACGGCGTGTCGATCCAGGCCAACCACATCCAGGACCAGAAGAACAACACCTCGCGCTTCGGCATCCTCGGCCACGAGCCATCCGGCCCGTCGGGCAAGGGGCACGACAAGACGAGCCTGCTCGTTTCGCTGCACCATGAGCCGGGCTCGCTGCTGCGCGCGCTGCAACCGTTCGACAAGCGGAAGCTGAACCTCACCCGCATCGAATCGCGGCCGAGCCGCCTGCGGCCGTGGGACTACATCTTCTTCCTCGACGTCGCCGGCCATCACGACGACCCCGAGATGCAGGAGGCGCTGAAAGCGCTGCGCCGCCAGTGCCCGCTGGTGAAGTGGCTCGGCAGTTACCCGGTGGCCCGGCGGTAAGCGCGTCGTGACCCCGGACTTGCCGGCGCGGCGCGGCGAGTCTCCGCGAATTCCAATGGAGCGGCCAATGGCGGCTGGACCCGTGGCCAAACACGGCGGTTTTCGTGCTGTTCCTCGGTCGGGCGGTCCTTCCATAGCGTTTGGATGCCGTAGGGGCGCAGTCTTGCTGCGCCCAATCCCGGCGCGCCGGGATTCCTTCAGTCCTGCGAGCGATCCGGATTCCACCCTCCGCGCGGAATGGGCGCAGCCGGCTCAAGGCCCTGACCTGTATGGCGCCAAGTTAAGGTCATTCTTCGTTCGCCAACTTGCCTTGGTGTGCGCGAAAGCCCGACACACCCGGTCGCTTCGCGCCACCCCTTTTGATCCGGAGCAATGCAATAGGTGGGCGTCGGTTTCCACACCGACGCTCTGTCGTCGATCTGGAAATCGACGATCACCTGGTGGAGCGCGTTGCTCCCCAACGCGCTGAGGACGTCCGCTGCGAAGAAAGCGCCCTGGGGAGCAGGTCGCTCCACCTCGAAGTGCATAGCCCCGGATCAAGAGGGGTGCCCGCAGGGCGGGGTGGGTCGGAACGAGCGACCGCCTTAACTTAGCGCCATTCTGCCCTGTGCGTGTCGAACGGGCAAGACTGCGCCCCGACGAATGCAACGGGGCTCTGGCATTTCCCCGGCAATTTGGGCTCGGCACGCCGGATGGAACCGGGTTAGCTGGGGCCATGCGCCCGCTGAGAATCCTGTTCGTCACGCCCGAGGTGGAACCCTTCGTCAAGATTGGCGGATTGGCGGACATGGTGGGTGCGCTCCCCAAGGCCCTGGCGGGCCTCGGCCACGATGTGCGGGTGGTTTGCCCGGCCTATGGTTCGGTGGCGCGCGGTGACGCGTGGCACGCCCTGCCGGAACCGCTCGGGGTGGACGTCGGCGTCGCGGCCCAATGGGCCCGCACCTGGGAGACGGTGCTGCCCGACTCGGCGGTGCCGGTCTATTTCCTGGAGAACCACGACCATTTCGCGCGGCACGAGGTCTATACGGGACCATGGGGCTCGCACGCGGACAACGACCTGCGGTACACGTTCCTTTGCCGCGGCGCGCTGGCGTTGTGCGAACAATTGGAATGGCTTCCCGACGTGATCCACTGCCACGACTGGACCACCGGCCTGCTGCCGATGATGCTCAACACGACGATGCGCGACACGCCGCTCGGCCGGTCCGCCACGGTATTCACCATCCACAACCTGGAGCACCAGGGCTGGTCGCCGGCGCGGGTGGTGGACTTCGCCCACCTGCCGTGGGGCGAAATCCATCGCGATGGGATCGAGTCGAACGGCATGGTGAACCTCATGAAGGCGGGCCTCTGCCACGCGACCAAGCTTTCCACGGTGAGCCCGACGTATGCCGGCGAGATCCGGACGGCGGGCGGGGGATTCGGCCTCGACAGCGTGCTGCGTTTCCGCGCCGCCGACCTCGTCGGCATCCTCAATGGCATCGATGCCTCCTGGGACCCCGCGCGCGATCGCACGCTGCCGGCGAACTACTCGGCGGCCGACCTCGCGGGGAAGGCCGCCTGCAAGGCCAAGCTGCAACATCACTTCGGGCTGGAAGTGATGCCGGGCGTTCCGCTTTTCGGGGTTGTCTCGCGCCTCGCGACCCAGAAAGGCCTCGACCTGCTGGCGGAAGCGTTGCCCGCGGTGTTGGACGGGATGGACGTGCAACTCGTGCTGTTGGGCAACGGCGACAGCCGCCTGGAAAACACCTTCAGCTGGGCAGCCGGGGCCTACCCGGGACGGTGTGGCGTGCAGATCGGCTTCGACGGGAAACTGGCGCGCCTGATCCAGGCGGGCAGCGATTTTTTCGTGATGCCGAGCCGCGCGGAACCCTGCGGGCTGACGCAGATGTACGCGATGCGCTACGGCACGCTGCCGATCGTGCGGGCGACCGGCGGGCTCGTCGACACGGTGCAGAATTTCGTCGAAGGCCGGCCGGAGGGCACGGGGTTTGTGTTCGGCGACGCGACCGTCGAGGCCTTGCGCGACACCATGGGCTGGGCGTGCGCCACGTACTACGACCGGCCGGCCGAGCTGGCGGGCCTGCGGCAGCGCGCCATGGCGAAGGATTTTTCCTGGCGGGCGAGCGCCGCGCATTACCTGGACCTGTATGGCTGGGCGGTGCAGGCGCGGACGGGAAAAATGCCGGGGTAGGTGGTTGGTGGAGGCGGGACTGATCGTCCTTTCTCCAATGAAGGTCTGCCGCCAGAACGGGATGGGATCGGTCTCGGTCTCGTAGTCGTTCTCGAGAGAACGAGCAGGGGCCGCGCTGGCGCGGTCCATTCATCGATGACGAACCGACCAAGGTCGGCCCCATACGGTCGCCGTTTCCATTTCGGCGACCGGCGTCGGTGTGGAAACCAACGCCCACCCAAGACCCCCTCAGCCGGGATCATGCAATTGAAGCGCCGTTTCGCTCGGTAGCGAACCGACCGAAAGGTGGTCGCGATTTCCATGTCGACGACAAGGACTCACGAGGCGTGCGAACCTGGCGTCGGTGTGGAAACCGGACGCCCACCAACTGCATGATCCCGGCTCAGCCCTCGAAGCTGTAGAAGCCGTGCAGGCCCTCGTAGTCGGTCACCGGGTGCCGGCCGAGGTTTTTGGCGACATTGGTGAGGTCGAGCGAGACGGCGGCGGGTTCGCTCAGCACGCAGGTCGAGCCGAGGGGTTTGGTGGATTTCTCGATGCGGAAAAGGAAGATGACGTCCGGCCCGGTGAGATTTTCGCCCTGCAGGCCGCCACTGATCCGAACCTGCCCGTAGTGCAGGAGGATGCGGAACGGGCGCGGGCTCACGGGTTGCAGGGCCAGGAACTCGCGGAGCGCGCTCGCAACCTTGGCGGGTTGATGTTTGTCCTGCCGCCAATAGGCAAAAAGGGCGTCGCCCAGGTAGGCGTTGATCGTCCCGCCGGTGCGGAGGAGCACGGGCCGGACGAGTTCGAGCCACCTCTTGAAATCCGCGGAGGCGGCCTCCGCCCCGACCTTTTGCGTATGGCTGGTGAAGCCGATGATATCGAGCATCAGCAGCCAGACTTTCCCCGAATGAATCTGGACCGAGGTGGCGCCGGTGTCGGTGCCCGGGCCGGTGTTTTGCTGGCACCGGTAGGTCATGGCGACATCGCCCAGTTCGATCTTGTCGCCGTCGCGCAGGGGCACGACCTGTTCGATGCGGAGGCCGTTGACGTAGGTGCCGTTGGTGCTCTTCAGGTCGGCCAGCAGGTAGCCGCCCGTCGGCCCCGGCTGGAGCATGGCGTGGCTGCGCGAGATGCCGGGCAGGTCGAGGACGTGGGTGCAGCCAATGGCGCGGCCAAGGGTGCATGCGCCCTTGTCGAGCCAGAGCATGCGTCCATCGGCCAATTCGAGCCAGGCCTGCGGCATCGGTGCGTCCATGATGGGCTTACTTGATGCGCAACCGCCAGAGGTTGTAGGCGCCGCCGCGGTTGGAGAGGAAGTACACGACGCTGGGGTCGGTCGGGGACCAGGCCGGCATAATATCGTCGGAGCCGTTGGCGGTGAGCTGCTGGATGGCCGAACCGTCGGCGTTCATGACGTAGATGTTGTTGTTGGGGCGGCCGGCGTCGTCCTTGTCGCGATCCGAGACGAAGAGGATGCGGACGGGGTTGGTGTAGCTGGCGACGGGGTTGAAGCAGTTGGCGTTGAGGAAGGTGTCGTCCGAGATGATGTTGGTCTCGAGGCGGCCGTCCGGCTCGACGGAGTAGATCTGGCGCTTGCCGTTCGACTGGTCGGGGCGGGTGAGGTAGATCTTGGTCGGCTCGCGGTGGCTGACTTCCTCGGCGTTGATCTGGAACTGGGTGGGCAGGGCGCCGTCCATCTTGACGCTGCTGAGCTGGGGCTGGGCGAGCGGGTAGTTCGGCTCGATGGAGAGGTAGACGACCTCGCGGTTGCTGTCGGTGTAGGAGGGCGAGAAGTTGAAGCGCTGGTCGGCGGTGATGCGGGAGACCCCGCCGGACGTGCGGTTGTCGGTGAAACTGATGCGGAACACGTCGGGCTTGTTCAGGTCGCCGCGGTTGGATTGGAAAACGAGGATGTTGCTCGAGTCGGGAGCGATGATCGGGGCGCAGTCGAAGTAGCGCTTGTTGTTGTCGATCAGGCGGGCGGTGCCGCCGCCGTCGTCCTCGACGCGCTTGAGAAAGAGGCCCGAATAAAACTTGCCGTTGGACTCGTCCTGCTGCGTGACCGACAGGATGGCGGACTGGCCGTCGGGGGTGATCGCGTAGGAATTGAGGGCCTGGAGGGGCGCCTTGACGTTCCGATCGCGCCGGTCGAAGCGGGTCAGGGGCGCGAGGCCACTGATGTCGGCGCCGCGCTCGGCCTTGTCGATCAGACCGACGCGGGTCCCTTGGTCCACCGTGAGCTTGGCGCCGGTCGGCGTCATTTCAATCGCGGGCGCATAGCGCGCGACGGGCAGTTCGGTGATCGGTTTGAGGGTGAGGGCGATGTTGTCGAAGGAGTCCTGGGCGAGCGTGACGGTCACCGGCTGGTAAAGGGTGGGAATCTCGGCTTTGAGGGTGAAGGTCGGCCAGGGCTTGGTCTTGTCGGAGCGGGAGAACACGACCGGAATCTTCTGCGGCGCGGTGCCGAGTTCCTTTTCCCCCAGGGTGAGAACGGCCTCGATGGCCGCGTTTTCAGCGGTCTTCGTGCTGACGAGGAAATTGCGCTCGATGCGCAGTTGCGCGAGCGTCACCGGCGCGGGGGCGGCTTCCGCCGTGAGGCGGAAGGACTCGCTCTGGTAGTCGGTCTTCGAGATCACGACCGGCAGGGGCTGCCAGGGAGAGGATTTGTCGGTGCGGGTGAACGTGACGGGTTTGGCGAACGGCGTGGTGCCGGCGGTCTTGCCGTCGATGGTGACGGTGGCGCCGTCGGGCGTGGACTTGATGGAGATTTCCTTCTCCAGGGTCAGCGGCTCGAGGGTCACGCTGAGTTCCTTGATCTTTTGCCTCGTCTGGAAGGTGAGCGTTTCGCTTTGGAAGCCGGGCTTGGTGACGGTGATGACGTATGGTTCGTCGCGGCGCTTGAAATCGAAGGTGGCCGGGGTCGGCAGCGTCTTGCCTTCGGCCGAGGCCATGGCTCCCGCCGGGGAGGCCCGGACGATAAGCGCGACGGCGCGGGCGGAGGTGGAAATCGCAAAAAGAGCCAGGATGAGGAGGATGCGGCGGGCAAGTGGGCGCGTCATAGGCCCCTAGCTAAGCCCCGGAGCCAAGGGGGGGTCAACACCGGGATTGGTTTCTAGACTGGATTTACTTCCGTCCCCACCCTTTCATGTCGGGGCGCCCAATGGACCAGCCCGTGGAAAAAACCGTCTTCGCACCCCGCAGCAATGCGGCGGCGGGTGGCAACCTGTTCAATGCGGGAGACGTCGTCGGACAGTACAAGATCGAGCGGGTGCTTGGCCAGGGCGGCATGGGCGTGGTTTACCTGGCGCTGCATACGGCGCTGAAGAAGAAATTTGCGATCAAGGTCCTGCCCGCCCACCTCGCGCAGGAGAAGCAGTTCGTGAAGCGCTTCACCGGCGAGGCGGAGATGGTGGCGAAGCTCAAGGATGCGCACATCGTCAACGTCACCGATTTCGGCGAAAGCAACGGCAAGCTCTACCTCGTGCTCGAGTACGTCGACGGCGGCACGCTGGAAGACTGGTTCAAGGCGCACGTGACCAAGGACGGCGGCCTGCCGGCGGCCGAGGTCGCCCGCATCACCGGCCAGATCCTCAAGGGCCTCTCCCACGCGCACAAGGCCGGCATCATCCACCGCGACCTCAAGCCCGCCAACGTGCTGATGGAAAAGATGGGCGAGGCGAAGATCTCGGACTTCGGCCTCGCGCGCATGGCCGCGGAGGAAGACTACAAGAAGGCCGGCGGCACCTACGCGCCTTTCGGCGCCGGCGACAGCGTGACCACCACGGGGGCCATCGTGGGCACGATCGATTACATGTCGCCGGAAGCGCGCAACTCCCGGCCCTCCGACGCCCGGTCCGACATCTGGACGATGGGCATCATCATTTATTACCTGCTCACCGGCAAGAAGCCGTCCGGCCTGGCCAAGAACGCCTCGCAGCTCATCCCCGGCCTGGATCCGCGGTGGGACAAGCTGATCTCCACCTGCCTCGCGGACGAGCCCGGCCAGCGTTTCCAAACCGCCGACGACGTCATGGCCGCGCTGCAGGAGCTGACGGCTAAACCCGCCTCGGGCGCCTCCCACGACACCACGCCCTGGTTCATGCCGGTGGTCGCGGTGACGCTGCTGGTGGTTGGCGGATTCGTGATCTGGAAATTCCTCGTCAACAAGAAGCCGCCGGAAACCCCGCCGGTCCAGCCCGTCGCGGTGGCCCCGGCGGTGCCCGCCAAAACCGAGCCGGAGCAAACCCGGCCGGTGGTCAAGGAACCCGAACCCAGCAAACCCGAGCCCGCGGCGCCCCGCCGGCTCACGCTCACCGGCCTGCCGCCCAACGCGCAGGTGTTTCACAACAATCGCACGTACACCGTGAGCGGTGCCGGCCAGCTGACGCTGAGCGGCGCGGCGGGCAGCCCCTGGGTGATCAAGGTCAAGGCGGACGGCTACCAGGATTGGGACGGCGAGGTCGGCCAGGATCCCGCGACGTTGGAGGAGGCCGTACACCTGCAGTTGGTGCCGCCACACTCCGTGCGTTTCACCGGCCTGCCCCCGGGCGCCAAGGTGGTGGTGAACAACGATGCGGTGACCGCCGACGCCAACGGCAACGCGAGTTTCGAGCTGCGTCCCTCGCGGCTCATCGTCACGGCCACGCTGCCGAAATGGAAGGACTTCGCGCAGGAGGTCGACATCCAGCAATCGACCCAGACCGTCCCGCTCGCGATGGAAAAGGTGCCGCCCCCGGCGGAGGTCGTCGTGGATCTCGGCGCCGGCGGCCAGGTCAAGTTCAAGTGGATCCCGCCCGGCGAATTCCAGGTGGGCACGCGGACGGGCGATCCCGGCCAGCAGCGCTCGGACCTGCCTTTCACCCGCACGGAGATCAAGGCCGGCTTCTACATGGCGGAAACCGAGATGACGCAGCGCCAGCACCAGGGCCTGGTGGGGCGCAATCCCAGCAGCAGCCGCGCGCTGGGCGACGACAGCCGGCCGGTGGAGCAGGTGGCGTGGCGCGACATCACGGGTGGCGGCGGCGTCATCGAGCGTTTGAACACCGTTCTCCAGAAGCAGTCATTGGAGTATAAGGCCGACCTGCCCACCGAGGTGGAGTGGGAATACGCCTGCCGGGCCGGCACCGAGTCGAGCTTCAACGACGGGCACAATTTTGCGAAGGACGGCGACGATCCCGCCTTGGACACCATTGCGCACTACATGCGCGGCGCCGGCCTGCGGGAAGCCGCGCCCACGGCCAAGCTGAAGCCGAACGCCTGGGGACTCTACGACATGCACGGCAACGTCGCCGAGTGGGCGTACGGCATCAAGGGCAAGCGCGACGCGGTCCTCCGCGGCGGCCACTTCAAGATGGGCGCGGTGCACTGCCGCTCCGCCTCGCGCATCGAGCTGCAGCCCGACGCCCGCCCCACCGACTACATGGGCTACCGCCTGATCCTGCGCCCGGTGGAGCAGTGAGGTCGCGGTGGAGGGCCCGCGGGCCGGCGGGCCGGCGCGTGTTCGACCGGCCATCATCCACGAAACCTGCTTTTGCCGAACCGATAAAGTCAGGTTTGTCTTTGTGCCCGGTTTCCATGTTCAACAAGATTAGCATAAGGTGAAAGCGATCCGATCGGCTTCCACCCCGCAGGCCAGACGGTTGGTACAAGGAACCTTAAGCCTGGCGATCTTTTCCCTGTTGACCGCTTGTGCGGCGATCAATCAGCCCAAGGCGGCAAGACTTCCCGGCGTGTATGTGCCCGAGGCGCCCACGACGGAGATTTCGCACCGCTTGAAGTTGGAGGCCAATGGCACCTTCGAACTGGTCAAATTCCAGGTGCAGGATGACGGGAACCTCGCGACCTGGCCTTCCCCCGGCTGGGCCAATCGCTTGATCGGCCGCTGGCGGTTGGAATGCGACTCCGAGCTGATCTTGATTCCGACCGAAGAGACCGACGACAACCCCGCGGCGCCCATGGGGAAGGAGGAGATGCGATTTGACGTGGTGGCCGTTTCTTTACCTGGCATTCGCTTGCACCTGGCGCCCGGGGGTTGGTGGAAAAGAATGAACTAGCGGCTGGAACTGCGCCGGGAAACCGATGGCATGAGAGCTGAGTGCACTTGGCACATTGAGGTGACGGAGCCGAGAATGGCGGGAGAAGCCTGGCACCGAGTTGTTGCCGTCCGCGCTTTTGCCGCGCGAAGCGGCGGGGCTGTTACGGAAATGTGAAGAACGCGGCTTACCGTGTCATGTTAAGCATTTTTTCTTGTGTGCGCCACCCTTCGCGAGGATTCATCCGCGCGTGCGACTGAGTGCGGGCCAGCTTCGGGAGCACGAGTAATCTCTGTCCCATCGCCCGCCATTTTCACTGACCGGTTGATTCCGTTCGCCCCTTGCCGCGTAACCCGAGGCGTTGGCCTCACTACGATCCTTCCCATGAAGAACAGCGTCCGTTTGCTCCGTGCCGCCCTGGTTTTCGCAACCTGCCTGCTCGGCTGGGCGACCGCAGCCCACGCGCTCACGACGCCGGGTACCGGGGCGATTGCCGCCGGAGGCGCCCACGTGATTGCATTGAAAGCCGACGGCACCGTGTGGACGTGGGGCGTGGATAACAGCATGGGCCAATTGGGAGACGGCACCACCGTCCCACGGCTCGCGCCCGCTCAGGTGAGTGGCCTGACCAATGTCGTCGCGGTCGCTGCGGGGAACAGCCATTCGGTGGCTTTGAAAAGCGACGGTACGGTATGGACGTGGGGTAGCAATTCGAGTGGCCAGTTGGGTGACGGTACGACCACGCAGCGGACGACGCCGGTACAGATCGGCAGCTTGTCTGGAGTGATCGCAATCGCCGCAGGTTCGATTCACACGGTGGCGCTGAAAAGCGATGGGACGGTATGGGCTTGGGGATACAATGCCTACGGTCGTTTGGGCGACGGTACGACGACGCAGCGAACCTCCCCGGTGCAGGTTTCCGGCCTGGCGAATGTCGTTACGGTGTCCGCTGGTGGTGCGCATACGATTGCCACAATCGGCGATGGAACGGTATGGGCATGGGGCAGCAATTCCTCCGGCCAGCTGGGTGATGGGACGACGACGCAGCGGACCACGCCAGTGCAGGTGAGCGGGCTGACCGGAATGGCGACGGTAGTCGCGGGCAGTTTGTTTTCCGCCGCCTTGAAGAACGATGGGACGGTGTGGGCCTGGGGCGCCAATTCATCCGGCCAGTTGGGTGATGGTACGACGACCCAGCGGAACACCCCGGTGCAGGTTTCCAATTTGACTGGGGCGGTAATGGTGACCGCAGGCGGTAATCATATGGCGGCGTTGAAAAACGATGGAACACTCTGGGCTTGGGGCCTGAACTACTACGGCCAGTTGGGTGACGGGACGGTTACAGATCGGACATCACCAGTGCAGGTGACCGGTTTGGGTGCGGTGGCGGTAGTTGCGGCGGGCGGAACCTACACGGCAGCAATTTACAATGATGGAACCGTTCATCTCTGGAATCGCCTGCCTCCGTCTTATATGATCGTTCAAGGGCCACCGGCCATCACCCTTCCGCCTTGGATTGGTTGGACCACGCCAGTGCAAGTGGGGGGGCTGACGAGCATGGTCGCGGTGGCCGCCCGCAGCCAAAACACGGTTGCGGCGGGCAGCGATGGAAGGGTGCTGTCCTGGGGCGCAGGCTTCTCGCCAGTTATCTTAGGCCAAAATGGTCCGCCCCTGATCACACCGCTCGCTGTAAGCGACTTGACCGGCGGAACGGCGGTGGGCGTGGGAGGTTATCATGCGGTGGTATTGAAAAACGATGGGACGGTATGGACGTGGGGTAGCAACTCCAACGGCCAGTTGGGTGATGGCACGACCACGCAGCGAACCACTCCAGTGCAGGTGAGTGGACTGAGCGGAATGAGCATGGTCGCGGCGGGCAATGCGCACACGATGGCGTTGAAAAGCGATGGGACGGTATGGACGTGGGGCAGCAACTCCAACGGCCAGTTGGGCGATGGGACGACCACGCAACGAACCGCCCCGGTGCAGGTTAGCGGATTGACGGGGATAGTCGCGGTGGCAGCTGGAGATGTTCATACTGTAGCGGTGAAGAGCGATGGCACAGTGTGGACGTGGGGCAACAACTTCAACGGCCAGCTGGGCGATGGGACCACCACGCAACGAACCTCCCCGGTGCAGGTCGCCAGCTTGTCAGGTGTGGTAAGGGTGGCCGCCGGCGGGGGGCACACCGTGGCCGTAAAGACCGATGGCACGGTGATGGCCTGGGGCCAAAATTTTCAAGGCCAGCTTGGCGACGGTACGACCACGCAGCGAAACACGCCGGTGCAGGTCAGTGGCTTAACCGACGTGGTGACAATGAGTGCCGGCGGCATGCATACGGTGGCGGTCAAGAGTGACGGTACGATCCAAGCTTGGGGTAATAACTATTCCAGCCAGTTGGGAATTTGGTTGCTGCCCAAAGTCCAGGGTATCCCGATTCGCCTAACCGTTTCCTCGACCGATACCGACCAGGACGGCATGCCTGACGCGTGGGAGACGCAGTATTTCGGAAGCCTGGGCCACAACGGCCTCGCCGATGGCGATCTCGATGGTTTGAACGACATCCAGGAATTCCTGCACGGTTCCGATCCGACCGTGCCCGACTTCGACGCCGACCGATTGACCGATATCGCCGATCCCTACCCCACGGACTACTACAACAATATCGCCCCCACGCTGACGATCGTGGGTGGCAACAACCAGAGCGGCACGGTCGGGCAGTTCAATGCGCAGCCCTTCGACGTGGCGGTGTGGAACGCGGGCGGCACCGCGCCGCTGGTCAACGCGCCGGTCGCCTTCACGGTGCTCAGCGGGGGAGGTTTGCTCGCCGCGACGAACGTTGGCAACCCGACTCTGGCAACGTCGCTGCCCCGGCTGTCCGACCAGGACGGTACGGTGCAGGGCTACTACCAGCAGCCGGCAGGATATGGAATTACCAGCCAGGTCAGGGCCACGGCCGGACTTTCCCAGGTTACGCTGCAAACGACCTCGGTGCCCGTCGACACGGACGCCGATGGGCTCGCGGATGTCTGGGAGCAGCAGTACCTGGGTTCGTTGAACTACGGGCCCAACGACGATCCCGGCGGGATTGGCCGCACCTTGCTGCAATCTTTCCAACAGGGCCTGAGCCCATGGCCGTCCCCGGTGGTGGCGAGCGGATTGCGCGCTTGGTACCGTGCCGACCTCGGGCTGACCAAGGATGACAACAACAAGGTGAGCCGGTGGCTGGATGTTTCCGGCCAGGGTTCGCACGTGGAAAACACGGGCAATTCCGCCTATCAACCGGTGGCAGTCAGCGCCGCGATGAACGGCAACCCCGCGGTGGCGTTTAATGCGGCCGACTACACCTCGCTGGGTACGGCGGGGGCGGTGGACCTGCAGGCGGGACAGTCCGACCTGACCGTGCTGGTGGTACTGGCGGCCGGCACCACCCAGGGTGGTCGCTCGCAGGTGCTGGGCATGAGTTATGAAATCAGCGAGCCCGACAGCGGTTTCGGTCTGTTCCAGTACTGGGGCGAAATCAACCAATTCAAACTGAGCTGGCGCAACGTCGCCAAGGATACGATTCGCTACGGACCGGGAACCAACCTGACCCCGGGGCAGGTGCAGGTGTTCAGTGTGCGGAAAGCCGGCACCACTGCGACCGCCTACCTGGACGGGGTGCTGCAGGGCACGGAGACCGTGGGCGCCGACATGTGGACGCCGGCGAAGCGCTTCATGTTGGGCGCAGGGCTGAATGGTGCCGATCCCTTCACCGGGCACATCGCCGAGGTGCTCGTATACAACCGGGCCCTCTCGGCCACCGAACGCGAGCAGATTGAGGCTTCGCTGGCGGCGAAGTACATCGCCGCGGACAGCGACAACGACGGATTGCCCGACGTTTGGGAGCGGCAGCACCTGGGCACGCTCAACCATGGACCGACGGATGATCCGGGCAACGTGGGTCGGACCCTGCAGCAGTCGTACAACCAGGGCCAGAGCCCCTGGCCGGCGCCAGTCGTGGCAGCAGGGTTGCAGGCGTGGTATCGCGCTGACCTCGGCGTGACCAAGGACGGCAGCGACAAGGTGGGGCAGTGGCTGGACGTGTCCGGGCATGGCCGCCACGTGACCAATGGCGGGAGCACCGACTACCGCCCGGTGGCAGTGGCCAGTGCAATGAATGGGCTGCCGGCGGTGGAGTTCGCCGCGAGCAGTTATACGTCCCTCGGCACCCCCGGGCCGGTGGATCTCCAGGCTGGACAGACCGACTTGACGGTTCTGGTGGTGTTGGCCACCGGTGCGACCCAGGGTGGCCGCGCGCAGGTCCTGGGCCTGAGCTATGATAGCAATGTCCCGGAAAGCGGTTTCAGCATTTTCCAATACTGGGGCGAAATCAACCAGTTCAAGCTGAGCTGGCGCAACGCGGCCCGGGACACGATCCTGTACGGCCCGGGCACGAATCTGAACCCCGGGCAGGTGCAGGTGCTGAGCGTGCAAAAGTCAGGCACGAATGCCACCGCCTACCTCGATGGGGTGCTGCAGGGCACGGAGACCTTGGGTGCCGACATGTGGACGCCGTTGAGGCGATTTATGCTCGGAGCTGGATTGAGCGGGGCGGACCCCTATACCGGCCGAATCGCCGAGGTGCTCGTATACAACCGGGCCCTCTCGGCCACCGAACGCGAGCAGATTGAGGCAGCCCTCGCGGCAAAGTATATTGCCGCGGACAGCGATGCTGACGGGCTGCCCGATGTTTGGGAGCGGCAGCACTTGGGCACGCTCAACCATGGCGCGACCGATGATCCTGGTGCGACGGGCCGGACGCTGTTGCAGTCGTACCAGCAGGCGCGGAGTCCGTGGCCGGCTCCCGTCGTGGCCAGCGGTTTGCAGGCGTGGTATCGCGCAGATCTCGGGGTGACCCAGGACGGCAACAACAAGGTGAGTCAATGGGTGGATATCTCCGGTCACGGCGGTCACTTGATCAAACCGGGCAGCACGGACTTTCAGCCGGTGGCGGTGTCCAGTGCGATGAACGGTCACCCGGCGGTCGAATTCGCCGCCAGTAGCTATTCAACCATGGGCACGGCCGGGCCGGTGGACCTGCAGGCGGGACAAAGCGACCTGACGGTGCTGGTGGTGCTGGCGACGGGAGCGACCCAGGGGGGCCGTTCCCAAGTGCTGGGACTGAGCTACGACATCAACGTTCCGGACAGCGGCTTCAGTGCCTTCCAGTACTGGGGTGAATTCAATCGCTTCAAACTGAGCTGGCGCAATGCCGCCCGGGACACGATTCTTTACGGGCCGGGAGCGGACTTGACCCCCGGCCAGGCGCAGGTGCTGGAAATGCGGAAGGCGGGGACCAGTGCCACCGTTTATCTCGACGGCGAGTTGCAGGGCACGGAGACGGTGGGCGCCGACATGTGGACGCCCTTGAAGCGGTTCATGGTGGGCGGGGGCTTGAACGGCACCGATCCCTACACCGGCCGCATCGCCGAGGTTCTTGTCTACAACCGCGCGTTGGTGCCGAGCGAACGCCGGCAAATCGAAACGGCCCTGATGGCCAAATACGTCGCGCTTAACCCCACCAACGACACCGATAGCGACGGCTTGCTGGACCTCTGGGAGGACCAATACCTCGGGACGCGCAGTTACGGCGCGAGCGCCGATCCTGGTGGGGTTGCCCGGACCCTCCTGCAATCCTACCAGCTGGGTTTGAGCCCGTGGCCCGCGCCGTTGGTGACGGAAGGCTTGCGCACGTGGTACCGCGCGGATGCGGGCGTGACCAAGGATGAAGCCGGCAAGGTAACCCAGTGGGTGGACGCTTCCGGACATGGTCACCACGAGGAGGCGATCACGCCCTCGCTCCGGCCCTCGTTTGCGGGTTCAGCGATCGGCGGCCAGCCGGTCCTCGCTTTCGATGGTTCAGTGCATCTCAACAGCCCGGAGCCGATCTCGCTGCTGGACGGTGCAGCCGCGGCCACGGTGATCGCCGTGCTCAAGCCCGCGGCGACGCAAGTGGACGACGCCACCATCCTCGGCTGGGGGTCGAACGGTTTTCAATTCCGCCAGCGCGGCGATCAGCTGAACAACTTTGGCGTCAGTTGGTACAGCCCGAGTTTCAGTCCTTACGGCGGTGGCGGCGTGTCCACCGTGGCCTCGACGCCGCAGCTGGTGAGCGTGGTGTTGCGGACGGGCGCGGAGGTGAAAGGTTATCGCAACGGCGTGCTGAAGGTCACGGAAACGGACACCAGCAGCGGCATCGCCACGGCAGCGAGCACGCTGCAGCTCGGCAATCTCGACGGGGACGGATACCAGGGTCAGCTGGCGGAGATCCTGGTATACAACCGGGCCCTGACCACGACGGAGCGCGAGTCGATCGAGGCGGATTTGATGCAGAAATACAGCCTGGACGACGTCGATGGCGACGGCCTGCCGGATGCTTGGGAACTGCAGAAGCTCGGGACGATGGACTACGCTGCGACCGCGGATCCGTACAACGTGGGGCGGACGCTCCTGCAATCCTACCAGCAAAACCTCAGTCCGCTCCCGGCGCCGGTGGTGGCTTCGGGCCTGCGTGCGTGGTTCCGCGCGGACCTGGGTTTGGTGAAGGATGGCAGCGATGGGGTGACCCAATGGCGTGACTTGTCGGGGCAGGGGATGCACGTCGGAGCCCAGAGTGGAGGTCCTGTCTTTGTGAGTGGGGCGATCGGCGGCGAGCCGGCCGTCGAGTTCGATGGACAGGTCCAACTCAGCAGCCCGGCGGAGGTAGGCCTGCTCAGCGGTGGGACGGCGGCCACGGTGATCGCCGTGATCAAGCCTTCCGCGACCCAAGTGGATGACGCCACGATCCTCGGCTGGGGGTCGAACGGTTTTCAATTCCGCCAGCGGGGCGACCTGTTGAACACCTTTGGCTTCGGATGGTATAGCCCGAGTTTCAGCCCCTATGGCGGGGGCGGCGTCGCCACCGTCGCCGGTACTCCCCAGCTGATCAGCGTGGTGCTGCGCACGGGCACGGATGTGAAGGGTTATCTGAACGGAGTATTGCAGACTACGGAGTCCGACAGCAGCGAGGGCATTAGGAATCTGCCCAGTGTGCTGCAGCTCGGCAATCTGGACGGGGATGGCTACCACGGCCAGCTCGCGGAAATCCTGGTGTACGACCGGGCGCTCACCGATACCGAGCGTGCGGACGTGGAAGCGGCGCTCACGGCCAGGTATCTCAATTCGCCCAACCCGGACACGGATGGAGACGACCTGCCCGACGCGTGGGAGCTCCAGCATTTCGGGAACCTGGCCTCCTACATCGGGGCCGATGACCCGGACGGCGACGGGCTGACCAATCTGCAGGAATACCAAGGTGGCACCGATCCCCTCGACTACTTCAATGGCAGCGCGCCGGTGATTACGGTGCTCACCGGGGGCGATGGGCAACCCGGCGCCGATGGCTTGCTGCAAGTGCGCATCACGAACGCCAGCGGCACCGCCCTCGCAAACGCCCCGGTTTCCTTTGCCGTCACCGCCGGCAGCAGCCAACTCGCCACCTCGGCCGGGGGCAGCACGCTCGCTGCAAGCATCGACGTGCGCACGGCTGCCGATGGCAAGGCCAACGCCTACTACCGCACGCCGTCGGGCCAGTCTGCCGCCGGCACGGTGGACGTGCACGCTGGCGCGACCTCAACCCAGATTGAACTGGATGAAGCCCCGCCCGGGGGCGGAGGTGACAATGTGGTCCCGGTCATCAGCCTGACGGCTCCTTTGGACAATGCCGTGATCAACGGTGCCTTTGGGATCGTGATTGCCGCCCGCGCTTACGATGTCGATGGCACGATCACGAAGGTGGAGTTCTTTGCCGACGGCGACAAGATCGGCGAATCGACCACCTTTCCTTACTACTACGCCTGGACCAACCCGGGCACCGGCGCCCACACGCTGACGGCCACGGCGACGGATAACTCCGGAGCCGCCACGACCTCGACCGCGGTCCATGTTACCTATGGTCCTCCGGCGTCGGCGCTGCTGACGCATGACTTTGAGACCGGCGAAGGGTTTACCACGGGGAACCTGGCTGGCCAAAACACCTGGACGAAATCCGGCACCGTCCAAGTCACCAACGCGGCTGCCCACTCTGGAACGCAATCCGTGGTGGTCCAGAATCCGGGCGGGAGTTCCTATGCCCGGCTGCCTCTGCCCAGCCAGCCGGAGGAACTCTACATCGACTTCTGGTGGAAACCCGTGGCCGACACCTCGATTAATTCCAGTTCCCGGATCGACATCGGCCCCTCGGTCGTGGGCTTCGTGCGCGACGGCAACACGGCCGAGTTGCAAGGTTACATGAACCTCGAGGGCTGGGAGGACTACTGGTTTTCCGGCAAGACGATCGCGGTGGATGCGAATGGCGTCGCGCTGGAGTGGCAGCATATCACCATTCGGAAATCCTCCTCCGGGGGGATCGACGTTTGCTTGAACGGTCAGCCGGCGCTGGGTTCCCTCAACACCTGGGGATACGACGCCTTCGTCGTGACGGGCCACGCGCTCCAGCCCACTCGCATCGACCTGGTGCGGCTGCTGGCCGACAATCCGTGCTTCGCGGACGCCGACCGTGACGGCATGGACGACGCTTGGGAAGCCGCCCACGGCCTCGATCCCACGGTGAACGACCGCAGCGACGACAACGATGGGGACGGGCTCTCCAACACCCGTGAGTTCCATGGCAACACTTCGCCGGCGGATATCTACGATCTGGACCGCGACGGGTTGCCCGATCTCTGGGAGCTGCATTTCTTTGGCAACCTGGACCAGTATTCCTGGCAGGATGCGGACAACGATGGCCAGACCAACGGCCAGGAATACGCGGCGGGCACGGATCCGACCGACTACTTCAACGGCGCGACCATCCTGTTGACCGCTGCCGGTGGCAACAACCAGACCTCGGCCATGCGGAAATTTGCCCCCGACCCGCTGGACGTGCTGGTGACCGCAGACGGGCAGCCGGTGCCCAACGCTTCCATTCAGTTCACCGTGAAGCAGGGCGGTGGCTACCTCGCCGCCGACAACGGCAACCCCGGCACCACGGCCACGACCCTCCCCGTGCAGACCAACGAGAACGGCATTGCGCGGGCGTACTTCCTGCAACCTTATGATCCCGACGTGATGAGCCAGGTCGAGGCGGCAGCCGGCCAGCGCAAGATCACTTTCACGCTGCACAGCGTGTCCGGCAGCGAGGCCTTCACGAACCAGGCCCTGACGATCCCCGAGGTAACAGGCGACAACCAGTACCGCCTGCAGGGACAGTTCACGCTGCGTGCCCTCGTGGCGCGGGTTTGGAACGGCGACGGCAGCGCGCCCGTGCACGACGTGCCCTTGCAGGTGGTCGTGACACGGGGCGGCGGCCTGTTGTCGATCGGCAACACCGCGTCGAGCAGCACGGCGGAAACGCTATCGCTGTCCACCGACCAAAACGGCCAGGTGAAGGTGTATTACCGCGAGCCGGCCGCCGGGGGGATCGCGAGCGAGATCAGCGTCATCGCGCCCGGTGTCACGCGCGTCATGAAGTCCTTCAGCGTGTCGCGCTCACTGGCGACGGGCACCAATCATGCCCTGGCCTTGAAGGCCGACGGCACAATTTGGTCATGGGGTGCCAACGATTTTGGCCAGTTGGGCGATGGCACGACGACGGCGCGCCTCTCGCCCGTGGCGGTGGCGGGCCTGAACGACATTGTCGGCCTTTACGCCGTCGCCGACCAAAGCCTCGCGTTGGACAACACGGGCCACCTGTGGGCCTGGGGCGGCGGTTCCAGTTACGGCACGGTCACGAGCCCGGCCGCGGTGGGTGCGGCGGCCGACGTGGCGGATGTGGCAATGGCGGCGGATCGCAGCCTGTTGTTGAAACTGGACGGCACGGTCTGGCTGATGGGCCGCGACGGAAGCTCCGGCGCGTTCCTGGCCCCGAACCAGGTCACAGCCCTGCATGACATCCAGTCAGTCGCGATCGGCGCCGGGCATTACCTGGCGCTGGCCAGCGACGGAAAGGTCTGGACTTGGGGCAGCAATACGTCCGGGCAGCTGGCCAATGGCAGCACCTCCGGGGACCCGCAGGTCCAGCCGGCGCCGGTTCCCGACTATTTCCTCGATAACGTCCGGAGTGTGGCGGCTGGCCGCGCCCACAGTCTGGCCCTCAAGAACGACGGGACCGTGTGGGCTTGGGGTGACAACGAGTTTGGCCAGGTGGGCGGGGATATTCCTTACTTCGACTACACGGCGCCCCGACAGATGGCGGGCCTGGCGGATATTGTCGCGATCTACGCCGTTGAAGACTACAACGTGGCCCTTGCGGCGGACGGCAGCGTGTGGACGTGGGGTAAAAACTCGACCGGCCAGCTCGGCGACGGCACTACGTCCAATTCCAACCCGCTCGTCAGGCGGATCACCGGCTTCCTGGGCTCCATCGCGATCGTCGGCGCCAGCGGACATGCCCTGGCCTTGACCGGGAACGGCGATGTCTGGGCCTGGGGTGACAACGCCTACTGGCAGGCCACGCCTTCGAGCCTACCGGCCAAGGTGGACATCTCCCTTAGGGCCGCCCCGAACCAGCCGCCGGAAACCGGCACGCCTCCGCCGGAGGAGAACCCCGGCCCCTCCGCCGATCCCACCGGCGCCGTGCGCCTCAACATCGTCCTGCCCCCGCGCTTTTCGACCCTTTGATCCCCATGACCACTTTATCCCGCAATCGTCGTCTCTTCCGGATCGTCATTCTGCCGCTGGCGCTCGGTGCGTTGACCGGGCACGGCCTGCGCGCCGATGAGGCCCAAACGGATTCCCCGGAGATGGAGTTTCTGACGCCAAAGTACATCGAACGGCAGCAGCACCTGCTCACGGACTACTACTACGGATTCAATGAATTCGTCCGCACTCCCGACGACCCGCCGCCGGCGCTGCCGAAACCGCCCAAAAAGTACGCCACGCTGACTTGGGCTGGCTTCGTGCAGGAATCGAACACCCTCGACTGGATCGGTAGTTCCAAGACCGTCTTCGATGGCAACGCCACCTGGAGCGGCCCCACCTACCAAAACACGCTGAAGAAAACGTCCTATCTCAATGCCAGTGCCACCAGCGCCGGAGACGGTTCCAACGGCGAGTATACGGTCCACGGATTTGACGGGGGTGGCTGCGAGGAACTCCATCATCTGCAGAACGTGACCAAGACCGAAACCGGGACTCCGGGGGGAATATTCTCGAGCCCGGATGCGGGATCCCCGGCTCCGACCAGTGTGGTGCGCACCTACGCGGGGGCCATGAACTGGCATTGGAACGACCTGCACGCGCCGTGCAACCTCATGACCTTCGACTACTACTCCGACACCTTCCCGACGCGCGGGCCGGTCACGGAAACCTTGTCGAGCGAAGTGACTGCACCCAACCCCAAGGTCGAGACCCGCGGAGGCTGGGCGATCAAGGCGCCCACCGAAATCGTCGAGGCCTCCAACGCCTGGAATTACGAAGGCGGGGAAGCTTGGACCGCGGGATCATCCACCGCCCTGCTGGTGCAGGACAATCGCCGGGAAATCCGCGCCCATTTCGATGCGACAGACTGCGGCATGGGGGAAAACCCCACGATCATTCTGATCGTCACCACCCGGACCGGCGCCGAATCGTTCGTGAAGTACGCCGTGAAATCCACTGCCCGGGCGGAAGAGCAGCCCGACGGGACCACGCTGGTGACCACCGAAATTCGCGCCCTCCCAATCAAGCCGAAGGCGGGAAGCATGATCGCCGGCGTCCAGGAGGGAGAATTCGACGAGCAGGCGACGCAGCCGGATTTTGGCCGGGTCGTGCGACTGGAGACCGTGCTCCTGAAACCCGGCGAGGGTGGTTGCACCAAAAACAGCTGTGTGAAGCCGCGCACGTACTCGATCGACTGGACGATGAACCTCGGCCAGTTGCCCAACGGTGATTCCGCCGGCACTCTCAATCTGAAGACGGAAACTTTTGCCGCCACAGTCTTCACGCCGACTGGCTTGGGTTTTGCCCCGCAGGCCTACGCCAACAGCGACCTGGGCACGGTGCGCCGGCCCGATGGCTCGCTGCGCCAGATTCGCACCGGCACCCGGATCTATGACCTGATCACCCCGGCGGAGGATGCAACGCTGGCCGCCAATAGCTACGAAGTCAGGACTTACCTGCAGGCCGGCAGCACCCCGGATTCCGGCAACCCAAACCTGCTGGTCCCCGCGGGTGCGGCCTTCGAGCGGACCCGGTTCTCCGACCCTGATGGCAATGGCAATCGCCTGCGCATCGAGCGGTTCACAGCGGGCACCACGGCGTTCAGCACCCTCGAATACGCTTACGCAACCTCGACCAACACCTGGAGCCTCACCGAGGAAGGCTTGCGACGGACGGAGCGCATGACCGTGGACACTTCCGCCACGGTAAAGACCGTGACCACCTCCGTCTGGGATTTGTCGGGCCCTGCCGAGGTGCTGGTCTCCAAGGTGCGCGAGAAGATCGAGAGTCGCACGGCGTCGGGTCTCACCATCCGCGTCGTCACCGAGCGCACCCTCGATCCGGATGGCGCCGCCCTGACCTCCACCTGGCAATATGGCACCGGCTTCGACGGCCAGTTGTACATGACCCACTACCAGAGCCACACGGGGTACTATGCCGACTACGGCAATGGCCAGTCCTTCTACCAGTTTGCGTTCCGCCGTTCCAGCAGCTCCAGCATGCCCTTCGGCCTCAATCTCCTCGGCGGCGTG
Source organism: Lacunisphaera sp. (assembly GCA_035549955.1). GTDB lineage: Bacteria > Verrucomicrobiota > Verrucomicrobiia > Opitutales > Opitutaceae > Lacunisphaera. Next base: position 6,957 of record DASZPS010000185.1, on the reverse strand, counting down.
ACGGAGATGTGCATTCCCTTACCTTCCAATACGCTTTCATTTATTCGCATCCATTCCCCGTCGGGGCTCGAGGAAACCACGACGCACGTCAGCAACGGCAACATGACACATTCGAAGAAGCGGGGTGGCAATGATACCACCCAAATGACTGAGACGTTCCGGCGGAACGTCACGGGGCCCTTTGCCGGCCGCATCAACTTCCACAAGGACTTTGCCGGGGTGCTGACGGTGACCAGTTATGAGCTCGATTCGACGACGCAGCGCACGACCACCACGGTTTCCCGGGGCGAGCCCAACGGTGCCAACGACGCCGTGGTCGACGGGACGCGCACCGTCACCGTGACCAATCCCGATGGAGAGCTGGTTTCCTCGGAAACCACCGACATTGCGAGCGGGCTCACGCTGGACCAGGTGACAGTACTCGATCGCGACAGCCGGGGCCGGGCCACCGTGATCTCGCTCTTCGACGGCACCCTGGAAACCCGCGCTTACAATGCCTGTTGCGGGCTGTTGGAGAGTGTCACCCGCCACGGCATCACCACTACCTTCGGCTACGACGCGCTGCACCGGCGGACTTCCGAAACCACCGCGGGTATCACGATGGTCTACACCTACGATGCCCTGAATCGGGTCACCAAGACCAAGCGCGTGGGCACGGATGCATCCGAGATCGTGCAGTCCACCACGACCTACGATGTAGCCGGCCGGGTGACAGCCACCACCGACGCCCGGGGCGGCTCCACGACCTACGCCGAAGTCTACAATTCCGACGGCACCACCACTCGCACGACCACGCGGCCCGATCTTTCCACGATCATCGAGGTGACCGGTCGGAGTGGAGACTTGATCAGCCGCAGCGGCACCGCCGTGGCCCCGGTCAGCCTCACCTACGCGGTCGAGCCGAACTTCATGGTCGATAGTTCCCATTTCATCCCCGTGGTCGTGACCACGACCGGCAAGGCGCAACCGGGAGCCACAGCCACCGAGTGGACCAAGGTCCGCACCGACGCATTCGGGCACGATCTCGAAGTGGAATTCGCCGACGGTGCCAAGCAGAGCTTACAATATAATACTAAGGACCAACAAGTGAAGCAGGTGGACGCGGACGGAGTTGTCACGCTCTTCGCCTACAATGCCCGAGGTGAGTTGCAGGATCAAGCGGTGGATATCAACCGCAATGGCGCCATCGACTACAGTGGCACGGACCGCATTACCCGTACGGTTTCCGACGTTGTCACTGCGCATGGTGCGACCGTGCAGCGGACCACGACCAGTGTTTGGGCCGCCGACGGTGCCAACACGCCGACTACGGCATCGATCACCGAAACCAGTGCCGATGGGCGTCAGGTTTGGCGGACCATCGATGGCCTTACCACGCAAGCCGTGACGACCTACGGTACCGGTGTCACTCGCACCCAGATAACCGCGACCCCTGACGGTGCGGTGAGCACGCAGGCGTTCCTCGACGGCCGACTGCAATCGACCGCAATTTCGCATCCCACCCTCGGCGCGTTGGGCTCGGTGAACTATCAATACGATGAGCATGGACGCGTGGAAATCGTGACGGATGCCCGCACGGGCGCCACGAGCTACACTTATTTTAATGATGACAGTGTGCACACTGTCACCACGCCCGATCCCGACGCGACGCTCAGCGGCATTGGCTACGATCCCCAGACAACCACCTACGCCTACGACAGCATGGGCCGGTCTGAAACCGTGACCCAGGCCGATGGCGGCGTGCTGCACACCACCTATTGGCCGACCGGTGCGGTCAAACGCACTTGGGGCTCACGCACCTACCCGAAGGAACACGCTTACGACGAACAGGGACGGATAAAGACACTGACTACCTGGCAGGATTTTGCGGGCGACACGGGCAAGGCGGTGACGACATGGGGCTACAACCCCAAGCGGGGCTGGTTGACCGACAAGCAGGATGCCACGGGAAAGGGCCCCAACTATCACTACACTCCAGCCGGGCGGCCGAGTTCGCTGCAACGTGCGCGGAACAGTCTGTTGCGTCCCATCCTTTACGGTTACGATGCGGCAGGAAATCTGAACTCGGTGGTGTATCCGGACGACACGCCGGAAACCGTGCTCGCCTATGATCGGTTAGGCCGCTTGGCGAGCCGAACGGATGCGTCGGGCACTTGCGCCTATGGATACCGCGGGATCACCGGTCAGCTGACTTCTGAAACATACAATGCCGGCCTCCTGAATGGTTTCACCGTTAGCCGGTCCTTTGATTCGCTGGATCGATTGGAAACGGTTGCGGTTCTCAATTCCCAGTCTGCGATGCTCAATACGGCGACCTATGGCTATGATGCTGCGTCGCGCCTCGATAGCGTCACGTCGGGAACCAACACGGCGACCTATGGCTACGTGGTAAACTCACCGCTCGTCGGCAGCGTTACCTATGCGCAGGGTGGTGCGAGTCGCCTCACCACGACCAAGTCTTTCGACAAGCTGAATCGCCTGAGCTCAATCAGCTCCCAGCCGTCAGCTTCTGGCTCGCAGGCTATTTCCGCTGCCTACACCTATAATTCGGCCAACCAACGCACCAAAGTTGTCCGCGAAAACAATGCCTATTGGAACTACGGCTACGATGCTCTTGGCCAGCTAACGTCAGGCAAAAAGTTTACTTCGAGTGACGTCGCGGTCCCTGGCCACGACTTTGCCTGGACCTACGACGATATTGGCAATCGCAAGACCGAGACACGCAACTTGCAGATGTCCACCTACAACGCCAACTTGCTCAATCAGTACACGGCGCGGACCGTGCCCGGAATCATCGAGCTGCTGGGAACGGCTGATCCGGCCGCTTCGATCACCGTGAACAGCGCAGCGATACCCAGGCAGGACTCGTTCTTTTATGAGCAGTTGGCTGTGGATAACTCCAGCACCGCGCAGTATTCTTCGCTCAGCGTGAGAGGCGTCAATGCCGGGGTTACTGTGGACGAGGTTCGCCACGTCTTCGTAGCCCAGAGCCCCGAGGCCTTTACCTACGATGCTGATGGCAATCTGATTGAGGATGCACGCTGGCAGTACACCTGGGATGCAAATAACCGCTTAGTCGCTATGCAAACCACTCCGGCGGCGGTTGCGACGGGCGTACCCAAGGCTCGTTTGGCGTTCACCTATGATTCTTTCGGCCGACGCGTTGCCAAGCGAGTGATGAGTTGGGATGCTACCGCCGATGCCTGGGGTATCCAGTCTTCGAAGCTCTTCCTTTATGACGGTTGGAACCTGTTGGTCGAATTGGACGGCCTCGCCGGCAACGCGGTCGCTCGTTCCTACACTTGGGGCACAGACGTCTCGGGGTTGATGCAGGGGGCCGGCGGCGTTGGTGGCCTGCTCTTTGCTTCGGTCCAACTGCCTGCCTCAAATGCGACCTATGTGTCCGCATTCGACGGAAACGGCAACGTCATTGGATACGTTGACATGGCGACGGGAACCAAATCAGCCAGCTACGACTACAGCGCATTCGGTGAAACGATCGCCACAGACGGTTCCGCCGCCGCACTTATCCCCTTCCGCTTCTCGACCAAATATGCCGACACTGAAACCGACCTGCTCTACTATGGCTTTAGATACTATAGCCCAGTATTTGGTAGGTGGCTAAGCAGAGATCCGATTGAAGAACGGGGAGGGGTGAACCTGTACGACATGGTTGGGAATGCGCTTACAGGCTGGATTGATCCGGTCGGTTTGAAAATGCAGAGCTGCTGCGGGATCTCGTACGACGATGCAACTCAATGCTGTGAGGGTGATAAAGTGGTAGACAAGGTTTCAATCTTCGTGATCAACCGTAGTGGTGGTAAGCGAACGGGACTTAAAGGTGGCCATATCGATATGGCCATTCCTGGCGTTGGAATGGTCGGGTATTACGGTTATGGTAACCGCGGAAGTGGCAATCGAAGCGGCATGGGATTGACCGGAAATCTCAATACCACGCCCGACGACTGGCTCAATGGACCGACGGCACGTATTCCATACCTTGTTGGTCCTGGCGTCACGCTGCCAAGTGGCGATAAGATACCAGGAGTCCTTAGTACTATTTGCAAAGTTGAAGTCTGCCCCTCGCAAGTCGAGAAGATGAAAGCTTATATCCCCAGCCTCAAAGCGTCGCCTGGTAAGTTCAATATTGCCGGCAACAACTGCGCGACGAATGCCTGTCGAATCCTCGGTTCAGCAGATATTTTGTCTGGTCGAATCGCCGGTATCGACAATCCAGAGCATTTGCAGGATCAGTTGACTAAAGAATACGGGGCCAAATGTTTCACCGGCTATACCAGTATGGACAGGGATGGGAATGTTGAGATTACAAAGGAAGGTCCTGCTCCTGCGGGTACGCCAGCGCCCCCACTTGCCGGGCCGTAGAGACAGAAACTAACATATCATGCGCTTATTCACAAAAAGGTGGTTTGCTATTTTAGCCGGCCTCTTGCTGCCCCACATGCTGGGATGCACAGGAAATCCTCAGATGCTCAAAGCGGAACAGCCCCTGATTCTGTTATATTCTTCAAGAAAAGAACGGTTCAGTGGTTTTGATGGTAACGGGAAGGCGACCTTTACCAAATACGATGGTGAACGGAATGACGTCATTGCTACCATTGCCGATTTGAAGTTGGTCAAGACGAGTCCTTCCATTGCAGTCGAAGACGACACCGTATTTTTTACATTGGTAGTCGGACAGGTGATTCCGAATAAACCTGGTTGTCGCTCTATCAATTTGCATTTTGATGAGCACAGTCTCTTCGAGTCGAAGGCGTTTAAAAAGGGCGATGCTTGGCGGATTACGCTAACTGAGGGGGACGAATTGGTGAATTTGCGTCCGGTGATAAAAGACAAAGCTGAATGAATTAGGGCCGAACCTAAGGGGTCGGGTTGGGCCTGGGATCGCGCCGGCGCTCACGGTAAACTTACGGCAGGCCTCAGGCTGACGGCGCCGCTTCCGGTAGGGTCGTGTCAAGTCACATGCCCTACGGCTTGAAGTGCCGAGACCCACGGGCCAAGCCGAAGGCAATCAAGCCGAGCGTCACGGTGCGGGCGAGGGCGACAGGGAGATTGGCGTTGGCGGCGGCAGACCCGAAGCAGCCGCAGGTGATGTCCAGGCCGCGCCACCACGCTGACGCAATCGCCAGGCTGAAGATCACACAGAGTCCGAGCAGCACGACAAGTGCGCCGCGCTCGCGCCAGCGCAGGATTACAGCCGCAGCCGAGATAAGTTCCAGCCATGGCAGGTAAAGGCCCAAGGCAAGCGTCAGCGGATAGGGCAGCAGGCGATAGTGCCCGATGTCGGCTGCGAAGGCCGCGGGGTCGGCCAGCTTGAGAATCGCCGCGTACGCAAAGGTTCCGCCCAGGAGCAGCCGTCCGATCCAACTGAGGAGAGTTTTCATGGGTTGGCCTGTTCCCACGCGGCCCAGCCGCCCCGGAGGACGAAGACGTCGTCCAGGTTGAGCTCCCGCTTCAGCCGTCGCGCCACTTCCTCGCTCGAACTGCACGCCTGGGCGTTGCAGTACACCACGATTCTCACCCCGGGCCGCCATCGCTCGAGGAAACCCGGCAACTGGTTGTCCCAATCGGATTCGCTCAACGGGACGGCACCGGGCACATGGCTGCGCGCATAGGCCGACGCCGTGCGGGCGTCGACCCAGAGAACGGGACCTTGCCAATGCTCCACGGTCGCCAATTCGACCCGGGCTATCTCGGGCGGTTGTGAGGTCCAGATGGGCCGGCGGGGATGCAGCCAGCCGCTCAGCACGGCGGGGAGCAAGGCCAGGATGACCAGCACGGCGGCCTCGCGCCAGGGGCTCGGGGCGGAGTTGGCGGGCACGGGGAAATTAGCGGACCAGCACGTACACCGTCAGCGGTTCGGTGCGGCCATTGTCGAGGGTGGCCAGGCAGGAGATGGCAACCTGGACGTTCTTGAAGGTCGAGGCGGGACGGACCAGCAGGTTGAAGATACCTCCAGCCGGGGCGGGCTCGATTTGGGCGATCGCAGCCTCTTCGGGTGCAATCGACTGGATCGCGATCCCGGCAATCTTGCGATCGGTTGGCGAGGAAATGGCAACGGTCTTGGCGTCCAGCCTGTCGCCGACGCGCCACAACAGCATGCGGGGCTCATAGGCGATGGTGTCAGGTATCGTGACGAAGAAAACCAATTCCGCGGGCTTGGCGGAAGGTTCATCGGTGATCACGGTGATCAACTTCCGGTGGCGACCCTTGGCTTTCTCCACCGTGTAAACCGCCGTGATATCTCCGCTTTCGCCCGGAGCATAGGTCCGCTTGGGCAGGTCGACGGTCGTGCAACCGCAACAGGGCTGGATCTCCTTGATCATGATGGGCTCGTTCCCGGCGTTCGTGAAATGGAAGACCGCATTGAGCTGCTTGTCGTCCGGTTTGGCCGTGGCCTCCACCGACTGGTTTGTCCAGGTGAGGGCGCCGAAAGCAAAGGCCGGCAACGCCAGTGCCAGGATGAGTTGGGCGGGCATCATGAGGCCGGGACGCATGGGTCCACACTTGAAGGGGATTGGGCATGAAGCAACCGCCGGTTGCGTCAAAGATGGGTGGACGCCGCACCGGAACCAGGGAATCGACGGCGGACGGTGGTAGTGGGTCCATTTCAGTCCGATGTAGGGTCGGACCTTGGTCCGACCTCGCGCATGAGGTCGGCGCAAGCGCCGGCCCACATTCAAACCACCGCGAAAGAACCAAATGAACCCACTACCCGGACGGTCATTGCATCGACCGTTTCTGTGCTTACGGAATAATTACGGCGGAGAAGTTGGTTGGGGGCGGGGAGGGCGCAGGGTGTTCGCACTGTGAGTTGCTTCGCGATCGAGTCGGGGTTGTCTTTACTGGCCCGTTGGACAGCCCGGATCCGAACCGCGGGGTGGCTCACAGTCCCATTTTTGTCGGAATCCAGCCGGGGGTCGCTGACCCGGCGTGTTT
>DASZPS010000184.1:0-7003 GCA_035549955.1 Lacunisphaera sp. | reverse complement strand
GCGTCGGTGTGGAAACCGACGCCCACCTATTGCATAGCTCCGGATCAAGAGGGGTGGCGCGAAGTGACGGGGTGTGTCGGGCTTTCGTGCACACCAAGGCAAGTTGGCGAACGAAGAATGACCTTAACTTAGCGCCATTCGACTCAGGGCCTTGGGTCCAACCGAATGGCTGCGACGAATTCCGGCGCGCCGGGATTCCTGCGTCGCAACGATCGATCGGGATTCCGCGCCTTGCGCGGAATGGGCGCAGCAAGACTGCGCCCCTACGCGCCCGGAAAGCTCAGCGTTCGGCCACGACTTTTCCGGTTCGGTCGATGTGGCACACCACGCTCTGGCCGTCCTGTTCGATCGTGACTTCCGCCCGGCCGTTCCGGAACGCCTCCGCGGACGAAAAGCGCGGCGCGATCGCGGTGCGGCCCTCGCGGTCGATGTAACCCCACGCGAGGTCGAGCGCATCGTTATAGATCGCCACCGCCGCCAGATCCTCCGAGAAGGCCGCGGCGCGGTCGAACCGCGGGGCGATCACGGTGGTGCCATCGATGCCGATGTAACCCCACTTCTTGAAGAATTTCACCGGGGCCAGGCCCGCATGAAAATCGCCCGCCGCGGCGAAGCGTGGCTCCAGCACGATTTCGCCCTTGCCGTTCTTGAAGCCCCAGATGGCAAACGGTTCCAGGTCGAGCCCGTCGGCTTCGTCCGGGTCCACCTTCCGGTCCTTGGCTTCCCGATGCTCGAAATCGCTGACCCGCCCCCGGATCGCGTCGGCCATGCGCCGCAGGCCGGCGTCGAGCATCACATACCAGGTGCCGTTGACGCGGCTGAAATGCATTTCGCGTTCCCAGGTTTCCGCGCCCTCGGGCGTGGGCATATCGTAGCAATACGCGAGGATCGCGCGGTCGGCGTCGAGCTGGGTGAGCCGGCCCGGCCGGAAGGAGGTGGCCATCTCCTGCCAGCTGGCGGGAGGGACGCGCCCCATCATGCCCTCGAGGTAGCGCGTCAGGAATTTTTCGGGCGACATCACCCGCAGGTCCTCGATTTCCATGCCCGGGCCGAACAGGGCCAGCAGGCCGGCGGTCTCGCCGAAGCGCGCCATGGCACTCGCGCACCACAGGAGGCTGCTCCGGAACTTGTCCACGTCGCCGGGATAAAGCAGCGCCACCGCCTGGGCGAAATTGCGGCTCATCGTCGCGCCCCAGTAAGTCCGGGCGAGGCGAACGAGGTCGGGGTTCATGGATCGGACGCTATCCCGCCGCGGGAGCTTGGCAAGCGGCGGGGGATGTCTGAGCCGGGATCATGCAATTGAAGCGCCGTTTCCGTTGGTAGCGAACCGACCGAAAGGTGGTCGTCGATTTCCATATCGACGACAAGGACTCACGAGGCGGGCGAACCTGGCGTCGGTGTGGAAACCGACGCCCACCAACTGCATGATCCCGGCTGAGGGCAAGCCGGCCTGAAGACCCCGCGAAGGGGACCAGCCGGGGAATCGTGAAAACTGAAAATCGTGAAATCGAGAATCGTGAAATTGAAGTTAGCGAATCCAGGCATTTTCACGATTTAGGATTTCACGATTTCCTGTTTTCACGATTCCCCTGTCCCGGGCTCAGTGCGGTACCTCGATCATCGCTTTCAGCACCGCAGGGTTGCCCGCGATGTGCCGGGGAAAAACGGCGGGCGTGTCGGCCAGCCGGAAGCGGTGCGTGATCCAGGGGCGGGTGTCGACCTTGCCCTCCTCGACCAGCCGGATGACCTCGCGGAAGGTGCCGGGCAGGGCGTTGCGGCTGCCCATGACCGTGAGCTCGCGGCGGTGGAAATTCGGGTCGTTGAACGTGACGTCGCCCTGAAACAGGCCGACAAACACGATGCGTCCGCCAGGCGCGGGCAGGTCGAAGCAGCCGTTCATCGATCCGGGATGACCGGTGGCGTCGATCACGCAGGTGGGCAGGTCACCGCCGCCGATCCGCCGGAGTTCATCGGCGGCCGTGGCGCCGGGCTGGAGGGTGTGCGGGACGCCGAGTTGCTGGCGGCAGAACGCCAGCCGCGGCTCGCTCAGGTCCAGGACGGCGAGCGTGGCCCCGGTCACCTTGGCAAACTGGATCACGCTGAGCCCGATCGGGCCCGCGCCGATGACGACGACAAAGTCGTCCTTCGTGGGCGCGGCGCGCTCGACCGCGTGCGCCCCGATGCCGAGCGTCTCGACCAGCGCGAGCTGCTCGTAGTCGAGCCGCGCCGACGGATGGAGTTTTCGGGCGGGCAGGCGCACCAGCGGCTGCATGCCGCCGTCGACGTGCACGCCCATGACCTGGAGCGAGGCGCAGCAGTTTGGCTTGCCGCGCCGGCAGGCGATGCAGTGGCCGCAATTCAGGTAGGGTTCCACCACGCAGCGGTCGCCGGCCTTCAGGCCACGCGGCTCGTCGCCCGGGTCGATGACCTCGACGCCGAGCTCATGCCCGAGCACGCGCGGGTAGGTGAAGAAGGGCTGCTTGCCGGCAAAGGCGTGGAGATCGGTGCCGCAGACGCCAATGCGATGCACGCGCACCAGCGCGGTGCCGGGCGCGGGGGCGGGCTCGGGTCGATCCGTGGCGGCAAAGTGGCCGGGCTTTTCGAGGACGATGGTCAGCATGGGAGAGAGGGATTCTTGAAAACTGAAAATCGTGAAATCGAAGAACTGAAAATCTCAGAGTCGGAATGCTGCAATTTCACGATTTTCAGTTCTCAAGATTCCCCAGCCCTTAGACATGTTTAAGGGACCGTTGGAATTCCCGCGGCGCGACGCGGTGGACTTGCTTGAAGCAGCGGGAGAAATGGAAAGGGTCGGTGAAGCCGACCTGGGCGGCCGCCTCCTTGACCAGCGTGGCGGGGTTCATGAGGGCTTCGGCGGCCAGCGCCATCTTGCGGCGGAGCAGGTATTGGTACGGGCTGAGGCCCTGGTAGCGGCGGAAGAGCCGGCTGAGGTGGGTCGGGCCGACGCCCACGGCGCGGGTCATGTCGGTCAGCGTGCCGAGCCGGGCGGTCTGCGCCTCGATTGTGCCCTTGCAGCGCAGGAACGTCTCCTCCGCGGCCCGCCCGGGCGAGACGGAAAGCCCGGCCAGTTCCTCGATCTTGAGCACGAGCACCTCGGCGAGCGTGGCGCAGATGCGTCCGGCCGTGGCGCGATGATGGCCGCCCTCGCGGATCAGTTCCTCGAACACGTGCTGGGCCTCGGCGAAAAGGGCGAGCCGCACGATGCCACCGGGGCGCAGGCCGGCGGCCGCGAGCCGGGGATTGGCCGAGCGCCCGTGGAAACAGACGAAGTACTTGGCCAGCGGCTGCGCCGGGTCGGCGCGAATCTCGAGCCGGGTCCCCGGATCGTAATAATACAGCATGCCGGCGCGCAGGGGGGTCGTCTGGCCGTTCAACTGCACCGTGCCGCGCCCGCCCACGACCAGCTCCAGCACGGCGAAGCCGGGCGCTTCGCGCTGCACCACGTAGTCCGGGTTGCATTGCTCGAATCCCCCGTAGGCCGGCAGCAGCCCCCGCCGCCGTTGGGCCGCCAGCCCGAGGAAGAAATACCGCGAGTTCGAGACCTGCGTGGAGAGAACAGCCTGGCGGGGAAGGGGACTGGCCATCGCGCGGGAGGGTCGGCCCGGCCCGGGCGGTTGGCAAGAATATCCATGTTTCTGCCCGCTATCTCCATTGGAGAGTGATGGAAATGAGGTTCGGAAATGACATCCTTGGCCTTCGGTCGTCCCCTTTCTCCCGGGGAGGGCCGCCGCCACCCCTGCGCCATGCCCTCTTCCCCGCCCGCCCGCCAACCCGTCCGCTACGGCATGACCATCCGCGTTCGCCCCGAGCATTTCGCGGAATACACGCGGCAACATGCCGCGGTCTGGCCGGACGTCCTGGCCACCATCAGCCGCTGCCACATTCGCAACTACACGATCTATCACCGCGCCGGGGTGCTGTTCTCGCATTTTGAGTATTGGGGCGACGATTTCGCCGCCGACATGAAGCGCATGGCCGCCGATCCGGCCACGCAGCGCTGGTGGGCCCTCATGGAGCCGATGCAGGACCCCTATCCCGACCGCGCCGCCGGCGAATGGTGGTCGCGGATGGAGGAAGTGTTTCACCACGATTGAGGGTCGGCGCCTTGCCATGAATTTCCGCCCGCTCGGCCGCACCGGCCTCAACGTCTCCGTCCTCAGCTTCGGCGGCTCGTCGCTTGGCGGCGCCTTCCGCCAGACCGATGACACCGAGAGCATCCGCACCGTCCACGCCGCCCTCGACCTCGGCCTGAACTTCATTGACGTGTCGCCCTACTACGGGGCCACGCGGGCCGAGACGGTGCTGGGCCGGGCGCTCAAGGGCGTCGCCCGCGACCGCTACATCCTGGCCACCAAGGTCGGCCAGTATGGCGAGGGTGAGTTCGACTTTTCCGCCGCCCGCGTCACCCGTAGCCTCGACGAAAGCTGCGCGCGGCTCGGCGTCGATTACCTCGACCTGCTGCAGTGCCACGACATCGAGTTCGCCGACCTGGACCAGATCGTCGGCGAGACCCTGCCCGCGCTCGTGAAGCTGCGGGAACAGGGCCGGATCGGCCACATCGGCATCACCGGCCTGCCGCTCAAGATCTTCCCCGCGGTCATCGAACGCACGCCGCCGGGCGTCGTGGAGACCATCCTCTCCTTCTGCCGCTACGAGCTGAACGACACCGCGCTGGCCGGGCTCCTGCCGCTCTGCCACGCGCGGGGCATCGGCGTGATCAACGCCTCACCGACGGGCATGGGCCTGCTGACCGAGCGGGGCGTGCCGACCTGGCACCCGGCGCCGCCCGCCATGGTCGCCGGCGCGCGGAAGGCCGTCGAATTCTGCCGCGCCCGGGGCGTGGACATCGTGAAGCTCGCCCTGCAGTTCTGCGTCGCGCATCCCGGCATCGCGACAACCCTGGTGGGCACGGCCAACCCGGAAAACATCCGGAAGAACGTCGCCTGGGCGGAGGAAGCCCCCGACTTCGAGCTCATCGGCCAGGTGCTCGCGCTGCTCGGCCCGATCCGCAACCACAACTTCACCCGCGGCCGCCCGGAGAACCGCGACCCGATCATCGCCTGATTTTCCGCCCATGAAAAAATCCCCGAAAACCGTCCTGTTGGTGGCCAACGGCGATCTCCGCCAGACCGCCAACGAAACCTGCTGGCCCGCGCAGCATGCCATGGAGCAGACGCTCGCCGCCGCCGTCGCCCAACTCGGCTACAAGCTCGTCCGCGCACATCCCTACAAGCCCGAAGTGAAACACGGCTTCATCGGCTCCCAGAAGGAAGGCATGGCCGTCTTCGCCGGCATCGACCCGCACACCCCGCTCATCGTGGCCGAGGCCGTGTGGCAGTATTCGCATCACCTGCTGCACGGACTCATCTCACACCAGGCCCCCATCCTCACGGTGGCCAACTGGTCCGGCACCTGGCCCGGCCTCGTGGGCATGCTCAACCTCAACGGTTCCCTCACGAAGGCCGGCGTGAAATATTCCACGCTTTGGAGCGAGGATTTCACCGACGAGTATTTCCTCCAGGGCCTGGGCTCCTGGCTGAAGACCGGCGTGGCGAAGCACCGGACCGCGCACGTGAAACCCCTCGCCCGCGCCGCCATCCCCGCGAAGGCGCAGGCCACCGCGAAAAAGATCGCCGCCGACCTCCGCCGCCGGAAGTCCATCATGGGCATCTTCGACGAGGGCTGCATGGGCATGTTCAACGCCATCATTCCCGACGAACTCCTGTTCCGGACCGGCGTCTACAAGGAGCGGCTTTCCCAATCCGCCCTCTATTACGGCGCCACGCAGGTCAGCGACGCCGACGCGCAGGCGGTTTACCAGTGGCTCCGGAACAAGGGCATGAAGTTCCACCTCGGCACCGACGAGGCCACCGAACTCACCGAGACGCAGGTCCTCTGGCAGTGCAAGACCTACGTCGCCGCGCTGCGGATCGCCGACGAATTCGGCTGCGAGACCATCGGCATCCAATACCAGCAGGGCCTGAAGGACCTCCTGCCCGCCAGCGACCTGGTCGAGGGCATCCTCAACAATTCCGACCGCCCGCCCGTGGCCAACGCCGCGGGCGAGGTCATCCGCGCGGGCCAGCCCCTCACGCATTTCAACGAGGTCGACGAATGCGCCGGCCTGGACGGCCTCTTCACCAACCGCGTCCACACCGCCCTCGGCCAGCCGGTCGAAAACACCCTGCACGACCTGCGCTGGGGCGATTGGGACCAGAGCGGCACGACGGCGGAATACGTCTGGGTCTTCCTCATCTCCGGCAGCGCCCCGCCGGCGCACCACGTCGACGGCTACCAGGGCACGGACTCGCTGCGCCAGCCGCCGATGTATTTCCGGCTCGGCGGCGGCACCGTGCGCGGCATCGCGAAGCCGGGCGAGATCGTCTGGAGCCGCGTGTTCGTCGAGGCCGGGAAGCTCAAGATGGACCTCGGCCGCGCCAAGGTGATCGCGCTGCCCGCGGCGGAGACCGAGCGCCGGTGGAAGGAAACGACCGTGCAATGGCCGATCATGCACGCCGTCACGTATGGCGTGTCCCGCGACCAGATGATGGCGCGGCACAAGGCGAATCACATCCAGGTCGCGTATGCGAACAGCGCGCGCGAGGCCGACCTCGCGCTTTACGCCAAGGCCGCGCTGGCCGCGGAACTCGGCCTTGAAGTCAGCCTCTGCGGGACAAAGGCTGACGGAAAACCGTTCTGAATCCCGCCCTAATCCGGATATTTCAAAGGTTATGATGCCCCCCCACACACCCCGTCGCTTCGCGCCACCCCTCTTCGTCCGGAACGATGCCATCGGAGGTGGAGCGACCTGCTCCCCAGGGCGCTTACTTCGCCGCGGGCATCCTCAGCGCGTTGGGGAGCCGTCTCGGCTGGCTCGAGGCCCTGAGCTCGTCGAACGGGCAACGCGCTCCACCATTTGGTGCGACCGATCCCATTCTGAAAATGGACCCCAACTCCCAGGAAACGGCGGCGCTGTCGCCGG
>DASZPS010000183.1:0-3406 GCA_035549955.1 Lacunisphaera sp. | reverse complement strand
GCGTCGGTGTGGAAACCGACGCCCACCTATTGCATAGCTCCGGATCAAGAGGGGTGGCGCGAAGTGACGGGGTGTGTCGGGCTTTCGTGCACACCAAGGCAAGTTGGCGAACGAAGAATGACCTTAACTTAGCGCCATTCGGCTCAGGGCCCCGAGCCTGTCGAGGGGGTCCGACCTCGCGCACGAGGTCGGCGCAAGCGCCGACCCTGCTACATTGATCCGCGGCGCGAATCGTTCCCGTTCCTCGTTCTCGTAATCTTTCTCTCGACGCTGGGCGGGGAGAACGAGGAAGATTACGAGAAAGAGAACGATTCCATGCAATTCGCCAAGCACTGGGCCGCGGCCCTCGACGACTATGCCATCGACCTGGCGTGGTCGCCGGATGGCTCGTGGCTCGCCGCCGCATCCGCCGCCGGCGGCATCATGATCTACGACGCGACGAATGGCACCGTGCGGCACCAACTTGCCGGCCACGAGGACGGCGCGAACTGCCTGGCGTGGCGGCCGAATGTAGCCGGGGTCGCCGACCCCGGAGCTGGCGCCCGGCCGGGGTCAGCGACCCCGGCTGCAATCCTGGCCACCGGCGGCCAGGACGGCAACGTGCGGTTTTGGGATGGGACGACCGGGGCGCAAACCGCGGAGATAAAACTCGGCAACGCCTGGGTGGAGCATCTGGCGTGGCAGGCAGTTCGGAGAACTGAGGACGGGGGACCGAAGACCGAGACCCTGCTTTTCGCCGCTGCCGGCAAAAAGCTCGTGGCGCTTCGGGCCGACGGAACCGTTGCGCACACCTTCCCCGATGCGCCCAAGACCATCTCCGCGCTGGCGGCTTCCCCTGTAGCCGGGATCGGTGAACCCGGACCGGGCTCAGCGAGCCCGGCTACATCCTCCCCCGCCGTCGCCGCCGCCTGTTTCGGGCATGTGGTGATCTGGGATGCGACCACGTTCACGGCGCAGAAGGAATTCCCCTATGGCAACGCCATCTACGCGCTCACGTGGTCGCCCGACGGGAGATGGCTCGTGGCCGGCTGCCACGACAACGCCGTGCACCTGTGGGCTCCGGCCGAGGAGAACATGGAGCTGCACATGAGCGGCTATGAGACGCGGCTCAAGGAACTCTCGTTCAGCCCCGACTCCAAATGGCTCGCGACGGGCGGCGGACGCGACTCGTGCGTGTGGGACTGCTCCGGCGCCGGACCCGAGGGTCGCGAACCGCTGATGCTGCCCCACAACGGCCGCGTGTGCGCCCTCGCCTTCCAGCACCGCCAAGGCCTCCTCGCCTCCGGCTCGACCAACGGCGAGTTCACCCTCTGGATGCCGACGCGGAAAAATCCCATGGTCGCCGAGGTCACGATGCCCGCCGCCGCCACCAAGTTCGCCTGGCGCGGCGACGATGGCCTGCTCGCCGTCGGCACGGAGAAGGGGAACGTCTTCGTGTTCAAGACGGGATGAGTAAGGCGGTAGTGGGTCCATTTCAGTCCGATGTGGGGTCGGACCTTGGTCCGACCTCGCGCACGAGGTCGGCGCAAGCGCCGACCCTACATTTCAAACCACCGCGAAAGAACCAAAGGGACCCACTACCAGCAGGGCCGGCCTGTGATCGGCCCCAGGGAGCGCAAATGAACGGGGTCCGGCCGCAGACCGGCTCCACATCGAATCCCGGGTTGACCGGCGGCGCGCGGGGGGCGATTTCTTGTCTGACATGTCAGGTGACGCCCCAAACGCCGCGTCTTCGCCGCGGCACTCGATCTTCCTAAGCTATGCTTCGGCCGACCGGGCGGCCGCGCGGGCGCTGCGCGATACCCTGGCCGCCGCGGGCCTCGAGGTGTGGCTCGATGAGGAGGAACTCGCGGGCGGCGAAGCGTGGGATACCAAGATCCGGAACCAGATCCGCACCTGCACCTACTTCATGCCCATCATCTCGGCGACGACCGAGGTCCGGCGCGAAGGCTATTTTCGGCGCGAGTGGAAACTCGCCGTCGAACGCACGCTCGACCAGGCGGATGATGTCATGTTCCTCGTGCCGGTGGTGATCGACGACACCCGCGATGCGGGCGCGCGGGTGCCGGAAAAATTTTTCACCGTGCAATGGCTGCGCGCGCCCGGCGGCGCCCCGACCCCGGCCATGCGCGAGCTCGCCGCCCGCCTGGCGGCCGGCGACGCGATGGCTCACCCGCCCGTCGCGGCCGATGAACCCGAAACGCGGTCGCGCCGCAAGGACCGCAAGGCCGAGCGGCCGCCGCCGCCGTTTCCGCATTTTCCCGCTTATCCGGAGCCGGGCCATCATTTCCGGTTCTTCTACAATATCATCCTCTGGGCAGGCCATATGGTGCATGCCCTGTGGATGCGCCTGCCCCGGATGGTGCGCGTCATCGCCTCGATCGTGATCCTGTTCAACCTCATCTCCTGGGCGTTTCGCGACCGGAATGACGCGCGTGATTTGAAGCAGGAAAAGGAAAAGGCGGCAGCCACGGCCGCGCTATTCGAAAACATCAAGCCGGACCTGCGCGGCCGACAGGACGTGCCCAGTGCCGACTCGATCAAGTCGCTCGTCGGAGCCGCGGTAAATGCGTTCCAGGCCGGCCGCCCGCTCGCCGTCGTGACTTTCGGCGCGGAGGGCGACGGGGCCGAGGCGTTTGCCGGCCATGTGTTTACCGAGATGTTCAAACTGTGGAGCATCGGAGAGGGCCAAGTCAGCCTCAGTCCACTGCCCCTGGACCCGGACGACGACGATGACGACGTCCTCGCCCGCGGCACCAAACTCGACAGCCAGTTCGTGCTGACGGGCCTGGTCCAGCGCACCGAGGCGGGAACGCCGCTGCGGCTTACCGTCAAACTCTACCAGGTGAAATCACGCTCGGTGGTCTGGTCCGAAACATTTGAGCCGTCCCAAGGCGACCCGGCCACCATCGCCCGCCGCATTGTCGAGGCCGTGCGCCCGCGCGCGTTTCCCGCCGCGCCGCCCTGAACCGGGATCACGCAGCCGGTGGGCGTCGGTTTCCACCGCGACGCTGACCTCCTCCGAGGAAACGGCGGCGCTGTAGCCGGCCTCGCTGAGGCCGGCCCGGGGTCACCGACCCCGGCTACAACCACACCGTTTCTTCCTGACCGGAGCAAAAAGTGTTTTGCGGCTTGGGGCTGAATCGTTCCGGCTTCATCGAGGGAAATTCGGCTGCACAGGATTGGTTTCCCCTCTATCAGGCCGGAACGATTCAGTTCGAGGCGGAGCGACCTGCTCCTCAGGGCGCTTTCTTCGCAGCGGGCGTCCTCAGCGCGTTGGGGAGCCGTCTCGGCTGGCTCGAGGCCCTGAGCTCGTCGAACGGGCAACGCGCTCCACCATTTGGTGCGACCGATCCCATTCTGAAAATGGACCCCAACTCCCAGGAAACGGCGGCGCTGTCGCCGG
>DASZPS010000182.1:0-44436 GCA_035549955.1 Lacunisphaera sp. | reverse complement strand
CTACAAACGCGCCGAGTGGGACAAAAACGCCGACGGCATCCCGGATGTATTCCAGAAACCAAAGCCGCCCCCCGCCTCATGAGTTCCACGGAGACCTCCAGTCCCTATCCCAAGTCGCCGGGCAAGCGCCTGGAGGACATGGAGAATGCCCTGCAGCGTATCGAGACGGCCCTGATCGGGGACTCCGAGATGGGCAACCCCGGCCTCGTGAAGCGCGTCGGCGCCGTCGAAGGCAAGGTGAAGACGATCCAGAACGACCGCATCAAACTCATTGGCGCCGTTACAGGCGCCAGCTTCGTCATCTCTATCATCGCCACCTGGTTCTTCGGCAAGTGAATGAGACGCGCCAAGCTTGGCGTTGGGCGCGATCGCAGCCAGCGCCACAAGCGGCTCGGGTAGCAACTCCATCGGGACCGGCGCAGCACCGCGCGCGAGCCGTAATCAATCCATGTTTCCGTTGTGCAACAGAAGTTCGCCGCTGGGGGATATCTGGCTATTCGACACGCGCCACACGTAGCGTTCAGTGTCATCGCCAACCCTGCGTTGGGCGTAGGCTACCACTACGAAAGGCTCGGGAACGTTGTGCTCAATTGTGAAGCGACCATCGGCGTCAGTCATCGCATATGCGGGCGGCGTTGGGAGATAGGCAGATAGGCCGTGCATTTCAGCAAGCGCTTGATCGAAATAATACAGCGCCATGTCGTGGTTCTGCGCCTTTGAGTATTTGTCGCCCAATGCGCTAAAATGTGTTGCTCTTGCCGCCCCAGGCCCTTGCGACCATTCCTTAAACTTATCGATTGTAGTTGCGGGATAGACCGCGACCCTGACTGCCCCAAGCTTGTAATTGGTTCCCCCTTTGGTGGTGATGAAAACCTGACCTACAATCTTGCGTGAAAAAGTCGTGCGCTCTGGCGGCACGGCTATTTCGGGTGCTTGAAGGTTAGGGGCCGGTGGATCTGCCTCTCGTTGTACCTCGGTTTGCACCACCTCTGCTTGTTCCGGCGGCGGCGGTCGCTTGGATTCGAATTGTTCTCGAACGTCGTCGGGCAGATTGGAATATGCGACGATCCCTCTTCCGCCTTGCCACTTCGCCGTAAACGACGAATTCCCGAAACTCATGACGGTTACATGGCGGATGGTCTTGCCATCGCGCAGCCTAATTTCGGGCACTGGTTTGGAGAGATCGATATCGGTTGCGATGACGGATAGCCCCAGCGCCAGCCCACATAATAACGTAAGGAATCTTTTCATGGTGATGTCCGGCCCGAGGCCGGCACCCTGCGCCTCAACCTGTGAATAGTCAACGCGGGGTTAAAAGCGGTGCGTGCTGGCACCTCCGCTCGCCGTTCCTGTCCGAGTCCGCTATCCTTACCTCCGTTCATGAAAACGCTCGCGCCGTTGGAAGCGCAAATCGCCGAGGTCAAGTTACAGCTCCGCATCGCCCTTTCCCTTATGAGCCCGCGCCAGATCTATCAGTGGCTCGCCGGCGTCGATCGGATCAGCTTCGCCCCGGTGGCGTCCGTCGCGCCAGTTCATCGAAGGCCATCCCCTTCAGCTCCGTCTTTAGGTCGCCGCTACCCTTTCCTCCGGCGCCCCGCCCGCCCGCTTTCTCCCCCGTCTTGGCCTCCGTCTTAGGCGGATCCTCCGCCGCCATGGCTCGCTTCTCGGCCAGCATCACCACGACCGGCCACCGCACGGCGTCAGCGGCCTCCACTGCGTCGCAGAAAGCGATCAACAGTTGCTCCACCACGAAGGTATCGATCGTCCCGTAACGTTTATTCACGGCAGTCAATCGCCGCCTGGTTTCATCGTCGAGGCGCGCACGTACGTTGCCATTCCGGCTGTATTTTTTATCGGGCATCCAAAGGCAGTAGCCGCAAATCAGCATCTTCGAGCAAATTTAAGCTTGTGACACCTGTAGCGCATGTACTACACAGTCCCCATGGATGCCCCTGTGGAGAAGCTGGGTGTGACTCAGCCGATTAATTTTCGCCCTGGCCCGCTCGCGGCCAAGATCGCTGAGCTGCAGGCCGAGGTCGCTCGCCGGGGCGGCAGGATCACCCCCACCGAGATCGTGCGCGAGGGCCTGCTCGGTTGCTGGACCGAGGTCCGCACCCACCTCTTGGTGCGCCACACCGTGCCGCCCGCCCAGTCCGAGGAGATGTCCCGCTTCGTGGCCATTTGCGGCCGCGCCCTCGAGCACGGCGTCACTCCCGACGAACTCGAAGCCCAGGTCACCGCCCTCATGGAGCGCAAACTGGCCTCCGCCTGATGGGGTCTTTTTTTAGCGCCCAGTAGGAAAACACCCACTACCGCCCGACCTTATGGATGCCACGCGAACAACCTCCCCCTGCCGCCTGCTGGCGGCATTCCTCGCCCAAAAGGCGAGGCTTCTGGCCGCTCTTCGTGACGAAGGCGGGCTCTTCGAACTCCGCTTCCTTTCCCGCCTCGTCAAGCGCGAGCAGGATGCCGTGGTCATCGCCGCCGCCAGCGCCACCACGATCAACACCAGCGTCTCCACCCTCCGGCAGGATTTCCTCGCCGCCCTCGCCGACGACCACACCCCCGGCGAAATCGACCCGCAGGAAGCCGCCACCCTCCAGCGCGCCCTTGCCCTCCTCAGCACGCGCACCACCCGCCACGCCAACCAACTGGAGCGCCTGACATGAACGATCCCATCACTCTCGCCACCGCCATCGAGATGAATGCGCAGGACTTCTGGTTCGCCCGCATCACCTACGAGGCCTTCTCACTCCGCGGCCGCCAGCTGTGGGACCGCGCCACCGCCGCCGGCCTCGCCGACCAGGTGCGGCGCCTCCTCCCCGTCAACCAACTCAACTGACCATGGCATTCACCGTCACTCCCGAGCAGATGAGGAACGTCGCCGATACGGTGAGGACGATGCTTCCTCCTGGCTATGCCTTCGCGGTGGTCGCCATCCCGTTCGGCGGTCCCGACGTCCGGACCATGGAGTGGATATATGTCTCCAATTCCGAACGCGGCGATATCGAGCAACTGTTCAAGGACTTCCTCGCGCTGCGCCAGCAGCGCCGCAACTGACCGGTCTATCAGCTCTTCGCTCTCAGCTTTCTCCGCCTCTCATGCTTCTCGCCGCCATCATCGCCTACCTCGCCGCCGCCGCGGTCATGCTCTGCATCGTCAAGCTCAGTCAGGACAGCAACCCCCCGCCCCGTTGACCATGCCCCATTTGCCTTCCGCCTCGGACCACCGGTCGGCCCATTCAATTTTATGACCGTAAACCAACTCCACAAAATCACCGCCGGCCTCATCGCCAAGAACAAGGGCGACATCGACGTCGCCGTCGACACGACCACTTGCAACGACAACCCAGATGCCCCCATCGACATGATCGAGGGCGCGAAATATCGCCGTGTGCAAGGCGTGGATGACTCCGGCCCAGTCGGGCCGAAATGCCCGTTCCTTGTGCTGACCGGCGGATTTCAAGGCTGACCATGCGCCATCCCCCTCAAGCCTCGCCGGCCGGCCCCGACTACTTCGAGATCGCTCCCGTGGAATTGCGCGTGGCGCGCGATCCTGCCGGTGCCAGTCGCGTGCACAAGTTCACCCGGTCGAATCACCTGATGGCCATGTTCGACGCCATTGGCCGGCAGCAGCTCGTCATTCTCTCGCTCACCGAGGGTGGCCAGGAGATGCCCGTCCAGCACGTCGACGCCCTCAATCACTATCTCCGTTCCCTGCGCGGCCTCCGCTCCTTCAAGCGCGTGGCGCTGATGCGGTGGAACACCAAGTGGGCCTGGGCCCAGCTCCGCGAGATGAACAACATTCCCACCCTGGCCTTTGTGGTCACGATCCCATGAGCCGCAATCCCCCCATCAAGTTTGTCGCCCATCCCTTCGTCCGCCGCCGCCTGGAGAAGATCGCCGAGTTCCACGGCATCGGCCACAACGATTCCTCCGCCAACGAAGTGGTGAAGATCGCCGCCGCGCAGATCTCGCTCATCCGCCCCGCCAAGCTCTTCGAAGCCCTCGCCGCGCTCAAGCCCTACCAGGTCACCAACCCCTTCGCCCTGTCCGCCTTCGGCCCACAAAAGCCCAAAAAGAATTTATGAGCCCATTCCGGTCACAACCGACGAAGCGCATATTGTGCGCTATTGAGGCTGATGGATTGCGAAAGCGGCCCTTCGAACCTGAGGGCCTTTCCACCAGTTATCTGGCCGGTCCCCAACGTGCCGTAATCGGATAATAGATGAACAGCGGCCGGCCCACGACTTCCTTGTCCGGCACAAACCCCCAAGACCTTCCGTCGGCACTGTTCGGCGAATTGTCTCCCATCGCGAAAAAGGAATTTGGCGGCACTTCCACGGTACGTCCGAAACTGAGCAAACCGCCTTCCGTATAACCCGGGTACAGGCCTTCCTTGTTGGCATTCTTCCGGAAAGCGTCGGATCCGGTAATCGGCGCGTCATTGCGGTACAGGAGTCCTTCCCGGCCACCAAAACCGAAGGTTTGGGCGCCGTTGGCACCGACATGCGCAGGTCGCCGAACTTCCAGCACGTCGCCGGGCACTCCAACCAGTCGTTTGACGTAGTATTGGTCCTGCCCGATGCCGGGGATCTTGCGGGTGTGAAAAACGAAACCCTGACCGACCTTGGGCGGGAAAAAATTGTAGGTCATGCGATCCACGAAAAGCATGTCACCGGTCAGGATGTCGAAGGATATGATCGGATCGCCTTTCCGGACCTGCTTCCCGGTCGAAAGCCAATAAACGGTGCTTGTACCGCCGTCGGCCTTGATCGCCGCTTCCAAGGCCAAATACATCGCCCGCCGGCTGCCGCCAAAAAACGTTTTCCACAGCACACTCTCAAAGCCGAAATCCCCGGACCTGGCCCAATCGAACGGGACCGTAACCCGGACATCCTCGCCGCCCACGGAAAGTACGTATTCGTTCATCTGCGCCGGAAAAACGAACATGGTACGACCGGGATGCGTCGTGCAGGCGGCCCAGCCGGATGGCAGGAACGGAATCTTTACTTCCCCGTCAGCCGGCGCGCGGAGGGTATAGTTGGTGGCGCCCATGAGCAGAAACCGGGCGGCCTTGGCCGGCGCTCCGGGTTGCTCACCGGGCTGGTAGACTTCCGATGTCATGCCGTTGTATGTCGGCCACATCGAGTTGGTCGGAATCTTGAACGGCTGGATGAAATACGCCCTCAACCCGAGGATCACGATCGCCGCCACGAGGAAGAAATCGACGTTTTCAACCAGCGAATTGGTCGGATAGATGCGGCCACCGCAGGTTGCCAGGACCTTTTCCAGGCGTTCGATGCCGTCCTTGAGCGCCGCGGCCTTGGAGCCGTCCTTGGTCCTTTTCTTCAGTTCAGCCCGGGCTGATTGCAGCGATTCCAACTGCGCCGGGGTCAGCAAATCGTGCCGGTAGTCATACACCCGTTCCGCCATCTCCAGCCATTGCGCGGCACTGCGACGCAATTTGTGCTCTTCCGACAGCAGGAAATCGAACATGGGGCGGCGGGGTTAGTTGTTCGTTTTCAGCACCTGGATGAAGGCATCAGGTGGGATCGAAACGCGGCCGATTTGTTTCATCTTCTTTTTGCCTTCCTTCTGTTTGTCGAGGAGCTTGCGCTTGCGGCTGATGTCGCCGCCATAGCATTTCGCGGTCACGTCCTTGCGCATCTCCCGGACATTGTCCCGGGCGATGATCTTGCCGCCGATGGCAGCCTGGACCGCGATCTTGAACATTTGCGGCGGGATGATGTCCGCCAGTTTCTCGCACAGTGCCCGCCCCTGCCCCTCGGCCTTGGACCGGTGCACGATGCTCGCAAAGGCGTCGACCGGGTCGCCGTTGACCATGATGTCCATCTTCACGAGGTCCGACGCGCGGTATTCGCCCAGTTCATAGTCCATGGAGCCATAGCCACGCGTGATGCTCTTCAGGCGGTCGTTGAAGTCCACCAGGATTTCGTTGAGCGGCAGGATGCAGGTCAGCATGACCCGGGCGCCGTCCAGCGTGTCGGTATGGTCGCAACTGCCGCGTTTCTCCATCACCAGGCCGAGGATGTCGCCCATGAACTCGTTCGGGATATGGATCTGGGCCTTGATGGTCGGCTCGCTGATTTCTTCTATCGATGCCGGGTCCGGCAGGTTGATCGGATTGTCCACTTCGAGAACCTCGCCGCCGTGCTTCCTCACCTTGTAGACAACGCTCGGGTACGTGGAGATGATCTCAACATCATACTCCCGGCGGATGCGCTCCTGGATCACCTCCATGTGCAGGAGGCCCAAAAAGCCACAGCGGAATCCGAAACCGAGGGCGACGGACGATTCCGAGGAATACACGAGCGCGGAGTCGTTCAGCCGCAACTTGCCCAGCGCGACCTTGAGTTTTTCGTAGTCGTCGGACTCGAGCGGATACAGCCCGCAATAGACCATGGGGCGGACTTCCTTGTAGCCGGGCAACATGTCCGCGGCGGGCTTGTTCGCGTGCGTCACCGTGTCGCCGATCTTGATCTCATCGGTGCTCTTGATGTTGCTGACGATGTAGCCGACATCGCCCGGGCCCAGGTGGGAAATCTTCTCCATCCCCGGCCGGAAAACGCCCACTTCCTTGACCTCGGACCGCTGGCCATTGCTCATGAGCAGCATCATTTCGTTGGCCTTGATGGTGCCGGAGAACACACGGGCGTAGGAGATGACGCCGCGGTAAGAATCGTACTTGGAGTCAAACACCAGCGCGCGCAGGGTCGGATACTCCGTCCAGCGCGGCGCCGGGATCCGCGTCACGACGGCCTCGAGAATGTCCTGGATGCCGATGCCGGACTTGCCGCTGGCGAGGATCGCCTCTTCCGCCGGGATCGTGAGGATATCTTCCAGCTGCTTCATGCAGAGCTCGAGATTGGCACTCGGCAGGTCGATCTTGTTGATGACCGGGATGACCTTGAGGCCCTGCTGGAAAGCCAGGTGCGCGTTGGCCACCGTCTGGGCCTCGACACCCTGCGCGGCATCGATCAGCAACAACGCCCCTTCGCAGGCGGCAAGCGAGCGCGAGACCTCGTAGGAGAAGTCCACGTGCCCCGGGGTGTCCGTCAGGTGCAGCTTGTAGGTCTGACCGTCCTTGGCGGGGTAATGCATGACCACCGGGTGCATCTTGATCGTGATGCCGCGCTCCTTCTCCAGGTCCATGGCGTCGAGATGCTGTTCGGTCATTTCCCGTTTGGTGATCGTGCTCGTGTACTCGAGCAGCCGGTCGGAGAGCGTCGTCTTGCCATGATCGACGTGGGCAATGATGCAGAAGTTGCGGGTCAGCGGGGCGGGCATGCTCAGGCGGGAATATCGGCCAGTTCGGCGAAGGATTTGACTACCCAAGCCTTGTCGGTGCGCTTCGCAAGGCCGGCCAGGACCGCGCCCGGGCCGCACTCCCAGAATTCGGTGGCGCCCGCCGCGACCACGCAGCGCATGCAATCCTCCCACAGGACGGAGGAGACGACCTGCTTGACCAACGCGTCGCGGATGGCGGCTGGATCGCTCACGGCCTGGCCGGTCGTGTTGGTGAAAACAGTGAATTGCGGGGCGGCGAAGGTGATGCCCGCCAGGTAGCGGGCGAATTCCGCGCGCGCGGGTTCCATCAGGCGGCTGTGGTAGGCCCCGGCGACGTTGAGCGCCATGACCCGCTTCAAGCCCTTGTCCTTGGCAGCGGCCACGAGCGCCGCGACCTTGGACTTTTCGCCGGAGACGATGATCTGTCCGGGCGCATTGAAATTGGCCGCCTGGATGTCGAACTCCGCGCAAATCTGTTCCACCTTCGCCCGGTCCTCGCCGATGATGGCGGCCATGCCGCCCGTGGATTTTTCGCACGCCAGCTGCATCAGCCGGCCGCGCTCGGCCACCACCTTGAGGCCGGTTGCAAAATCGAAAACGCCGGCCGCCGTCAGCGCCGTCACCTCACCCAGGCTCAGGCCTAACGCAAATTTCGGCGCCAGCACCCTGCCCTTTTCCCGCAACGCCGCCAACATCGCCAGGCCGTGAACATAGAGCGCTGGCTGGCAGATCTTGGTCTGAGTCAGGTCGGCTTCGGGTCCTTCAAAACTGACGCGGGTCAGGCTCCAGCCGAGAATGCGGTCGGCGTCATCGTAAAGCGCGCGAGCGGCCGGGGAACCGTCGTAAAGCGACTTCCCCATGCCAACCTTCTGGGCGCCCTGACCTGCGAAAAGGAGTGCTAGAGACATAGATGAAGGGTCGGTTAAACCCGTCACGCCGCCAAAAACCAAGTCCTAATATTCCGGAAGGGCCCGGCCGCGAAAAGCAGTCGCGGAGCTTCCCGGAAAATACCATCAACCATCAGGTCTTGAAGAAGATACCCTTCAGGTTCATCTCCAACGCCGGGGCGTTTGGCGAGAAACGCATGCCATCGGCCTTGCTGATTTTGCCTTCCTTGATCAGGCGGTAGAGGTCCTTGTTGAAGGATTTCGACATGCCATCGGACCCCGACTCGAGCAGTTGCTGGATCTTGTCGTTCTGGCCGTCGAGGATGAGGTTTCGCACAGTGGCGTCGGCCACCAGGATTTCGTGCGCGGCAAAGCGGCCGCCGCCTTCGAGGGCCGGGATCAGCTTCTGGCAGATGAATCCCCGCAGCGAGCCGGCGATCTGGCGGCGCGCCTGCTGGATCTGCTCCGGTGGGAAGAACTCGAACAGGCGCGTGAGCGACTGGGCCACCGTGGCCGCGTGCATGGTGGAGAACACCAGGTGACCGGTCTCGGCGGCCGAAATGGCCGTTTCGAAGGTCTCCTTGTCGCGCATTTCGCCGATCAGGATGATGTCGGGATTCTGGCGCAGCACCGACTTGATCGCCATTTCGAAGCTCGGGACGTCGAGTCCGATTTCCCGCTGCTGGAACAGGCACTTGTCGTCACTGAAGGTATACTCGATCGGATCCTCGATGGTCACAATGTGCTTGTCCATGTTCTGGTTGATCCAGTTAAGCATGGCCGCCATCGTGGAACTCTTGCCCGAACCGGTGGCGCCGCAGACCAGCAGGATTCCGTCCTTGGCCTGCGCCAGCTTGATCAGGGTCTCGGACTCGATCTTCAGGTCCTCGAAGGTGGGCGGCCGGCTCTTGATGTGGCGGAAGACGATGCTCACCAGCCCGCGCTGGTGAAAGGCGTTCACGCGGAAGCGGCCGATGTCGTCCGCGGCATAAGCGAAGTCCACCTGGCCGTCCTTGTCCCATTTGTCCTTGAAGATCCGCGGCACCTTTTCGTCCACGAAGGCCTGGGCGTGTTCACAGCTGATCGGGTCCATTTCCACCGCCCGGAGCCGCCCACCCATGCGGAGGTAACCGGGTTGCTCCGACTTGATGATGATGTCGCTGGCGCCGCTCTCCACGGCCAGCTTAAGCAGATCGTTAACAATTTCGGTGTGAAGTGTCGTGCTCATGGAATTTTATGCGTGAACCGGCCTTAAAGCTGTGCTTTGCCTACAGCCTCTCCTTGTATCGATCAAGGTAACTTTCCCATGAATCGCTCCCGCATCTTCACTGGCACCTATACCGCGATCGTCACGCCCTTTCATCGTGGCGCCGTAGCCTTTGAGGAATTGCGAAAACTCGTGAATTTCCAGATCAGGGGCGGCATCAGCGGCCTCGTGCCCGTGGGCACGACCGGCGAGTCGCCGACGGTTTCCCACGAGGAGCACCAGGAAATCATCCGCTGCACGATCGAGGCCGCCCGCGGGCGCGTGCCGGTAATTGCGGGCACGGGTTCAAACTCGACCCGCGAGGCCATCGACATGACCAAGGCGGCCGACGCCGCCGGCGCGGACGGCTTTCTCCAGGTCGCCCCCTACTACAACCGCCCGACGCAGGAGGGTTTGTTCGAACACTTTTCCCGCATCGCCGAGGTCACCGAAAAGCCCATCGTTCTCTATTCCATCCCCGGTCGCTGCGGGATTGAAATCGGGGTCAAGGTGATCGAGCGCCTGCGCGCAAAATATCCCCATGTCGCCCACATCAAGGAGGCCGGCGGCAGCGTCGATCGCGTCGACCAAATCGTCTCGGCCCTGGGTGATGCGATGACGGTGTTGAGCGGTGACGACAGCCTAACGCTGCCCTTCATGGCCGTCGGCGCCAAGGGCGTGATCAGCGTCGCCAGCAATCTCTACCCCAAGGAAGTCGGCAAGCTGGTCAATCTCGCCCTGGCGCACGACTATGCGAAGGCGCGCGCCTTGCACCGGAAACTTTACCCGGTGTTCAAGACCATCTTCATCGAGTCCAACCCGGCCCCCATCAAGCTGGCGATGGCGCAGGCCGGCATTATTGGTTCGGATGAAGTCCGTCCGCCGCTTTGCCCTCTGGGCGCAGCCAGCCGCACGACCCTGCTCGCCACCCTCAAGGCCTTCAAGGGGTGACGCCATGGCCCTGAAAATCCTGCTCAACGGTTCGAAGGGACGCATGGGCCAGACCATCGCCGGCCTCGCCGGCGCGATGGACGCCGTCATCGCCGCCGCCACCGATGTGGGCGACAATGCGGCGACGCACGTCGCCAATTGTGATGTCATCATCGATTTCAGCGCCCATCAGGCCACCGGCGCGATGCTCGAACTCGCCGCCAGGCACGGCAAACCGATCGTGATCGGCACGACCGGGCATGCCGCCGACGAGAAGAAGCATCTCCTTGCGCTCGCCGCCAAGGTTCCCTGCGTGTGGGCCGGCAATTTTTCCGTCGGCGTGAACCTGCTGTTTGCCTTGACCCGCCGGGCGGCGGCGGTGCTTGGCGCTGACTACGACACGGAGGTGATTGAGATGCACCACCGCTTCAAAAAGGACGCCCCGAGCGGCACGGCGGCACGCCTGCTGGAGATCATCCTCGAGGAACGCAAGCTCACCGCCAACGCGCTGAAGCATGGCCGCTCCGGCATCACCGGCGAGCGCCAGCCCACCGAAGTGGGCGTCCATGCGCTGCGCGGCGGCGATGTCGTGGGCGACCACACCGTACTTTTTGCCGCGCTCGGCGAGCGCTTGGAACTTACCCACAAGGCGAGCGATCGGGGCATCTTCGCCCGCGGGGCCATTCGTGCCGCGCATTGGGTGGTCCGTCAATCGCCTGGCGTCTACGACATGCAGGACGTGTTGGGCCTCAAATGATCACCAGCGTCTCCGGCACCCTGGTATCCGCCACGCCGCTCACCGCGGTGATCGAAACCGGCGGCTTGGGTTATGAGTTGCATGTTCCGGTAACCACCGCCGAACGCCTCCCCGCCCCGGGCAAACCGGCGAAGCTGCACACCCTGGCGGTCTATCGCGAGGATTCGGCGACCCTTTACGGCTTTGCCACGGCCGAGGAACGGGATTTTTTTCGCTTGTTGGTCGAGAAAGTCACCGGCGTCGGCCCGAAAATGGCGCTGAGCGTCATGAGCAAGCTTTCCCTGCCCACCTTGAAGGCGGCAATCGCGGCGGGCGATGTCGGCCTGCTCGCCAAGTGTCCCGGCATCGGCAAAAAGACCGCGGAGCGGCTCGTGATCGAACTTCGCGATAAGTTGAATCCAGCGGACCTCGGCAGCATGTCCGCCGATGCACCGGCTTCCGCTCCGGCATCCGACAGCCGCCTGAACGACGCCGTCCTCGCGCTCACTGCGCTCGGCTACAAGGCGGCCGACGCAGACAAGGCGGTGCGCCAGGCTTGGATTGCGCTCGGACCCGGGGCGACGACCGAAACCTTGATTAAGAAAGCGCTCGGTTAAGATATCGCCTCCACCACGGGCATAAAAAAAGCCGCCCGAAAACGGGCGGCTGATTGGGAGCGGTGACTCAGCGCTGGAACTGGAAGGCCGCAGCTTCAACCTGCTGAGCCCCGGCGGGCTGGATCCGGAAACCCCGCTGATCCGGCACGGGAGTGGCCCGGTTGGTGTTGAACAAACCATCGTCGAACAGCGGCTGGATGCGGGCCGGCTGGAGATGACCGCTGGCCATCGCGCGCTCTTCATCCTGCTCCCGCATCACCGCGAGCATTGCCGACAACTCGGCGCTATTCGTGGCGTTATTGCGCAAGCTCACCAAGCCGACCTCGGGTTCCACCGCCGGCGCGGCAACCGGAGCCACGGGCGCGGCGACCGCCGGTGCGACCGCAGGGACGCTCGCCTCGACCCTGGCCGTGACGACTGGGCTGGCGACGGGCGAAGACTGGTTGTAACGCACCAAAGCGAGCGCGAGGCAGGCGGCGGCGGCGAGGCCGGTGGCCACGTACGCAAAATTATTCTTGCGGCGCTTCGCCTCGAAAAGCTCCACCACCCCCGTGCGATCCGACGGCAGGACTGGTTGCTCGGACGCGTTCGCGCGGAAACTGGCATACACGAGCTTCGTTGCCGTGTGGATCTTGCAGTACTGGCGGTAGACGGCCTGGCGTTTGGGGTTCTGCTGGATCTCCGTTTCCAACTCGGCGGTTTCCGCGGCGTTGATCTGCCGGTCAATGTACAGATTCAGCAATTCGATAAATCGTTGGTCTTTCATGGCTGGAACTCCACTCCTAGTTTTTCCCGCAGGTTTTCGCGCGCCCGGGCAATGCGGCTTTTGACCGTGCCCACGCTGATGCCGAGGATTTCTGCGATTTCCTCGTAGGCGAGATTCTGGACATTGCGCAGGATCAGGATCTCGCGGTGTTTTTCATTTAACTGATCCATGCATTCGGCCACCCGGCCGACAAATTCCTGCGTGACGGTCGCGTCCTCGGGCGTCTCCTGCTCCGCGGGGATCAACTCGGCGAGGGTCGTTTCGTTTTCCCCGCTGATCGGGGCATCGAAGGACATCGATTTGTCCCGCTTGCGCCGCCACCAGTACCAATACCGGTTACGGGCCAGGTTGGTCGCGATCTGGTACAGCCAGGTCGAAAAGGCCGAGTCGCCGCGAAAGTTGACCAAGCCGCGATGGGCGCGGATGAATGCATCCTGGGTGACTTCCTCGGCATCCTGCTGATTACGCAGGAGCTGATTGGTCATCGCGTAGATGCGGTCCCAATAGCGGGTTACTAGTTGGTCGAATGCGGTGCTGTCGCCGCCTTTGAAGCGGTCCACCAGCACGCGATCGAGTGCGACTTCCTGGGCCTTGGCTGTCATTTGCTCAGGGTCGTTCTGATCCGGAAATTTGAGAATTGTTCCCACGAAAGCTCCTCTTCTGCCGGGAGTTTGCACTGATTAGGACGTCGCGGTCAACGTCTGGATACGAGCGCTTAACGCACAAATAAAACTTGCCTTGCCGACCAAGCGAAAAACTATCGCCCAACTCGGGTGAAAAGGGGCGATAGCTCAACGGTAGAGCAGTTGCCTTTTAAGCAATTGGTTCTGGGTTCGAATCCCAGTCGCCCCACCACCCTTGCGCAAGTGCTTCGATGGCACGATCTAGGCTGGTGGAAGACAGGAGGCACCCAATCGGTAGTTGTGTTTCCCCCCAGCAATCCCTTAGGGCTTAATACCCACCCAATGCCAGCCGTGCCACCTGCCACACCTCCCAAGCGCATTGTCATCATCGAGGACCACACCGCCATCCGCGAGATGCTGGCCGAAATTCTTCGCGTTGACCCGGCCTACAAGATCGTGGGCGAAAGTGGTGAAGGCCAGCAAGCCTGCCAGCTCTGCCTCGACCTGAAGCCTGACTTGATCGTGCTCGACGCCCGCCTGCCGGGCATGAGCGGCGTGGATATTCTCCGGCGCATTGGCAAGCAGCTCAAGAATACACGGGTGCTGGTCTTTTCCGCGTACGAAAGCCCGGCCCTCGTCCGCGAAATGCTCGAAGCCGGCGCCCATGGCTTTGTCGAGAAAACCGCGGGCTTGGGCGAATTTAAAAAGGGGCTCGTCACCATCAGTCAGGGCGGCACCTACTTCGGCCCCGGGGTCGCCGCGCTGCTCCGCACCGTGGTGGCCAACAATGGCTCGAGCGCCGGGATCGAATCGCTCACCGACCGCGAACGCGAAATCCTCAAGCTCGTCGCCGAGAGCAACAGCACCAAGGAAATCGCCCAGAAGCTGGGGATCAGCGTGAAAACCGTGGACAACCACCGCACGAACCTGATGCGCAAACTCAACCTGCATGACGTCGCCAGCTTGACGCGCTATTCCCTCGAAATCGGCTTGGTGGGCCACCGGGCCTAATGTGCTTCGATTGCGCGGCGAATACGTGACATTCGTTCTTGCGCGAATGTGGCCTTTATCCAATAAACTCGCTCACCTTTCACGCTCACCATGAAGAACATTTCAAAACTTGTCGGCATCGCCCTGGCTGCCGCTTCCCTGCTTCTGACGGCTTGCACGAAGAAGCCAATTCGGTCGCCGGATCAGACCGCGCCGATGGGTCCGAGTACCGATAGCGTCAATCCCGATGCGGTCGCCATGCCCGGTGAAGGGATTGGCGATCTGGTGCGCGACCCCAATGCGGGCAAGGTTGAAGACAACACCAAGAGCGTTGTTGACCCGGTTTACTTTGCGCTGGACCGCTTCGCTGTCGCCCAAGCGGAACGCGCGAAAGTCGAAGCCGCCGTCAAGTGGCTCAAGGACAACCCGGAAAAGAGCCTCGTGCTGGTCGGCCACTGCGATTGGCGCGGCACCGCCGAGTACAACTTGGGCCTTGGCGAAAATCGCGCCAATTCCGTGAAGCGCTACATGGAATACCTCGGCGCCGACGCCAAGCGCCTCGAAACCCTCTCCAAGGGTTCGACCGAGGCCAAGCAAGGCGGTTCGGAAGCCGATTGGTCCAAAGATCGTCGCGTCGACTTCATCGAACTCGTCAAGAAGCAGTAAGGCTGTCGTTCCTTACCCTGCAGCCTCGGAGCCATCCGGGGCTTTTTTGTTTATCCGGCCGGCGCTGCTTCGGCTATTTTCCTGATTTCCACGTTGTCGATGATCCGGCCGCGTGGTCCGGCAACGGCGGTGAGCAACATCGCTCCCGCCAGTGCTTCCCCTTTGACGTAGACTCGGGGCGACGGCGCCAGCCAGCGCATGAGCGGAATGACCACCTTGTAGAAGGCCGGCCAACCCGCGGTGCGCTTCGCATCGATCGCTCCTGGACGCCAACAAATGGCGCCATGCTCCTTGATCAGGATCTGCTCCGCCTCGGCTTTGACGCGCGCCCACATTTGCCGGCTTTGCAGGTTCGCGCCTTGTCCGCTGAGGTAGTGGAAATAGGCTGCCGGACTGCGCGCGTCCAACTCTCGGGCGACTGCTAGCGGGTATTTCACGGCCAATTTCCGGTATTCGGCCTCGTCCTTTACCAAAGCCACGGCGCGGCCGACGCAGTAGAAACATGCATCGATCCCGGCGAAAGCTTCGCCGACCGGCCGGCAGTCGAGGAGGTCATCGTGGCGGAAGCTGGCATGTTTCGCGATGCCGGTCTCGATCGGACGACGCGAAATGGTCCGAACTTCCGTCACGGCGGGACTCGCCAACGCCGCGTCAAGCAAGCTGCCGCCCGCCGCACCGGTTGCTCCCAAGATCAGGATTTTCATCCCCGTGGGAGGAACGACCCACCGCATTATTTCAGCCTTTCGCCAGGGTAGCGAGGACCCGTTCGGAGGTCTCGATTCCCTTCTTCATCACGCCAAGATGGAAGCTCTCGTTGGGCGCATGCAGGTTGTCCTCCGGGAGGAACAGGCCAAGCATCACGGCATCGAGGCCCAACACCTGCTTGAGGTCGGCCACCAATCCAACGCTACCGCCCTCGCGCAAATAAAGCGGTGGCTTGCCCCAGACCTCGGTGACCGCCTTGTCCAAAGCGCGGAATCCGCGCGCCAGGATCGGCGACTGGTCCCTGGGCGTGTTCGAACGATCCGGGGGAATCGCGACGTAGGGCGTGGCGTGGTGCTGTTCGGTGATCGTCAGCGTCACGCCCTTCGGGCAGCGGGCCCGGATCGCGGCAAAGACCGTTTCCTTGATCGCGTCGGGCGTTTGATTCGGCACCAACCGGCAGGTGACCTTGGCCTTCGCCTTGCTCGGGATGACGGTCTTGGTCCCCTCGCCCTGGTAACCGCCGCTGAAACCGTTAAACTCTAGCGTGGGGAGAAAACGATTCGCCTCAAAGGGCGTGTAGCCGGGCGGAGCGTGAAACTCCTTGATGCCCAGCCAGGCGGCGTATTCCGCTTCCTTCAGCCCCAATTTTGCCAGCTGCTCGCGTTCCCACGGTTCGGGCTCGACCACCGCGTCGTAGAACCCGGGGATGTTCACTCGACCGTCTGGCGTGTGCAATGAAGCGCATAATTCCGCGAGCGCCTGCAGCGGGTTCATGAGCACGCCGCCATGCAGGCCGGAGTGCAGGTCGGACCGCGGTCCCGTGACCTCGATTTCGAAGGCGAGCATGCCGCGCAGGCCGACTGTGATCACCACCTGTTCGGGATTGGGGATTCCGGTGTCCGAAAAGTAGATGAAATCCGCGCGCAGCTTCTCCTTGTTCGCGAGGAGGAACGTCTTGAAGTTCTTGCTGCCAATCTCCTCCTCGCCCTCGACGACAAACGTGATGCGCAGCGGCAAGTCGGGGTTCTTCTCCAGCAGCCGGCCAACCGCGGTGATGTGCACCATCAGCGGTCCCTTGTTGTCGGCGGTGCCACGGCCATACATCCGCTCGCCCTTGATCACCGGTTCGAACGGCGGCGTGGCCCATTTGTCGAGCGGGTCCGGCGGTTGCACGTCGTAGTGGCCGTAGATGATCACATGGGGCCAGTCCGGGTTGTCGCCGCGTTTGGCCACAATCACGGGATGCAGTGCGGTGGGCACGGCCTCCACCGTGAAGCCAATCTCGCGCAGCAGGCCGGTGACAAAGTTCTGGGCACCGACCATCCCGGCCTTGAACTGCGGATCGGCCGAAACGCTGGCCTGCCGTACATATTCCTTCAGCTTTTCGATGGGATCAAACATGCGGCAGGTTGCCCCAGGTTGCGGCCCAGCGCTAGCCGTTTTTGCAGGCGGCGGGACTATCAGTCCCGCGCTTGGGCTCAGTAACGGGCCTTGGCCGCTTCGTAGAGTTTTTCCGCCGCGGGCACGGACTTCTCCAGGTCGGCGATCCGTTGCGCGTCGGTGGGATGGGTGCTCAGGAACGCGGGCAATTTGGCTCCCTTTTGTTCCTTTGCCATCTTGCGCCAGAAAGCCAGGGCCGCTTGCGGGTCGTAGCCGGCGCGGGCGGCATAGCGCACGCCGATGTAATCGGCTTCGCTCTCGTTATCCCGGGAGAATTTCAACATCGCGCCGCCCGCGCCCACACCATAGGCCGCCAGGATCAGGTCGTGCTTGTCGCTTTTGCTCGTGGCCTGATCCAACGCGACGCCTATGACCGCCGCTGCGACGCCCTTGCTCATGCGCTCCGAACCGTGGCGGGCCGTGACGTGCCCGATTTCATGGCCCATCACGAACGCCAGTTCGTCGTCAGACTCGGCGAGCTTGAGCAGACCCGTGTAGACGCCAACCTTGCCACCTGGCAGCGCGAAGGCGTTTATCGTCTCCGGCGCGTCGAAAACCGTGAATTCCCACTTGGCGTCCGGCAGGTCCTTGCCCACGGCAGCCGCGATCCGGTTGCCGACACGCCGCACCCGCTCGTTATACGCCGGGTCGTTGGAAACCTTCTCCTTGGCCTTGAGTTCAGCGAAGGCCGAAGCCCCCTGCATCACCTCGTCGCCCAAGGGCAGGACGAACGCCGATCGTCCGGTTTCCGGAACCGTGTAACACCCGCCGAGCAACAGGGTGACCGCCAGGCCGAGGGACCCAAGGAAGCGTCTTTTCATGGTGGCAAGATATCCACCGAGACCCTTTCGCCAAGTTGAAGTGCGCCGCGGGGCGCCATTTTCCTTCCCTGCCCGGCGCCGGATGCTACGGTTTGTCCGACAATGACCCCCGATCTGGTCCAAGGCGCGATGTGGTATGGAGCGTTTCTGTTTTCGACCGTGTGCCACGAAGCAGCGCATGCCTGGAGCGCATTGAAAATGGGCGATGACACCGCCGCGAAAGGCGGACAGGTCACGCTCAATCCCGTTCCCCACATCCGGCGCGAGCCCTTCGGCATGGTGGTGGTTCCGATTCTCTCGTTCCTGCTCGGTGGCTGGCTGTTTGGCTGGGCCAGCGCACCCTACGATCCGCAATGGGCGCGGCAATATCCGCGCAGGGCGGCCCTCATGGCCTTGGCCGGACCGGCCACCAATCTCACCCTCGCCCTCCTTGCCCTGCTGCTGATTCGCGTCGGTTATGAATGGCATTTTTTCCGGGCGCCTTTCTCCGTCTCGTCGACCCACCTGGCCGTGGCGGTGCAGGGAGGCCTCGCGGAATTCCTGGCCCCGATGCTCAGCATCATGGTGTCGCTTAACCTCCTGCTCTGCCTCTTCAATCTCATGCCTTTGCCCCCCCTGGACGGCAGCAGCGCGCCGCTGCTTTTCCTGCCCCCCGGTGCCGCCGAGAAATACACCAACTTCATGCGCCACCCCGCCCTGTCTTACCTGGGCATTTTCCTCGCGTCGCGGTTGGTCTCCCCCATCCTGCCGCGAATGCTGCTGGGGGTCGCCAGCATGCTTTACCCCTCCATGTCCTACTGACCGCTCCCATGAAAACGCTCCGTACGCTCCCGGTCCTTGCCCTCCTCCTGGTCGTCCGTCCGTTGATCGCCGCCGACGCACCCCCGGATCCCGAAGCCGCGAAGGCGGCCGCCGCGCTGAAGGAGGCCCAGAAGGCGGCCGCCGCCTTGAAATACCAGCAAGGCACGGTCGTGCTCGCACAAGGCCTCGCCAAAATCGCGCTGCCCGCGAACTACCGCTACCTGGATCCCGCGGACAGCGAAACCGTCCTGACGAAATTCTGGGGCAATCCATCCGGCAAAGGCAGCCTCGGCATGATCGTGCCGGAGGGATTCGATCCGCTCGGTGACAACAACTGGGCGGCCATCCTGAGTTTTTCCGAGGACGGCTACGTCAAGGACGACGATGCGGCCAAGATCAATTACGACGACCTCCTGAAGCAGATGAAAAAGGACGTCGCGGAAAGCAACCCCGAGCGGGAGAAGGCGGGCTATCCTTCCATCGAACTCATCGGCTGGGCTGCGCCGCCGCGTTATGACGCCACAACCCACAAGCTCTATTGGGCCAAGGAGCTGAAATTCGGCGGCGAAAAGGACCACACCCTGAACTACAATATCCGCATGCTGGGCCGGCGCGGCGTGCTCGTGATGAATGCAGTCGCGGGCATCGACCAATTGAAGCAGGTCGAGGCCGCCACCCCGGCGCTCCTCGCGATGACCGACTTTCAGGAAGGCCACCGCTATGCCGATTTCAACGATGACACCGACAAGGTCGCAACCTACGGACTGGCGGCACTTGTGGCGGGAGGCGTCGCTGCAAAGGCGGGTATATTCAAGGCCCTCTGGCTCGGCATCCTTGCTTTCAAAAAGCTCATCATAATCGGGGTGATTGCGATCGGCAGCCAACTTGGCAAGCTGTGGGCTTGGATTCGTGGCCGCCAAGCCGCCCCAGCCATTGCCACCGCCAATCCGCCGGATAATCCGCCATCCGGCACGGCCTAAACCAGCCGGTCGGCGCACTTTTGTAGCCGGACACGCTTACTAGCCCGCGTATTTTACTCGCTGAGGTGTGAAATATGCGCCCTGTCGGGCCCACTTTGTCGGGGCACGCCGCGACAAGGTCACTCCGCCCGGAGGGCGGACGGACATTTTGGTGATTGGATCGCTCATGACCGTGAAATGTCCGGGCTGGTGCCGTTTAAGTAAAGTTATGGCCAGTCAGTAAGGTGAAACGTCATGACCTCAGGACGCTTTTCCCAAGAAAGGCGGGCTGAACCGGAATCATGCAGCCCCAAGCCGCAAAACACGTTTTGCTCCGGCCAGGAAGAAACGGCGTGGTTGTAGCCGGGGTCGGTGACCCCGAACCGGCCTCAGCGAGGCCGGCTACAGCGCCGCTGTTTCCTGGGAGTCGAGGTCGATTTTCAGATGAGGACCGGTCGCACCAAATGGTGGAGCGCATTGCCCGTTCGACGAGCTCAGGGCCTCGAGCCTGCCGAGACGGCTCCCCAACGCGCTGATGACGTCCGCTG
This sequence comes from Lacunisphaera sp., assembly GCA_035549955.1. Lineage (GTDB taxonomy): Bacteria > Verrucomicrobiota > Verrucomicrobiia > Opitutales > Opitutaceae > Lacunisphaera. The sequence goes on along the minus strand of DASZPS010000182.1, from coordinate 24,391 downwards.
CGAAAGAAGCGCCTTGGGGAGCAGGTCGCTCCACCTCAACTGCATGAGTTCGCATCGGTGGCAGTGCGCTCCACCTTTCCGCGTGGCTACAACTCAGCTTGAACCGCTCTAGTGTTTGAAGTGCCGGACGCCGGTGAAGACCATCGCCATCCCGCGATCGTTCGCTGCCTTGATGACTTCCTCATCGCGCACCGAGCCGCCCGGCTGGATGGCGCAGGTCGCGCCCGCGTCCGCGGCAGCGATCAGGCCGTCGGCGAAAGGAAACAGTGCCTCGCTGGCGACCACGGAGTCCTTGAGGTCCAGCTTGGCCTCGCCGGCCTTCCAAACGGCAATGCGGGAGCTGTCCACCCGCGCCATCTGGCCCGCGCCGATGCCCAGTGTCTGCTCGCCGCGGCAATAGACGATGGCGTTCGATTTGACGTGCTTGCAGACCTTCCAGCCGAAAAGCATGGACGCCCATTCGTCGGCGGTGGGCTGGCGCTGGGTGACGACCTTGCATGCCCCGGCCTTCTCCATTGAGCGGTCCCGGTCCTGCACGAGCACGCCGCCAACCACCGAGCGCGTTTCCTGGAGCGCGTCCGCGCCGATGCCCTCCTTCGCAATCATCAGGCGGAGATTCTTCTTCTTCGCAAAAACCGCCAGCGCCTCGTCCGAGAATCGCGGGGCGATGATGACCTCGGTGAAGATTTCCTTGATCTGTTCGGCCAGATCGAGGCCGAGCGTCTGGTTGACCACGATGATGCCGCCGAAGGGCGCCTGCCGGTCAGTCGCATAGGCCTTGTGCCAGGCGTCGATCAGGGTGTCAGCGCTGGCCACGCCGCAGGGATTCGTGTGTTTGAGGATCGCCACGGTCGGGCGCTCAAATTCACCGATCAGGTAGGTCGCAGAAGTGATATCGAGAATGTTGTTATAGCTGAGTTCCTTCCCCTGCAGCTGCTGGAAATGGTCATGAAAAGTGCCATAGAGCGCGGCTTTCTGGTGGGGATTTTCACCGTAGCGCAGGCTTTGCGCCTTCCTCAGCGACATCGTGTAGCTTGCGGGAAATCCGCTCATCGCTTCCAAGTCCGGCTCCGCCTGCTGCGCCTCGAGGTATTTCGCGATCGCCGTGTCGTAGGCGCCCGTGCGCTGGAAAACCTTCAGCGCGAGGCGACGCCGCAGTTCGCCCATGCCCGCGGGATTACCCAGTCCGGCCAGCACCGCCGGGTAGTCTGCCGGGTCGCAGACCACCGTGACGCTCTCATGGTTCTTCGCGGCGCTGCGCAGCATCGACGGCCCGCCAATGTCGATGTTCTCAATCGCCTCCTCGAACTCCACGTGCGGCTTGGCGACCGTCTGTTCAAAGGGATAAAGGTTCACCACCACCAGGTCGATGAGGTCGATGTTGTGCTGTTTCGCCGCGGCAAGGTGGTCCGCCTTGTCCCGGCGACAGAGCAAGCCGCCATGAATCTTCGGATGCAGGGTTTTGACGCGGCCCTCCATCATCTCCGGAAATCCCGTGTGCTGGCTCACCTCGGTGACGGGCAGGCCGGCCTCGGCCAGGAGCCTGGCGGTCCCGCCGGTCGAGAGCAGGCGGTAACCATGCTGTTTGACGAGCCCGGTGGCGAAATCCACCAGGCCGCGTTTGTCACTGACCGAGAGCAGGGCGAGCTTTTCCATAGGGTCTCGACTTTGTGCTCCCCGCGCATTTTGCGGGCAAGCCGAAAGCCGGACGACCGACAAAGCCGAAACCTGGGATCCGAAACCTGAAATGGCTTTCTTTCTCCGGTTTCAGGTCTCAGTTTTCAGCCCTCCCGCATGCCCGCTTCCCTCGAATTGCCCGGACTCCGGGTTATCCTCGACAAGATAATCTACCGCGCCGGGGCGGACGTGAAGCTGCCGGCCGACAAGCCGCATGCGTTCATTTATTTCCTTACGATCCGCAACGATTCCGACCGGACCGTGACCCTCCTCGGGCGAAAATGGATCATCGAGCACGAGGACGGCACGCAGCTGGTGGTCGAGGGCGACAAGATCGTCGGCGAAACCCCCACCCTCGCCCCGGGTGAACATTTCTCGTACAACAGCTACCATGTCGGGCACTGCGATGCGCGGGCGCACGGCAGTTTCCACGGAGTCGATGCCGACGGCGCCCATGTCTTTGTCCGCATCCCGGCATTTGACATGATCGTCCCGCCCGCCTGACTCAGCGCACCGCATGAAGCTCATTGACCTCAACGCCGACGGCGGCATCGGCGCCAACTCCCAATACCTCCAGCTCGGCGACTTCCACCTTGTCATCGACAGCGGCCTGCACCCGAAAAAAGCCGGCCGCGAGGCCGCCCCGAACCTGCGACCGCTCGAGGGCGTGAAGCTGGACCTGATCATCGTCACGCACTGCCACCTCGACCACATCGGTTCGCTGCCCCTCCTCATGCGGAACCAGCCGAACACGCCCGTCATCATGACGCAGCCGAGCCACATGCTGATCGACCGGATGCTGCACAATTCCGCCAATGTCATGGTGCGGGAGCGTGAGGAAAAGGGCATTGCCGAGTATCCGCTGTTCACCCATGAGGAGATCGACCGGTGCACGCCGCGGATGTACGCGCTGCCGTTCAGCACCCCGCGGAAATTCTCCGGGGCGCGCGACGAGATCGAATTCACGTTTCACCCCGCTGGGCACATCCCGGGCGCCGCCGGCGTCGAGATTCTCCACAAGCATCGCCGGATTTTCATCACCGGCGACGTGCTCTTCAACGTCCAGCGCATCCTCGACGGGGCCAGGTTCCCCAAGGGAAAATTCGACACGCTCATCACCGAAACCACGCACGGCGCCACGGAGAAGCCTCCGGGACATGAGCGGTCCCGGGAAATGATCCGGCTGATTGACACCATCAACACCACGCTCCAGCGCGGCGGCTCGGTGCTCATCCCCGTTTTCGCCCTCGGTCGCATGCAGGAAATCATGGCCATCCTGCACGACGCGCGGAAATTCAACCGCTTGGGCGACGTGCCGATCTTCGCCTCGGGCCTGGGCATGGACCTCGCGGACTTCTTTGACCAGATCGCCAAGAAGACGGGCCTCGTCCACTTCACCCGCACCATCCTGAAGGACCTCAAGGTGCGCAAGGCGCCGCGGGAGCTGAAGGCCGGAAAAGAACCGTCCGAGCAGGGCATCTACGTCGTCAGTTCCGGCATGGTCGTGCCCAACACGCCCTCGTATCTTCTCGCCTCCGGCCTCGTCGGCCAGCCGAAGCACAGCCTGTGTTTCGTCGGCTATTGCGATCCCGACACGCCCGGCGGCCAGTTGCTCGCCGCCAACAACGGCGACCAGTTCCTGTTCGAGGAAATCAACGTCAAAACCCGCATTCGGGCGCATATTGAGCGCTTCGAATTCAGCGGCCACGCCACACGGGACGAGTTGCTCGACTTCGCGGTGAAGTGCTCGCCGCGTTCGATCGTCCTGACCCATGGCGATCCACCCGCCCGCGCCTGGTTCCAGGAGCAACTCCAAGCCAAGCTCCCCAACGCCAAGGTGCTGGATCCGGTGCCCTTGCAGGCGTACCAAGTCTGAACGCTCCGTGAACAATCGCCGCGCCACCGGGCGGCGGTTGAATGGACTAGCGACCAGATTCCCAACCCAGCCACTCCAGCGCCGCGGACATCTTGGTGAACACGCGCACGTTGGCGCCACGGTTGCGGGCCATGGTTTCGCCGATCTTGCTGGGGTCGATGGTCTTTTCCGAGAGCACGCCAGCCACGCGGTACCTTCGCAGCGCGGCGACGAAGCCCGTGATCATCTGCAAGCGCCGGAAAACGCTCAGTTTTTCCTGGATCACCGTGGCATCGATGAGGATCTCGGCGGCACCGTCCGCCTGGGCACGCCGCCCGATCTCGGCAAACAGGCGCGTGGCATCCTTGGTTCGCACCGTTGGACCGAACCGCACATGCAGCCGGCCGTTTCCGCTGGAAACCACGATAAGCTCTTCGGAATCCATGTTGCGCCCCTCGGTCTCGACTCCCGCCAACTTCACATGCATCCGGAACCCGGGTGGATTGTCCCGAGATCGACCGACATCCAGCAAAACGCGGTCGGTTTCATGTTGGTCTCGGCAAGAGACAATCCTGCTCGTGCGCTGCCTTCAACCCCGCGACCGTCGAGGGGCTTTCTTCTCAATTTTTTAACGCCCGAGCGTCTCCCGCAACCGCGCCACCATTGCAGGGTTACCGGCCACATACTGCACGCGGGGGGACTTGAGCGTGAACTCCTTGAGTGGAAACGGCGACGCGGTGAGGTAGTGGATGGAAGCCCCCGCTTCCTCGACGAGGGCGCAGGCGGCGGCGATATCCCACAGCCGGTTGTTGTGCTCCACCACTCCGTCCAGCAGACCGGTGGCAACGTAGGAGAGATGCAGCGTGCTGCTGCCAAGCCCGCGGATCTTGAAGTTTTCTATCAGCCGCTTGCCTTCCGCGGCGTAGACTTTCTCCACGGGTGAATGAAACCCGATGAGGCTGTGGCCGCTGGGCGCTTCGGGTCGGGCCCGGGCCGGCTTGTCGCCTTCCCAAACCCCCCGGCCGGGTCCACCGTGGATGAGAGTGCGCCGGGCGAGATCGTAGACGACGCCGTACGCCGGCTGGCCATTCTCCAGCAAGCCGAGCGAAATCGCGCAGTGGCTGATGCCATTGGCGTAATTGTTGGTCCCGTCGATCGGGTCGCATACCCAGCAAAAGCGGCTGGTGACCGGGACCGGGACCGCCGTGGGTGTCAGCTCCTCGCTGAAGAACTGGTCGGCGGGAAACTGCCTTGTCACCGCCGCCATCAGGTGCTCCGAGATGGCGATGTCCACCGCGGTCACCTTCGTGCCATCATGCTTGATCTCGGTCCGGGCCCGGCCGAATTCCCGGTGCATGAGCTCCGTCTCCGCGAGCACGGCGCGCTTGGCGACTTCGATCCTTAAGCTGACTTCGTCTTGGGACATTGAACCACGGGACACCAATTCACACGAATGACCAAGCCCTATTCGTGCCCATGGGTGCTCATTTGTGGCTGGCTTTAATCTGGTGGCCGTGGACGACGCCTTTCGCGCCTTTGGCGTTGAGTTTGTCGAGTACCGCGGCGAGGCGTCGCTTCCTATCCTCTGCCTCGGCGAACATCTCCAGTTGGGCCGCCTTGTCCTCCACCCCGGAAAACCGCACGCTCACCAACCGCAGCGGCTGGCGCTTCGTCCACGCCTGCTTCAGCAACGAACCGACCAACGGATAAAAAGGGGCCTCCAAATCCGTGGCTTCGGACAGGCTCCGGGCGGCCGTGCTGTTTTCCATGCGGGGGTAGCGCACTTTCACCGTCACGGTCTTCACCCGTTTGCCGTCGGCACGGATGGCGGGCATGAGTTCGTCGATCATCCGCTTGGCGATGCCCTCGATCTCGGCAAAATCGCCGATGTTTTCACCAAAGGTCTCCTGGACCGAGTAACTCTTGGCATCTTCGCGATCCACCTCCACGGGCCGGTCGTCCTCGCCCCGCGCCATCGCAAGCATGTCGGGCCAGAATCGGCCGAACAGTTCCTCGAGTTCGCGTTCGCTGCGGGTGAAGAGATCGCCGACCAGCCGGATACCGGCCTGCTCGAGCCTTTCCGTGCTCTTGGCGCCGACGCCCGGGATGACGCTGATCCGGAGCGGAGCCAGGAACACCGCCTCCTGCCCGGGTGGCACAATCGTGAACCCTCGCGGCTTGCGGGCCTTGCTCGCGATGGCGGAGACGAGCTTGTTGGCCGCGATGCCGAAGGACGTCGGAATCTGGAGATCGTCCCAGATGCGCTGCTGCAAGCCTCTCACCCTGCGCTCAATCTCCTCGATGGATTTCATCCCGCACGGCCCGATGTCCAGATAGCCCTCGTCGATCGAATTGCGCTGGACGATGGGGGTGAGGCTCTCGCACAGGTCGAAGACTTCCCGCGACTTCTTGCTGTAGATGCCAGCCGTGTGCGGCAGCAGGATGAGGTCCGGACACACCTTCAGCGCCTGCTTGGTCGGCATCGGCGTGTAGACGCCGCAGGCCCGCGCTTCATAACTGGCGGAGGAGATGATTCCCCGCTCGCGCCCTCCCACCGCACACTTGGTTCCCCGCAAGTGCGGGTTCAGCGACAACTCGCACGACACGAAGAACGCGTCGGCGTCGAGGTGAACTATGGTCGGCAGGCGAACCATCCGGCACGAATGGCACGGATGGCTGGTCGGATCAAATCTTCACGTGTTTCATTTTCTGCCGGAAGCCGCCTTCGGGCAGGTGTCGTTCCGCCAGGCGCAGCAGGTTTTCGGCGTCAACCTTGGCCGAGACAATGACGAGGTCACGGCCGTCCACCACGGCGACGCAAACATCCAGGCGGTCTCCGGAGTCAGCGGCGTCCGAGCCATATACCAGGACCGCCTGCCCTTCTTCGGTCACGCCGACAAGACGGGTCCACCCGCGCTGGCGCATGCGGGTATCGGTGTTGGTCAGGAGCTGTTCGCGCGACCATTTTTCAGCCCGCCCGACCCGCTCATACACGCCCACGCTTACCTTGCGCACGGCGGCCATGGCGTCGCGGGCATCGTCCATGTGTTCGTGTTCGATAAAGCGCAACCCGGTGCGCACGGCGCCCAAGGTCAGCCAGCCCGCGCTCAACTGGACCTTGGTATGCCAGTCGCTGTCAGTGGCGGCCATGACCTCCCGCCGCAACACCGCGGCGTCGCGGTTCAGGCTCAGCATCGACAATACGCCGATGGCAATCACCGCCACGGGGGTCATGAGCAACACGAGGCCGGCCAGGATCCAGCGACCATACCGGCGCCGGGGCTGGGTTTGGGACGATGTGGGGGCGTTCATGGAGAAAGTTGGAAGGCAGGGTTAACGTGGAAGAAGTAAGGGCAGATCGAACCGCCAAAGGGCATTTCGCTTCATCAATCTGCCTTCGCCCTTCTTCCTTGGTCCCGGCTCAGGCTCCTTCGCCCTTGTGCTTGTTCCGGTTGACCTTCACCCGGATGTTCTTGAGGGGCTGGATGTCGAGGGTGTCCGCGAGCTTGGCCAACTGGTCGGCTTGGATGTTGCCGACGATGTTGACGAAGACCGCTTCGCCATTGTGGTCGATGACTGTGACCACCAGGCCCTCGATGATGTCCTCGCCGCGTTGTTTGACGTGGACATCGACGTTGTCACCGCCTTCACGCTCGCGGACGGTGACCATCTGGGTCCAGCCCTGGCTTTCGAGCTTCTTCCGGATGGATTCGATCTGCGCGACGGTGTCCTTGCGGTTTGAATCATCGAGGCCGACGACGTTGACGCGGATTCGCTTCAGGTTGCCGATCAGTTCGGCCGCCTCGGGTTCCTCCCGCGCGGCAATCTTCGCGGCGAACTTGAGCATGCCCGTGGAAAGGTTGACCTCGACGAACTTGCCCTTGGCGGAGGGCATGAGCTGGCCGATGTCGACGTAGCCAGGCTCCGTTTCGGCGGCGGCGAACGAAGCGAGGGGCAAAGCCAGCGACAGCGTCGCGGCGGCAAGGGAGAGACGGATGAGGTTTTTCATGGATTTGGGTGAATTGTTTCTCCCAGAACCCACCGCCTCTCCGCAAAGTTGCAGGGAACCGTCCAAAATAAAAACGCGCCGGAGTCCCGGCGCGTTGCAGTCTTTCGGTCCCGCGTTCGACTTTAGCGGCCGATTTCGGACCGGCCGGTCGCCCGGCGACGGAGGTTGGCCTTTTCCTCGTCGGTCAGCAGCGAGGTCAGTTCGACGTCGCGCCGGCCCTGGGCCCGGGAACGGAGGATCTCGCGCTCGTCGGAATTCAGGAGACTGTAGTAGTCTCCTGATGTAAACCCATACTGGTCGCTGGTTTGGTAACTGGAGGAGCGGCGGTCTTTCTCGTGACCATACGCGCCGCCCGCCACCGCGCCGGCGGCAGCGCCAAGGGCCGCGCCTTTGGTCGCTTCGCCGGATTGATTGCCAATGATGCCGCCAATGACCGCGCCGGCCACGGCCCCGCCGGCGGCGCCCCGGCTGGTGTTGTAATCATAGCCACTGTTGCACGCGCTGAGCAGGCAGGCGCCCCCGACCGAGAGAATGGTGATTAGTTTATTCATGATGGGTAATCGGTTCATCCTACCGTGACTATCCGGCGTGACAGCCAGTTCCCGGGGGCGCCCCAGACGGATCTCAAACGGGCGCGCTCCTGATGCCCCGCACGGCAACCACCCCGATGCGCCGCGAGCCGAATGTCCCTAGCCCGTGCCTTTCACAGTGTTCCCTCCGCAACTTACCCATCCCGGCACCGCGCACCACCCGCAGCGAAGAAAGCGCCCTGAGGCGCAGGTCGCTCCACCTCGAACTCCTGGTAAACAGCGACGCTGTAAGCCGGCCTTGCTGCGGCCGGTCCGGGGTCACCGACCCCGGCTACAATCACACCGTTTCGTCCTGACCGGAGCAAAACGTGTTTTGCGGCTGAATCGTTCCGGCTTTATTAACGGGACTCCAATTCTGCGCAGCCGAAGTCCCCACTATGAAGTGGGTCCGACAGGGCGGGTCGGGTTGGTTCGTTTCCAAGCGTGAGATAGGCGGGCTAGCCCGCATATTTCACACGCAGAGGTGTGAAACATGCGCCCTGTCGGGCCGACCTTGTCGGGGCGCGCTCCGCCCGGAGGGCGGACGGGCATTTTGCTGATTGGATGGCTCATGAGTGTGAAATGTCCGGGCTAGTGCCTTGCCATCGTTGAGCATGGTCCCCAAGTCATTGGCGCCTATCGCACCGCATGTCGCGCCTCGCCTTCACCGTCGAAAGGGAATCCGCCGGCTCATTCGCCCGCGCGGGGCGCTTTCGCACGGCCCACGGTGAAGTCCAGACACCAGTGTTCATGCCCGTCGGCACCCAGGCCACGGTCAAAAACATGAACGTGGAGGGCCTCAAAGCCGTCGGCGCGCAGATCCTGCTCGCCAACACCTACCACCTGCTCCTGCGGCCGGGACCCGAGGTCTTCCGGAAGTTCGGGGGCATTCACCGGTTCATGAATTGGGACCGGCCGGTGCTGACCGACTCAGGCGGCTTCCAGATCTTTTCGCTGACGGCCGACCGCGCGATGTCGGAAGCCGGCGCCCGCTTTCGCAGTTACGTCGACGGCGAGATGCACTTCCTGTCGCCCGAATCGAGCATCGCGATGCAGCGCGCCATCGGCAGCGATATCATGATGGTGCTCGACCAATGCATCGCCGCGACCGCGCCCCATGCCGAGGCCGAGGCCGCGATGCACCTGACGCACCGTTGGGCCGAGCGGTCGCTGCAGGCGCGCGGCGATTCGCCGCAGGCGCTTTTCGGCATTGTCCAGGGCGCCTGTCACCGCGACCTGCGTCTCCGCAGCGCGGAGTTCCTCCGCGCGCTTCCCTTCGACGGCCTCGCGATCGGCGGCCTGGCGGTCGGCGAAACCCATGCCGAACGCTACGAATTCACCGGCGTGGTCACGGACGCCCTTCCCCGCGCCCTCCCCCGCTACCTGATGGGCGTCGGCACACCGATCGATATCCTGGAGGCGGTGTGCCGCGGGGTGGACATGTTCGATTGCATCATTCCGACGCAACTGGCGCAGCGCGGCACCGCCTTCACTTCGCACGGGCGCATCCACTGCCGGCGCGCGATCTACAAGTTCGCCGACGAACCGCTGGACGCCGCCTGCGGCTGCGTCACGTGCCGCCAGTATTCCCGGGCCTACCTGCATCACCTGAACAAATCCGACGAAGTGCTCGGCTGGCACCTGCTCTCGATCCACAACCAGGCCTTTTACCAGGACCTCATGAGCGGCATCCGTGGCGCGATCCTGGCCGGTGAGTTTCCGGCCTATTGCGAGCGCCAGCGCGTGGCGCTCGTGCGCGACGACGAAGCCAACCCGGCAAAACCGCCCCGCCGCCCCCGCGCGCAATCGGCGCCGCACCGCGGCGACTACGAGATTCAAACGTCACCCCACGGGTTTTCCAGCATCCGGCAGGTAAGTTCCGGGGAAGTCATGCACTCGGTTTCCGCGCCGGCCGACGAGGCCAACCGGCTGTACGTCGAGCAGTCACGGCTCGTTCACCGGCTGCGCCGGAGCTCGCCGGACGATGAACAACCGCTCGTCGTGTGGGACGTCGGTCTCGGTGCGGCTTCCAATGCCATGGCCGCCATCCACTGCATGGAGCGGGAAATCGCCGCGGCTGGACCGTCCACGCTGCGTCCCCTCAACCTGGTCAGCTTCGAACGCGACCTCGACCCGCTCATCCTCGCGGCCCGCCATGCGTCGCACTTTCCGCACCTCCGCCATGGTGCTCCGCATGGGTTGCTGAACAAGGGTCGCTGGGGCCACTCCACGGGGCTCATCGACTGGCGCCTGCTGCGCGGCGATTTCCTGGAGCACCTCGAGGCGGCACCCGCGCCCGACCTGATCTTTTACGATCCCTTTTCGGCCAGGACCGACACCGCGCTATGGCAACGGGACCTGTTCGCGCGTCTGTTTCGCCATTGCCGGTCGCGCCCGGCGGAACTCTACACCTACTCGGCGGGCACCGCGGTTCGCGCCGCCCTGCTCCTGGCGGGATTTTTCGTGGCCGAAGGCGCCGGCACCGGGCCCAAGGCGTCCACCACGGTCGCCTACTCCCGGCGCGAAAGCGCTACCAACGATCCCGGCGCGCCCCGCCTGCTCGGCGCCGACTGGCTGGCCCGCTGGCGCCGCAGCGACGCGAAATATCCGCCCGGGCTCACGAATTCGCAGCAGGCGGAGTTTGCCCAAGCGATCGAGGCGCATCCGCAGTTCAAGGAGCAGTAGGACCGGTTGGTGACGCTCCGGCGAGCATGCGGTCCGGGCGGAGACCCGCCCTACTTCGGTTTGCTTTCCGCCGCCATCGCCTGTCCGGTCAACGAGCGTGGTTCGCCAGACAGTCCCGTCACCGGCCCGGCGTACACGATCTCACCGCCTTCCGGCCCGCCGCCCGGGCCGAGGTCGATCACCCAGTCGGCCAGTCGGATGACATCGAGGTTGTGTTCAATGACGACGAGCGTGTTGCCGGAATCGCGCAGTTTGAACAGCAGGTCCATCAGGCGCTGGATATCGGTCCAGTGCAGCCCGGTCGTCGGCTCGTCGAGAATGTAGAGCGTGGTGCCCTGCTCGCGCTTGCTGAGTTCGAGCGACAGCTTGATGCGCTGCGCCTCGCCACCCGAAAGCGTCGTGGCCGATTGCCCGAGTTGGAGGTAGCCGAGGCCGACCGCCTCGAGCGTGCCCAGTTTCTCCATGATCCGCGGCAACGCCCGGAACAGCTCCATCGCCTCCCGCACCGTCAGCGCCAGGACATCGGCGATGCTCTTGCCGTGGTAGCGTACCTCGAGCGTCTCGCGGTTGAATCGCCGGCCGTCGCAACTGGGACACGGCGCGTAGGCATCGGCCATGAACTGCATGTCGAGCCGGATCTGGCCGTCGCCCTGGCAGCGTTCGCAGCGGCCGCCGCGGACATTGAAGCTGAAACGATTCGCCTTGTACCCGCGGACCTTGGCCAGCGGCAGCTTCGCGAACAACTCGCGCAACAGGTCGAGCAACCCGACATAGCTCGCGGGATTCGAGCGGGGGCTGCGCCCGATCGGTTCCTGGTCCACCTGCACGGTGGTTTCGAAATACTCGAGGCCGGCCAGCCCGCGGTGGCGTCCGGGAAAGATCTTCGTGGCGCCGTTCAATTTGCGGGCCGCGGCGATCGCAAGGATGTCGTTCACGAGCGAACTCTTGCCCGAGCCCGACACGCCCGTCACGCAGGTCAGCAGCCCGACCGGGAAGCGAGCTTCGACCTCCTTGAGATTGTGCTCGGCCGCCCCCTTCACCACGAGCCAGCGACCATCGGGCTCCCTGGCCCTGGCGTCGCGTACGACGCCCTCCTTGCCGGCGAGATACACCCCGGTGCGGGATTCCCGCAGCGGCAGCTTCGCGCACTCCGCCGGCGAACCGTGGAACAGGATCGCCCCGCCTTCGGTGCCGGCCCCCGGGCCGAGTTCGATCAGCTCGTCCGCGATGCGCATGGTGTCCGCGTCGTGTTCGACGACGAGCACCGTGTTGCCGCGATCGCGCAGCTCCCGCAGCGTCACCAACAACCGCTGGTTGTCATGCGGGTGCAACCCGATGCTTGGCTCGTCGAGCACGTAGATCACCCCGACCAGCCCCATGCCAAGCTGCGTCGCCAGCCGCACGCGCTGCGCCTCGCCGCCCGAGAGCGTGGCATACTCCCGTTCGAGCGTCAGGTAGCCGAGCCCCGTTTCGCTGAGGAAGTGCAGCCGCTGCGTCACGCCATCGAGCACCTCGCGCACGGCGTCGGTCGCGGGCAGCACGGGGCGCAGGTCGCGGGTGAACTCAAACGCCCGCCGGATGTCGGCCGCCATGAACGTGACAAAGCTGTTGCCTGCGAGCAGCACGGCGGCGCTGCGGGCGTTGAGGCGCAGGCCGTGGCACAGCGGGCAGTCGCCGCTCGCCATGAACGTCGCCAGCCGCGCCCGGTAGCCATCGCTCCGCGACTCGCGGCGCGCTTCGTCCAGCAGCGCGAGCACGCCGGGAAACGGCTTCAGCTCCGCCTTCTGGGTGCGACGCAGCCGGAAGCTGAAGAGCCGGTCGCCGGCGCCGTGCAACAGCGCCTGGCGCGTTTCCGCGGGAAGGTCAGACCATGGCATCTCGGCGTCGAAGGGCAGTTGTTCGGCCAGTTGCTTGAGCAGCGCGTTGTGCCGGATGATCAGGTTTCGGCCGCCGATGCGCCAGGGCTTGATGGCCCCCTCGCGGACCGATTTCTCCGGCTTGGGCACGACGAGTTCCTCGCTGAAGGCGAGCTTGCGGCCGAGGCCGCCGCATTCCGGGCAGGCGCCTTCGCTGTGGTTGAACGAAAAATGCCGGGGCGTGAGCACGTCGAACACGTCGCCGCAAATCGCGCAACTGAGGCTCTGGCTCAGCGGGATCTCGCGCCAGGGCGCATCGGCCGCCTTTTGCACGAGCACGAGCGCCCGGTTGCCCCCCTCGCGGAATGCCAGCTCCAGCGAGTCGGCCAGGCGGCTGCGCTGGTCGCCGGAGATGACTACACGGTCGACGACCAGGTCCACCGCGATCTCCTCCGCGCCGTTGGGCACCAACTTGGGTTCCTCGAGCGACCTGATCTCCCCGCCGATCCGCACGCGCTGGAATCCCCGCTGGCGCAAGCGCGGCAACTCATCACGCAGGACCGCCGGCTTGGCCAGCATCCACGGCGCCAGCACAATGGCGCGTTCGCCGGGCGCTTCGCGGAACAGTTGCGCCAGGCAGTCGTCCAGCGAGCGCTTTTCGACGCGGCCACCGTCCTTGGGACAGCGTTGTTCGCCGCAGAGGGCCCACAGCAAGCGCGCGTAGTCGGCCACCTCGGTGACCGTGGCGACGGTGCTGCGGGGCGAGCCACCGCCGGTTCGCTGTTCGATGGCCAGGACGGGCGAGAGGCCGTGGATGAAGTCCACATCAGGGCGCTTTAACTGCTCCAATACCTGCCGCGCCGAGGCCGAGAGGCTTTCCATGTATTTCCGGTAGCCCTCCGCATAAATCGTGTCGAAGGCCAGCGACGATTTGCCCGACCCGCTGGGTCCGGTCAGCACGATCAGCTTGCCGCGCGGGATGCGCAGCTCGAGGTTCCGGAGGTTGTGCTCCCGGGCTCCTTTGACGTGAATATGCGACGCGGCATCCATGCGCTGAACCTTGCCCATTCGCCGCGCGGGTCAAAAGGCTAATCCGTAAAACGCGGGCAGGCCGGTGGTTTCGCACTTGAAACCCTCCCGAAAGGCCCGCTTCATCCCGCTATGTCATAAATCGGAGACACGGCCTTCGTCTCCCGTTTACCCCTCCTGCTTCGTTCGGCCGAGGCCGCCAAGGCTCCATTTTTACCTATGAACCAACGCACAGTCATTCCTCCCCGCCTGCGCCTTCCGTCGCTAGCCGTGCTAGCCTTCGCCTGCGCCGCCCCTTGCGCCCAGGCATTTGTCTTCGAAATCGGCGACATCAAGGGCAGCTTCGATACCACCGTCTCGGTGGGCGGCCTCTACCGGCTGCAGAATCCCGACCCGGCTCTGTACGGACTCACCAGTTCCTTCAAAGGCGTGACGGGCCAGCAACGCTCGGTCAATGCCGACGACGGCAACCTGAACTATGCGAAGGGCACGTCCTCTTTCCTCGTGAAGGCCAACCATGACCTGCAGCTCGACTACAAGAACGCGGGGCTGTTCGTGCGCGGCTATTACTTCAACGACTTCGTCAACAGCAACGGCACCCGCAACCGCACCCCGCTCAACGACCAGGCCGAGAAACTCGTCGCCGAGGGTGGTGAACTGCTCGACGCCTATGTCTACTTCAAGCCGGAGCTCGGCGGCACCCCGGCCAACATCCGCATCGGCCAGCAGGTGCTCAGCTGGGGCGAAAGCACCTTCATTCCGAACGGCATCAATTCGATCAACTCAATCGACGTCGCCAAGCTGCGCACGCCCGGTTCCGAACTGAAAGAGGCCTTGCTCCCGATCAACATGGCCTCCGCCTCGATCAGCCTCACGAACGAGCTGACCTTGGAGGCGTTCTACCTGTTCGACTGGAAGCGCACCCGCGTGGATCCGCCGGGCACTTATTTCAGCACAAACGACTTCGTCGCCAAGGGCGGCACGAAGGTCTACCTCGGATTCGGCGCCATCGCTGACAGCTCGGGACTCGGCGCGATCATGCGCGGAGAAGACAACGAGCCAACGGACCTCGGCCAATACGGCTTCAACGCCCGGTACCTCGCCGAGAACCTGAACAGCACGGAATTCGCCCTCTATTACATGAACTATCATAGCCGGCTGCCGACGATCTCGGCCCGGACGCCGACGTCACCGGTGAACTCGGCCTTGATCATCTCCGATTCCGCCGCCGCCCTGCAGGCCAACTCAACCTTCCTCGGGAACCTGGCGGCCGCCGTGGGCGGACCGGCGGGAGTGCCCTCCGCGCTGACCTCGCTCATCGGTGCCACGCTGACCGGCGTGCCCGCCAGCGCCCTACCCGCCCCGCTGCAACCGTTCTACGCGACAGTCGCGGGCGTGACCGGCCAGTTATCCCAGCGCGAATTGCTCGTGGCCGCCGCCACCGGCCGCTATCTCATCGAATTTCCCGAGGACATCCATCTCTTCGGTGTCAGCTTCAACACCAACATCAAGGGCGTCGCCCTGCAGGGCGAACTCAGCTATCGCTCCAACCAGCCCGTGCAGGTGGACGACGTCGAGCTCCTCTTCGCCGCCCTCTCGCCGCTCAGCTCGCGCTTCGGTGCCAACAACCAAATCGGTTCCTTTGCCCTCAACACGTACCTGCCGGGCTATCGCCGCGTGAAGGTGATCACCGGCCAGATGACCGCCACCAAGGTGGCGCGGGGCTATTTGGGTGCGGACCAGACAACCTTCATCGCGGAGGCCGGATTCGTGAATGCCAAACTGCCGGCCAAGAGCACGCTGCGCTTCGACGGTCCCGGCACCTTCGTCGGCGGCGAAATCGCCTACATGACCGCCTCCGGCAGCAATGCTTCCGGCGCGCTCCCGCTCTCCGAGCCGTCGAGTGCCTTCGCCGATGAATTCTCCTGGGGCTACCAGCTGGTCGGTCGCCTCGACTACAACAACGTCTTCGCCGGGGTTAACGTCTCCCCGCTCGTCGTCTTCGCCCATGATGTCGGGGGCAACACCCCGCTGCCCCTCGGCAACTTCCTGCACGGGCGCAAGACGATCACGCTCGGCGCGGACTTCACGTTCCAGAACGCGTGGGCGTTCGAGCTCCGTTACGTCAACTTCGCCGGCGCCAGCCGCTACAACCTCCTCGGGGACCGCGATTACGTATCCGCCACCCTGAAATATTCCTTCTAACCCGACGCCCCGCACCCATGAAAACAACCCTGACTTCTGTTCTCTGTCTTCTGTCCTCTGGGATTGCGCTCGCCGCCGTCGATCCCGCACGCCTCGGCGCGGACCTGACCCCGCTTGGCGGGGAAAAAGCCGGCAATGCCGATGGCTCGATCCCCGCCTGGACCGGCGGCATCACCACGCCGCCCGCCGGATACAAACCGGGCGACCATCATCCCGATCCGTTTGCCGGTGAGACGGCGCTCTTCACCATCACCGCCGCCAACGCCGACCAGTATGCCGCGAAGCTTTCGGCCGGCCAGCTGGCGCTGTTGAAGGCTTACGCGGATTACAGCATCCCCGTCTATCCGTCCCACCGCACGGTCGCCAACCCGCAGCGCGTCTACGACGCCACCAAGAAGTATGCCACCACCGCCGCACTTACCGAAAGCGGCAACGGCTTCAGCGGCGCGGTGTTGGGAATTCCGTTCCCGCAGCCGGAAAATGGTCTGCAGGTCATCTGGAACCATCTGACCCGCTACCGCGGTATCACCGGCGTCCGCCACATCGGACAGGCGGCGCCGCAGCGTGACGGCAGCTACAACCTGGTACAATTCGAGGATGAGTTCCTCTTCAACTACTGCCGGGACGACATCTCGCAGGAGGCGCTGATGGAGGAACTGGCGAAGGAAAACGTCCTCATCTACTTCAAGCAGGCGGTCACGGCCCCGGCCCGCCTCGCCGGTTCCATCCTCGTCGTCCACGAGACGCTGGACCAGGTGAAGGAGAAACGCCGCGCGTGGATCTACAACGCCGGCCAGCGCCGCGTCCGCCTCGCCCCGTCGATCGAGTACGACAATCCCGGCACCGCGGCCGATGGCATGCGCACCTCCGACCAGTTCGACATGTTCAACGGCGCGCCCGCCCTGTACGACTGGAAGCTGGTCGGAAAAAAGGAAATGTATGTCCCGTACAACTCCTACAAGTTGCACAGCGACCACATCAAGGTTTCGGACGTTCTCAAGCCGCTGCACATCAACCAGGATCTGACACGCTATGAACTTCACCGCGTGTGGGTGGTGGACGCGACCCTGAAGCCCGGCGCCAGCCACCTTTACTCGCGGCGGACGTTCTACGTCGATGAGGACAGCTGGCAGGTGCTCGCCGTCGATCAGTATGACGGCCGCGGCCAGCTCTGGCGCGTGTCCGAGGCGCACTGCATCAACTATTACGATGCGCTCACCTTCTGGAGCACGCTCGAGGTCCACACCGACCTGCTGGCCGGCCGTTACCTCGCCATCGGCCTCGACAACGAGAACCGCATGTACGAATTCAACCAGAAGCGCACCCCGCAGGATTACACCCCGCAAAAACTCCGGCAGGAAGGCGTGCGTTGATCATTCCTTGTCCAAACATGGGCGGCCTCTCACCGGGCCGCCCTTTTTCTTGCCTGCGCAACCTCCTTCCACGCACACTTGCCCACCCCGTATGTCGAGCCGGCCGAATCCTGTAGCGGCGGTGCGTGACCGCCGAGCGTCAGTTGCGGCGGTCACCGACCGCCGTTTCGGGCTCTGCCCCACGCTGGCATTGCTGGCTGCCCTCCTCCTTTCCCCGGCGCCCCTCCCGGCCCTCGATTCCGAACTGGCGCCGCTGGCGGCCTCTTCGCTGCTGCTGGACATCACCCGCGCCGGCTCGAGGCTGGTCGCGGTGGGCGACCGCGGCCATGTCCTGCTCTCCGATGACGAGGCCCGGACCTGGCGCCAGGTTGTGGTCCCCACGCGCGCGATGCTGACCGGCGTAAGCTTCGCCGACGCAAAACACGGCTGGGCGGTCGGACACGATGGCGTCATCCTTGCCACCGCGGACGGCGGCCAGACGTGGGCGCTGCAACCGTCCGGCGCCGACTTGGAAACCGTGTTTCTCGATGTGTACTTCAGCAGCCCCGAGTCCGGCCTCGTAGCCGGCGCCTACGGGAAATGCCTGCTGACAATCGATGGCGGAAAGTCGTGGCAACCTGCGGCACCGGTTCCTGACGAAGTGCATGTCAACCAGATTGCTCCCGCTGCGACCAACATGCTCTACCTGGCCGGCGAAGCGGGAACGTTGCTCGTTTCCACCGATCCAGGCAAAGCCTGGAGGAAATGCGACGTGCCTTACGAGGGTTCACTCTTTGGCGTGCTGCCGCTCGACACCAACACCCTGCTCGCCTACGGCCTGCGCGGCAATGTGTTCGTGTCGTCGGATGCGGGCGCCACTTGGAACGCTCGCCCCGTTCCAGTGCCCGTCCTCCTCATGGCCGCCGTGAAAATGAAGTCAGGTGCGGTCATCCTTGCGGGCTTGGGCGGCAATTTCTTCATCAGCCGCGATGTTGCCACCGCGTTCCGCCACTGGCAGCCGGCCGAGTACAACGGCGGGGTCAGCGCCCTGCTCGAGGCCGCTGACGGCGCGCTGGTGGTCGTGGGGGAAAAGGGCGCCGCGCGCCTCGCCGTGCCATGATCGCGCGCCTCGAGGAACTGATCTTTCGCAACCGCCCGGCGACGTTGGCGGTCTTTTCCACCATTACGCTGGTGCTGGGCTGGTTTGCGGCCAAGACCCGGGTCGACGCCAGCTTCGACAAGCAGCTGCCGTCCGACCACGAATACATCGCGAATTTCAAGAAGCACCGCACGCAGTTCGGCGGCGCCAACCGGGTGGTGATCGCGCTGGTCGCCCGGCAGGGCGACATCTTCACGGCGGATTTCTTCAAAACCCTCAAGGCTGTCACCGACGAAACCTACTACATCCCGGGCGTCGATCGGGCCCAGGTGACGTCGATCTTCACGCCCAACGTGCGCTACATCGAGGTGGTGGAGGAAGGCCTGCAGGGGGGCAACGTCATCCCCGCCGGGTTTGAACCGACGCCCGCAGGATTTGAAGTGGTGCGGCAGAACATCGTGAAGTCCGGCCGACTCGGCATGCTGGTGGCCAACGACTACACGGGCGCGGCCGTCATCGCGTCGCTGCAGGAGGTCGATCCCGCCACGGGGAAGACGCTGGACTACGCCCAGGTCGCCGCCGCGCTGGAGGAGCGCATTCGCGCCCGGTTCCAAAGCGACACGATCGGCATCCATATCATCGGTTTCGCCAAAGTGATTGGTGACATCACGGCCGGCGCAAAGGGCGTCCTCGTGTTTTTTGGCATCGCCTTGGTGATTTCCGCAATCCTGCTCTTCTATTTCTCGCAATCGCTGATCCTCACGGTGCTGCCGTTGTTGACGTCGTTCTGCGCGGTCGTCTGGCAGTTTGGCATCCTCAACCTGCTCGGCTTTGGCATCGACCCGCTCTCCATCCTGGTGCCGTTCCTGATCTTCGCGATCGCGCTGAGCCATGCCACGCAAATGCTCCGTTCCTTTCGCTACGAGATCAACATGGGCAAGGATGAGCCCGCCGCCGCCCGGGCGTCCTTCAGCAACCTCTTCGTGCCCGGTTGCGTCGCCATCCTCACCGGCACCGTCGGATTCAGCACCATCTACCTCGTCCACGTGCCCACGATCCAGGAACTTGCTATCACGGCCAGCCTGGGCGTGTTCCTCATCATTTTCACCGACCGGTTCCTGCTGCCCGTGCTGATTTCCTACACCCACATGTCGCCGGGGTTTCGCCGGCGCGTGAACTTCCGCCGCTTCGCCCTGCAGCCCTGGTGGCGGCGATTGGTGAACTTCACGACCCGCCGCCACAGTTCGGCAGTGATCATCCTGGTGTCGCTGGGACTGCTCGGCTTTGGCTGGGTGAAGTCCCACCAGGTCAAGATCGGCGACCTGCACGCCGGCGTGCCGGAACTGCGCCAGGACTCGCGCTACAACCGCGACACGGCCGTCATCACCCGCGAATTCAGCATCGGCGTGGACGTGATCACGGTGCTCGCCGAGACGGTGCCGAACGGCGTGGTCGACCACGATATCATGGAACTCGTGGACAACTTCGCCTGGCGCATGCGCAACATCGAAGGCGTGCAGTCCACCCTCGCGCTGACCGACTACGCCCGGACGATCAACGCCGGTTGGAACGAAGGCAGCCTCAAGTGGCGCGTCATCGCCCGGAACCAGGCGGCACTGGCGCAGTCGGTTTCGCCGGTCGAAACCTCCAGCGGACTGCTGAACAACGACGGCAGCGTCATTCCCATCATGGTCTACCTCAAGGACCACAAGGCCGAGACGATCCGGCGGGTCATCGCGGCCGCAAAGGATTACCGCGCCACCCACACCAGCGACCGCGTCAAATTCCAGCTCGCCACCGGCAACATCGGCGTGATGGCCGCGACCAACGAGGTTGTGGCGGCCGCGCAGACGCCGATGATCCTCTGGGTCTATGCCGCGGTCATCGTGCTTTGCCTGCTTTCCTTCCGCTCCTGGCGCGGCGCGCTCTGCGTCATCGTGCCGCTCATCGTCGTGTCCTATCTGGGCTACGCTTTGAAGTACTATCTCAACATCGGCCTGAAGACGTCGACCCTGCCGGTCATCGCCCTCGGCGTGGGCATCGGCGTGGACTACGGCATCTACCTGTTCTCGGCCATCCAGGAGCGCCTCGAACAAGGCGAGACGTTCGAGGACGCACTCTGCTTCGCATTCGGCACGATGGGCACCTCGGTGATGTTCACCGGCAGCGCCCTCGCCGCTGGCGTGGGCACGTGGGCGTGGTCCGCCCTGAAATTCCAGGCCGACATGGGTGTCCTCCTTTCCTTCCTCTTTTTCTTTAACATGCTCGGCGCCATGCTTCTCATGCCCGCGCTCGGCCGCTGGCTGTTCCGCTCCAAGCTGGCCCACCGGATGAAGCCGGCCGACGCACCCGCAACCTGAGGCGCGAAAGTCCGGTCGCCTTGGACGGTGACAAAGACCCCGAAGCCCGCTTCCCGTCGAACTAGCGCGCGGGATGGGGAGTGGATTGCGATGGGAAGTGGCGTCTCAAGTGCTCGTAGATGCCAAGGTTGCCGGCAAGCAAGTAGCTCTTGCTGACGCTGGTAATATCGCTCATTGCCCCGGATCCGGGGAGCCCGAAACCATGGAGGATTTCGAACGCATCCTTGTTTCCGTCGCGCCAACGCGTCACATCGAGGACCTGGTCAGCCGTGCCCCACCCGAAGTTCGCGGTCGTGGCCGGCACCTGGATCTTGGCGAGAAACCGCTTGGCCCGATCGGCGCCCAGGATGGACGCGAGCCGGGCGCCAAACCGCTCCAGCAGTTTTCTCCCTTCTTCGGTATACGCCGGAATCACGACCTTGAAATGCGAGGGCGCCAACTGTTCCTCCTGGGCCAGCCCATCTTCCAGCTTACGCCGGGCCTCGACGATGGCGTTGTAGGCCTCCTGGGCCTGGACCAATTCGTCATCGCCAATCTCAAATTCATAACGTTCTGCCCAATATTGGATGTAAACCATTTCGAGGGGCTTTCCCTGGGTGAGAATCATGCCGTTGGGTCCGATCATTCTCGGACGTTTGATGCCCCTCGCGCCGGGAACCGCGCCGACCGCCGGCACAGCTTCCGTGTCCGGCCGGGAACTTCCGCCCGATTTGGTTCCCGCGGGTTC
Source organism: Lacunisphaera sp. (assembly GCA_035549955.1). Classification (GTDB taxonomy): domain Bacteria; phylum Verrucomicrobiota; class Verrucomicrobiia; order Opitutales; family Opitutaceae; genus Lacunisphaera. The sequence continues at coordinate 2,968 of DASZPS010000182.1, read as the reverse complement.
CCCGCCGCTAAAAGGGACTGGAGCACCGGGTGCTACCGCAGGGACCGTCTGGTTTTTCCGGGAATTGCGATAAATCCCCCCCGCGGCGAGCACGGCGACCACACCGACCATGACGGCCAATTTTGTCGCACTCGCGGAAGCCAGCAGGCCCAGGCCGCCCGCCGTGCCGGCGGACAATGCCGCGCCGGACACTGTTGCCGCCAACCCCGCCGGAGCTGCAATCGAGGTTTCGCCGGCCAGCGCGAGCGCCAAAGCGCCGACGGTCGAGGTCACGCCGCGCCGCGCGAGCAATCCGTGCATGCGGTCAAGGGCCCGCTCCACCCGCATGCGCGCGGCGTTTTCGCTTAGTCCTAGCCTTGCCCCGAGTTCGCCGAATGACTTTCCTTCGAAATACCGCAGGAGCACCGCTTCCCGATCCCGCTCGTCGAGTTCGTCGAGAGCACCGTCCATCACCGGGCGCAACCGTTCCCAGTCAGGCGAGGAGGAGGTATTGGCCACTTCGGATTCATTCATTTTGCAGGCCTCCTGCTCGCGCGTTCGCCGGCGGCGTTCGGTGCGTACGATTTGAGCCGCCTGGTTGCGCGTCGTGATATGCAGCCAGCCGGCCAGCGCCGGCCGGCCGGCCAAAGAACGGGCCCCGGCAGCCAGGGCGGTAAAGACCCGCTGCGTGACGTCCTGCGCCAAATGCGCATCGCCGCCCAGCCGGCGGAGCGCACCGGCATAAACCAGGTTGATGTGACGGTTCACCAGCTCGCGGAAAGCCGCTTCGGATTGGTCCTCGGCATAGCTGCGCAACAACTCGTGATCCTCGGCTTGGGGGCTCATCTCCCCTTAGTAGCCGCCAACCGGTCAACCGCACAACAAATACCCGCCAGCCCGGCCGCGCGGGTCGCCGCCCTCCACTGTCCGCTCACTCCAGGTTGCGCATGCGCGGCAAATTCGTCTCCAGGAAATCGCGGAGGGTCCGGCCGCTCACCAGGCGGATTTCCTGCACCTGGTTGCGCACAAAAACAACCACCAGGGTATCGTAGTGGGATTTCATGGCGGCCGCGTTGGGCGGGGTGCAATTCGAGTAAACCCAGACATTCGAGCCGATCATCAGACCAGGCGGCCCGCAGCTGGAAACCATGGTTTCCCGGGTGTCTCCGCGACGCACGTTGAAGGTGCGGTTTCCCAGCGATCCACCGGAGGGATGCTCGACTGGACTGGTGAGTTGGACGGTCACTTCTTCCGTATCCGCCTCATAAAAGGCAGCCCGGTTTCGCATCGCGGCCAAAAGGGTGGCACAACCCGACAACAGGCTGGCCATTGCCAGGAGAATGACCGGGAGGCAAAGGGACTTCATGCCCATCCTCCGATGGCCCATCAGCGCAAGCATGGCATAGCGCGGCTTCATGGTCTGTTCCGTAACGTCGGTCGATGCTTCAGCCCTTCAACTTTATGGTTATTGGCGGCAATGCACGAGGCATAGCGGGGTGGCTCCGACCAGCCGGCCCGGTTTCAGGTGCGATTCTGCACGCAAGGCGACCATCGGGTCAACCTTCGTTGCCCGGCGGGAACCCAGCAAGCCACGAGACCCGTTGCTCCGACTCGGAGCCAAAAACCAACCCAAGGTCGGTGGATCGTTGGTCGACAGGCCCCGTAACTGGTCCGCCATCAAGCAGGTGGCAGACCAGGCTCGCGGCGCCGATGATCTCCTGCGACCCGCGCGCCACAGTGGATGCCATGACGCTGTAGATACCAACCGTGATCGAGATCAAGCCGACTCTAGCAAAGATACCCAAAACCAATGTGCTGAAGAGCGGGGCCTCATAACGCTTCCGCCCGGATGATCAGAGGAGGGTATATACTGGCGGACGGCCAACTGCGACCGCGCTCAGGGGGAGGCGCAACGCGCTTGTCACCCTAAATCTCCAACGCGGTCGCCGGCGGATCCAAGGGGTCGCAGTGAGGTTGCCCTGATTTGACGGACAGTGGACTGGGGATCAAAACCCAAGGAGTCCACATGAAGACGCAGATCACGAAACCGGTAGCGGGCAGGACCCCCTACAGTGAGGAGTACAAGCAACAGGCCGTGGAAAAGTGGCAGAGCAGCGGCCGGAGCGCAGCGAAGGTCGGTGCCGAGCTGGGCATCCGGCCCGCGCTGCTGTTTCGCTGGGCGAAAGCCCAGCGGGACCGGAAGACAGGCCAGGCTGCGCGCGGAGCGCGCAGCCTGGAGGAAATCGAGGCGGAGAACGCCCGTTTGCGGGAGGAAAACGCGAAGCTGCTCGAGCAACGCGAGATCCTAAAAAAATCGCTGGGCATCCTCTCCGAGCCGCCGCGGCGAGGTATGCCCACATCGAAACCATGAGCGGCGCCCACCCTATTGCGCTGCTTTGCGCCACTCTGGAGGTGTCGCGGGGCGGCTACTACGCCTGGCGGCAGCGGCGCCAACAGCCGTGCGGCCGCGCCCGGCAGAACCGGCAGTTAACCGAGCAAATCCGCGTGGCGTTCGAAGCCAACGAGTGCTCCTACGGCAGCCCGCGGATCGCGCGCGAGCTGCGCTGCCCGGGAAGTCGCAATCGCATCGCCCGGTTGATGCAGGAAGCCGGCATCTGGGCGCGCCAGCGCTCCAAGTTTCGGGTGGCCACCACTGACAGCCAGCATGGCGGACCGATTGCACCCAACCTGTTGCCGGAGCTCCAGATCAACGCCCCCGACCAAGCTTGGGGCAGCGATGCGACGTGCGTGCTCACCGGGGAGGGCTGGCTCTACCTGGTGGTGGTCATGGACCTGTACTCGCGCCGGATCCTGGGCTGGTCGATGGGCGCACACCTCGACGCGCGGATGATGCTCGACGCCCTCCAGATGGCGATCACCCAGCGTCGGCCCAAGCCAGGCCTGATCGTACACTCCGATCGTGGCGCCCAATACGCCAGCGACGATTATCGCCAGTTGCTCGCCCGCCACGGCCTGATCGCCTCGATGA
>DASZPS010000181.1:0-9300 GCA_035549955.1 Lacunisphaera sp. | reverse complement strand
CCCTCACCGGCTTCGGCAGCGGCGTCGGCCTCGAGTTCGGCTCGGGCTCCGGCAACGTCACCGTCAGCGGCTGCACCATCACCGACTTCGCCACCGCCCTGCGCTTTAGCGGCGTGCGCAGCAGCGGCTCCCTCACCGTGCGCTTAAATGTGTTCGAACGAAACAGTGGCTATAATTTGTACAATTCAACCGCCACGGCCGTCGCAGCCACCCTAAACTATTGGGGGACGACGGATCCTTCGCAGATTCAACAACGAATATTCGACTATGCTGACAACGCGCCAAGCGGACTGGTTTCGACTGGTGTTATCCTGACCAGTGTGCCCGCCCAGCCCGTGATCACCGTCCAACCGAATCCCAGCAACTCTGTCGTGCTCCCTGGCCACAACATCGCTTTCTCGGTGGCAGTCACCGGCAGTCCCGCCCCTGCCCTGCAATGGCAGAAAAACGGGGTCAGCATTGCCGGAGCCACCTCTGCTACCCTCACCCTGACCGACGTATTTCCTGCGGATACTGCGAGCTATTCCGTTGTTGCCACCAACGTTGTCGGATCGGTCATCAGCAGCGCCGCCACTCTCATCGTGCCATCCAATGGCGCGGATTTCAATGGCGATGGCCAACCCGACATGATCTGGCGCCATGGCCTCGGCGGGAACGTCGTCTTCTGGCTCATGAACGACATTACCCCTGTCATTGCCGCCGAGATCACCCCCGTCAGCCTCGACTGGGTGATCAGCGGCACGGGCGACTTCAACGCCGACGGGAAGACGGACATTGTCTGGCGCCACAAGGTCGGCGGCAACGTCGTCTTCTGGCTCATGAACGGCACCGCTGCCACCAGCGCGATCGAGGTCACCCCCGTCAGCACCGATTGGGAGATCACCGGCACCGGCGACTTCAACGCCGATGGGAGGACGGACATCATCTGGCGCCACAAGACCGGCGGCAATGTCGTCTTCTGGCTCATGAACGGCACCACCCCCATCACCGCCGCCGAGGTCACCCCCGTCAGCCCTGACTGGGTGATCAGCGGCACGGGCGACTTCAACGCCGACGGGAAGACGGACATTGTCTGGCGCCACAAGATCGGCGGCAACGTCGTCTTCTGGCTGATGGAGGGCACCCGTCCCACCAGCACCGCCGAGGTCACCCCCGTCAGCACCGACTGGGTGATCAGCACCACCGGCGACTTCAACGGGGATGGGAAGACGGACATCGTCTGGCGTCACCGGACCGGCGGCAACGTCGTCTTCTGGCTGATGAACGGCACCACCCCCACCAACGCGGCCGAGATCACCCCGGTCAGTCTCGATTGGTCGATTGTCCCGTAAACCTGCTGAACGTCCGCTACTTTTTTTTGGATCGGGCCGGGTGGATTGGTGTTCGCTATGGCGCGTCGATCGATCCCGAGGCGCGGGTATCTGCTTCCGTCAAATGCAGTTGATCGGACAAATTGAAAACAGCTTTGCATCGATGTGCGGAATCTGCTGGCTTTGCGATACTTGCTGGTGAACCGGGTGCGCAAAAATGCCAACGTCAAATCCAGATTACCGAACGAAATTCGCCTTGCCGGTCCCTTCTCGTGCCAAGCATTCTCAGTTCGCGTTGAACGGTATCCGGGCCGGCAGGAGGCAATAGCCAGATGTGGTGTCGTTTGCCGCATGAATTCCCAGCCAGGAACGGGGCCGAATTGGTCCATGCACCCCACCAACATCGTCGTTCGCTCGTTCGCCTGGCAAACGCTGCCCCGCGGTTGGCTTCGCCTGTCACTGTAAACTGATATTTTCCAGCCGTGTTTCGAAAACGTACCCTCTGGTCCATCGGCTTGGTCATGGCGGTGCTGTTGCTCGCCGCCCACCGGTATTTATCGCCCCGTGAAACTACCGCCGCCGGTTCATCCGTTGCCAGCTCCAAGCCCACGACGGCAAACCGCCCCCCGGAGGAATCCAAGCTCTGGCCCGTGCCCGTGGAATCTTCCTCGCCTTTCGGCCTGGCGCGTGACTCGGTGCGGCCCCTCCAAAATCTCCGCCGCGGCGACACCCTCACCCTTCCGTTGCCCGGCGGCAAAGTGCTCCACGGGGCGGTTAACTACTTCCGTCAGGGTCCGGGCCAGGTCTGCGCCGCGGGAATGCTGGCCGACGCTCGCGGCGTCTTTTCGTTGCGGGCGGCAGGAGAACATCTCTCCGGCCACATCCTCCTCCGCGAGGCACGGCTCGCGTACCTGATCTCGACCTCCGCCACGGGCCAGTTGCAGATTCGGGAGCAGCCGCTCGCCCGGGTGGTTTGCGACTCGATCCCGCGCGAACCTTCCGACGCCGCGCGCCAATTGGTTCCCCGGTCCCCGCAGGCCGCCCCACCCCTGCTGCAGAGCCGGCCGGGCGCCCCTACGGTTCTCCTGCTGGATTTCGACGGCGCGACGGTCACGGATCCCGACTGGACCGCCGAAAACGGCGGCAACCCGATCGTCGCGCAGCCGTCGACCCTCACCGACAACGAGATCTTCCAGGTCTGGCGGCGCGTGCGGGAGGACTTTGTCCCCTTCAATCTCAATGTCACCACGAGCGAGGCGGACTATCAAGCCGTCGCCCCGGGCTCGCGCATGCGCATCGTGGTCACGCCAACCTCCGGCTGGTCCTCCGGCGCGGGCGGCGTCGCCCTGACCGACAGCTTCGCCGGTTCCGGCACCTACTTCGACAACGAGGTGGTTGCCTGGGTTTTCAACACCACCGTCAATGGCGTCGCGGAGGCCATTTCACACGAGGCGGGCCACACCCTCGGCCTGAGCCACGACGGCCGCAACAGCGACGAATATTACAGCGGGCATGACTCGGGCCTGCGAAGCTGGGGGCCCATCATGGGCGCCGCCTACGGTCGGTCGCTGACCCAGTGGAGCAAGGGGGAATACCAGGGCGCCACCAACCACGAGGAGGACCTGGCCATTCTCTCGGGTGGCACCCCCACCCCGCTCCTCGGGCTGACCAATCCCACCGGCTACGTGCCGGATGACGTCGGGGACACCATTGGCACGGCGACGCCGCTTTCACTCAACGGCACCAACGGTCTCGCCGCGGGGACGATTGGCGCCGGTGACTCCGACGTTTTCTCCATCAACATCTCCGGGGGGACGGTTTCCCTGACTCCGGGCGCCACTACCGCCTACTGGAATCTGGACTACCAGGTAGAGTTGCTGGACAGCGCCGGCAGCCTGGTCTTTGCGACGGGTCCCTCCTACTCGGTCGGCTACTCCAACGCCTCATCGTTGCCAGGAGGCACCTATTATGTCCGCGTGCACGGCATCGGTTCCGGCGCTCCGCTCATCGATCCGCCCTCGGGCTACACGGCCTATGGCAGCCTGGGCACCTACTCCGTCAGTGTTTCCGCGGCGGGGATGTTGCCGACCGCCCCGACGATCACTTCGCAGCCAGGGGACAAGACTGCCACCACCGGCGGGAGCGTGACATTCGGGGCCGGGGCAACGGGCAACCCGGTCCCGACCTTCGCTTGGCAACGAAAGGCCGCGGGGAGCGGCACCTGGGACAACATCGTTGCCAATTCGATCTATGTCCCCAGCGGGAACACGCTCACGGTCAACCAGGCGTTGTACACGATGCACGGTGACCAGTTCCGGTTCATCGCTACCAACAGCGCCGGCAGCGCCACGAGCAATCCCGCCACCCTGTCCGTGACGGGCCCTCCCGGTTTCCTGACCTATCCCGCCAGCCGGGCCGTGCTCGTGGGCGAGGCGGCCACTTTCTCGGTGACGACGACCAGCCCCGATGCCGTCAGCTACCAATGGACCCGCCAGGGAACGGTCCTGCCCGGTGAGACCGGCAGCAGCCTGACGCTCGCGTCGCCCACGCTGGCCGACAACGGGTGGTACGAGGTCGTCGCGACCAATTCCCTCGGCAGCAACCGCTCGGTTTTCTACCTGTATGTCGCTCCGGATCATGCGACACCGGTTGCCTGGGGGCGCAACGACAATGGCCAAACCGCTCCCCCCGGAGGGCTCGGCGCGATTCGAGCCGTCGCCGCGGGCGGCCGGCATGGTCTCGCCTTGAAAGCCAACGGCACGGTCGCAGCGTGGGGCCAGAACGATTACAACCAGACCAATGTCCCGGCCGGCCTGAATAATGTGGTGGCGATTGCCGCGGGCAGCGACCACAGCGTCGCCTTGAAGGCCGACGGCACCGTCAGCGCGTGGGGTGGTTCCACCTACAGCCCGCCGGGACCCGCCGCGCAGGTCCCCGCCGACTTGGCGAACGTCGTCGCCATCGATGCCCGCACCGGGACCAGCATCGCGCTGTTGGCCAATGGCACGCTCCGGGCCTGGGGCTTCTCGTCCACCGTACCCACTGACCTCGGCCCGGTGGTGGCGGTCGCATTGGGCGACTCGCATCGGGTGGCGCTCCGGTCCAACGGCACCGTCGTCGCCTGGGGTTCCGGGTCGCACGGTGAGACCACGGTGCCCGCGGGGCTCGCGAACGTACGCGCGCTTGCCGCCGGCGGCACTGCCTCCGGTGGACATACCCTCGCGCTCAAGGCCGATGGCACCGTCGTCGCGTGGGGCTACAACCTCGATGGCCAGTGCAATGTACCCGCCGGCCTGACCGGCGTGGTGGCGGTCGCGGCCGGTGGCTATCACAGCCTGGCCTTGAAAGCCGACGGCACCGTCGTGGCTTGGGGTGCAAACGACTACGGCCAGCGCACGGTGCCGGCAAACGCGGCTGGTGCCACGGCGATCTCGGCCGGCTACTGGCACGGCATCGCGTTGGTGCCGGTCGGTCCCCCCACGGTGGCGACACCGCCCCAGACGCGCATCCTTAATGTCGGCAAGCCGTTCACGCTGACCGTCAGCGTCAACGGGATCGGTCCGTTTGGCTACCAGTGGCGGAAGGATGGCGTCCCGCTGGGCAACGGTGGCGCGATCACCGGCGCCACGAGCGCCACCCTCACCCTGACCGGCACGCAGCTTTCCGACTCCGGCGCGTATTCCGTCGAAATCACCAACGCCGGCGGCAGCGTGGTCTCGGCGTCGGCCAACATCCAGGTCGTCACTCCCCCCACGCTCACCCAGCGGCCCATGAGCCGCCTTCTGCTCATGGGTCAGTCCACGACCCTCGAGGTCGTCGCGGCCGGCGATGCGCCTTACACGTACGCTTGGAGGAAGAACGGCCAGGTGATTGCCAATGCGACGGGCGCCGCGCTGGCCCTGACCAATCTCACCACCGGCGACAGCGGCAGCTATTCCGTCACGGTCACCGGCGCGGCCGGAGGCACCGTCTTCTCCGTGTGTCGGGTCACGGTCGGGCGCTCCGATGCCATCCCGATCACCTGGGGGGAAAATCCGAATTCGCCCGGAATGCCTCCGCTCGCGGCCCTGGGGCGCAGCGTCGACAGCGGTCGCTTGATCGCCATCAGTACGGCCGGCGCTCCCGTGGGCTGGGGAACAAATGGGGTCGCCCTTCCCACCGGCATATCCACGGCCGTGCGCGTGGTGGAAGCCGGCGGGTACGGCCTCTCCGCCCTGGCTGACGGCTCCATGGTGACCTGGGGTACCCTGTACGGCGGCTTCACCCCGCCGGTCCTGACCGATGTGATCGACGTCGCCGTCGGTCGCTACCACGGCGTGGCATTGCGCGCGAACGGTACCGTGGTCGCCTGGGGCCAGAATATCTACGGGGAAACCACCGTGCCCGCGGGTCTCGATGACGTGATCGCCATCGACGCCGGCATCTGGTTCACCCTGGCATTGAAAGCCGATGGTACGGTGGTCGCGTGGGGCACGAGCAACATCCCCATCACCCAGACTTCCTCGCTCACCAATGTCACGGCCATCTCCGCCGGGGTCTTGCATGCCCTGGCCCTCAAGGCGGACGGTTCCGTGGTTGCATGGGGTAGCGACTACGCCGGGTCGACCACCGTACCTTCCAACCTGCCGCCGGCGATAGGCATCGCCGCGGGTGAAAGCCACAGTCTCGTGCTCCTCCAGGATGGCTCCGTGGTCGGTTTTGGCCGGCCCTACCAGGGACAGACCACCCCTCCCGCGGGCCTGACCGGCGTCTTCGCCTTGGGGGGCACCACTTTCACCAGCTTCGCGCTGATCAGTCCGGCCGCGCCGGCCGTCGTCACCCCGCCCGCCAGCCAGACCGTGACTGCCGGGAATCCCGCTTTCTTCCACGTCGCGACGACCGGCTCCCTTCCGCTGTCCTTCCAATGGCGCAAGAATGGGGTGGGTCTCGTCGATGGCAATGGCGTCACCGGCGCATTGACCCCCGACCTCACGTTGGCGAGTGTCACCGCGGGCGATGCGGGCGGATACACGGTGGTCGTCACCAATGCTTCGGGCTCCGTCACCTCGAGCGCTGGCCAGCTCACGGTCAATGCACCGCCAGCGATTACGAGCCGCCCGCTCAGCCGCCTCGTCGCGCCCGGCCAGTCCGTGACCTTCACCCTCGCTGCGTCTGATACGCAGCCCATCTCCTACGTCTGGCGGCGCAACGGCCAGGTCATCGCCGGCCAAACCGGTTCGTCGCTGACGATTCCGTCCGTGGGCTGGAGCGATCGCGGCTTCTACACCGTCACCGCCAGCAACGGGACCGCGGAAAGCGTCTCCCTCTTCCACCTTTTTGTCGCGCCCACCGCCGGCACGGTGACGACGGTCAAAGCTTGGGGCGACAACAGCTACGGGCAATCCACCGTTCCGGCCAACCTCGGCGAAGTCATCGCCGTCGCCGCCACTGACTGGAGCAGCTACGCCCTGCGGGCGGATGGGACCGTCCGGGTCTGGGGCCGCGAAGCCAGCTTGTCGACCCCACTCGCCACCTTGAACCAGATCGTCGCGTTCGCGCCGGGTACCAGTCACGTGCTCCTGTTGCGCGCCAACGGGACGGTCGTCAGTGTCGGTGCGGCGTCGGACACCGCGGTGACGTCCATCTTGCGCGACATCGTGGGTGTCGCCGCCGCCGGGAGCGGAAACTACGCCCTGCGGGCGGACGGAACCGTCGTCCAATGGTTGGCCTCCAGCTCGTCGGGCTACACCGTGATCCCCGGGCTGTCCGGCGTCGTATCCCTGGCGGCGGGCGATGGGCCGTTGCTGGCCGTGAAAAGCGACGGGACCCTGGTCGATGTCACCGGAACCTCCGGGCCGCCGGGCGGGCTCACCAGCCTGGTTGCCGTGCAATCGGGATATTACTATGGCATCGGCCTCAAGTCGAACGGCACGGTGACCACCTGGGGCATGACCATCGGTGGACGCCAGAACGTACCCGCGGGATTGGCCAACGTCGTCGCCATTTCCGCGACCTTTGTCCACACGCTCGCCCTCAAGACCGATGGCACGGTCGTGACTTGGGGCGAAACGTTCAACGGCTACCCGAACGTGCTGCCGACGGGGCTCTCCGGGGTCCTGGCCGTCGCCGCGGGCGGCTATCACGACCTTGCGATCGTCAACTACAACGCCCCGGTGTTCACGACCCACCCCGCCAGCCAAACCGTGTCCGCGAACCAGGCCGCCACGTTCACCGTCGTGGCCAGCGGCTCGATGCCGTTGTCCTATAGTTGGGAGATGGGCGTGGGCACGACCTGGCAGGGCATCAATGAAGGCGCGCCCTATTCCGGCAGCACCACGCCTACCCTGACCATCGCTGGCTGGGCGGTATCCGCCCTCAACGGCGTCCAGTTCCGTTGCGTCGCCTCCAACAGCTCGGGCGCCATCACCCTCTTCGAAACCAGCAACCCCGCGACGCTGACTGTGCGTGCTACCCGGGGCGACTTCAATGCCGATGGCCAGTCGGACATCCTTTGGCGCCATAAGACCGGCGGCAACGTCGTCTTCTGGTTGATGAACGGCAGCAGGCCCAACACCGTCGCCGAGGTCACCCCGGTCAGCACCGACTGGGTGATCACCGGCACCGGCGACTTCAACAACGATGGCCAGACCGACGTCATCTGGCGCCACAGTATCGGCGGCAACGTCGTCTTCTGGTTGATGAACGGCAACACGCCCCAGACCGCGGCCGAGGTCACGCCCGTCAGCACCGACTGGGTCATCAGCGGCACCGGCGACTTCAACGGCGACGGCCAGACCGACATCGTCTGGCGCCACAAGATCGGCGGCAACGTGGTCTTCTGGTTCATGAATGGCACTACGCCTGCCAGCGCCGTGGAGATCACGCCGGTCAGCACCGATTGGGTGATTGCCACCACGGGCGACTTCAACAATGACGGCCGGACCGACATCGTCTGGCGCCACCAGATCGGCGGTAACATCGTCTTCTGGATGATGAATGGATCCTCCGTCCAAAGCTCGGCCGAGGTCACCCCGGTCAGCAACGTCTGGACCATCAGCACCGCCGGCGACTTCAACGGCGACGGCAAGACCGACATCGTCTGGCGGCACAATATCGGTGGCAACGTGGTCTTCTGGCTGATGAACGGCACGACCGTCCAGAGCGTGTCCGAAGTCACCCCCGTCAGCACCGACTGGATGATTATGCCCTGATCGTCCGGCCGGCGCGTGGGGTTCCCGGCCTGTCCCGCCCGGTGGTGTCGCCCTGACCTGGCTCCGTTGCCTTCGGACCGGGCGTCCGGCTTCACTTGCCTTCCAATTCGACCTCGCCGGTCCAGGGAGTCGCCGCGGCGGATTGCGCCAGAACCTCGGGCCGGGCGAGGCGCTTGAGGTAGAACTCCGCCGGCCCGTCAATTTTCCCTTCGAGTGCCTGGCGGTCCTTCATAACCACCTCGAACCCGGCCTGAGCGGCGGCAAAATTTCCGCGGGTCCACTCGTCGAGCGCCGCTTCAAAGGCATCGAGCCAGCGCGGCCGGGCCGCCGGATTTTCGCCGAGGACTTCGTAGATGAGTACGGAATTGTCCTTGTTCACCACCTTGATCGAGCCAACCCGGCGGAGCAGGAATTTTCCGGCCAGCAGTTGCGCGGTGCTGTCCGAGACGAGGATGGTCGTCCCGGTATACTTGTTGGCGCCTTCCAGCCGCGAGGCAAAGTTCGTGTTGTCCCCAATCAAGGTGTAATCAAGGCGCCGGGCGCTCCCGAGATTCCCGGCCAGCGCTTCTCCCGTGTGGATGCCGATGCGGGTCCGGAGGGTGAATTCCTCCATCGTACCATCGGCCCGCCGCTTGATCGGCACCACCGTCGGCTTCAGCTGGGCCAGCCGCCACATCGCCCGGACGGCGCGTTCGGCGTGGTCGGATTGCGGGAGCGGCGCCCCCCAGGCGGCGAAGATCCCGTCGCCCGCGAACTTGATGACCGTGCCCTTTTCCGCGAGGATCATCTCGGTGGTCGCC
>DASZPS010000180.1:0-11225 GCA_035549955.1 Lacunisphaera sp. | reverse complement strand
TTTCACAGTCTTGGGCGATCCAATCAGCAAAATGTCCGTCCGCCCTCCGGGCGGAGCGACTTTGTCGCGGCGCGCCCCGACAAGGTCGGCCCGACAGGGCGCATGTTTCACACCTCTGGGTGTGAAATATGCGGGCTAGCGGTCCCGAAGGCTTCGGGCCACCTGCAGATATTGCTGCCGAAAATGCTCTCCCAGCTCGCTGGCCAGGCGGACCTCGTCGACTTTGTTCTTTGAATTAAGCGCCGGCTTCACGCGGCTGAACATTTGCTCGTAACTCACGGCCGACAGATCCGTCAGCGTCGCCAGGGCGCGGGCCCGCACCTCGGGATCGAGCCCGGGAGCGTTGATGGCGTGCCATGCCTGCGCGAGCTCGGTATGGGTGTCGATTCCGAGGATCCGGATCACGAAGGACATTTCGCGGAACAGGCTGCCCGTCCAGGCGGCGTTGTAGACCAAAGGCGACTCGCCGGCGTAAGGGTTTACGTCGGGATCGGAGCGGAATTTCGCGAATTCCGGCTCCCGGTAGAAATCCTTGCGAATCGGCAACCGGCGCAACGCGAAGTGTTGCGGCCCGCCCGGCGTGCCGGGTTTGAAGTTCCACAGCTTCTGCCCGTCCATGGACATGACGTATTCGATGAAGGCGATCGCGATCTCACGGTTGGGCGCGCCGCGCATCAGGGCGATCGGATCAGGTGACATCGTGGTGCCGCCGAGGGGCATCTTGAAACCGAGGCGCTGCCGCCCGCTGCGCTCGCCCGAGCTCTGTTCCTGGTAGCGCCCGTAGAAGTCGATGCACATGCCGACGGCACAGTTGCCCGCCGCGACGTCGATGGGCGGCTTCTGCGACGAATCGGTGAAGTAGCGGGCGTTGGCGCTGATCCCGAGCAGCAACCGCAGGCCGCGCTCCCAGCCCTGGGCCACGGCTTGTTTTTCCAACTCCGACTTCGGGCGGCCGGTTTCCCGGGCCAGCTTGGCCCACTCAAGGTAGATCTGCTCCTGGATTATGCTCTCGAAGGATTTGGCGATGGACCCGCTCTTGGTGGGGTCGCACACGGCGATCTCGCCCATCAACCTCGGATCGAGCAAGTCGCTCCAATCCGCCGGGGGGGTTTCGATGCCGAGGCGTTTCAGCGAATCGAAGTTGTAGAGCATCCCATGGCCGCTGAGCACCGGCCCCAGCCAGCGCCCCTGCTTGTCGCGGAATGGCTCGCCCGTGAAACTCGCCGGCATCACGTCGTCCGTGAACCACTCGGGGCGCTTCTGAAGCAGCCCGGAATCCACGATCCGACCGGCGTCCGCCTGCCGGATAAAATCAAATGTGCCGCCGCCGAAGAATAGATCGATGCCGCAGCTGACATCCGAGGCCATGAACTCCTTGCGCGCCTCCTGCGCCTCGGGACTGGCGTCCTTGGGCAGGCGCCCGTTCGCAAAGGCCGCCTGCACGTCGGTGCTCCAGGCTTTGCCGAGTTTCCGCGTCCAGTGGTTCTGGAAGGAAGACACATACTCCGACTCGAGAAACCGGGCGATTTCGCTCGTGCCGCCTATGACGCGCCAGTCAATCGTGACCGTCCGGCCAGTCCGGGCGCGGTACCATTCCTGGAAACCGAGCGTGTATTCCTGGCGGATCGCCTCGTTGTGCGGCGTGATGATGACAATGGTATCATCCGCCTTGCCGATGACGACGGCCTTCTTTGGCCGGAGCACGAAAGGCAGCGCCACCACCGTCACCAATGCCAGGATGATGAGCGCACGTTTCATGCGGTGCGCGGCCAAGCATGCAACCTGGCCTTTGGCGCGGTTCTCGCCGCTGGGGCGGATCCAACCCGACCGGAGGCCGGGTTCCACCCATGGCGGCGGAGGTGACAGCTCTTCATCGGGGAGAGCCTCAATCCATCAGCACCACCACATCTTCCGGTTCGACCGTGGCGAAGAGTTCGCCGCGCGTGCTGCCATCCACGAAGCGCGGGTTGCGCTCAAATATCTTCAGCTTCGTGCCATGCCCGGTGACGAACTCGTACTGGGCGACTTCGCCCAGGTAGGTGGAATCCCCGATCCGGCCGCGGACAACGTTGCGTGATTCGGCGTCGCGGTGCAGCTCCCAGCACTCGGGGCGAATGGATACCGTAACGGCCGCCCCCACCGTCGGGGTATTCGCCTGGTCGCCGACAATGCCGTCGAACTTGCCGATCGCCGTCTCCACCGTGACATAGTTTCCGACGATGCCCAGCACCTTGCCGGGAACGAAATCGGTCTCGCCGATGAAATTCGCCACGGTCTTGTGACCGGGCCGCTTGTAGACTTCGCGCGGCGTTCCCACCTGCAGGATGTGGCCGCTCTCGAGGATGGCCATGCGGTCGGCGATCGAAAGCGCCTCCTTCTGGTCGTGGGTGACGTAAACGGTGGTGAGCTTGAACTCCTTGCAGACCCGCCGGATTTCCGTGCGCATCTCGAGCCGCAACTTGGCGTCGAGGTTCGACAGGGGCTCGTCAAGCAGCAGGCAGCGGGGCCGGATGACGAGAGCCCGCGCCAGGGCCACGCGCTGTTGTTGCCCGCCCGAAAGCTGGTTGGGCTTGCGGTCGGCGTACTTCGACATGTGCACCGATTCGAGCGCTTCCCCGACCCGTTGCTTGATCTCCGCGGTGGGAACCTTGCGCTCCTCGAGGCCAAACGCGACGTTGTCCGCCACCGTCATGTGCGGCCAGAGGGCATAGCTCTGAAACATCATGCCCGTGTTCCGCTTGTGCGGCTCAAGACGGGTCACGTCATCGTTCCCGAAAAGGATCTGGCCTTTTTCCGGGATGTAGAAGCCCGCAATCGTGCGGAGCAGGGTCGTCTTGCCACAACCGCTGGGACCAAGCAGGAAAAACAGTTCGCCGGGGCTGATGTTCAGGTCGAGCCCGTGCAAGGCGACCACGTTCCCGAACTGCTTCGTCAGCTGCTTGACCTGGATGGAAATCATTGGGCGGTGACCACCGGGTGTTCGTCCCCGGCTGGAGTTGTGTAATCGTGGCGAGGCAACCCCCCGACCCCGGTTAAGTCAAAGCGATTAACCCCGCGGCCCGATTTGTAACGTGTTGCCATGGACCGCTCGCGGGGCTTTCCTCCGACCATGCCCACCTTGAAAGGTCCGCCCGAGCTGAAGCATCTCGATCACATCCTCGTCACTCCGACCGCGATCAAGCGGCGCATCACGACCCTCGGCCAGCAACTCAACCAGGACTATGCCAAGAAGGACCTCATGGTGGTCGCGATCGTCAACGGGGCCTTGATTTTCACCGCCGACCTGCTGCGCCAGATGCGCAGCCCCCTTCGCCTCGATTGCCTGCGCGCGTCCAGTTACCACGACGGAACCAAGGCGGTCGGCGAGCCTCGCATCGTGGACTCCATGAAACTCGACGTGCGCGGCCACAATGTGCTCCTCGTTGACGACATCCTGGACACCGGCAAAACGCTCGCCGCCGTCGCAGGCATGATCAAGGACAAGGGCGCCCTTTCGGTCAAAACGTGTGTCCTGCTCGACAAAAAGGCCCGCCGCGCGGTGCCGTTCGAGGCGGACTACGTGGGTTTCGACATTCCCAACGAGTTCGTGGTGGGCTACGGCCTCGATTTCAACGAGCGGTATCGCAACCTGCCCTGCATCGGCGTCTTAAAGCCGAAATATTACGCCAGTTAAACCGAGGAAATAGCCCTTGCACTCCGTCCTCCGGGTGGTTTCCCTGCCGCCTCACCCCGGAGAGATGGCCGAGTGGCTGAAGGCACAGCTTTGCTAAAGCTGCATAGGGGAAACTCTATCGAGGGTTCGAATCCCTCTCTCTCCGCCACTTTCGCGTCGATGGCCCAGTTGAAATCCCCGGCGACGCGTGCGTTCGCGGAGCGTCTGTGAACCCTGCGCGAACCGCCAATGAAATTGCGCGCGCAATACTTTTCCAAAAAAAAGCCCGCCGCGATAAGCGACGGGCTCGGGTGAAAGGAACCTTTCAGTCCAGTTAGGCGCAACGGCGACGGAAGAGCTGCAGGGCGCCCAGGCCGAGGCCGAGCAGAAGCAAGGAATCGCCGGAGTCAGGAACGCCGGGGTTGGGATTGCCCGGACCTTCCCCGTCCGTGGTCAGGGTGGACTTGGCCAGCGAAACACCCCAGTAGGGGCTCGTATGGGTCGTATCAATGTCGATCCGGACTTTGAGACCGGTGCCCACTTCATCGAAGAGCGAGGCAAGCACGCCGAAGGAGCTGAACTGCCAGATATTGTCGCCACCCGCCAGGAAACCGAGCGACAGCCAGGCCGAGGACTGCGTATCCCAAGCGAAGATCTCGTCGCGCTCGCCACTGGAGTAGTCGACGTCGTAGGCCGAAATGTTGAGGGTCGCGACGGCGAACGGATCGGTCAGGGCATTGTGCGTCCAGCCCCAGTCGCCGGAATAGTCACGATAGTAGGGCGAATCGAGCTTCTGCGCATCAGTCGGGGTGAAATAGGTGCCGGGCTGCGCGTCCGCGGAATCGATTACGTCAATTTGACCAGCGACTGCGGCGCCGGCCAGCGAGAGCGCCATGGAGGCGAGTAGGATTTTTTTCATGGTGATTTAAGGGGTGTGCAATTCAGAACTAACCTCCTGATAGCACATGGTTTGCCATGATTTGCCGATAGGCAGGAGCTCTGATGTAAGTATTTGTGGACAAAAGAGAAGAAAATCCCACATCCTGCGCCTGCCGGTAAAGAAGAACAGGGCATGTCACCGATAAGTAAAGTTTCCCGACATTATTAACGCTCCGCGCACCGTGAGCACATTGGATCCCTTGCTGCTGGATTTCCGCCATCTCACCGTTCCCCGCGGTGACAATTATGTGCTGCGCGACTTCAGCCTGCAGATTCGGCGCGGCGAGCACGTCGCGATTCTGGGTCCGAATGGTTCAGGCAAATCAACGCTCATCAAGGCAATCACGCGCGAAATCTATCCCGTGGATCGGCCCGGACTGCGGTATGAGTTGCTGGGGCGCTCGGACTGGGACGTGAACGACCTGCGAGGACACTTCGGCATCGTGGCGCTCGACCAACTGCACAATCTCTCCCACGAAGTCACGCTGCGCCAGGTCACGGCCCGGGAACTGGTGTTGTCGGGATATTTCAACAGCCTCGGATTGTGGCCGCATCATCGGGTGAAGCCGGCCCAGGAGCGTCACGCGCGCGCAATCCTGCGCTTCCTTGAAATCAGCCATCTCGCGGATCGCGCCGTGTCGGAAATGTCTTCCGGTGAACAGCGACGCGCGATGATCGGGCGCGCCCTCGTCCATGAACCCGAATCACTCATCCTCGATGAGCCGACCAACAGCCTGGATCCCGGCGCCGTGCGGGAGTTTCGCGCGCTCCTCCGCAAGCTGGCCCGCGCCGGCCGCAGCCTGCTGCTCGTGACTCACCATATTGCCGACGTGATTCCTGAAATCGACCGGGTAATCCTGATGCAACGCGGGCGGATCGTCGGCGATGGCCCGAAGGACCGGCTTCTGACCTCGACGCGATTGTCCCAATTGTTTGGCACCAAGCTCAAAGCCGTGCGGAAAGGCGGAATCTACGAGGTGCGGTAGGACCGGTCAGAGACCGGCTCTACCCCCTACTCCGCCATCCTCAACCCCGGCACCGCCGCCACCGCCTCGCGGATAATCCGACAATCGGTCACTCCCGTGAAACCGCTCATCGCCACGGCAAACTTTGTCCCGTCGCTGGCCACGACCGGCAGTCCGCCATCCCAACCCACGAGTTCCGGGTGCGTCAGTCCAAACTGGCCGGGATCGACGCCCTCGCCGTAAACGCGCCGTTCGAATTGTCCCGTGGCCTGGCCGGTCATCCAGACCTGGGTGGCCTTGTGCCAGGCCGTGCGGCAGGTGCCGCGCCGTCGGGCCTTGTTGTCGCCAAACATCTGGCCGAACATCTGCCCGCCCTCGGCGATGATCATCAGTGTCACGTTGCCCTGGCAGTTGTCGCGGTCTTGCGGATTCTGCATGCACGCAGGGATTCGCTGTTCAATCTGGGCAATGAGCTGGATGACGGTGGAAGTGATTTCGATGGGGCTCATGGGGATCAGAATGAACCATAGAACAAACCGAACACACAGAAGGAAATGGCGCGGGCGACAATTGCCTCTTACCGCTCGTGGAAGGCCGGTTTCCTGACCGGCCGCGGTCGGTCGGGAGACCGACCCGCCAAATGGCAAGCCCGCGGTTTCCCGCGGGCTTGAGGAATCTGGCTGGCTCCTGGCCGCTGAAAGCCGACCGCTTGCTTAGTACCGGTAATGCTCGGGCTTGTACGGGCCTTCCACCGGCACTCCGAGATATTCGGCCTGCGCCTTGGTGAGCTTCGTCAGCTTGGCGCCGATCTTCTCCAGGTGCAGGCGGGCGACTTCCTCGTCGAGGTGCTTCGGCAGGCGGTAAACGTTCACCTTGTAGGTGTCGCGATTCTTCCACAGGTCCAGCTGCGCGAGCGTCTGGTTGGTGAAGCTGTTCGACATCACGAACGACGGATGGCCGGTGGCACAGCCGAGGTTCACCAGGCGGCCTTCCGCGAGCATGTAGATGCTGTTTCCCTTCGGGAAAGTGTACATGTCGTACTGGGGCTTGATGTTCGTGCGCTTGGCCCCGGAGGCGTTGAGCTTGTCGACCTGGATTTCGTTGTCGAAGTGGCCGATGTTGCAGACGATCGCCTGGTCCTTCATCGCCTTCATGTGTTCGAGGGTGATGATGTCCTTGTTGCCGGTGGTCGTGACGTAGATGTCGGCGACGCCGAGAGTCGACTCAACCGTGTTGACCTCGAAGCCCTCCATCGCGGCCTGCAGGGCGTTGATGGGGTCGATCTCGGTGACGATGACGCGGGCGCCGAAGCCCTTCAGGGAATGCGCGGAGCCCTTGCCGACGTCCCCATAGCCGCACACGCAGGCGACCTTGCCGGCGATCATGACATCCGTGGCGCGCTTCAGGCCGTCCGCGAGCGACTCGCGGCAGCCGTAGAGATTATCGAACTTCGACTTCGTGACGGAGTCGTTAACGTTGATGGCGGGCACGCGGAGCTTCCCCTTCTCGAGCATCTGGTAGAGCCGGTGCACACCGGTTGTGGTCTCCTCGGAAACGCCGCGCCATTCCCGGGCGAGCGTCGTCCACTTCAGGGGATCCTCCTTGTTCACCTTCTTCAACAGATTCTTGATCACCTGCTCTTCGTGGGAACCGGACGGGGAGTTCACCCAGTCGCTGCCCTCTTCAAGCTCGCAACCCTTGTGGATGAGAAGGGTGACATCGCCGCCGTCGTCAACGACGAGCTGCGGGCCCTTGCCCCCCGGGAAGGAAACGGCCTTGAGCGTCAGGTCCCAGTATTCCTCGAGTGTTTCGCCCTTCCACGCAAAGACCGGCGTGCCGGAGGCGGCAATGGCCGCTGCAGCGTGATCCTGCGTCGAGAAGATGTTACACGAGGCCCAGCGGACATCGGCTCCGAGCTCCTTGAGCGTCTCGATCAGGACCGCCGTCTGGATGGTCATGTGTAGCGAGCCGGTGATGCGGACGCCCTTGAGGGGCTTGCCCGGGCCGAACTTCTTGCGGACGGACATGAGGCCGGGCATTTCGTGTTCGGCGACGGCGATTTCCTTGCGGCCCCAGTCGGCGAGGCCGATGTCCTTGACCTGATAGTCCTGGGCGGTGCGTTTGGCTTTGGTAGTGGTGGCCATGGAGGGAATGGGATCTCGGGTTTGGGTTCTAGGTTTCAGGGTCCAGGCTCGGGCTGGTCGCCGCGCGCCGACCGCTGATTGTGGATTGGTTCAGTGCTTAATTGCGGCGCGAAGGGCGGCGGCCTTGTTGGTGGCCTCCCACGGGAGATCGGCTTTGCCGAAGTGACCATAGTTGGTCGTCTGGCGGTAAATCGGCCGCAGCAGATGAAGCTGCGCAATGATGTCGGCCGGCTTGAAGCTAAAGACCTTCTGGACGGCAGCCGTGATCTGTTCGTCGGAAATTCCGAGCGTGGCGGTGCCAAAGGTCTCGACGCGCAGGGACACCGGCTGCGGATGGCCGATGGCGTACGCGAACTGGATTTCGGCGTGCGTGGCCAGGCCGGCGGCGACGATGTTCTTCGCCACCCAACGGCCCATATAGGCGGCCGAGCGGTCGACCTTTGACGGATCCTTGCCCGAGAAAGCGCCGCCGCCGTGGCGGCCCCAGCCGCCGTACGTATCGACGATGATCTTGCGGCCGGTGAGGCCGGTGTCGCCCTGCGGTCCGCCGATGACAAAACGGCCGGTCGGGTTGATGAGGTATTCCGTGTTCTTGTTCAACATGCGGGCCGGAATGACCTTCTTGATCACATTCTCGATCAGGTAATCCTCGATCTCCGGGTGCTCGACATCCGCCGAGTGCTGGGTCGAGATGACGACATTCACGACCTCGACCGGGGTGTCGTTCTCATAGCGGATCGAAACCTGGGACTTCGCGTCCGGGCGGAGCCACTTCACCTTGCCGCTCTTGCGGATCTCCGTGAGCTTACGTCCCAGGCGATGCGCGAACATGATCGGAGTGGGCATCAGCTCCGGCGTCTCATTGCAGGCATAGCCGAACATGATGCCTTGGTCGCCGGCGCCTTGCTCCGCGGTCTTTTTACCCTTGGCCTTCTTGGCATCCACGCCCTGGGCGATGTCGGGCGACTGCCCCGTGAGGTAGTTGTTGATGAAAATCTTGTCAGCGTGAAACACGTCGTCGTCGTTCACGTAGCCGATCTCGCGAACGGCATCGCGGATGATCTTTTCGAAGTCGACCTTCGCCGTGGAGGTGATTTCACCCGCGACAACGGCGACGTTGGACTTCACCAGGGTTTCGCAGGCGACGCGGCTGAACTTGTCCTGCGCCAGGCAGGCATCCAACACGCTGTCCGAAATGAGGTCGGCAACTTTGTCCGGGTGGCCTTCGCCCACGGACTCGGAAGAGAAAACAAAGGAATTAGCCATGGGATACAAAAACAACCAGCGTTCCGCTCAGGCAAGGAAAATATCATCGCATCGGTATCTTATGATACATTGATTGATTTTTTAACGAGTTCCCCCTTAGGAAAGGTCATTTTCGTGACGTAATAAGTGGCTGCGTATTATCAGAATCACCTGCATTACCTGCCTGCCCCCTGGGTAGGCGCCCACCAATCCCACCGCCATGAGCGCCACCGCCACCGCCGTTGACCCCCAAGCCATCGAAGATCTTCGCGCCCTCAATCCAGACGAACCACAGTTTGTCCGCGAACTCGTTGACCTTTTCGTCCAGGACGTCCCCGACCGCGTCGCCGAAATCGAGCAAGCCCTCGCGACCAGGGACGCCACCCTCTTGAGCCGCGCCGCCCATACCATCAAGGGCAGCTGCAGTAACTTCGGCGCAGCCAAGCTGAAGGAACTCTCCCACGCGATCGAGTTACACGGCAAGGCCTCCGCCTTTGCCGAAGCCGCCGCCGCCCTCCCCGGCCTCCGTACGGAATTCGAGGCGGTCGCCGCGGCCTTGAAGCAAATGGCCTGATCGCCGCGCTTCGGGCCAGCCGATCTCAAGCTTCGGGGACGAGGCGCCCAGTCTTCCGAAGGCCGGGAGTTTTAATTCGCCACGAGGTACGTCGTGGGTTTCGTGGATAATAACGTCGCCCCACCCGCATGAAACGCCTCGGCCTCTACTTCCTGCTTTCCTTCCTCACCCTGCCTGCGGTCGCGCTGGAATGGAAGACGAAGGAGATCTCTGTCAAGGCGGCGCCCCTGCAGAAGATCGCCGAGACGTCCTTCGATTTCACCAACACCGGTGCGAAAGTCGTCACGATCCTCGGCATCGACACGAGCTGCGACTGCACCGAGGCAACCCCGAGTTCCCAAACCATTGCCCCACGCGCCACCGGACGCATCAACGCCAAGTTCACCCTCGGCGACCGCCAGGGCGTGTTCGATCGGTTCATCATGGTGACCACCGACGAGGCAAAGGAACCTGTCACTCTGCGGGTGCAGCTGGATGTTCCCGAGTTGGCCGTCCTCACCCCGCGAAGCGTGGAGTGGAAGGTCAACAGCCCGGCGTGGGAAAAAGCGGTCGACATCCAGGTCACCGAAGGGCTCGAACTCACTGTCACCAACGTCCTGCCGACCAGCGGCCTGTTTAACCACCGCTTGGAAACCATCGAGCCCGGCCGCCATTACCGCCTGCACCTGTCGCCCCAGAGCACCAAGGAGCCCACCAACGCCGCCTTCCGCGTCTACGCCCGGACCAAGGACGGCCGTGATGTCGTCGTCAGCGCCTACGGCAATGTGCGGTGAATTGCGCCTTGTTGCTTCGGCTGTGACGTGGCCAACTGGGCGCCTAACCCCGGGGCACCGTGGACCATAACAAGCTCATCGCTGCCGCAGCAAAGAAAGGGCTCACCCCACTCGGACTGCGCCGTGACGGAAAGTCGCGAATCTGGTACGATGACCATGGCTGGTGGGTGATCGTCGTTGAGTTTCAACCGAGCGGCTGGAGTCGCGGCAGCTATCTGAACGTCGCGGTGTCGTGGTTGCTGTACGAGCAAGGTCATTGGACGTTCGATGTGGGTGGCCGTGAAGAGGGATTCAAATCGGCAGACAATCCCGAGCAATTTGAGGCCGCCATCGACGCGATGGCATCGCATGCCGCGCAATGTGTTCAACGTCATCGCCGGAGCTTCGATTCCCTCGAGCGCATGTATGCCCACTATGCAGGAATCAACCTGCGCTCCATTTGGGTGGAATATTATGCCGCCGTGTTGGCGGGACTATCGGGAAATTCGTCGGCCGCGGAGCGGCATTTTTCGACCGCACTGGCGGGACCCTGCCGATTCGCCTGGGAGCATGGACTGAGACTACGCTGTCAAGACCTGCTGAGATTCCTCCCCCAACCCGAGGCCTTCCGCGATTCAGTCCTCGGCATAGTGCTGCGCAGTCGTGCCGCACGTGGCCTGGAGGAAATGCCGATCGATGAGATTGCGCTCCCTTGAGGGCCATTGCGTTCAGGTGACGATCGCCGCGCTCCGCGCGACGCTGATCACGGCGAAGGTGTAGAGCCCGACCATCACGACGGCACACGCGAGCTTGGCCACGCTCGACAGCAGGAAGCCCACGGCCGCGCCGGCGCCGGCCTTGAATGCCTCCGTGTCCGTCTTCTTGCCCAGCCAGCGCTCGGCCACGAAAGCGCCGAACATCGTCCCGAGCAGCAGCACCGGCAGGGAGAAAAAC
>DASZPS010000179.1:0-4664 GCA_035549955.1 Lacunisphaera sp. | reverse complement strand
ACGTTGTTTATGCCACGAGCCGTGGCTCAATCAAATCGGGATTTGGTTGAGGTGGAGGGATTAAACGAAAATCAAGTCGTGTAAAATTTGGGACCTGGCGCTGGCGCCGGATTTCCCGACTGCCGGTTGGCTCAATCGAATTCATCGGATGTTGCCTGCGGGCAGGCTGGCGAAAATCAGGCCGGCCCGGGAATCGACTCGCTGCCACAGACGCAGACTGCCCACGGTGCCCGTCCGGGGCAATACCGGATTCAGCCGGCTTGGCCACCCGGTGACGTCCATCGCGCCAGGATTTCGTCGATTTCCGGACGGACGGCGGCGCGGGCGGCCGCGCGGTCGCCGGTCTGCATCAGGAGAAGATCGTATTCCGTGTGCTCATGCCGGATGTGCGCGATGACCGCGAGCCGCAGCGCGGCCGGGTCGAGGGACTTGGCGGCCGCCGAGCGTCCGACCCGGCCGGAATGTTTCCGGCAGGTCCAGGCGGCAATCGCTTCGGGCGTGCCGGCGGGACAACCGGGAAAGGCGGCGCGGATGGCCGCCGTCACCGCCGCCAGGTGCTGGGCGTCATCCTCTTCGCGCCGGTTCGCCGCCCGCTCCCGCTGCCGGGCGCGAACCTCCGCATCGGCCAGGCATTCCTTTTCCGCCCGGTCGATCGCCTCGCCGGTCACGAGGATGCCCTGGCGCTCGTAACGCTGGCGGGTGCGCGACCATTGCACGACCACGGCGCGCAGCGGGGAATGCTTCGTGGCCCGCCGGGTGAGCGCCGTGTTGCCGCTCGGAAGGTACTCCAGGTGGCCGAGATCGGCGCAATCCAGGCAGAGGGCCCGATCGTTCTCCAACCGGATCATCGTGCCGTCGAAAAGATCCGTGCCGCACTCCGCGCATTTGCCGTTGCGGCGGGTGAGGAAGACCACGATGTCCTCCGGCTTGGTTTTTGCGCCTTCTGTGCCTTCTGTGGCCATTCCTTTCACGGGGATTGAGCCGGATGAAAACATCGCGGAGTCGGGGCGTAAAGCCCCTCCTACGGCCCGGTCTGGCCGGTTCCGTTCGGGTCCCTTCGTGCCTTGCCAGCCATAGGCCGGGCGACGGCCGGTGTGTCGTGGGCCAGGCCCGCCTATCCCTTCTGCTTCGCGATCCAGTTGCGGACGTTTTCCTCGAGCAGGTTCATGGGCAGCGCGCCGTTCTTGAGCACGAGGTCGTGGAAGTCGCGCAGCACGAACCGCGCGCCAAGTTCCTTCTTCGCGAGGTCGCGCAGCTCGAGGATCTTGAGCTGGCCGATCTTGTAGCCGCAGGCTTGGCCGGGCCAGACGATGTAGCGATCGGTCTCGGCGACGACGTCGCGCTCGGGGTTGGCGGTGTTGGCGTAAAAATAGTCGCGCACCTGCTGGCGCGTCCAGTGCTTGGCGTGGATCCCGGTGTCCACCACGAGGCGCACGGCGCGCAGCAATTCGTCGGACAGCCGGCCGAAGTCCTGGTAGGGATCCTGGTAGAAACCGAATTCCTTGGGGAAACGCTCGGCATACAGCGCCCAGCCCTCGGCGTAGGCGTTGTAGCCGCCGAACATCCGGAACTTCGGCATGTGCTGCAGCTCCTGCGCAATGGCGATCTGCATGTGGTGGCCGGGAATCGCCTCGTGGTGCGCCAGCGTCTCCATTTCCCAGATCGGCAGGCCGCGCATGTCGAGGGTGGCGATGTAGTAGGTGCCGGGGCGCTTGCCATCGGCGGAGGGTTGCTCATAGAACGCGCCCGCGGCGTTCTTCTCGCGGAAAGGCTCGACCTTCTTGATCACGAGGCCGGCCTTGGGCTGCACGCCGAAGAACTCCGGGAGCCGCAGGCGCATCGCGTCGATGATCTCGGTGGCGCGCTTGATGTAGGCGGCGCGGCCCTCCGGGGTGGACGGATAGACGAACTGCGGGTCGTCGCGCATGAACTTCAGGAAAGCCGGCAGGTCGCCCTTGAAACCCGTCTTCTCCTTGATCGCCGTCATCTCGGCATGGATCCGCGCGACCTCGCGCAGCCCGAGCTCGTGGATCTCGTCGGCGCTGAGGTTGGTCGTCGTCTGGCTGCGCAGCATGAAATTGTAGAATTCGAGGCCTTCCGGGAGCTTCCACGAACCGTCGTCGGTCCCGGCGGCCTTTTCCTGGGTTTCAAACAGGGAAATGAGTCGGTGGTAGGCGGGTTTGACGCCCTCGACCAGCGCCGCGCGGGCGTCGGCCAGCAGCCTGGACTTGGTGGCGGCGTCGGCGTCCTTCAGGGCCCCGACCTTGCCCTCGAAATCCTCGAGCAGGGCGCTCTTGGCGCCGGTCGTGTCGAAGGGCGCGCCCTTGATGATCTCGTGACACGACTCGATCATCAGCGGGTAGACGAACTTCGGGAGCAGGATCCCGCGCGCCGCCTGCTCGCGCGCGCGGACCATCAGCTGGTCGAGCGCCGCCGGCAGTTTCTGGAGGCGCGTGACGTAAGCGCGCGCGTCGTCGGCGTTGTCGACGGGATGGTAATTGATGAGGAAGGCCGGCAGCGAGCTGTTGGGACTGTCCTCCATCTGGTTGAACACATAGCCGTGGTTGCGCCATTTCCAGCCCTCGATCATGTGCTCCGACTGCACCACGAAGAGCCGGTAGCTCATCTGCGTCTGTTCATCCAGCAGCTCGGGGTTGATGGTGCGCTTCAGCTCGGCCAGGTCATGCACCGTGTGCTCCAGTTCGGCCAGGTCGTTGGCCTCCGAGTAGTCGTTCCACTTGTCATGGTCCTTCTTGATGCCGAGGTAGCCCTGCGCACTCGGGCTGCGGTCGACGCCCTCGTCAAACACCCGGTCGAAGAACGCGTTGGCCCGGGCCGACTCGGCGGCGATCCGCTCGGCCGTGACCGGCTCCGGGGTGGCCGCCGCGCGGGCGCAAACGGCAAAGGGAATCGCAGCCAGCAGGGCCGCGCCGACGGGGAGAACACGGGATTTCATTTGCGCCGCAGTGTGGCGCGGTCGCCGCCGCCGGCAAGCCCGGTGCGATGAGTGGCAGGTAACGCGGGTGGAGCGGATTGCACCCCAATCCGCTGGCTCGAACGCCGGTCAAGGCAGCGCGTTGGGGAGCAACGCGCTCCACCTTAATCAAACTTCACGCCGGCCGCCGCCAGCCAGCGGTCGAGCAGGCGCGCCGTGCCGAGCGTGTCGGCCCAAGTTCCCAGCGGCACCTCCAATTCGCCCCGCCCCAGCGCTTCCGCCACGGCATCGGCTTCGTAGGCGTAGAGACCCTTGCCCGTGCTGCGAATGACAATCTCCTCGGCCTGGCCGTCGCGCCGGTGCAGAACGATCTTCTCCTCCCTTCCCAACAGCCCCGGGACAAAAGGATTGGGCACGTCGATCCAGCCCGCGGTGCCGTGGATTTGGACGGAATTGTCGCTGTGGTGGGTCGCCCCGCAGGAAAGCTCCGCCCGCACATCGCCGGGAAATCTTGCAGCCGCGGTCGCGAAATCGTCGGCCCCCGAGACCGGGTGCAGGTGGCCGATGCCCTGGAATTCCTCCGGCTCGATGAAATCCCGCCCGTGCGCCGCACCGGCGATGTGCCGCGCATAGCTCATGGGATAACCGCCGAGGTCGAGGATCGTGCTGCCCCCGAGCGCCTTGTTGAACATGCGGTGCTGCGGGTCGAACTTCATGACGACGTTGAAGGACGCGCGGATGAGCCGCAGTTCCCCGATCGCGCCGCCGCGCACGAGCTCGACGACCTTCCGGGTCTGCGGGTGGAAGCGGTACATGTAAGCCTCCATGAGGAGCACGCGGTGTTGCTTCGCGGCCGCGATGACCCGCTCAGTGTCGGCCGCGTTCATGGTCAGCGGTTTTTCGCACAGGACCTGCTTGCCCGCCTGCGCCGCCTTGATCGCCCATTCGGCATGCCAGGGGTGCGGCGTGCCGATGTAAACCGCCTCGACCGCCGGATCGGCCAGCAGGCGCTCGTAACTGCCATGCGGGGCGATGCCGCCAAAGTCCGAGGAAAATTTCACGGCGTCGGCCAGGCGGCGCGCGGCGACCGCCACCAGCCGTCCCGACTGCGACTGCGGCAGGTCGGTGGCGAACTTCCGGGCGATCGAACCCGTGGTGAGGATGCCCCAGTTGAGTTTCCGAGCCATGGCAGGCAGCGAAGGGCCCATCCGCAAGCCCGTCAACGGCCGCGCGTGTCTTGTGACAGGAATAAACGACACGCGTACCGGCGCGGCTATTCCTGGTAGGGGGCCGAGCTTGGGCGTGTATTCACAATCACCTACACACCCCGCCCTGTCGGGCACCCCTCTTCCGAGAGGGGAGTTCGGCTGCGTGGGTTTGGACTCCCCTCTGGGCAGAGGGGTGGCGCGCAGCGACGGGGTGTGTGGGGAGGTCGCAGTATCGCCATCAAATCGGATTTTGCAGCCACGCCCTTGCTCGGTCCGGCATCGACCGTGATGCCAGGGACCGAGCAAGCTCAGCTCCTACCGACTCCGAAACGGTCATCTCACCGATACGGCTGGTGGAGCTCGACCGGCTTCGACTTGGCCCGCATCTTCAGGTTCAACAGCTCGACGCCGAAGGCGAAGGCCATGGAGAAATAGATGTAACCCTTCGGGATGTGCTGCCCGAGCGACTCGCCCACCAGCATTACGCCGATCAGGATCAGGAAACTCAGCGCAAGCATCTT
>DASZPS010000178.1:0-141326 GCA_035549955.1 Lacunisphaera sp. | reverse complement strand
TCGCGCCACTTGATGAAGTCGGTGGCGACTCCGCCCTGCATGATGAAGTCCTCGACGAGGTGGCCCACCTCGTTGTCGACGAAGGCGGTGACGACGGCGGTCTTCAGGCCGAAGGCCTTGCGGAGGCCGCGGGAGGTGTTGTATTCGCCGCCGCCCTCCCAGACTTTGAATTCGCGGGCGGTGCGGATGCGGCCCTCACCGGGGTCGAGGCGGAGCATGATTTCGCCCAGCGAGATTTGGTCGAAGGCGCAGGAACTGGCGGGTTTGATATTTAGGCTCATGTTGATGGTTGGGAGGAAAAGGGGGAGGGGACGCCGGGGCAAACCTTCCGGCGGTCATTTTGCCGGGCGCCGGCGGAAATAGGCGCGTTCCACGTCGAGGCCGGTCAGGTAAAGTTCGTCTATGTCGGAAAGATGGGACAGGCACCACGGCTTGGAAAAGTTATAGCCGTTCTTGGTGAGGGCGAGTTGCTCCGCGATGAAGACGCAGACGTGGGTGACCCGGTCGCTGCCGCGCGGGTGGTAGGCAATGATGTCGCCGAGGCGGCCGGGCGTTTCGATCCGGTCGTAGCGGGAGGTGAGTTCCTGCCAGGCCATGGCCTCGTGTTGGCCCGTGAAACCGGGAGGAATGAGAAATCGCGGGTCGGGTTCGTCGGCGCCGAAATTAAAGGCGGTCCAGAAGCAACTGGGGAACGGGTTGGTGCCGGTGGGCACATGGTAGGTGTTGAGCAGCTCGCGCTCGACCGGTGAAAGCAGGTGGGCGATGTCGACGTAGCGGAGGTCGTCGCCCGTCGCCGCGAACGACGCGAGCAGGCGCGGCAGGCTCTTGGCGCGGCCGGTCTGCCGCCAGTATTCCGCCAACGCGGGGACTTCCTCGGGCTTGGGCTTCTCCAGGAGCACGATGACGGCCGGTTCGCGCAGGGCCGCGCGATGGGCGGAGAGTTGTTCGCGGCGCGTGTCCAGCAGCCGGTAGAGTGCGCCAAAGTCGGAGAGCATCACCCGGTCGCCGGCGGGGTAAACGAGCCGCAGGATCGCCTGCCGCACCGATTCCGGCAGCGAACCGGCATCCAGCCATTCGTCGATCGTGAAACCCGTGGGGAAGGGGATGTGTTGCACGTAGTCGGTGACGGACAGCCCGCCGACGAGATACGGAAACACCGCCGACCGGAATTCACGCGGCACCGCGAGCACGAGTTCGAAGGGAGGATGCACGGTGAGGCGGCCGGAGTTGTCCGGAACCGCCGCGGAAAACAGGTCCTGCAGCCGGCGCCGCACGTCGGCGGACATCGGGCATTTCGCCACGGCGGCCAGCAGCTGCGCGCGGGTCAGCCCGCTGAACGTCCAGATGGGGTTGGGATCCGGCGCGGGAATCTGCTCGAGGATGCTGCCGGAGGGAGCCAGCAGCACTTCGTAATACCAGAGGCGGCCCCAGGGGCCGGGCGGCAGCGGCTTGAGCTGCAGTTGTTTTCGCCAGGCCTCGGGCATCCGCCCGGGGATGAAGGGCGGCTCGCCGGGCGGAATGACCGCGGAACGCGCGCGGAAGATATGCGGCTCCTGCCCGTAGAATCGCGGGTTCAGCCGGCCGATGTCGGCGAGGTCCAGGAATTGCCACGGCCCGTCGAAGGTCGGCCGGCGCGCAAACCCGATCCCCCCGGCGATGTAGACGGCGGTGTAGGGCCAGGGTGTTCGCTCGAGATTGCCGTAAACGAATAGGTCGCCGTACTGCGGCGCGCCGGT
Source organism: Lacunisphaera sp. (assembly GCA_035549955.1). GTDB lineage: Bacteria > Verrucomicrobiota > Verrucomicrobiia > Opitutales > Opitutaceae > Lacunisphaera. The sequence continues at coordinate 139,590 of DASZPS010000178.1, read as the reverse complement.
CACCGGCACGCACTGGCGTTCGAGCCAGGCACGCAGGCCGCCCGGTTCCTGCGGATCGGCCGCCGGGTTCAGGGAAAAAAATCCCGAGGCCAGCTGGCCGCTGTCGACACCGGGGTCATCCGCGGCCGCCAGATTGGGAGGGAAGGTGTTCAATAGGGCGCGCGGCAGCCGGGGCAGGAGATGGGCCACGTCGAGCCGGGGCGCGTTGGGAATGGCTGCGACGGCGTTGAGCAGCGGCTCGATCGCCCGGTGGCGGCCATGCACCTGCCACCAGGCGGCCTGGGTCTGCGGGTCCAGGGAGTCGCCCGCGTTATGGCGCAACTTCAGCAGCAGCGCATCGCCCGCCAGCGCGATGCGATAGAAGTCGATCCGGTCCGCCGGCTGGGCGAAGGCATCCTCGAGCGCAAACAGGTCGGCGAACACCAGCCGGTCGCCGTGGGCAATGGCCGTGGCCCGTACACGGGCGAGGACTTCGCGCCAGCGCGGTTCGGCCGCCAACGCCGCGATTTCCGCGGGGCCCAGGGACAACGGCCAGCGGTGGGCGACGTTCGCGTGATGGAACGACAACAGGCTGTGCCAGGCGGCCCGCTCGGCGGGCGTGAAGCGGGCGATGAGGTCGCGGTCGGGCACGGTGTGACGCGCGCCCTCGACGGCCGGGCCCGCGAAGCGCGCGACCAATTCGGCGGTCAACTCGGCGGAAAAGCCGCTGCGGGGCAGCAGGGTCGGCAATTGCGCGGCAATGTTCTCGGGCAGCGTCCACCGGGCCACAAAGCGCGGCAGGTCCTGCAATTGATAATCCGAGGGCGCCAGGCTGAGGACGGACCGGTGCAACGGCGGCTCCGCCATGACCGGGGCCTCTGCTGCCGCCAGCCTGACAGCGAGGACGGGGAGGAGGAAGGACAGTAGGATTCGCGGCATCATCGCTTGGGCCGGCCTGTCCCTGCGCGGAGTTCAGGCCTTGGCGGCGGCCTCGACGAACTGTTTCGCGCGGGCGGTGATCGCGGCCCAATCGCCCGATTTCAGGGCGGCGGGAGCGACCAGCGCGGAACCCGCCGCCGTGGCAAACGCGCCGGCCTTCAGGAAATCGCCGACCGTCTCCGGCGTGACGCCGCCGGTGGGCAGGAATTCCATCTTGGGGAAGGGGGCCTTGAGGGACTTGATGTAAGACGGCCCGAAGAACTCGGCGGGGAAGATCTTGATGACATCGGCGCCGGCATCCCAGGCGGTGCAGGCTTCGGTGGGCGTCAGGGCGCCGGAAAGGATCGGAACGCCCGCGGCGTTGCAGGCCTTGATGACCTCGGGGCGGACGGCGGGCGTCACGATGAACTTGGCGCCGGCGGCGATGCCCTTGCGGGCGGTCTCGGCGTCAAGCACCGTGCCGAGACCGAGGAGCACGTCCGGCAGTTCCTTGGAGACCTTGGCGCACATTTCGATGGCGCCCGGCGTGGTCATGGTGAGCTCGATGGCGCCGAGGCCGCCGGCTTGGAGGGCCCGGGCGCAACCCACGAGGTTGTCGGCATTGTCGGCGCGAATGAGCGCGATGACTTTCTGGGCTTTGAGGCGGGAGAGAATATCGGACTTGTTCATGGGGAGCTAGGGAGCGAAGCCGGAAAAGGAGGAGGCGGTTGGGGAGGGGAATTTTCCATGGTTTATTGTCCTTGCCGCAAGCCCAGAATGATTCATTTATGAACCATAAGTTCACAAATGAACTTAGGTGTCGGCTTCTGTTGGGCATTCTTAACTCGATGATATTTGAGCACTTTGCACTTAACGTACCGGACGTTCGCGCGACTGCACAGTGGTATGTCGTCCATCTCGGATTGAAGGTGGCGCGCGCCCGGACAGACGCTCCATTCACGCACTTCCTGGCGGACGAAACGGGGCGGGTTTTCATCGAGCTTTATAGCAATCCGGTTGACCCCATCCCGAATTACCCGGCGCAGCACCAGCTGCGCGTGCATTTTGCCTTCGCGGTGGCCGATGCCCGGGCGGAACGATTCCGGTTGGAGCAAGCGGGTGCGACGTTGATCGTGGAGGAGCCTTTTCCGGACGGGACGCTGCTCATCATGATGCGCGATCCCTGGGGGGTGCCGGTGCAGCTTTGCCAGCGGGCGCAGCCCTTTCCGCGGCCACCGAACCAGCCCTGAACCGTCGGGTTTCTGGCCGGAAGAGATTTTTTGGGATTGCCTAGGGTGGAGAAGTGAAGTTCAAATATGAATTGTTAGTTCATTAGTGAACGCCAGCTACCTCTGGCGGCTCACTCCCAGACCCCCTAACCCACCACCCCCTCGTTATGGAAGCTATGCATACTTCCGGGCGACGCCTTGCGTCTGCCCGTCGGGCAAAGCCATTTGCCCTTTTCGACAGCCTGTTGGCAGCCGGACACTTACTCTGCTGCGTCGGCCTTGCCTTCATACTAAGCAACCCTGCCGATGCGCAGACCACCACCGGCACGGGCACCGTCACGGGACGCGTCCTTTCCGCGATTTCCGGCCAGTATTTGGAAGGTGCCGAAGTTTCCGTGGAAGGGTCCAGCCTGCACACCACCGCCGGCCGCGACGGTACCTTCGTGTTGAATGACGTTCCCGCCGGCAACGCCGTCATCGTGGCCACGTATCCTGGCGTCGAAACGAAAAGCCAGAGTGTCGAGGTGAGCCCCGGCAATATCGCCCTCGTTAACGTCACGCTCGGCCAGGAGGTCATCCAACTCGAGCGCCTCGTCGTCCGCGGCGCGAAGGAGGGCATGGTCCAGGCCGTCGCGCTGCAGAAAGTCGCCATCCAGTCGAAGCTCGTGGCCGCCGCCGACCAGTTCGGCCCCGTCAGCGAGGGCAACATCGGCGAATACCTCAAGTTCCTCCCCGGCGTCAGCATCGACTACAACGTCAATGACGCGCGCGGCATCTCGCTGCGCGGCCTGAGCACCGCCTTCACGATCGTCGGCGTCGACGGTACCCCGATGGCCGGCGGCTCGTCGGTCGACGATACGCGTCGCTTCGAGTTCGAGCAGATCGCGATGAACAACGTCGAGACCACCGAGCTCTTCAAGACGGTCACGCCCGACATTCCCGCCACCTCCACGGGCGGCTTCGTGAATTTCATCACGAAGAGCGCCTTTGACCACGAGGACCTGCAGCGCTTCAGCTATGATGTTTCATTGTCCGTCCCGAGCACGAATGTCGGGTTCGGCAAGGAGGGCGGCGTCTGGGGCCACCACACCCACTGGCTGGTGCGCCCGAGCGCGGAACTGAACTTTTCGCGCAAGATCAACGCCAAGCTGGGCGTCAATCTCAACTACCGGCTGTCGGAAAAATACGACGATTCCCCGCGCACGGAATTCGCCTACGTGAACGCGAACGACATCTTCACCGGCGCCCGGATCAACAACTACAACATCCGCAGCGAGGAGAAGCTGACGCACCGCCAGGCGTTCGCCACCAAGGTGGACTACAAGCTCGGCGACGCCACGGCGCTGATGTTCTCGGCCCAGTGGAACTGGTATGACCTCAACTTCACCCAGCGCGGCCCCAGCTTCGTGCTGAACACGAACGCGACCCGCAACAGCGACGGCGCCTTCTTCACCTCGGCGAGCAACGGCTCCATCACGGATGGCACGCTCTACCGCAACAAGTACGGCACCACGCTGCACTTCAACGGCAACCTCACGCACACCTTCGGCGACGGCTCGGTGCTGTCGTTCACGCCCTACTACTCGCGCGCCGACGGCAACTACCGCGACACGGCGAAGGGCTTTGTGTCCGCGACCGCGACGCTGGCGCTCGGCGCCACCGCGCCGGTGCAGTCGTTCCGGCTGATCCAGCCGATGACCCTCGGCCGGCTGCCGACGATCGAACTGTACCAGGGTTCGACCCCGGTCGCGATGGACGTGGTGCGCGACCTCGCGAACTACACCCTCACCGGCACGGCGACCGGCACGGCCATCCAGTCGCGCCCGTGGACGGCCATCGACCTCAAGGACGGCGCGCGGGTCGACTACACGGCCAGGGGATTCGAGCACGCCGCCGTGCCCGTGACCCTCATGGTCGGCGCCGCGTCGGACAAGACCAAGCGCACGATCAACCGCCCGGACTATCGCTACACCCTGGCCGCCACGACGGGCGCTTCGCTCGATGCCCTGAAGGATCCCCTCTACACGCGCGACGTCGCGCTCGGTTTCGGCAGCTATGAGGCCCCGGATCCGTACCTGGTTTACGACCTGGTCAAAGGCACGATCCCGACCTTGAACCTCGTCGACTCGCGCCGGTTCGATGAGCAGAACGACGCGGCCTACATCCGCTTCGACGCCCGGCTCCAGCCGGAGTTCGTCCTCATCGGCGGCCTGCGCTACGAGAAGCGCGAAGTCTCGGCCTTCGGGCGCACCGGCTCGCCCGTGCGGGCCCGCGACTCGACCGCCCACGTCGATTTCAGCTCCACGTATCCATCGCTGAGCTTCAAGTATACCCCGAGACGCAACGTGGTGATACGTGGCGGTTACAGCCGCACCATCGGCATCCCGGACTACGGCGACATGCTGCCGACCTTCACCGCCGCCTCCACCTCAACGGCGTCCGACGGCACGATTTCCGTGCCGGCGAGCAACCTGCAGCCGTTCGCGACGAACAACTACGACCTGAACTTCGAGTACTACATGAAGAACGCCGGCCTGATCACGGTGAACCTCTACCGGAAGGACGTGAGCGACTTCATTATCAGCCGGTCCATGACCGCGACGGAGCTCTCCGCGATCTACGCGCAATACGGACTGAATGCCGCCGACTTCGGCACGACGGCTTCCGGCACGATCCGCGAGAACGGCCCGAAGACCAGCCTGCAGGGCATCGAGGTAAGCTACTCGCAGAACCTCGCGTTCCTGCCCAAGCCGTTCAACGGCCTGAGCGTCCAGGCCAATGCCACCTACATGGACATCGATGCCAGCGACTCCGACCCGCTCCGCGCCAACGACGCCTTGCTCGCCCAGAACCGCGGGGTTTCACCGAAGACCGCGAACTTCGTGCTCGGCTACCGCCAGGGCCGGGTGAACGTGACGTCGACGACCAATTGGGTCTCCGAAAGCGTGTTCGGCGGCTTCGTCAACACCGGCTTCGTCCAGGGCACCGGCGACAACCGGCTCGTGCTGGTGCGCGGCCAGAAGGCGACGACCGACATCAAGGTCGAGTACGCGTTCAGCAAACAGGTTTCCGCCTACCTGCTCGTCCGCAACGTCTTCAATTCGCCCCGGAAGGACTACGCCCGCGGCTACCTGCCGCAGTACCGCGACATCAAGCTGCCGTGGCGTTACTACGAGTTCGGCGAACCGCACCTCACGTTCGGCCTGCGCGGCATGTTCTGATCGGCGGCGAACGGAGGCAGCACTCAAGCCCGGGGCGGTGCCCCGGGCTTTTTTATGGGATGATTCTTCTTTTCCACGGGAGCGGAGGAGGGTTTGGAGATCGAGTCCCCCGCTTGCCGCAACGGAACGGCCGCGGGCCGCCGCCGGCTCAGCGACCCGGCTGGTAGCCGAGCGACCGCGACAATTCGCTCGCGGCAGCCTGCACTTTTGCCGCCATCTCGGGGATCCGCTCCCGGGTGAAGCGCACGGTCGAGGCCGTGATGCCAATCGCCGCGACGGCCGCGCCGTCGGAGGAATAGATGGGTGCGGCAAGGCAGCGGACGCCGACGTTGAATTCCTCATCGTCGAGGCTATAGCCCCGTTTCCGCGTCAACGCGGCTTCCTTGCGCACCTCGGCGAGCGTGTCCTGGGTGTTGGCGGTGCGTTTGGTCAGGAGGCTTTTGCCAAAAAGCTCCTCGAGCCGGTGATAGTGCAGGAAGGCGATGAACGTTTTTCCCGTGGAGGAGCAGTGCAGCTCCGTCAGCGAGCCCGGCCGGGACGCCGCGCGGAGCGGGTGGGGGCTGTCCTGGACGGCGACGATCAGGGAATGGTCATCGCAGGGCACGGCCAGGTGGGAGGTTTCGTCCGTGCTGGCGGTGAGGTTCTGCAGCACGGGGAGCGCGGCCCCGCGGATTTCGGTGCCTGCGAGCGAGGCATTGCCCAGGTGGATGAGGACGGGCCCGAGCTCGAAACGACCCTCCATTTTGCGCACGTAACCCTCCAATTGCAGCGTGGCCATGATGCGGAGCGTCGTGGTCACGGGGATCTTCAACGCGCGGGCGATTTCCGCGGCTTTGAGGCCGTCGGGATGTTGCGCGAGCAGCTTCATGATCCAGCAGGCATTGCGCAGATTGGGAATGACATAGCGTTCCAAGGAACGGATATCTTCGGCAGGGAGGGACAGGCGGGGCATGAAGGGGATACGGCAGCGTGACCGACGAATCGGGTCCGAAATGTCAGGATTTTTTTCTTGCTGCCAAGGGTGTTCAGTTCAACCTTGAATGGCAAGTTCATTAGTGAAATGCGCCTTTCCCCGACCTGCCGGGCGCGTTTCGCTTACCCTACCTAACACCTAACCCTACGTTTACCCATGGCAGCTACCCTGTCCCCGTGGCGGCGCTTTGTTCGCGCGTCGCATTTACAGTCCCCGCAACTCCACCCCATGCAATCCATGCAAAACCACCAGCAAACCGGCCTGTTCCGCACCTTCGGAAAAGGCCTCATGCAGCGGCTGCTCCTGATCGCCGCTATCGTTGGTCTCGCCCTCCCGGCGTCGACCTTTGCCCAGGCCAGCGGCGGTTCGATCGAAGGCCGCGTCCTGAACGTCGGCAACAGCCGTTATATCGTCAACGCCCGCGTCACCATCGAGGGCACCAATCGCCAGACTTTCACCGACGAGTATGGCAACTACCGGTTCGACAACGTACCGGCTGGCGAAGTCAAGGTGAAGGCCAGCTATACCGGCTTGGACGACGACGTTTCGACCGTCACGGTCGTGGCCGGCCAGGCCGTCACCCACAATGTCGACCTGACCAGCAAGGAACGCTACGGTGAGGAGAAGGTGCTGCAGCTCGACACCTTCGTCGTGGCGAGCCAGCGCGACTACGAGGGCGACGCCCTTTCGACGAACGAACAGCGCTATGCCGGCAACGTGAAGGTGGTCGTTTCCTCCGACTCGTTCGGCAGCGTCAACGAAGGCAATCCCGGCGAATTCTTGAAATACCTCCCCGGCATCACCGTTGACTACGTCGCGGCCGACGTCCGCACGGTGTCCGTCCGCGGCTTCGCCGCCCAGTTCACCAACGTCTACTGGGATGGTTTCCGCATGACGAGTTCGGCCTCGGGCAGCTCCAACCGCGTTTTTGAATTCGAGCAGGTTTCGATCAACAACACCTCCCGCACGGAGGTGAGCAAGGTCCCGATGCCTGAGATGCCGTCCGACTCGCTCGGTGGCACGATCAATTTCGTGTCCAAAAACGCCTTCGAGCGCCGCGGCGCGCAGCTGAACTACCGCGTCTACCTGAACGGCAACAACGAGAACCTGAAGCTGAACAAGACGCCGGGTCCCGACACCACCAATCACTACAAGGTTTTGCCCAACTTTGACTTCGACTACACGCTGCCGCTCAGCGACCGCTTCGGTATCGTCGTCACAGGCCTCTCCTCGAACCAGTATGTCGAGCAGCACCGCTGGCAGCCCACCTGGAACTTTGCCCAGGCCGGCGCCACCCCGGCGAATCCTTACCTGCAATCTTTCCAGCTTCAGGACGGACCGAAGACCACCCACCGCCACTCGCTCGGGGCCAAGGCGGATTGGAAGATCACGGACACCCAGGTCATCTCCCTTGGGTTCCAGGAAAACTACTACAAGTCATTCTTCGGCAATCGCAACCTGACGCCGAATGTGGGCACGAATGCCGTGCCGACCCCGGCCACCGGCACTCCCTTGGTGTGGGGCCCGAGCTTTGTGACCAGCGCCACCGGTCGCGCCAGCTCCAATATGGGCAGCTCGTTTCGCGACAAGCTTGGCAACACATTCATGGCGAAGCTCAATTATACCTACAAGAGCGGCGACTGGACGGCCACGGCGGGCGCGGCCGCGGCAAAATCGCGCACCTGGTACCGCGCCTTGGGCCGTGGGCACTTCTCCAACGTGGGCACCACGCTCACGGGCCTCTCCACGATCAGCATGTACGGCATCACCGGCGACCCGACGCCGGGCATCATTTGGATCGCGCGCGATGCCGCCGGCCTCCCGATCAACACGAACAACCTCGCCAACTACCGGCTCAACACGATGCGGGACGATCCCATCGATGGGTACGGCTTGATGAAGGAGGCCAAGGCCGACGTGGAAAAGCAGTTCGATTTCAGCTTCCCCTTCAGCCTCAAGATTGGTGGCGATGTGCGTGAGGAAACCCGCGACCAGCGCCGGTACCAGAACGACTACACTTACCTCGGCGCTGACGGCGTGGCCAACACCGCCGACGACGTCGCGTCAGCCTACGGCGACACCAACTACAACGGCCAGAACCCGTACTTCGGTTATAGCCCGATCGAGTGGGTGGATCCGTACAAGCTGGCCCAGAAGCTGGCTTCCAACCCCGGCTACTTCCGCCTGGGCACCGGCACGGCCCAGACCGGCGTGCAGGCCGAGACCTTCCGCCGCCAGAATTCCGAGCGAATCAAGGAGCGGGTCACGTCCTACTTCGTCCAAGCCGAGGGCCGCTTGCTGAACAACAAGCTGCGCTTTGTCGGCGGGTTCCGCTATGAGAAGACCAACGACAAGGGCACGGGCGCCCTGACCAATCCGGACGCGGTTTTCCAGAAGAACCCCGATGGTTCCTATGTAGACGGCAACTCCACCACGGCTGGCATCCAGCGAGTTCGCCGGACCGATGCCGGCACGGCTGGCTCGATGGAGGAACTCAACCTCACGCTCGTTGAGCGTGGCTACAACGCCGACCGATCCTACGACGGTTACTACCCGAGCCTCCACCTGACCTATGCCATCACCGACAACTTCCAGGCTCGGCTGGCGTATGCCAAGACATTCGGGCGCCCTGACTATGCGAACATCATCCCGGCGACGACGGTCAACGAGGATGACTCCGACCCGAATCTTCCCGGCAACATCACCATCCGCAACACCGGCCTGCAGCCGTGGACGGCCAACAACTACGACTTCTCGCTCGAATACTTCCCGAAGCATGGCGGCATGCTCTCGGTCGGCGCATTCCAGAAGGACCTTTCCGACTTCTGGACGACCTTGAGCGGCAGTTTGAGCGCCGACGTGGCAACCACGCTGGGATTGGACAGCCGATTTGTCGGCTGGGCCGTATCCACCACCGTCAATGGTGGTGACGCCAAGATCGCGGGCCAGGAGGTCAACATCGTGGCGCCGCTCACGTTCCTCCCGAACTGGGGCAAATATTTCACGATCAAAACCAACGCGACGATCCTCCAGCTGAGCGGCGCGAACAGCCCCGACTTCCGCGGCTTCATCGAGAAGACGGGCAACTTCAACATCGGCTTCAACAAGAAGCCCTACTCGTTCAACCTGACGTTCAACTTCCGCGGCCGCCAGAAGAACGCCCCGCAGACCGGCGGCCAATATGGCGCGACGAACGGGTTCTACGAATACTATGCTCCCCGCACGTTCGTGGACTTCAGCGGCGAGTACAAGATCTCGAAGGGCATGAGCATCTTCGCGGGCGTGCGCAACATGTTCAACAAGCCGCAGGTCCTCCAACGCTACAACGACGTGTCACCGCAGTACTCCTACGCCTACCGGCAGGAGGAATTCGCCATCGCCATGAGCGTCGGCATCAAGGGCACGTTCTAATCACGGCGCTCATCCTCTGAAAACCTCGCTGCCCGGGAGCCCCCTCCCGGGCAGCTTTCTCTCCCGAAATATCCAACCGCGGGCCCGCCCCGCCGATTTACGCCACCGTCATGCATTACCTTACTCCCTCGGCCGCCCAACTGGTGGGCACCTATTCCACCGAGCAACTCCGCGAGGAGTTTCTGGCCACCGGCCTGTTCGAGTCGGGCAATGCCAAATTCCGCTGGTGGGAAGTGGACCGGACCATCATGGGCGGAATCGTCCCGTTGGCCACCCCCCTGGCCTTGCCGGATCGGCCGGAGCTGCGCGCCGCGTTCTTCCTGGAGCGCCGCGAGGCGGGTGCGATCAACCTGGGCGGGCCGGGCACGGTGCGCGTCGATGGCAGGGAATACCCGCTGGATTCGCTCGACACGATCTATCTGGGCCGCGGCACCAAGGAGGTCGTCTTTGCCTCCCGCGACGCCGCGAAGCCCGCGCGGATCTGGTTCATCAGCTACCCCGCCCACCTGAGCTACCCGGTGCGGCATGTGCCCTTCAGCGAGGTCAAGGCCACGCGCCTGGGCGCGCGGGAAACCGCCAACGAACGCCTGCTCTACAAGGTGATCTACCCCGACGCGTTTCCGACCTGCCAGCTCGTCATGGGATTCACCCGCATGGAACCGGGCAGCGTCTGGAACACGATGCCGCCGCACACCCACCTCCGCCGTTCCGAGGTGTACCTTTATTTCGGGCTGCCCGAGAATCATGCGGTGATGCACTTCATGGGACCCCCGCAGTCGACCCGCCACCTGGTCGTGCGCGACCTCGAGGCGGTCATGTCCCCGGTTTGGTCCATCCACAGCGGGGCTGGCACCGCCGCGTACAGTTTTGTCTGGGCCATGGGCGGGGAGAACCAGGAATTTGCCGACATGGACGCCGCGCCCGTCACCTCCCTGCGCTGAGCGTCGTCTTTCCTCCACCATGAGCAAACTCCTCGATAGCTTTAAACTGAATGGCAAGGTCGCCCTCGTGACCGGCGCGGCCCGCGGGCTCGGCCAGGGCATGGCCCTGGCCCTCGCCGAGGCCGGCGCCGATGTCGTGGCCGTCGACATCCTGCCCGCCGACGACACCGTCCGCCAGGCCCAGGCCTTCGGGCGCAAGGCCGTGGCGGTCACCGCCAATCTCGGCGACCGCGCCGCCATTCCGCAGATCATCGCCCAGGCCCGCCAGGCCTTCCCGAGCCTCGACATCCTCGTCAATTGCGCCGGCATCATTCGGCGCGAGGATTTCGTGAAGTTCACCGAGAAGGATTGGGATGACGTCATGGGCATCAATATCGATGCCGTGTTCCTGCTCAGCCAGGCCTTCTGCAACGATGTGCTCAGCCGCGGCGGCCGCGGCAAGATCGTCAACATCGCGTCGATGCTCTCGTTCCAGGGCGGCATCCGGGTCCCGTCCTATACCGCCTCGAAGAGCGCGGTCGCGGGGTTGACGCGCCTGATCGCCAACGAACTTGCCGCCAAAGGCATCAACTGCAACGCGATCGCGCCCGGTTACATGGCAACCGACAACACTGCGCCGCTGCGGGCCGATGAGAAGCGGTCCGCCGCGATCCTCGACCGCATTCCCGCCGGGCGTTGGGGGACTCCCGACGACCTCAAGGGCGCGGTGGTCTTCCTGGCCTCTTCCGCCTCCGATTACATCAACGGGTACACGATCGCCGTCGACGGCGGCTGGCTCGCCCGCTGATCCATCCCGCCTTGTCCTTCCGAGCCCAGCGAAGCAACCCGGCTGAATCCCGGCGTAGCCTTCGTCTCCCGGGGCCGTCATAAAAGTTTCACCCGTCCCACCCATGATCAAACGAATCTTGCTGTTGTTCGTCGGGGGCCTGTTCGGCATCGCCTCGGCGGCCGAGCGGCTGGCCATCACGGTCACCCACGATCTCGCCATCGCCCGGCCGTCCGAGACCATCACCGTCCCCTGGCCCGAGGTCGCCAAGGCCCTGCCCGGCGCGCTCCTCCAGCGCCTGGCCGTCAAGGATGCGGCCGGTCATGTCCTTCCCTACCAGGTCACGAACGTCGCGCCGCAGGCGAAGGACCCCGAGAACAAGGGCGTCGCCTACGGTGAATTGATCTTCCAGCACGACTTCGCCGCCGGCGAGAAGTCCGCCACGTTCACGGTGGAGAAGACCGAGGAGGTGGCGCCGGTGTTTCCCACCAAGGCCTTTGCCCGCTATGTCCCGGAACGCCTGGATGATTTCGGCTGGGAAAACGACAAGATCGGCCACCGCACCTACGGCCCCGCGCTGGCGGCGCCGGCCGAAGGCACGGGCAAGGAGGTCCTCGTCACGAGCGGACTCGACATCTGGTGCAAACGCGTGAGCTATCCCATCGTCGACCGTTGGTACAACAAGGGTCACGACCATTACCACAAGGATGAGGGCGAGGGAATGGACATGTACAACGTCGGCCCCTCCCGCGGCTGCGGCGGCACGGGCGTCTGGGACGGCAAGACCCTCTGGGTCGGCCGCAATTACAAGAACTGGAAGGTCATCGCCAACGGCCCGATCCGCGCCATCTTCGAGCTCACCTACGACACATGGATGGCCAACGGCGTGATGGTGTCCGAGGTCAAGCGCTTCACCGTCGATGCGGGCCACAATCTCGACCAGATCGAAAGCACCTTTGCCATCACGGGGGCAAAGGAAGTCGTGATCGGCATCGGCCTCAACAAGACGCCGACGGACCGGGGCCAGGAGCCGAAGATCGAGACGACCCCGGTGGCCGGCGACGGGTCCATGACCCAATGGGTCGTGCAAAAGAGCAACGGTTCGCTCGGCACGGCGGTGGTCGTGCCGGCCGAATTCCAGGGATTCGCCGAGGATGACCGCAACCAACTGCTGCTCGCCAAGGTGTCACCGGGCAAGCCGCTCCGCTATTTGGCCGGCGCCGGCTGGTCCAAGGCCGGGGAATTCACCAGCGCGCAGGCGTGGAACGACTATGTCGCGGCCTGCGCCGCCCGGGCCCGCGCCCCGGTCGTGGTCACCCTTGCCCGCCAGCCATGATAAGAAAAGCCGCGCTCATTGTTCTGGCGTCGTTCCTGGGCATCACGACCGGCTGGGGCAGTGAATCCGCCCGGGCGGACGTTTTGGCCGTCATGGAGCGCGCGGCCGACTGGCAGCTCGCACATCCCAGCGCCTGGAAACCCGACGAGTGGCACAACGGAGCGCTCTACACGGGCATCATGGCGCTGGCGGGAGTCTCCGCCAGCCCGCGCTTCCACGATGCGATGGTGGCCGTCGGCGAAAAGCAGCAATGGCAGCTTGGCCCGCGGCCGTATCATGCCGACGACCAGTGCATCGGGCAGATGTACGCCGAGCTCTACCTGAAGGATCGCGACCCGCGGATGATCGCGCCGATGCGCGAGCGCTTTGACTGGATCCTGGCCCACCGCCCCACCAACCCGCTGGAGTTCGACCGGAAGACCAACCCGAAAAACCAGGAACGGTGGTCCTGGTGCGACGCGTTATTCATGTCCCCGCCCGCCTGGCTGCGCCTGTGGAAGGCAACCGGCGACCAGCGCTACCTGGACTTTGCGGTGAGCGAATGGTGGTTCACCTCGGATTTTCTCTACGACAAGGACGAGCACCTGTATTTTCGCGACAGCACCATCTTCGCGCGTCGCGAAAAGAACGGCCGGAAGGTCTTCTGGAGCCGGGGCAATGGGTGGGTGATGGGCGGCCTGGTGCGCATGTTGCAGCTGTTGCCGGCGGACCATCCGTCGCGCCCGCGCTTTGAGCAACAGTTCCGCGAGATGGCGGCCAAGGTCATCACCTGTCAGCAGCCGGACGGCCTCTGGCGCGCCAGCCTGCTGGATCCCGACAGCTATCCGATGCAGGAATCGAGCGGCTCGGGCTTCTACTGCTATGCCCTGGCCTGGGGGGTGAACGCGGGCCTGCTCGCGCCCGACACCTACGCGCCGGTGGTGCGCAAGACCTGGGCCGCGCTCACCGGTTTCGTCCAGCCCGATGGCAAGCTCACCCACGTGCAACCCGTGGGCTTCACCCCGGTCACCTTCGATGAAAACCACACGGAACCCTACGGCGTCGGCGCCTTCCTCCTCGCCGGCAGCGAAGTGCTCCGGCTCAAGTAACCCCACCTCTCCGCCATGAAGAAGCTTTTTACCGGCACCTTGTTCCTGCTCGTCGCGGCCGCCTTGGTTGCCGCCGAACCCGTCAAATTCGCGGGCGCGACACCGCTCGAGTGGTCGCGTCGACTGGCCGATTCCGAGATGAAGCGCATCGGCACCGGTTTCGAGGCCGGCGGATCCAACCCCCGGGCCCGTTGGGACTATTCGCCCGGCGTGCTCGCCCTCGGCCTGGTGCGGCTGGGCGAGGAAACGGGCAACGACGCGTACATCAAATACGGCACCCGCATGGTGACTTCCCACGTCAACGCCGACGGTTCGATCAAGGGTTACAAGGAGGACGACTACAACATCGACAACATCCCGCCGGGCAAGGTGCTGCTCGCCGCCCTCGCGCGGGGCGAAAAGAACGAGGCCTGGACCAAGGCGGCGAAGATGCTCCGCGACCAGATGGCGCACCATCCGCGCACCAGCGAGGGGGGCTTCTGGCACAAGAAGCGTTATCCGCACCAGATGTGGCTCGACGGACTCTACATGGCCTCGCCGTACCTGGCCCAGTACGGCGCGCTCTTCAATGAACACGCGCTGTTCGACGACGTCGCCAAGCAAATCATCCTGATGGACCGCCACAGCTACGACCTGGCGACCGGCCTCTATTGGCACGCTTGGGACGAATCCCATTCGCAGAGCTGGGCCGACCCGAAGACCGGTTTCTCCCCCAATTTCTGGAGCCGGGCGATCGGCTGGTACGCCATGGCCATCGTGGATTCGCTCGACTACATGCCCGTCAACCAGCCCGAGATCGACGAGATCGTGAACATTCTCAAGCGCCTCGCGGACGGGGTGGTGAAGTGGCAGGATCCCAAGACGGGCGTCTGGTGGCAGCTCACGGCGATCGGCGACCAGCAGGGCAACTACCTCGAAGGTTCCGGCTCGGCCATGTTCGTCTATGCCCTCGCGAAGGGCGTGAACAAGGGTTACCTCCCGCGCGAAAAATACCTGCCGGCGATCCAGAAGGGCTACGCAGGGATCATCAATACGCTGATCAAGACGAATCCCGATGGCTCGGTCCGGTTGACGCAGATCTGCCAGGGCGCCGGCCTGGGCTACATGATGGCCGACGGCAAGACCCCGCGTGACGGCTCGGTGAAATACTACGTCAGCGAACCGATCGTCGACAACGACCCGAAGGGCACCGGCCCGTTCATCATGGCCGGCATCGAGGTGGAGAAGCTGCTCTCCAGCACCGCCCGCGAGGTGCCCGTGCGCGTCACCGGCTGGGACTCGCTGCCCGGGATCCTGGCCCGGATCAAGGCGCCGGAATTTTCCAACCGCGACTTTCCCATCACGGACTTCGGCGCGAAGGCCGGAACTGACGCCTCCGCCGCCATCGCGGCGGCGATCGAGGCCTGCCACCAGGCGGGGGGCGGCCGCGTGGTGATTCCGCCGGGCGAGTGGCTGACGGTGGCCATCACCCTCAAGAGCAATGTCAATCTGCACGTTGCCGAGGGCGCGACGCTCCGCTGGCTTTTTGAGCCTGCGCGCTATCCGATCGTCTACACCCGCTGGGAAGGCGTGGAGTGCATGAACTACTCCGCGTTCATCTATGCGTATGAACAGGAAAACATCGCGGTCACGGGCAAAGGCACGCTCGACGGCGGGGCCGACTGGGCGAACTGGTGGGGTTGGAACCGTCGCGCGCCCGGCCCGTCCGACCCGGCGTCACCGCAGCGCGCGGCCCGCAACAAGCTGATCGAAATGGGGGAGAAAAACGTGCCGGTCGCCGAGCGCGTCTTTGGCGAGGGCAGCTTCCTGCGCCCGAATTTCATCCAGCCGTACAAGTGCAGGAACATCCTCATCGAGGGCGTGACCATCATCCGGTCACCGATGTGGGAGCTGCATCCGGTGCTCTCCCAGAACATCACGGTCCGCGGGGTGAAGATCAACAGCCACGGCCCGAACAACGACGGCTGCGACCCCGAGTCCTGCCGCGACGTCCTGGTCGAGGACACGGTCTTCGACACCGGGGACGACTGCATCGCGATCAAGTCCGGCCGCAATGGCGACGGCCGCCGCGTCAACATGCCGACCGAGAACATGGTCATCCGGCGTTGCGTGATGAAGGACGGGCACGGCGGGGTGGTGCTGGGCAGTGAGTGCACGGGCGGCATCCGCAATATTTTCGCCGAGGATTGCGAGATGGACAGCCCGGAGCTGGACCGCGCGTTTCGGTTCAAGGACAACGCCGTGCGCGGCGGGATCCTGGAGAACTTCTTCGCGCGCAACGTGAAGATCGGCCGGGTGGGCGAGGCCGTGCTCACGATCGACCTGCTCTACGAGGAGGGCGCGAAAGGCGCCTTCAAGCCGGTCGTCCGCAACATCCAGCTGGACAACATCACCAGTTCCGCCAGCCCGCGCGTGATGTACATCCGCGGTTTCGAGGGTGCGGTGATCGAGAACATCCGGATCAGCAACTCCACCTTCGACAATGTGACGGAGACGGAGGTTGTCACGCATGCCGGTTCCATCAGCCTGAACCGCGTCACCATCAACCCCGCGAAGACGACCCGGAGCCTGAACAGCGTCCCGGCGACCAAGTAAGCCCTTCGCGCCCGTGCCCCGCCCCACCACCCCATGAGCAAGCTCACCGAACTGAACGAACAGGTTGGAAAATACCGCTGGACGATCTGCGCCCTGGTTTTCTTCGCGACAACCATCAACTACCTCGATCGCAACGTCCTGGGCCTCCTCAATCCGATCCTGCGGGCGAAAGGGGTGTTCGGCACGGATCCCGCGCAGCAGGAAATCAACTATTCGACCGTCGTCATCTGCTTCACGCTCGCCTACGCCATTGGCATGGTGCTTGCCGGCCGGCTCATCGACTGGCTCGGCACGAAAACGGGCTATGCCTATTCGCTGATCGGCTGGAGCGTCGCCGCCATCGGCCATGCCTTCGGCCACCACACCTGGAGCTTCGGCTTCTGGCGGGCCATGCTGGGCCTCTCGGAGTCGGGCAACTTCCCCGCGGCCAACAAGACCATCGCCGAATGGTTTCCCAAGCGTGAGCGCGCCTTTGCGACCGGCCTCTACAATTCCGGCGCCAATGTCGGCGCCATCGTCGCCCCGCTTTGCGTCCCCCAGATCGCGGCGGCGTGGGGCTGGGAATGGGCCTTCATTCTCACTGGCGCCGTGGGCCTGCTCTGGCTGGTCTTCTGGTATCGCGGGTACGGCTCGCCGGACGAGAAACTCAAGTCCGGCCAGCTCACACAGGCGGAATACGACCACATCCACAGCGATCCGGACGAAAAGGCCGCCAACACCGGCGCCAAGGTTTCGTGGTTCAGCCTGCTCGCGTTCCGCCAGACCTGGGCCTTTGTCGTCGGCAAGTTCATGACCGACGGCATCTGGTGGTTCTTCCTGTTCTGGCTGCCGTCCTACCTCGCCGGCGAAAACGCCCGCAAGGTCGACGCCTACCTCGCCGCGAATCCCGGGTTCACGGGCGACCGCGCCACCATCCCGGGGGTGATCAGCTGGACCGTGGCCGTGGCCCTCATCTACACGATTGCGACCGGCGGCTCGATCTTTGGCGGCTGGCTGCCCAAGCGGCTCATGACGGGCGGCATGGACGCCAACAAGGCGCGCAAGACTTCGATGTTCATTTTTGCCCTCATGCCGCTCGCGGTGCTGCTGGCCTCGAAGCTTGGCGCCATCAACACCTGGTTCGCGGTCGGCTGCATCGCGATCGCCTGCTCCGCCCATCAGGCGTGGTCGGCCAACATCTTCACCACCGTCTCCGACATGTTCCCGAAACGCGCCGTGGCCTCGGTCACCGGCATTGGCGGCATGGCCGGCGCGCTGGGCGGCATCCTGATCGCCCGTTCCGCGGGCGTCCTGCTGGCCCACTACACCGCGAAGGGCCATGTCGAGGCGGGTTATGCGATCCTGTTCGTCGCGTGCGGATCCGCCTACCTGGTGGCCTGGATCATCATGCACCTGCTCGTACCGAAGTTTAAGCAGATCCAGCTGGCCGAAGGCTGAGCCTAGGGCCGGGTGCCGGCGCCGGGACCGACCGCGGCGCCGGGCAGAATTGCATCCCGCCAACTTCGTTCCTTTTCGATGAGTCATCCCGCCGCATCTGCCACCGCCACTCCGCCTCCGTCCGCAGGCGGTGGCGCCC
This sequence comes from Lacunisphaera sp., assembly GCA_035549955.1. GTDB lineage: Bacteria > Verrucomicrobiota > Verrucomicrobiia > Opitutales > Opitutaceae > Lacunisphaera. The sequence continues at coordinate 121,557 of DASZPS010000178.1, read as the reverse complement.
TTTCCCGCTACCGCTGGGTGATTTGCGCCCTCCTGTTTGCGGCCACGACGATCAACTACGTCGACCGCAACTCGCTGGGGGTGCTCAAGACGATCCTCGAGAAGGAGCTGAACTGGAACGAGGCCGACTACGGCTGGATCCAGTTTGCCTTCACCGCGGCCTACGCGGCTTTCCCCACCGTCCTTGGGCGCGTCATCGACCGGCTGGGGGTCAAGGCCAGCCTCGCTGCGGCCCTGATCATGTGGTCCAGCATGTCCGTCGCCCTCGGCCTCGTGCACACGGTGGTGGGGTTCGCGATCGTGCGCTTCCTCCTGGGCGTGGCCGAAGCGGCCAATTTTCCGGCCTCGATCAAGGCGATTGCCATGTGGTTCCCGCAGAAGGAGCGCGCGCTGGCCACCGGCCTGTTCAACTCCGGCACCAACGTGGGCGTGATGATCTCGTTTGGCACGGTCTGGCTGGCGGAGAGCTTTGGCTGGCAATGGGCGTTCATCTCGATCGGCCTCATCGGGTTCGTCTGGCTGATCTTCTGGAAATGGGGCTTCGACCGGCCGGAAAACAGCTCGCGGGTCTCGCCGCGCGAACTGGACTACATCCGCGCCGGCCAGCCCGCTGCGCAGGAAAGCGTCCGGCTGCCCTGGACCACCCTGCTGCGCTACCGGCAGATCTGGCCCTTCCTCATCGCCAAGTTTCTCACCGACCCGGTCTGGTGGTTCTATCTTTACTGGCTTCCGTCCTATCTCTCCAAGGAACGCGGTCGCGACCCGATGAAGAGCGCGCTGCTCATCGCCCTGATCTACACCGGGGCGAGCGTGGGCTCGATCGTCGGCGGCTGGTTCTCCGGTTTCCTCATCGGGCGCGGCTGGCGCGTCGGGGCGGCCCGCTATGGTGCGATGCTGCTCCCGGCTGTGCTGATGCCGCTTTCCATTGTCGCTTACGGCACCACGAGCTTCGCGCTGTGCGTGGCCCTGATCAGCCTGGCCACAGCCTGCCACCAGGCCTGGTCGGCCAACGTGTTCACCTCGGCGACCGACCTCTTCCCGGCGAAAGTGTCGGGTTCGGTGGTGGGACTCGGGGCGACCACTGGGGGCATCGGCGGCATGTTCCTCACGCTGCTGGCCGCGATGACCATCCAATGGACGGGCAACCAGCGTCTCATCTTCCTCTGGGCCGGCCTGATGCATCCGCTCAGCCTGCTGGTCTACTGGCTCTGGCTGCGGGCGGATTTCAAGCCGGCCAACGTCGATGTTCCGCTGGATGTTTCCCGCGTGAGCGTGCCGCTGCTGGCCACCGGTGGCGCGCTCGCCGCACTGGGCGCGGTCGGTGGCGGGCTGATCGCCAAGAATTGGGCGGCCTGCGTCGCCGCGGCGAAACTGTCCGGCGCCGCGCAGGGCGCGACGGCGGCCGCCGGCATCGGCCTGATTGGCCTCGCCCTGGCCTATGCCAGTCTCCCGCGGAAATCCCCCCTCTGACATGACCAAACGAGTTCCTCTCCTCCTCGCCCTGTTGCTGTGCGCCGTCCTGGCGTCACCGATGCCCGCCGCGGTGCGCTGGAACGACATCAACCGCCAGCCGGCGGCCTGGTATGCCGGCGATGAGGCGCGCGTGATCGCGGCCAGCGTCGTCCAATACCAGACGAAGGAGGGCGGCTGGCCCAAGAACACGGACATGACAAAGCCGCCCTCGGCCGAGTTCCTCGCCAACACCGAGTTCGACCACCGGGCGCCGACGATCGACAATGGCGCGACGACGACGCAGCTGTTTTTCCTGGCGCGGGTGCTCACCGTCCGCGGCGACGCGGAACTGCGCGCGGCCTTCGACCGCGGATTTGATTACCTGCTGGCGGCCCAGTACGACAACGGCGGCTGGCCCCAATACTATCCGCTCCGCCCGGGCTACTACACCCACATCACTTACAACGACAACGCCCTGTTGAACGTGGTGGCATTGCTGAACACCGCGGCGGCCGGACGGGAGCCCTGCGGTTTCGTGGACGACGCGCGGCGGGCCAAAGCCGCCGCAGCCGTCGCCAAGGCGATCGATTGCGTGCTCCGCACCCAAGTGAAGCAGGATGGCAAGCTCACGGCCTGGTGCGCCCAGCACGACGAAAAGACCCTGGCGCCCGCGCCGGCGCGCAATTTCGAGCCGGTTTCGCTTTCCGGCGCCGAAAGTGTCGGCCTCGTGCGTTTTCTGATGAATGTGGAAAAACCGACCCCGGAGATCGTCGCCGCCGTCGAAGGCGCCGTGGCCTGGTTCCAAGCGGTGCAGATCCGCGGCCTCCGGGTGGAGAATTTCACCGGGGCCGACGGAAAGCGTGATCGCCGCGCCGTGCCGGATCCCGCCGCCCTGCCACTGTGGGCGCGGTTCTACGAACTCGGCACGAACAAGCCCATCTTCATCGGCCGCGACAAGGTCATCCGCTACGATTTCAATGAGATCGAGCAGGAGCGCCGTGCGGGTTACGTTTATCTCGCCAACTGGCCGGCCGACCTGCTGGCCAAGGACTACCCGCTGTGGCGGGTGAAAAACAAATTGCCATGAAATCCCTAACTGCGGTGGCGGCCTGCGACCGCCGTTCAGCCGTGCCGGCGGTCACCGACCGCCGCTACAGTGGCGTCGTCGCGCTGCTGGTCGGGGTCTGCCTGCAGGCGACCCTCTGGGCCGCCGTCCCGAAGCCCGACGTCATCGTCGCCGCGGACGGCAGCGGCCAGTACACGTCAGTCCAGGCGGCCATCAGCGCGGCGCCAATGCGCACCGGCCGGAACGACCCGCGCTGGGTCATCCTCGTCAAGCCCGGGACCTACCGCGAACGCATCCATGTGCAGCGGGAGCGCGGCAACATGCTGGTCATGGGGGAGGACGCGGCCAAGACCGTCATCGCCTTCGATCTCAACGCCAACCTGAAGGGGCCGGATGACAAGATCATCGGCACCTACCGCACGCCGACCCTGTGGATCCAGGGCGACGGCATGATTTGGGACAACCTCACCATCGCAAACACCGCGGGCCCCGTCGGCCAGGCCCTCGCGTTGATGGTCGACGGCGACCAGGTAATCTTCCGCCGCTGTCGTTTCCTGGGCTGGCAGGACACCATCCTGACCACGCGCGGCCGGCAGTATTTCGACGACTGCTACATCGAGGGCCATGTCGATTTCATCTTTGGCGGCGCGACGGTGTTTTTCGAGCACTGTCACATCCACGCCCTGCGCGACGGCTTTCTCACCGCGGCGTCCACGCCCGACGGCACCCCCTATGGCTACGTCTTTGCCGACTGCAAAATCACCGGGGCCGAGGGCGTGAAGACCTTCCTCGGCCGGCCCTGGCGCAACTACGCCCGCACCGTGTTCATCCGGACCGAGATGTCCGCCAATGTCCGTCCCGAGGGTTGGAACAACTGGGGCAAGCCCGACGCCGAGCAGACGACGTTTTATGCCGAGTTCGGCAGCACCGGTCCCGGCGCCAATGACGCCGCCCGCGTGAAATGGGCCAAGCCGCTCAACGCGACGCAGGCCGCCGCGTTTACCCCTGGGGCGGTGCTCGGGGGCACCGACGGCTGGAATCCCATCGCCGGCCGGAAGATCCACATCGTCCTCGTCGGGGATTCCACCGTGAACGACGGTGGCGGCTGGGGCTTTGGTTTCCGGCAGTTTGTGACCGGTGACGTTGCCATCACCAACACCGGGCAAAACGGCCGCAGCTCGAAAAGCTTCCGCGCGGAGGGCCACTGGGCCAAAGCGCTGGCCGCGAAGGGCGATTACTACCTGATCCAGTTCGGCCACAACGACCAGCCGGGCAAAGGCCCGGAGCGCGAGACCGATCCGGCGACCACCTACACCGAGAATCTGGCCCGGTACATCGATGAAGTGCGCACCCAGGGCGGCCAGCCGATCCTCGTGACCTCCCTGACGCGGCGGATCTTTTCCAAGGCCGATCCGAAGCACATCGAGTCGACGCTCACGCCGTGGGCGGACGCCGCGAAAAAATTGGGCGCGGCGAAAGGCGTGCCCGTCATCGACCTGCATGCGAGCAGCATCGCCTATTGCGAGGCGATCGGGCCGGAGCGCACGGCGGAGTTCAATTTTCCCGACCAGTCCGGGAAGAATGACACGACGCACTTGCAAGGGGAGGGCAGGGTGGTCTTCGCCCGCCTGGTCGTCGACGAATTGCGCCAGGACGTGCCGGCGCTGGCGCCCGTTTTGCGGTCCGAACCGGTTGTCCCGGCATCGACGCCGTAGTCGAATCGCCGCTCCGCCGGAACCCTCCATGCGCTTCGCCCTTTTCCTGCTCTGCCTCGTGCCCCTGGCGGCGGAGGTCCGCCGGGACATCGAGTACGGCCAGGCCGGCGGGGAGAAATTGCTGCTCGATGCCAGCGTGCCGGACGGGAAGGGGCCGTTTCCGGTCGCCATCCTCGTTCACGGCGGCGGCTGGGGCAGCGGGGACAAGGCCTCGGCCGAGGGCGGGGCGGGCATCGGCGTGTGGTTCGAGCAGCTTACGGCGGCCAAGTACACGTGGTTTTCCATCAATTACCGGCTGGCGCCGAAGCACCGCTGGCCTGCCTGCCTCGACGATGTGCTCACTGCCATCCGGTGGGCCAAAGCCCACGCGGCGGAGTTCAGCGGTGATCCGAACCGCATCGCGCTTTTCGGCCACTCGGCGGGCGGGCACCTCGTTTGCCTCGCGGCGACGGTTCCGGACGACAGCGTGCGCGTGCAGGCCGTCGTCGGTTTCGCGCCGGTGACCAACCACGAACAGGAACTGCCGCGCCGCGGCGGCGTCAGCTTGGGCCTGCAGAACCTCCTGAACCGTCCCCAGCAGGTCACCCCCGAATCGCTTGGCCTGTTGCGGGCCATCTCGCCCATCAACCACGTGCGCCCTGGGCTGCCGCCATTTCTGCTCGTGCACGGTGATGCGGACAAAACGGTGCCGATCGAACAATCCCGCGACTTCCAGGCGAAATTGCGCGAAAACGGCGTCGAGTGCGACCTGCAGGTCCTGCCAGGTGCGCCGCATCGCCTGTCGGAGTGGGCCAAGTTCTCGCCGGACTATGCCGCGCAATACCTCGCGTGGCTCGACCGGCATTTGCAGGCGGCGGCGACTCCCGCCCGGTGACAGGGGGAGCGCATTGCCCCTCAACGCGCTTGTTTCTCGCTGCGGGACCAACGCACTGGGGAGCAGGGCTCCACCCGGCATGAAGCTGCGCGATGACGCCGCTCGCGCCTCACCGGTTACACGTCGGAAAATTTGCCCGGCTGAGGATTGAAAATCGCCCCCGGGACCGGCTGAGTGGAGGCGTGAAGCTCCCTCTGCCTCGTCCCCTCCTCCTCGGCGCCGCCCTGGCGCTGCTGGCTTGCGCGGTGCACGGGCAGACCGCCGCCTCCGCCGCCGGACCGGAGGGCCCGCTCAAGCTGGAAGCCTTCAAGGTCGAGGCCGACAAGATCGAGGACGAATTTGACGAAACGGGCATGGGATCGGCGGAAGAACAGATGCGGGACGAGCCGTTCGCTAACGACCTCATCAGCGTGTCCGACTACGTGGTCGCCGGCGACGAGATGGAGCTGAACACGGAACTTGCGGCGGTCGCGGAGACTTCGCCGGCGGACCGCATCGCGGGCGAGGACCGGTTGAACCTGCGCGGGTTTCCGACCCCGACGCTACGCAACAGCTTCATCCAGATCGGCATTCCCGAGACGCTGAACACCAGCCAGACCATCGTGATCCAGGGTCCACTGGTGTCGGTCCTGGGGCGCGCGGCGCCCGGAGGCATCCAGAACTTCATGACCAGCCGGCCGCGCAGCAAGCAACAGATAAACCTGGCGAGCTCGTTTTCGAACCTCGATCGCCAGCGCGTCGCCGTTGAATACACCAGCCCGGTGGTGAAGAAGAAATCCTGGCAGCGCATTGCCCTCGAGGCGCAGCGGCGGGGCGGTCCGGAGGATTTTGCGGTGGAGCACACGCGCTCGGCGTACGCCGCCATGACGTGGCGCCACAGCCGGGTCGCCAGCACCCTTCTTTCCCTGGATTTTCGCGAGATCCAGGGGCGGGCGTCGCCAGGCATTCCGGAATATCGCGTCGATTCCGCCCACCGCATCGCCGGCCCCTACCTGCCGCTGGCCTTGTTCAATGCCAACGGCCCCGGCGCCGGCGTGAGCCGGCGCAGCGCGGCGGCCGCGTTGCAGTTTGACGGCCAGCCGTCGAAAAGCCTCGCCGTTCGCGCCAGCCTCGAAGGGTGGTGGCGCACGGTGGAGCAGGACCGTTTCACCAACTCGGTCCTGAACCTCGCGACCGGCCTGTTCGAAGGCACGCGCGAGCCGCGCCACTTGGCCCAGCCGCAGGAAGCGCTGGCCGCGCAGCTGGAGGCGACCCTCCGTTTTCGCGCGCTCGGCGCCGAGCAGAAACTGATGGGCTCGGCCAGCAGCACGTGGGGTCGCTACACGCGCGAGGAGCGTTCCCTGACCACAGCGGAACGCAACGCACTGCCGGCGGATGTCCGGCAGTTCGATCCGGACGCGCCCAATTACTACCGGCCGGATTTTGACGAGACAACCTACAGTCGCATCAACACCGATCGCGAGGAACGGGCCCGCTATGTCTCCATCGAGGCCAGTGACCGGCTCGCGTGGCGGCGCGGACAGGTGGTCATGACCGGCGGCTTTCGCTATGACGAGGTCGACCTCGCGGTGGAGGATCGCAAGCCCGGCGCCCTCCTCCCGTCGACTCGCGATCGCACGGCCCAACTGAGCTACCATACCGGGCTGAATTACCAGGTGCTGCGCAACCGGCTACTGGCCTTTGCCAACGTCAGCACGGCGTTTGACCCCTCCACGCCGGTCGATGCGCGCACCGGGCGGATCCAGGACAACGAAACGACGCTCGGCTATGAAGCCGGCCTGCGGGGTCGGGCCCGGAAAGGGCAACTGGATTACGCGGTGTCCGGTTTCCTCCTCTACAACCGGCACATCGCGCGTCGCAATCCGCTCTACAACGACCCGGTGGCCGACGCCAATCTTACCCAGCCGCAACTGGTCGCGGCGGGCGAGGAGCGTTTCAGCGGCGGCCGCATGGAGGTCAAATGGACTGCGACCAAGACCCTGTCGCTCATGCTCAAAGGCGTGTACACCCGCGCGATCACGACCGCGTCGCCGGATTTGCCGCAGGAAATCGGCCGCCCGATCCCGCGCCTGCCCGCCTTCACCTTGGGCACCAACCTGCGGCGCCGTCCGGCCGGCGGCACGACCGGATATACGTGGGGAATCGGCTGGCAATATTTCGATGGCTACGTCGCGAACTACGAGGACACGCGGCGGGATTTCCGGTACTACCCGGGCTACGGTCTCCTCCAACTCAGCGCGGGCCACCAGTGGAGCTGGGCAAAGCGGCTGCTGCTGGTCGAGGGGGCCTTGCGCAATGCCTTGGAGCGTGACCTGTTGGCCAGCAATGCGCGGGTGGGGGCCGGTCGCGAAGTCACCCTCTCGAGCCGGTTGGTATTCTGAAACGCGAGCTTGCCACCCAAAAACCATTAGTGAATTATTAGTTCATTAGCGAACACTCCGTCCCACCCCGGATCTGCGTTCGCGCGCCGCAGCAGGCTCGCCCTGCCGCGAAGCCGTAACCAAGCTACCTCTTCATTTTAACCTGCATGAATCCAAGTGAATATCTCAATGCCACCTTCGGCCTGACCGGCAAGGTGGCCGTGGTAATTGGCGGCACCGGCGAACTGTGCGGCGCGATGGCTGAGGGCCTCGCGGGCGCGGGGGCCGAGGTGGTCATCGTCGGCCGCAACGCCGACAAGGCCAAGGCCCGGCTCGACAAGATCGCCGCGGCGGGCGGCAAGGCCTGGTTCCACTCCGCCGAGGCGACCAGCAAGGCGGAGGTCGAGGGACTCCTCGCCGCCGTGCTCAAACGCAGCGGCCGCGCGGACATCCTGGTCAACGGGGCGGGCATCAACTCCGCCACGCCGTTCTTCGACATTTCCGAGGAGGAGTTCGATCGCATCCTGCGCGTCAACGTCAAGGGTGTCTTCCTCGGCTGCCAGGTTTTCGGCAAGTACCTCGTGGATCGCGGCCAGGGCGGCTCGATCATCAACCTCGGGTCGATGTCGGGCATCGTGCCACTGTCGCGCGTCATCACTTACTCGGCGTCCAAAGGCGCGGTGCACAACCTCTCGCTCAACCTCGCCCGCGAATGGGCCACGGCGCGCGTGCGGGTCAACGTCCTGGTCCCCGGTTTCTTCCCGGCCGAGCAGAACAAGAAGATCCTCTCGCCCGATCGCGTGGCCGCCATCATGGGCCACACCCCCATGAAACGCTTCGGCGAGGCGCGCGAGCTCATCGGCGCCACGCTCCTGCTGGCCTCCGACGCCGCGGGTTCCTTCATCACCGGCGAAGAACTCATCGTCGACGGCGGTTACCACGCCATGACCATTTAACCGGCCCTCTGTTTTTATGGCCTCGCGCAACGGTCGCAAAGTTTGCCAAGGAAGAAACCGTCTGACCTTGGCGGCCTTTGCGCCCTTTGCGTGAGGCAAGCATCCCCCGTCCCCAATTCCCATGTCCGCCATCAACGAATTCCTCCTGAAAAACAACCTGCGGATCGCCACGAACCCGTGCGTCTCGCCCGACTTCTGCCTCGACTGGCCGGCGCTTTCGCAAAAAGCCTTCTCGGGTGACGAGGGTGTCCATTGGTATCACAAGAGCTGCTTCAACACCAAGCAGGGGGAATGGACCCTCTTCGAAGACACGGTCACCGGCGACTGCGGGTGGCGTTTGACGGGCACCAACGTGCCGGCCGATATCCTCGCCGGGGGCGTGGCCGCCGAAGGGGGCGGCAAGCGGGTGGTTTTCCCGGCCACCTGGACGAACCTGCTTAAGCTGAAGAACCTCATCCAGGAGGACGATGCGGCCGCCACGATTTTCCCCACGGCCACCCAGAAGCTCGGCCAGAGCACGCTGGGCGTTGGCGCGCGCTTCACCACGCTCCACTGGCCGGCCGTCGAATGGGCGATGAGCGCCCTCGAGATCGGGCTCACCGCCAACCAAAATTCGATTCCGCGCGAACTGGTCTACGACGTCGACGCCATGCTCGGCAACCGGCTCGACTCCGTGCCATTCCCCTTCATCGGCACCAATGTCCCCGAGGGCCACCAGGGCCAGAGCGTCGAGGGCATGAGCCATGGCTGCGTGCTCTCCAAGCTCAAGACCGGCTTCCACCACCGGAAGATCGCCTGGTCGTTCAACGCCGACCACCAGCCCATCGGCGGCAAGTTCGACGTCCGCGAGGACGCCCTCGTCAAGGGCTGCCTGCTCGCCAGCTACATCACCTTCGACCTGTCGCCCGAATTGGCACTCAACCAGCCGGCGAAGGTGTCCGACGTCCCCGCGGATGTGGTCCAGAAAACCCGCGCCCGCGTGGCTGCCGCCGGTCTGAAGCTCGACGATGCCGCCTTCAACTCGCTGCTCGCGACGGTCTGGACGCCGATGCAGAAGATGAAGCGGCGGGACGACAAATACGCCGCGGCGCGCAAGGCCGCGTTCACCACCGAGGTCGGCCGCAAGTACCTGCGCGAACTCTCCATCGACGAGTTGCCGGGCCTGACGACGCCCGAGACCACCGCCATCATGCTCGCGCTTTGCGAGGTCCTCGGCATGCCGGTCAACTTCGTCGCGCCCGCTTTCGGCTTCCAGAAGAACACGCCGTATCCCGACAATGCCGCGCTGAAGAAGCTCATCGAGGCGCAGTGGGCCGTCTGCCAGCAGTTCGGCGTCGCCATCGGCTTCCATTCCGGTTCGGGCAAATCCGCCGAAAACTACCAGGTGATGGGCCAGGTGACCGGCAGCCGCCTCGAGATCAAGACGAGCGGCCGCTACACCTACGAAATGGGCGTCGCGCTCTCGCAGTCGAAGAACGCCGCCGATGCCGCCCTCTGGCGCGATTGGTACAAGTTCACGGTCGACATGTCCGTGGCCGGCGCATTCAGCCCCGATGCCACCGAACAAAAGATGGCCCGCATCTTCGTCAACACGTCGCTGGCCAATGGAGGCGGGACGCCCTCGTCCCGCGGGGAGCAGCGGGGTGGGGGCACCCCGCCTCCAGACGTCTTCGCCTCGCCCGCCACCTGCCGCGCCGCCCTCGAGGCGCTGCCGCCTTCCGCCGATCACATGATCTTTTTCGAGTACAACTTCCTCTACGTGCTCGCCGCCGGCGGCAAGCCGGAGAAATCCGCCCTCGGCGACCATACGCCGGCGGGCTATGCGCAGCGCGCCCGTTTCTACGCCGTCAGCCCCGAGGCGCGGCTGCTCTTCTCGAAGCGCATCGCCGCCTACCTGATCTTCCTCGCCGAGAACACCGGCCTGGCCTCGAAGGAACGCTGCGCCGCCACCAGCAAGCTGCTGGCCTCCTACACGACCCTCGACGCCATGCTCGGCGACATTTCCCGATAACTTGCTGCATGACTTCTCGCTGTAGGGCGGGATCGCTGATCCCGCCATATGCCCGGTGCGGGCGGGATCAGGCCATCCCGCCCGGCAGCCTTTTGCGACTGCTGGTCCCAGCTCTGGTGAGCCTGAACGTGCTGTTGAATGTCCAGGCCTTGGCGGGTGCACCGCAATCCAAGCTGGCGGCGCTCGGTCCCGACGGCCGGCTGCACTACACGGCCTACACGGAACAGGGCGACCGGTTGCCGGACTTTTCCCATTGCGGTTACGGCGGCGGCGGGGTCCCGCTGCCCGAGGTTCCCGTGCGGGTAGCCCTCGATCCGCAGGCGGATGGGGAGGATGATGCGCCGCGCATCCAGCGGGCGATCGACGAGGTCGCCGCCCGGCCGGCGGACGCCGACGGCCTCCGGGGTGCCGTGCTGCTCAAGCGCGGCACGTATCGTTGCGGGGCCACCCTGCAGCTCGTGGCGAGCGGCGTCGTCGTGCGCGGGGAAGGGGACGGCGAAAACGGCACGTTGCTCGTGGCCACCTTCGCGAAACCCGAGCCCCTGTTCCGCGTGGGCGGCAAGGAGGGCCCCAAAGCCCGCGGAAATCCGGTGGAAGTCACCGATGCCTATGTGCCCGTCGGCGCGACCAGCCTGGCGGTGGAGAATCCCGGGGAATTCGCCGTCGGACAGGCCGTGTTGGTCATCCGGCGCGGCAACGCGGCCTGGATCAGCGAGACCGGCATGGATCGCATCACGCCGCGGCCGACCGACCCCACTTCGACGAAACAGTGGCCGCCGTTCGACCTGAAGTTCGACCGGGTGATCACGGCCATCGCGGGCCACCGGCTGACCCTGGACGCACCCCTCGGTTGTGCGCTCGACCGGCGGTGGGGCGGCGGCGCGGTGCAGCGCTACGACGACCCCGACCGCATCGAGCGGTGCGGGATCGAGTCGTTGCGGGCCGTGTCCCGCTACGATCGGACGAAGATCCAGGTGCAGGACCAGGTCATGACCGAAGTGGACGAGGAACATGCGACCTGGCTGGTCGAGTTCGGCGCCGTGAAGCACGCCTGGGCCCGCCAGCTCGCCGCCGAGAAGTTTGCGCAGGGCATCGCGGTCCTGCGGGCCGCGGCCAAGTGGGTCACGGTCGAGGATTGCGCGGCCCGCGCGCCGGTCTCGCTCATCACCGGCGGCCGCCGCTACGCGTACAACATCCAGGGCGCCCAGCTCGTGCTGGTGCGGCGCTGTTTTGCGGACGAGGCCCGGCATGCCTTCGTGTTCGGTTCGCGCGTGGCCGGCCCGAATGTGTTTCTCGACTGCCGGGCCGAGCACAACCACGCCACCAGCGAACCGCACGAACGCTGGTCGGTGGCGGGCCTCTTCGACAATGTCGAATCCGACATCGCCTTCCAGGACCGGCAATGGATGGGCTCGGGCCACGGTTGGTCCGGGGCCAACTACGTGGCCTGGAACTGCCGCGGCACGCTGATCTGCCAGCAGCCACCCACCGCCCAGAACTTTGCCATCGGCTTCGTAGGCCGGCGCGGCAAGGACGCCTTCCCGAACCGGGCCGCCGGGTGGTGGGAAAGCGAGGGCGCGCCCGTCGCCCCGCGCAGCCTCTATGAGCAGCAGCTCAAGGATCGCCTTTCCCTCACCCCCTGAACTAACCTCCGTACCGCCATGCGCCCCTTCATCCACGACGACTTCCTCCTGCACACGGACGCCGCCCGCGATCTCTACCACAACTTCGCCGAGGGCGAGCCGATCTACGACTACCACTGCCACCTGCCGCAGCAGTTGATTCTCGATAATCACCAGTTCGCCGATCTCTCCGAAATCTGGCTTGGCGGCGACCACTACAAATGGCGCGCGATGCGCTCCAACGGCGCCGACGAGAAGTTCTGCACCGGCAGCGCCAGCCCGCGCGAGAAATTCGACGCCTGGTGCGCCACGGTCCCGCACACGCTCCGCAACCCGCTTTACCACTGGTCGCACCTGGAGCTCGCCCGTTATTTCGGGATCACCGACATCATCAACGAGTTCTCGGCCGAAAAGATCTGGAAGGAGGCCAACGCGAAGCTGGCGAAGATGCGGGTGCACGACATCCTCGACGCCAATAAGGTGGCCGTCATCTGCACCACCGATGATCCCGCGGAACCGCTCGACCAGCACGTAAAGATCAACAAGTCCGGCATCAAGACCCGCGTCTATCCCACCTTCCGCCCCGACAAGGCGCTCATCGTCAATGCGCCCAAGGCCTTCAACGCCTGGATCGAGAAGCTCGCTGGCAGCGCGAAAACGAAGGTGAAGAGCTTCGACGACTTCCTCGCCGCCCTTGAGAAACGCCACGCGGCGTTCCACGCGATCGGCGGGCGCCTGTCCGACCATGGCATGGAGAGCTGTTACGCCGAGCCGTGCACCCCCGCGGAGGCGAAGGCGATCTTCACCGCCGCCCGCAAGGGCAAGGCCGCGAACGCCGCCCAGCACGCGAAATTCGTTTCGTACCTGATGCTCGAGTTCGGCCGGTGGGACGCCAAGCGCGGCTGGACCAAGCAGCTGCACCTGGGCGCGCTCCGCAACAACAATACCCGCCTGCTCGCCAAGCTCGGACCCGACACCGGCTTCGATTCCATCGGCGATTTCCCGCAGACCCGCGCGCTGTCGCGCTACCTCGACACGCTCGACTCGACCGACGAGCTGCCACGCACCGTGCTCTACAACCTCAATCCCGCCGACAACTACGCCTTCGCAACGATGATCGGCAACTTCCAGGACGGTTCCGTTCCCGGCAAGATGCAGTTCGGCTCCGGCTGGTGGTTCCTCGACCAGAAGGAGGCGATGGAGTGGCAGCTCAACGCGCTCTCCAACCTTGGCTTGCTCAGCCGCTTCGTCGGCATGCTCACGGACTCCCGCAGCTTCCTCAGCTACACGCGGCACGAGTATTTCCGCCGCACGCTGTGCAACCTGCTCGGCGCCGAGATGGAGCGCGGCGAGATTCCGAACGACCGTGCCCTTGTCGGCGGCATGGTGAAGAACATCTGCTTTGCCAACGCCCGCGACTACTTCCGGCTCGGGCTGGACGCCACTTACGCAAGTTAGGTGGTCCTTCCGCCTCCTGTCATTCTGAGCGTAGCGAAGATTCCATCGGCAGATCCATGGCGTGGTACACACTCACGAATGTCCTGATGGATCCTTCGCCGGGCTCAGGATGACAATCAAAAGTTTGCCCATGCGCCTCAGGTCCACCTCGTTTGCCTCCCTGTTGGGAGTATGCATGCTGTTGCTACCGTCGCTGGCGGCGGCAGTCGAGTCCCGCGGCTGGATCGAGACGGCGGAGCGCATTCCCACCGCCGCCCTGGAGCAGGCGGCGACCAAGGCCTTGGCGGCGCCGATCGTGACGGTCGTCGACAAGAAGCAGCCGTCGCCCACCGGCGACAACCACGACTACGTCAGCTATGCGCGCTATTACTGGCCGGATCCCGCCAAGCCGAACGGGCTGCCCTTCATCGCGAAGGACGGCCACCACAACCTTGAACAGGTGGCGGCGGGCGACCGCCACAAGGTCGACCTCATTGTCGGCAACGTGACCGCGCTGACCCTGGGCTGGACCCGGCTGCACCGCGAGGATTGCGCCCGGCGCGCCGGGGATTGGTTGCGCGCCTGGTTCGTGACCCCGGCCACCCGCATGAAACCCGGCCTGGACTACGCGCAGGTGCGCCTCGGGCATGACCATAACCGCGGCAATGCCACGGGTGTGCTCGATACCCGGCATTTTGCCGACGTGGTGGAAGCCGTCGCGCTGCTGCGCGGGTCGCCCGCGCTCAGCGCCGACGACGAAAAGGCAATTCATCAGTGGTTCACGGAATTTTATGGCTGGCTCGGCACCGGCGATTCGGCGGTGAAGGAACACGCGGCCAGGAACAACCACGGCTCGTGGTTCCTGTTCCAAGCCGTGCCGATCGCGCGCTTTCTCGGACGCGACGATGAGGCCCGGCGGCTGTGCGAGGAGGCGAAGACGCTCATCGCCGGGCAGTTCAAGGCGGACGGCAGCCAGCCGCTGGAAATCGCCCGCGAAGACGGCTTGCACTACAGCCATTTCAATCTGTTCGCCTTGATGGAGCTGGCCCGACAGGCCCGCGGTCTCGGCGTGGACCTCTGGAACTACACCGCCCCCGGGGGCGGCAGCCTGAAGGCCGGGCTGGCGTACTTGCAGGCTTACAACGACGCGCCGGCGAAATGGCCGCACAAGGAGCGCGAGGCAATCCGGCCGGGATTCCTCAATGAATTGCTGGCGCTGGCGCAGGAACTGGACGCTTCGTCGGCGCGGCCGTAGCCGGAAAAGTCGACCGAGATCATCCGGAAGCAAGGCGCAGTCGTTTCGGTAGGGGCGCAGTCTTGCCCGTTCGACTGCGCTCAGGGCCTTGAGCAGGTCGAAAGGCTGCGCCCAATCCCGGCATGTCGGGATTCAGATTCATTTTGTCGGTGCCAGCGGACAGGATTCCGCGCTCTGCGCGGAATGGTCGCAGCAAGGCTGCGCCCCTACCTGCGGATTCGTTCAGGCCGGCGCTTCGCGGCGCGCAGGGATCCGCCCTGCGTTCACGGCTTTGCTTTGTGCGCGATCCCGCGCATGATATTCCTTCTCCCCCATCATCGCATGAAATCCCTGCGTTTCCTCCTCCTGGGCGCGACCAGCGTGGCCGCCGCCCTCACCGCCAACGCCGAGCAGTTCAAGGTCCTGCTCTTTTCCAAGACGGCCGGCTGGCACCACGATTCCATCAATGCCGGCGTCACCGCCATCCAGAACCTCGGCAAGCTGCACGACTTCGACGTGTTCTGGACCGAGGACGCGAACCGCGTGATGAACGACAAGGAGCTCGCGAAGTACAAGGCCGTGGTCTTCCTCTGTACGACGGGCGACGTCCTGAACGACGAGCAGCAGGCCGCGTTCGAGCGCTTCATCCGGAACGGCGGCGGGTTCGTCGGCATCCATAGCGGCGGCGCCGACACCGAGTACGACTGGCCCTGGTTCGCCAAGATGGTCGGCTACAATTTCCACATCCATCCGGCCCCGCAAACGGCGACGATGAAGGTCCTCGACTACAACTTCCCCGGCATGGACCGCTTCGCCAAGCGCTTCCTCGCGACCGAGGAGTGGTATGAATTCGGCGCGCCGAAGGCTGACGACCTGCATTTCCTCCTCGCAGTGGACGAGGCCACCTACAAGCCCGCCGCCAATTGGGGCACGAAGCAGGGCAAGGGCATGGGCGATTTCCATCCGATCGCGTGGTACCACACCTACGACGGCGGCCGCGCGTTCTACACCGCCTTGGGTCACATCGGCGCCACCTATTCCGACCCGAATTTCATGCATCACGTCTACGGCGGCATCTACTGGGCGGCGACCGGCAATGGCTTCAAGGCCGAGTAGGCGCCGCAACGGTCGGGGCCCGACCACCAGGTGGAGCGCCCCATGTTCGTATCGGCCCTGAGCCGTACTCTTGCAGTTGAGGCCATTTTCAGAACGGGAACGTTCGCACCAAATGGTGGAGCGCGTTGCTCCCCAACGCGCTGAGGACGTCCGCTGCGAAAGAAGCGCCCTGGGGAGCAGGTCGCTCCACCTTCGATTGCATGGCTCCGGATAAAGAGGGGTGACGCGCTGCACCGGTATGCGTTCGGCCATCGAGCAAACCCTTGCAGGCCGGCCCCGCCAATATAGCCTGACCGGGATGCGTGCGCTATTTCGTCCGATCCTCGGAGCCTTGCTGGCCGCTTCGCTGGCGGCCGCGGACACGAAACCCCGGCTGGTCGTCGCCATTTCCGTCGACCAGATGCGGGCAGACTACCTGGAGCGCTTCGGCCCTTACTTCGGCGACGGCGGTTTCAACCGGCTCGTCACCCAGGGCGCCTGGTACCAGAACTGCCATTATCAGCACGCCATCACCATCACGGCGCCGGGACATGCCACGATCCTGAGTGGAGTGAACGCCAATGTGCATGGCATCATCGGCAACGAATGGCTGGACCGGGCCACCTTCCTCAAAGGCAACGCCGTCGAGGACACGAGCGCCCCGCTGGTCGGCCTGCCGCCGCGCGCTGATCGTTATCTCAGTCCCACCTGGGCGGCGAAGGCCGGGCGTTCGCCGCGGAATTTCCTCGGCACGACCGTTGGCGACCAGCTCAAAGCGCGCTATGGCGCCAAGGCGAAAGTCTTCGGGGTGGCGGACAAGGACCGCTCGGCCATCCTCATGGCCGGACGCAAGGCCGATTGCGCCTATTGGACGGAGGAGGGGATTTTCGTCACTTCGACCTACTACCGGGCGCAACTCCCGAAATGGGTGGACGAGCTCAATGCGGCCTACAATGGCGCGAAGAAATTCGGCCAGACTTGGGACCGGCTGCTGGACAAAGCCGTCTACGACCGGGTGCAGGGTCCCGACGACATGGCCGGCGAGGACAGCGTGGCCGGCTTGGGGACGACATTTCCCAAGCAGATCACCGGCACCAGCAACAAGGTGGACGGTTCCTTCTATGGCGCGTTCGACCGCACTCCCTGGGCGAACGAACTGGTGGCGGCCATGGCGCAGCGCGTCGTCGAGGTCGAGCGTCTCGGCCAGGACGAGGTGCCGGACCTCCTGGCCGTGGGTTTCTCGCAACCCGACGCCGCCGGCCATACCTTTGGTCCGGACAGCCACGAGATCATGGACACCTACGTGCGCCTCGACCGGACGCTGGCGGATTTCCTGAAGTTTCTCGATGTCAGGGTCGGGAGCGGGAGGTACCTGGTGATTTTGACCGCCGACCATGGCGTCGCGCCGCTGCCGGAGCGCGTGTTGGCGGATCACGGGCCCGGCAGCGCCAGCCGCTTCTCCGTTGCCGGCATCGATGCGGCTCTCACCCATGCGCTGGATTCGGTCTTCGGTCCCCTGCCGGATGAGGCGAGCTGGTTCACCCGCGACGGCGGGGCAATCCACCTGAACCCGGCGGCGCTGCAAACGAGGCAGGCGCCACCCGGCCCGGTCATGGCCGAATTGAAGCGTGTGCTCCTCCAGTATCCCTGGGTGGCGGCGGTCTATACGCGGACAGAACTGACCGATCCGAAACCACTGGATGCCATCGGCGAGACGGTGCGGCGGAGCTTCAACGTCGACCGGAGCCCGGACGTGATCACGGTGGCCAAACCGAACTTCACTTCCGCCAAGGCCGGCACGGGCCATGGGACGCCTTACGAATACGACACGCACGTGCCGCAGGTCTGGTTCGGCGCCGGCGTGAAGCCAGGGGTGCATACCGAACCTGTTGCCGTGGAGGATATCGCCCCGACTTTGGCAGGCCGACTGGGATTGAATCTGCCGGAGGCGAAGGGGAAGCGGTTGTTCTAATCTTGGAGGGCCGAGCAAAGAACCCACGAGGAGTGTACCCAACACACAATGACGTCCAAAACTCGCGTCATTTTTGTTGCCGGCTTGGTTCTCGTAGCCGTCACGGCTGCCTGGCTCAAGGTCCGCACTGGTCGGTCCCAGCCGAGAACGGCCCCTGCTCGGCATAGCGAGAGCCCATCTACAAAGGTCGCGGCATCGGGAGGTACAGCCGTTCAAAGTCGGGAAGCGCTGCCGCGCGTCACGGAGCTGGGGACCTGGTCCTGGAACGAGGTAAAACGGCGGGGGCTCGACGCGATGCTGGCCACGGGCGATCCCCCCCGATGGAAACCGGTGCTCGGGGAGTTACTCAACCCACACTACAAGCGCGAAGAGGCCGTGGTCGTGCTCACCCGGCTTTTGGACAATCCGGATTGGGATGTCAGGGTGACGGCCTCCTGGATGTTGCTCGAACTCGGTTCCTATGCCGGTGTGCCGGTGTTGCAGGCCGCCTTGCGCGCCGCGGCGGCCGGAGAGCTGCCGGTGGACTTCGCCGAAGAAGCCGCGGAAAAATTGCATCGATTCCGCCAACCGATCGACCCCGACGATCTTTATCTGGCTTACGAGCGCTTCAAAACCGGGAGCCTGATGGAGATCGCGGTCATGCAGCAGGTGCCCCAAATGTACGATTTGGTGCGACAGAAGCGGGCGAACCGGGAATTGGGCTACGATACGGAGTGGATGGCCGCAAATCTCGGCATGAAGGATCCCGAATCGATCGAGCAGTATAAGAAGCTCTTGAATGCTTATCCCCAGGCGCAGGTGCTCGGCCATTGGGCGCTTTACCGGGCCTTGGGACAGCCGGCCGACTTGGACTATGTCATTTCCACGGCGCGGCAATTTGCCCGCATGGAGCCGCTGGAGGAGAAACACCGCGGCTCTACGGGACCCCACTCACTGGCTTTTGATTTTTTTGGCCATTACGGTGGAACCAAAAGCGACGAAGGCCTTGGAGGAAATAGTTGAACACGTCGCTGCGAATCCGAGCGGAAACAGCGTCGACTTTAACCGCGCCTTGATCGCCCTGTTTTACATCCATAAAGATGATGCGTTCGTGGATCGAATGGCGCGGGAATTTCTTCAGGGAAAACATCGGGGGCCGGGGGTTGACCGTCACATCCTGGTGACAATCGCGGTATTCAGAAATACTCCGGAATTCGACGCCGCGGTGATGGCCTTCAATCCGATGAGCTACGAATACGCGCTGAACGAGGTGCAGGGAAGCAGCGTTGAAAAGTGGGGAGCCCAACTCGCCCATGTGCCTGTTTCGATTGTCCCGCCATTGCCGCCTGCCAAACCCTGAGGCCTCGCGGGAGCTCAGCCCTCCGGGACGATGACGCGGAGGAGGTTTTGCCTTTTCCCGCCAAACCGGCATCCTGCCTGTCCATGCTCCTCGACTTCGAGACCCTGTCGCCGCGCGACGCCTACACCTGGATGATCAACATGGTGACGCCCCGTCCGATCGCGTGGGTGTCCACGATTTCCGCGGCGGGCCAGACCAACCTGGCGCCCTTTTCCTACTTCCAGGCCGTCTGCTCGAAGCCGCCCACGCTCATGTTCAGTGGCGCGGTGAATCGCCACGGCGTTAAAAAGGACAGCGTAATCAATGTCGGGCAGGTGCCGGAGTTCGTCGTGAACATCGTGCCTTTCGCACTGGCGGAGGTGATGAACCTCACGGCCACGCCGCTCCCCCACGGCGAAAGCGAGTTCGAGAAATTCGCCATTCCCAACACGCCATCGCTCCGGGTGCGGCCGCCCCGCGTGACCGCGGCGCCGGTGGCTTTTGAGTGCAAACTCGATCGCATCCTCGATTTTGGCTCCGGGCCTTCCGGGTCCAATGTCGTGTTCGGCACGGTCTTGTGCGCGCACGTGTCCGAAAGCGTGCTCGACGCCGACGGCCAGATTGACCCCCGCAAGCTCGACACCATCGGCCGCATGGGCGGCGATAACTACGTGCGGACGACGGAAATGTTCTCCGTCGCGCGACCGAGGTAATCGCATGCTTCGGGTGCAGGGTCGGCGCTTGCGTCGACCTCGGGGGCGAGGTCGGACCTCGGCCCGGCCCTCCGCTCGCATCGGCGACAACCAGCGTCGGTGGGTGACCTTACGCCCGCCACCTCCAACCGTTCGTCACGGCGAGGTTGCCTCTCGTGTCATAAACGTCCTTATTTGGCACCTTATGAATCAAACGCCCCGCTGTTTTCTCTTCCTGGCCGCCTTGTGCGGCGCCGTTTCCATTCCCGCCGCCGAAGCGGCCAAACCGGTGGCGCCGCGCTTCAGTCCGGCCAACATGGACACCAGCGTGGCGCCAGGCACCGACTTTGCCCATTATGCCTGGGGCAACTGGGCGAAGTCCAATCCCGTGCCCGAAGACAAGTCGCGCTGGGGTTCGTTCAACGAGCTCGACCAGTACAACCAGAACGCCTTGAAGGGCATCCTCGAGACCGCGGCCGCCAAGTCCCACGAACCGGGGTCGGTCGAGCAAAAGGTCGGTGATTTCTACGCCTCGGCCATGAACACCGCGGCGATCGACGCCGCCGGGCTCAAGCCGGTCGAGGTCGACCTCGCGCAGGTTGCCGGGATCAAGGACCTGGACGACCTGGCCAAGGCCCTCGCCGTGCTGCACAACTCGGGCATTGGCGGGTTCTTTGTCACCATCGTCGATGCGGACGAGAAAAACAGCACGATGAACATCCTGCAGGCGGGGCAGGGCGGCCTGAGCCTGCCGAGCCGCGACTATTATTTCGACGAGAGGTACGAGAAGCAGCGCGCCGCGTTCGTCGAGCACGTGACGAAGATGTTCACCCTGGCCGGCGACACGCCGGAGGCCGCCGCGGCCGCGGCCAAGACCGTGTTCGAAGCGGAAAAGGGCCTGGCCGAAAAGGCCCGGACGCCCGTGCAACTGCGGGATTCGATCGCCAACTACAACAAGATGCCCACGACCGAGCTGGTCGCGAAATTTCCGGCGTTCCCTTACCTGACCTATCTCGCCGAGCGCGGCATCGGAGGGCCCGCGGCCGCCGAGATCGACGTCGGCCAGCCGGAGTTCTTCGAGGGTTTGCAGGCGCAGCTGACCACCCGCCCGCTGGCGGACTGGAAGACCTACCTGCGCTTTCGCGTCCTGCGGGCGGCGGCGCCCTACCTGGCCGCCCCGTTCGAGCAGGAATCCTTCCGCTTCAACAGCACCGTGCTGCGCGGCACGCCGGCGATGGAACCGCGCTGGCAACGCTCGGCGCGCGTGGTCGACGGGCAGATCGGCGAGGCGCTCGGCCAGCTCTATGTGGCCCAGTATTACCCGCCGGCCGCGCAGGCCCGCATGGCCGAAATGATCGCCAACATCGTCGCGGTCATGCACGACCGCCTGCAGAAGCTGGACTGGATGACCGAGGCCACCCGCCAGAAGGCGCTGGCGAAGTTTGACCGCTTCTACGCGAAGATCGGCCACCCGGAAAAGTGGCGCGACTACGGCAAGGTCGATGTCCGCAAGGACAATTACTATGGCAACGTGCGCGCCGCCACGACCTTCGAGGTCAAGCGCAAGCTCGCCCGCCTCGGCCAGCCGGTCGACAAGACCGAATGGGCGATGTCCCCGCCGACGGTGAACGCGTATTTCGATCCCACGGCCAACAACATCAATTTCCCCTCGGGCATCCTGCAGCCGCCGTTTTTCGACTTCACGCTCGACGACGCGGTCAACTACGGCGGCATTGGCGCCGTCATCGGCCACGAAATCACCCACGGGTTCGACGACCAGGGCCGCCACTATGACGGCGACGGCAACCTCGCGGAGTGGTGGACCCCGGAGGATGCGGCGGCCTTCGAGGCCCGCGCGCAGAAGATCATCAACCAATACGACGCCTACGAGGTGTTGCCGGGCGTCCACGTCAACGGCCACCTCACGCTGGGCGAGAACATCGCCGATCTCGGCGGCGTCAGCCTCGCCTACGAGGCCCTGCAGCGCTCGCTCAAGGGGAAGGAACGCAAGCTGATCGACGGGTTCACGCCCGAGCAGCGCTTCTTCCTCGCCTGGGCCCAAGTGTGGAAGACCAATGCCCGCGAGAACGAGTCCCGGCGCCTCGTGGCCATCGACCCGCATTCGCCCGGAATCTTCCGCACCATTGGGCCGTTGGTGAACCTGCAGGAATTCTTCGACGCTTTCGGCATCAAGGAAGGCGACCCGATGTGGCGCAAGCCCGAGGACCGCGCGAAGATTTGGTAGGTCCTGGCGCCAGGGGACGTTCGATTCCGCCGTTGGCCCGGCCCGCGTGAAAAGGCGCGGGTTTTGTTTTGGGAGTGGGCGCCAGCCGACGCCTACTAATCGACGCGCGCCCGCTTGCCCAGGGATTTCATTTTCCACAGCGATTCAGCTTTCCGGCCGAGCAGCCAGAAGCTGGCCCCGAGGATCGCGAAGAAAAGTGCTTTGTGCAGGCCGTTCCAAAAATACTGAAAAAGAGCAGTATAGAGATTGATGAAAAAAAATGTGAGCCCGAACCCGCGCAGGATCGCGTCGTCCTTCTCCAACGACCGAGCCACCGCCACCGCGGCGACCGCGCCGAAAAGGATCATCCAGATGAGGCAGTCCAGGCGAAAGTCACCGCGGTTGAAGGAGTGCTTGTTGCTACCCCAGATGGAAAGGATCCAGAGTGAGATGAAGACATGCAGCAAGCCGACGACCCGGGTGACCCCCGCGAGGGGGTGCAGCCGCGCAGCATGCCGGGCCATGTCGGAGGAGAGCCGCCCTGGTGCCGTCGCCAAGAAGACGGCAGCGATCGCCAGCACCAGGCCATAGGCCAGGGACATGACCGGCGTGTCCTGCCACAGATAATAACCGCCCATCTCGTAGCCGGTCCCATTGCCCAAGGCGGCGGACAGGGTAAACAGTCCATAGCACCAGACGATTTTGGATGCCAAGGTGGCGCCGAGGATCAGGTACAGGCATCCCGCCAGCGTGATGAGGTAGGTATCGAGATCCAGATACTGCACCATTTTGGACAGCGAGTAGACCGCCCCGGCAATGCCGAGGGTGCCGAAAGTGAAGATCGCTTCGTTGCTGTAGACTCTTTCCGGAAACTTGGCGCGCCGCCTGACGCCGAGCCAGAAGACGGCAGCCGACAATAGGAACAACCCGCCACTGCGAACCGGGGGCGGCGCGTTGAACAAGCGGATGACGTAGGGCAGTACCCGCTCGAACCAGCGGATGATTGCGTCGTCGAAAACCGCCGCGAGCACGGCAATAACGATACAGATGAGCGAAATGATGAACGAGTAGCGGGCCAGCCGACGCCAATCAAAGGCGATCGGCTCGACATGGGCCCGGATGGTGGCGGCGGTTTCCGAGCCAATCACCTGCTCGTCCTGCAGGGTGGCGATGGCATCCAGGACGATCCGGGCCTTTTTCTTGGGGAGGCGCATGATTTGCTTCAGGTCGACTTCGGCGGCTCGGGCAGCAGTTTCGCGATGATGGCGAGCAGTATGCTGACTACGAACGCAAGCGCACCCCAAAAGAAATAGCGGCCGTTCAAGGCGGGCAACGCTGGCGCCCGGTTGGACGATCCGCCCGTGGCGAGTTGCGCCTCGTTGCGGGTGACAGCCAGCAGCTTCACCGCCACGAGGCTGAGGTCGTAGTGCGGCGCCCTAGCGGTGGAATTGCCATAGGCCAGCGCATAGCCATCGGTTCCACCGCTTTTGAAAACCAAGCGCACCACCGGGTAAACCGCCTGCACGGCGTCGAGCGTGATCGGGGGATTGTCACCATTGTCGGCTTCGATCCAAAGTGTGTTGCCCGCGAGCCGGCCCGACAGATCAAAGACGCGGGTTTCCGGCTCACCCGGCTCGCCCGTACGGCTCCAACCGCCGGACGCCAAGATGGGTTCATGACGGCGTCCCTCCGCGGTGGTGAGCTTTTCGAAGAGCCGGAACTGCCGGGAAAAGAGCGGGGTCCGGCTGCCCAGGACCACGCGGCGCAACGGCAGGCCCGCTTGCGGGAGGTCGATGCGCCAGACACTCACGCCCGGCCGCTTCGGATCGACGACGACGCTCGGCTCGAGCACCAGGGAGCGCGCAAGCGCGGGCTGCTCCAGCAGGTAGGGAATTTGGCGGTCACCCCGAAGCAGACGCAGGTCGGCGCCATCGGATCGCGCCCCGGCGAGTGCCGCCGGATCGAGTTCGAGTTCCTGCACGCCGGGACGTTCCATGCGGATGGATCGACGGACAGCCCAGTCGGACGCATCGAGGGGCGCGCCAGCCAGAAGGACATCGGATAGGGCTGGGCCAGCCAATGTTTCGCGCGGGCGGTAGTCGGGCGCCGCTTCGATTGGGCCCGGCGCGACTGGCATTGAGGAGGCTTTGCGCAGGTCGCCCGCCACGGCGGCGAGATCGTAATGGGCCGGACCCGCCTGCGCATTCCCGGAAAGGAGCATATGGCGGCCGGCGCTGGTGGCGTGAAACCGCAGGTTCACTTCATGGAACCGCGCCTCGACCGCCTTCACCTCCAGGGGCGGCGAGTCGCCGTTGTGGATGTGCACGAGCAGTTCGCGCGTGTCCGGCGTGAATTCGAGGGGCAGGTCCAGCTGCGCGCGAACCGGTGCGCCGGCGAGCGCGACCCGATAAAGCGTGCCCGTGGCCAGGGTACGTTCGCCGGCGAGGGATCCCTGCATCTCCCGGACAGCCACCGTGACGCGGCGCATGAACAGGGGGTCGGAGATATCCAGGGCGAGCGAGGCGAGGGGCAAATTGCGGGCGGGCAGGCTCACGGTGAGCACGGTTTCCCCGGCGAATTCGCTGCGCTGCACGATGGGTGCCGCCGCGGGAACCGTGATGGGAGCGATCGCCTTCCGGTGGCCACCGACCGGAAAGAGGCGGCCGCCGGTGAACCTGACGGGCCGGGTAAGATAATCGTCGAGCGTCACCCGGATGAAAGCCGCGCGTTGTCCGCCGAGGGGAAGGTGCAGCTGCTCCGCTCCGAATTGCCGGAACAAGGGCAAGGTGGGTCCGAGCGATTGCCATTCCTGCCCGTCGGCGGAGATGTCGACGTGAACGGCCTTGAGGAAGAAGGGAGCAGGGGTTTCGAGTTCGAGGGATGAGAGCGGGGCGGCAACGCCGGTTTCGATCAGGATCTGGAGATTGTCGCCGGACGAAGTGGGTTCGAAGGTTTGGGGGCGCACACTGGCGGGCGGCGGGGTCGGATCGCGATTCACCGCATCGAGCAGGTAGGCCACTTCGCGGCCTTCGGGATCGAGGATGCGCAGGTCGGTTAGACCCGGTTGGGCGGAGTCGAACGTGGCAGGCGGCAACGGCGCCGTCACGAGCCCCGGCGCCGTGACCTCGAGCGCCTGGCGATGGGGCCATTCGCCCGGGGCCAGCGCCGCCGGCATGGGCCCGGCCAGCAGGGTGAGGAAAGCGAGCAGAAGCTCAGGACACGGGCGGGGCGGATTTTTCATCGTCGGGGAGAAAGCGCTGGTAGGCGAACGAGGAGACGATCGCGATCGCCGCCACCGCGAGGAGGGCGCCGATCCGGTAGAACGCCTCGAGCCGGGCGAGGTCGTGGAAGAAGAGCTTGAGCAGCGCCACACCGAGCAGCGCGATCGAGGCCTGCCGGGCGGCGCGCAGCTGCTTCCACAAGCCGGCGAGGAGGAGACCGAGGGCGAACAGCGCCCAGCCGATGGTGTACGACATGTCGCGGGCGAAGTCGCCCGAGAACTGGAAGGTGAGCGCGCGGGTGCCCGGCGGCGTGAAGAAGTCGGCAATCTCGATGTTCAGCAAAAGGAACGCCAGGATCGTGCCCAGGGTGTCGAACAGCGGCGGCACGGTGAAGCCGAGGACCTGTTCCCGCGGCGGCGCGAGCAAGCGGGCGCCGGCGAAAAGGGCCGCGATGGCCAGCCCATAGGTGTACAGGTACCAGTTGAACACCGCGCCGCCCCGGACGTGGTAGCCAAGCACCGCGGGATTGAGCGCCAGCCGCGCAAAGGCGGTGACCAGCAGCACGGCGCCGGTGGCGCGCAAGCCGGGGTGCGGCACGCGGTGAAAAAGCCAGAGCAACGCGGCGCCCTCGAGCGCCCACGCCACCGTGAGCCACTGCCGCTCGAATTGGATCGGAAAGATGAGCGTGATGAAGAACAACCCAACGCCGCCGAACCACGCGAGCTGGTTGAGGCGCTTCGGCTGGTCGGCGGGAATCCGCCTTAGCACCGCAACCAGGCCACCCAGGGGCGCGAGGGCAAAGATCGCGGGCACCAACCCGAGGATATCCCGCAGGCCCGGCCAGCCGAGCTTGACCGCCGGGTAGATCACCGGGAAATGCGCCAGCCCGCTGAGCGCGGCCACGCACCACGGGCCGGTGAGCGATTCGAAGCGGCGCCGGAACAGGAACGGATACAGCGCAAAGATGGCATAGAAACCGCCATACCAGGCGAGCGGCAGGCCGGCGGCGTTGGCCGTGAAATGCCGCGTGTGCCAGGAAAGTTCCAGCGCGGCCATGCCCGCCAGCGCGCAGGCGGGCAGCCATTCGATCACCAGCACGCGGCTCAACCCGAGCGTGAGCGCAACCAGAAGCAGCCCGAGGCCGAACACGGCGGACGGATCGGGCACATCCAGCCGGGCGCAGGCCATGATGAGGAGCAGAAAGGGCAGGAGGGACGCAAATGCCGGGAGTTGCCCGCGGGGATCGCCCAGAATGCCATGCAAGGCATCGGCGCCTTGGATCCCCGGCAGCTTGTCGCCGAGTCGGCGCGCCAGCCAGTAGCTGCCGCCGACAAAGAATAGCGCGAAGAAACCGATGACGAGCAGCAGCGACGGATCCAGCGTTGCGGCAAACGGGACCTTGAAAAGGCACGCCCCGGTGGCCAGCAAGGTCAGCACCAACACGGACGCGACGCTGGCGAGCGACACGGTGAGGGCCGCCAACGCCAGCGCCAGCACGTCGACCAGCAGGATCGCGGGCCAGACCAGGAACGAGACGGTCGCGAGCTTGAAGATCGGCAGCAGCATCAACCCCAGGGCCGCCGGCGGGAAAAGCTGGCTCCACCATGTGGGCGACGCGGCGGGACGGTGACGCTCAAGCACCAGCGGAAAGACCGTGTGCAAGGCGGCAAACAGGAGGTTGGCCGCCAGGGCCCACGGCAGGAGGGCGTCGGTGAGGTTCCCGGTCGTCCAGACGGAAAGCAGGGTGAACACGACGAGCCCGGCGGCCAAATGCACGCGGGGCAGCCGCTCATCGAGCCACGCCAGCGCGAGCAGCAGGACATCGGCCGCGAGGATAAAACCGAACAGCAGGCCGGCGCGCGCGCCCACCAGTTCGTTATGCATCAAGACGAGCGCAAAGAGAAAGGAAACGAACGGCAGCGCCACGGCCGATCCCAGGATGGACGTCTCCGCCCGTCCGAATCGCCGGGCCAGGAGATAAACCAGGAAATACAGGCCGCTGAACGCGAGGCACACGGCCATGATGGTGCCCGCCAGCTCAGGCCGGAACGACTCGGCCGACCACCGGGCGATCAGGATGGCCGTTGCGGCCGCGGCGACCGCGACCAGTGCCGGCTGGTTTTCCCGCCACGCGAGAATCAGGCCGAACATGCCGACCAGGCAAACGTAGCCGAAAAATACGCCCGCGCCCGCAGCCGCCAGGCCATGGCCGGCGAAAAACCACGCGAAGCAAAACGCCACGGCCGGGAGCGCGATGGCAGTCTGGCCGAGCAACCGGTGTTCCCGCCCCAGGCGGCGGGCCGCCTCGAGCGCGACCAGGAAGAGCGCACTGAAACCAAGGCAAACGGTCATCGCCGTGACCGTCTTTTCCGGCGCATAGAACTGGCCGGCCCAGCCGACCATCATGAGGACCGTGCCCACGGCGCCCAAGGGCACGAGGTGAAACCAGCGCCGGTGCAGCGCGACAGCGACGAGGCCGATGTCCAGGAGGGCGAGGTAACCGAAGAGCCCGACGGGGTTGTCCACGCCCGTGGACAGCAGGACCGGGGTGAGGAAGCCGCCCAGGAGTCCCAGGATGGCGATCACCTGCGATTCGAGCCGCACCGCGAGGGCGAATGCCGCACCCGTGATCAGCGACATCAGCAGGAACGTGGGAATCAGGCCGAAGAACGGGAATTGGTAGATCGTCCGGCAGGCGAAAGTCACCGCGTAGAGCGAAACCACGCCCGCGCCGATCAGGGTTTGCGACGTGATGGCATAGCGGACGCGATTCATCCGGAGGCCGCCGACCACCAAGCCCGTGCCAAAGACGAATCCGATGGCCGCCCGTGCCTCGCGCGGAATCCAGCCGTGCTCGAAGGAATATTTGATGAAGAATACCAGGCCGAGGAAGAGGGCCAGGCCGCCGAGCCAGGCGAAGAGCTTCGCGCCCATGAATTGTTCCCAGTTGATCCTTTCGGTCCAGCTGGGGTCGGGCGTCGGAGGAGGAGAAACGGGTCCCGGCTTGGCTGCCACGAGCGTTGGCTGGACCGGTGGCGGTGGAGGCGCGACCGGAGCGACACCGGCTGTAGCGGGTTCGGGCGTCGGTTGCGCAAGTGGGGCTTGGATCTCCACCGCAGCCAACCGCGCTGCGAGTTCAGGCTGGGGCGCCGGCGCGACCGGCAGCGGAGGCGGCGCATCGACGGCCGGAGGGGTGGCGACGGCGGCGACCGTCGGCGGAATCGTGGCGGCGGCGGGTGGGGGCTGGGGGGCCGGGGTTTCCGGCTGGCTGGTGGGCGTCGTGACCTTGGCCAGGGCGGCCCGAAGGCTCCGGTTTTCGCGATTGATCTCCTCCAGCGCGCCGCGGTGACGGTCGAGTCGGGAAGTCAGGTCCCCGAACTTGATCAGGGCCCAGATCGGAAATACGACCAGGGCGAGGAATAGGTAGAGAACCAGCAGGATGCCGAGTGCTTCCATGGCGAGGAGAGGATTGCGCCAAGGATACCGCAACCGGCCAAACCACCGTGAGTTGAATAATCTGATACGGCGTATCGACAGAAACGATGGGCGGCGGCCACTGAATTGCGCAGGCAAGTTCTGGCGCAATTGGGAATCGCCGCCGTCCCACACCGCTCAACGCCGTCCGCCGTCCCCTACCGGATGACCTGGTCGAAAGTCAATGTAGGGTCGGGCCTTGGCCCGACCTCGCGCGCGAGGTCGTCGCAAGCGACGACCCTACAGGAAGTTTTCCGCTCAAACGCAGGGTCCGGGCGCAAAGGCCTTTTATTGAGTTTCGCCGATTGGGCTGACGGCGAAATCTTCGCCGCCTCTTCAGACCCTAAACACACCCCGCCCTCCGGGCACCCCTCTCAAGAGGGGACCATCGTTTGCGGAGGCTTGGTTCCCCTCTCGAGAGGGGTGGCGCGAAGCGACGGGGTGTGTAAGGCTATTGCGCGAAACTCAATAGGTCCGCTTACTACTCGTCCAGCGTGCGCAGCGCCCGAAGCGCCTTGTGGTCGATCGACGAGGCCGGGGTTTTGAGGCTGGCGAGGTAGGCGACGACGTCGCGAATCTCGGATTTGGTCAGAACGAGGGCGACAACCTCGGGCATGCCGGACGGCGCCGACTGAACCGATTTCA
This sequence comes from Lacunisphaera sp., assembly GCA_035549955.1. Taxonomy (GTDB): domain Bacteria; phylum Verrucomicrobiota; class Verrucomicrobiia; order Opitutales; family Opitutaceae; genus Lacunisphaera. The sequence continues at coordinate 92,190 of DASZPS010000178.1, read as the reverse complement.
CCTCGGTGGCGGGAATCATGACCGTCTCGGTGTCGCCGGTCTTGATCTTGAGTCCCGCGGCGTCGCGCTGCAGCAGCGTGCCCGCCACGTTCTGGCCGTTGGTCTTGGTGACGGAGACGGTTTCGAAGCCGGCGGCGAACTTGGCGCTGGGCTTGATCATCGATTCGAGCATGTACTCACGGGTCGCGCGGGTGCCGATTCCGGCGAGATGCGGGCCGACATCGCCGCCGCCGCCGTCGTCGACGCGATGGCAACGGATGCACTGCACGACCGGGTTGCCGCGCACGACGCGGGTGGCCCGGCGGGCATCGCCGCCCTCGAGACACACGCGGAACGGCGCGAGCGGGTCGGGGTTCTTGGCGAGCGCAGCCTCGCGATCGGCGAGGGCCTGCTTGATGCGCGGGTCCGCGCGGGTGGCAGCGGCGTCCAACAAATCGAGTTGCGCGGCCGGCGCGATCTTGCCGGCGGCAAGCTGGCCCAGCTGGGTGAGGAGAATCTCGTCGGCGCGGGCATCCTTGACTTCACCGAGGGCGCGGAACGCGGTCTGCTGTTCCCCGGCGGTGCCGCCGGCGATGAGGGCCGACAACCGGGCGACGGCCGAATCCGGGTGCAGACGGGTAACCACGGGAAGCGCCGCGAGGCGCAGTTCCGGTACCGCGCTGATCGCGGCGAGTTCGGCGCTGGCCGAGACTTGGTTGGGCGCGAGGGTGTCAAGGGCCTTGAGGGCGGCGACGCGCACACTTCCGGACTCGGCCTGGTCGGCGACGACCCCGGCGAGGACAGAGGCGGCGTCCTGCAGTTCGAGGGTCGCGAGCGTCGCAATCGCGGCGAGTTGGACGCTGTCGGGCGTACTCGCGTCGAAGAGACCGGGCAGGATGGGCGTGAGCGCAGCCGTGGCTTCGGCGGCGGGCCGGCTCGCCGCCTCAAGCGGGCGGAAAACACCGACGATGCGATCGCGGGCCGGTGGTTTCGGCCAGAGGGAGAGCAAGGAGACCGCTTCCGCCCGCACCGTGGACGAGGCCCCGCTGGCGGCGACGGCGGCCAGGGCCGAGGCATTCTCCGGCTGGCCGAGACGGAAGTGGGCATTGAGCGCGCGGAGCAACACGGGTTCGGAGAGATTCGTCCTGGTGGCGAGTGCGGCGAGGGCGGGGTAGGCGGCGGTAATGGGGGCATCGTTGATTGCCGTGGCCGCCTCGCGCAGGAGGAGCGGGTCCTTGTCCGTGAGGAAGACGGTGATCGCGGGGCTGGCCTGGCGGCGCAGCGCCAGGATGGCGGCCAGGCGCACGGCGCTGGATTCGTCACTCGCGAGCGCGGCGAGCTGTTCCGAGGTGGCGCAACGGGATAGCGCCACAATCGCGGCGTAGCGCAGGTAGGCATCGACATCCTTGTTGGCGCGGACCGCGGCGAGCAAAGCCGGGGTGGCGGGAGCGTGCTTCAATTTGCCGAGTGCCTCGGCGGCGAAGAACTTCGCGCGGCTGGAGGCGTCTCCCAACATCGCGACGAAGGTGTCGGCGGAAGCCGAATCGTGGAGATCCCCGAGTGTTTTGGCGGCCTGGGCCCGCACCTCGGCGTCCTGGCTGGCCAACAGCGGCCGCAAGGCCGCCGTGGCGTTGGCATCCTTGCGCGCGATCTGGCCGAGGCCCCACACGGCATGACGGCGGGCCAGTTCGCTGTCGCCGGCCGCCGCGGCGGAGAACTTCGCTGTGCCCGCGGCCCCGCGGGCCGCGAGCGTGTACTGGGCCTCGAGGCGGACGCGCCAGTCGGCGTGCGCCAGCAGCGCCGCGAGTTCATCGTCGGATTTCTGCGTGAAATCGGAGGCGATGAGGTCCTTGACGGCCTGCAGCTCGGCGCTCCCGGCGATCTTTTCGTCATAGATCGTGTAGAGGCGGCCACGTTTGGACTTCGGCCAGCCCTCGGCCCAGTCGGAGTACATCAGTTTCCCGTCCGGGGCGAAGCGCACGTCGGTGGGCAACGCGCCGGTGAGGAAGGGCGCGGCGCTCTCGATGGCATAGGAGGCGCCCGCCGGCTTCATCTTGTACATGAAGATGCCGGAGTTGCTGATGGCGCCCTTGAAATGCGTGATGAAGAGCTGGCCGGCGTAGGCGGGCGTCAGGCCGGTGCCGGGATAGTAGGCAATGCCCGACGGGCCGTCCTCAATGTTGCAGATCGGGGCGAGATGGTAGGCCGGCTGGCCGGGATGGCGCGGATGCCAGAGCTTTTCGCTGTTCCACGGGCCGGCGTTGCCGCGCGGGGAAAACTGGTACCCGACACGCCAGCCGCTGTCGCCGTCCTCGACGAGATGCACGAGCCGTTCCTCGTCGCCTTGGTCGGAGTCGTTGTCGCCCGTGAACAGGTCGCCGTATTCATTGAAGGCGAGGGATTGGGGATTGCGCAGGCCGCGGTGGAAGACCTCAAAGCCCGTGGCATCGGGCCAGCAGCGGAAAACCGCCCCGGTGTCGGGGTTGTCGACGGTCGTGCCTTCCTTGGTGGCGACGGATGAACCGCGATCGCCGATCGAAAAGTAGATGCGACCGTCGGGCCCCAAAGTGAGGCCATGCAGGTCGTGGCCGGTGTAATTGAAGCGCACGCCGAAGCCGCGGAGCAGTTCGGTGCGGGTCTCGGCCTTGTCCTTGCCGGTGAACTTCCACAGCGCGGGGATGTTCGTGAACCACACGTCGCCGCGGTACGGCAGCACGCCCGAGGCGACGCCGTCGATCGGGCTGCGGAAGCCCTCGGCGTAGATGGAAGACTTGTCGGCCTTGCCGTCGCCGTCGGTGTCCTCAAGCAGGCGGACGAGTTCCGATTCCTTGGAAAGCTCCTTCACGCCGTTGGGACCGAAGTTCCGCTCGATGGCAGCGAGCCAGTCGGCCTGGTTGCGGTTGTCGAGGTCGTCCTCGAGCATCCACATGTACGCCCGGATATCGAGCGTGCTGGAACCGTAGCGGTAGGTTTCGGAAACGAAGACGCGGCCGTGCTGGTCGAGGGCGAACGCCACGGGGTTCGCCAGCATCGGCTCGGCCGCCCAGAGGTGGGCGGTGAGGCCGGCCGGAAGTTTCATGCGTCCGATCGCGAGCCGGCCCTCATCGGAGGCGGGATCGACCACCGGCGTCGTCAGGCGCTCATCGTCGCTGAGCTTGCCGCGTTCGGTGCCCGCGCGCGTGTTTTCGGCGGCGGCAAGGCGGGTGGGGGTGAGGGTAAGAAACGCGCCGGCCAGCAAGGCCAGTGCGCCGGAAACGTGGCGGACGGAGGGAGGCAACATGCGGACAGCACGCTAGGTCTTCGCAGTTGAATAGCAAGGGAGCCGGCCGGCTTTTTTGGTGTAAGTTGACTTGCCGTCGGCCCGCCGGCCCGGTGGGGTGAACCCATGAGCCTGACGATCTGGACGAACCACGATTTCCGCCCTGAAGTGATGCAGAAATTCCGGCAAGCCATTGCCGCATCCGGCCACCGCCTGATCCTTTCTCCCAAGTCCAGCCCGGTCGTCCTGGCGGCGGGCGGCGCCGACCCGACCCTCGAGGAAGCCGACGTGGCTTTCGGCCAGCCTGATGTTGCGCAGGCGATGGCATGCCGCCGGCTGAAATTCCTCGAGCTCAGCACCGCCGGCTACACCCGGTACGACCAAGACGATTTTCGCGCGGCGATGAAATCCCGCGGCATACCGGTGACGAAGGCCTCGCTGGTTTTCGCCGACCCCTGTGCCCAGCATGTCCTCGCCCAGATGCTGGCGTTGGAACGCAACCTGCCGGTGCAGTTGCGCAACCAGGACGGCCCGCGCGAGTGGCGCTACCTCAATGACCGTTTCACCAACGGCGTGCTCACGCGCCGTAGCGTGCTGTTGCTCGGTTTCGGCACGATTGGGCGGCGCCTCGCGGAGCTGTTGAAACCGTTCGGTTGCCGGGTCGCCGCGGTTCGGCGCCATGCGGCCGGCGACGAGGGGATCCCGATCATCGCGGAGAAGGATCTGGCGGCCGCGCTGGCTGACGCGGACCACGTCGTCAACCTGCTGCCGGAATCGAATACGACGCGCGGCTGGATGAGCGCCGCGCGTTTCGCCCAAATGAAACCCGGGGCGCGTTTCTACAACATCGGACGCGGCACGACCGTGGACCAGGCCGCGCTCATGGCTGCACTGGCTTCAGGGCAAGTCGGGGCGGCTTATCTCGATGTCATGGACCCCGAACCTTTGCCGCCTTCGCACCCGTTGTGGGATGCCAGGAACTGCTTCATCACCTGCCATATTGGCGGCGGCACGCGCGAACAGGACGACACGCTCGCCGATCATTTCCTCGGCAATCTGTCGGCTTTTTCGCGCAACGGACAACTGGTCGATCTGATCATGTAGTCTGGCGTTTTGGTGGAGGAGGGGTGGCTTTATGCGCCGACCGGCCGGAGTTAGTACCAGCTGTTCGAGGCATAAGGGCCTCTGAGATTCCAATCCGATAGCCTCGCGCGCGGCTCTATTAATGATTGTTTATCAGCAACTAGGGTAAGTGTATCGCCCGTTTGGATTCTGTCGGGCTTGCCCGCGACCGAGTCCGCCAAAAGGATGCGCGGGAATTCGCGCATCCTAAATCCGGACCCGCGCGTAGAAATCCGGGAATACCTCCGGCCCCAACAACTCTTACCGGTCCCAATTCAATCTTTCTTGCCGCCCGCTGGCATGGTGCTGGATGCGGTGGCTTTGAAACCAAAACCAAAAAGATACTCCAAATGAACAAATCCACCCGATTCATCATCACCGCCGCCGCCGTCGCCGGCCTCTATGCTGGCGGCCTCGCCGTCAAAGGCATCGCCGCTGAAGGCAAAACCGCTCCCGCCGGCGAGAAGGCCAAGGAAAGCTGTAAAGGCAAGGACGGCTGCAAGGGCAAGGACGGTTGCAAGGGCAAGGACACCTGCAAGAGCGCCGACGGCAAGGACACCTGCAAGTCCAAGGACGGCTGCAAGGGCAAGGACACCTGCAAGAGCGCCGACGGCAAGGACACCTGCAACGCCAAGGAGTCCTGCAAGGGCAAGGATGGCTGCAAGGGCACCGACAAGAAGGGTTGATCGCGGTTGGCGCCGCATTGAACGCTGAACGTCCAACGTCGAACGTGGAACGTTCAGCTTGTTTTCCGGAGACCGAGTTGCCCACTTGGTCTCCGTTTTGTTTTCGTCCGGGCAATCCAGTTTCCGACAATTGAGCGTTCGACGTTCGGCGTCGAATGTTCAAGGTTCCTCCCGCTTCCCCATGCCCGCCAATCCCTACAACGGCTACACCGACTATGGCATCGGCCTCGGCCTGCGCGTGCCGCATTACGACCACATCCTCTCGGAAAAGCCCACGGTCGACTGGTTCGAGATCATCTCCGAGACCTTCATGGTCGAGGGGGGCCGCCCGCTCGAGGTGCTGGATCGCATCCTGGCGCAGTACCGCGTGGTGCAACACGGCGTCTCGCTCTATTTCGGTTCGGCCGACGCGCCCAACCGCACGCACCTTAAGAAACTCAAGGCGCTGACGAAGCGCACGAAGACGCCCTGGCTGTCCGACCATCTGTGCTGGGGCAGCGTCGATGGCACCTATTCCCACGACCTGCTGCCCATGCCCTACACGATGGCGGCGGCAAAAAGCACCGCGGCCAAGATCCGGATGGTGCGCGATTACCTGGAGCTTCCGATCGCCGTGGAGAATGTCAGTTCGTACACGGAATTCCACGTTTCCGAGATGACGGAATGGGAGTTCCTCACCGAGGTCGTCGAGCGCGCCGACTGCGGAATTCTCCTCGACGTGAACAACATCTACGTCTCGTCGAAGAACCACGATTTCAACCCGTACGATTACATCGACAACGTGCCACACCACCGGGTGGCGCAAATGCACATCGCCGGGCACACCAAGTTCGAGAAGTACATCCTGGATACGCACGATCATCCGGTCCTCGATCCCGTGTGGAAGCTCTACGCGCACGCCACGAAACTCTGCGGCGTGACCGCCACGCTGCTCGAGTGGGACGACAAGATCCCGTCGTTCCAGGAGGTGCACGATGAGGCCCTCAAGGCCAATGAATTCATCGCCGAGGCGCGCGCGGCGAATATCCCCGCGCCGGCGAAGCTGGCGCGGGCGAAGGCCAGGGCATGATGAGGGGCGAACCGTCGAATAACGTCCGAGGGGCGCAGGCTTGCTGCGCCCCGGGATGTTCGTGGCCAATCCGGGTGCAGCAAGCCGGTGCCGCGACTGGGGGAATCGCCCATGCCGCGTAAGCCCGCCGCGCCCGCGCGCGTCGACTCCAAGCGCGAACTCGCCGACCTCCAGCGGGCGATGTGGGGCTTGGTCTCGCAACCGCTCACCGCGGACAACCGCATGCGTCCCCGCACGCGCGACGGGCGCGCCACCACCGCGGCGGCGGCGGAAATCGCCAGGCCCAACGACCGGCTGACCTCCTTCGAGCGCCTCGAGATCTACAACCGCATGTACTGGTTCCGCGTGCTCGACAGCCTCTACGAGGACTGCCCGGGCCTGCGCGCCGTGATGGGCGACGGGGCCTTCATCCGGATGGCCGAAGCCTACCTGCAAAAATACCCGTCGCGCTCCTACACCCTGCGCAACCTGCCGGCCCGGCTCGAGCGGTTCCTGCGCGAAGAGCCCAAATGGACGAAGCCCCACACCGCGCTCTGCGTCGACCTCGCGCGCTTCGAATGGGCGCAGGTCGAGGTGTACGATGGCGGGGCGCAGCCGCTCTTCCGGGTGGAGGATCTCGAGGGGGCCAATCCCGCGAAACTCCGCCTCGCGCTCCAACCCTACCTGCAACTGATGTTGCTGGAATACCCGGTCGACGATTTCCTCATCGCCATCAAGAAGCGCGAGGCGCTCCTGCGCGGCGACGCCAGCAACGCCCCGACAGGCCTGCGGGCCGCCGCCACCCGCCGCGTGCCCCTGCCGAAGCGCGCGCCTTGTGCCGTGGCCGTGCACCGCCTGAACGGCCGGATCTTCTTCAAGCGCCTCGAACCCGCCGCCTGCAAGGTGCTGCTCGCCATCCGCGCGGGGAAGCCCCTCGCGCAGGCCCTCGCGGCCGGCATCCCGGCCCGGACCAAGATCCCACCCGAGGAGATCGCCGCCCAGGTGCAGGACTGGTTCGCTTCCTGGATGCAGTTGGGGTGGTTCTGCCGGCGGTGACGCGGTTTTGAACCACGAATGGACGCGACGAGACACGTTTTGGCTTTCAACCCTCGTTTCCCGTCGTCCCGAGTGCAGCGAAGGATCCATGAAGTCGGCACGTGTCTCTCTCGCCGGGGTGGATCCTGCGCTGCGCCCAGGATGACGGCACGAGAGTTTGAGGAATAATGTCGGTCTTCGCTTCTCCCATCCCCATGCAACTTCGACCCCTGCTTGCCAAGTTCGATGCCGCCGCCGCGTTCCTGCAGTCCCCGCTGCTCCTCGTGATCCGCCTTTATTGGGGCTGGTCCTTCGCGCAGACCGGCTGGGGCAAGCTCATGCACCTCGAGCGGACGGCCGGCTATTTCGAATCGCTCGACATCCCGATGCCGAAAGTGAACGCCGTCATGGCCGGCGGCACCGAGTGCGTGGGCGGGGCACTGCTCGCGCTGGGATTGTTCGCCCGCCCCGCCGCGGTGCCGCTGATCTTCACCATGCTGGTTGCCTATTGGACGGCCGACCGCGAGGCGTTCCTGGCGATCGGCAGCAATCCCGACAAGTTCTTCGCGGCCGACCCTTTCCTATTCCTCTACGCCTCGCTGATCGTGCTGGCGTTCGGTCCCGGCAAGCTCTCGCTCGACGCGCTGCTGGGCCGGGGCGGCGCCGCAGCCAACAAGGGCTGACTTCCGGGGGCGCGGCATCCGGGTGCGGCGGGCCGGCGTATCAGGCGACACATGAAGCTCACCTTGCCCTTCGCCCTGGTGCTGGCGTTCGCGCCCCTGGCTCCCGGCGCCATCCACTGGGAGCCCTGGTCCGACGACGTTTTCGCCCGCGCGCGGCGGGAAAACAAATTCGTGCTGCTCGATCTCGAGGCCGTGTGGTGCCACTGGTGCCACGTGATGGAGGAGACGACCTACCAGGATCCCGCCGTCCTGGCCCTGGTCGGCGAGCGGTACATCGCCGTGCGCGTCGACCAGGATTCCCGGCCGGACCTGGCGAATCGTTACGAGGATTATGGCTGGCCCGCGACCGTCGTGTTCGCGCCCGATGGCACCGAAATCGTGAAGAAACAGGGTTACATCCAACCCCCGCGCATGGCGGCGATGTTGCGCGGCATCATCGCGGATCCGACGCCGTTGCAGGCCGAGGAGCCGCCCGCCGGGGGCGGCGCGCCGGGCGATGCCGCGGCGCTGCGCGCGCAGCTCTATCGCGGTTACGATGACCAGGCGGGCGGCTGGGGATTTTCGCACAAGTTCCTCGATTGGGATGCGGTGGAATTCGCGCTCCGCGAAGCCGGCCGCGGTGATCGGGGCGCGGAGGAAAAGGCCCGCGCCACCCTGCGGCTGCAGCGCAAGCTCCTCGATCCGGTGTGGGGCGGCATGTACCAATATTCGGTCGGCGGGAACTGGGATGAACCGCATTTCGAGAAGATCATGCAGATGCAGGCGGAGAACATCCGGATCTATTCCCTGGCCTACGCCCGCTGGGGCGACGCCGACCACCTGGCCACGGCGCAGGCGATTCATCGCTACCTGCGCAATTTTCTCACCAGCCCGGACGGGGTGGTCTACGCCTCGCAGGACGCGGACCTCGTCCCGGGCGAACACAGCGCCGACTACTACGCGCTGGACGACGCCGCCCGCCGCGCGCGCGGCGTGCCCCGGGTGGACCGCCATGTCTATGCCCGTGAGAACGGCTGGGTGATTGCGGCGCTGGTGCAACTGGCCGAGGTCACGGGCGACACCGCGTATCGCGTGGAAGCCGAGCGGGCCGCGCGCTGGATTCTCGCCCACCGCGCACTGCCCGGCGGCGGTTTCCGGCACGACGAAGCCGACCCGAGCGGGCCGTATCTCGGCGACACGCTCGCGATGGGCCGGGCTTTCCTTGCGTTGCACCAGTTGACGCAGCAACCCGAATGGCGGGAGCGCGCCGTGGAAGCGGCGGCCTTTATCCGCGCGCACTTCGTCCGGGGCGACCGGCCGGGTTATGCCACCGCGGACTCCGGTCGATCGTCATTCCCCGAACCGCGGCCGCAATACGACGAAAATGTGGGCGTGGCCCGCTTCGCGGTGGCGCTCGCCCAGGTGACGGGCAAACCGGAGCATCGCGCCGTCGCGGAGCCGGCCTTGCGGTGGATCCTGTCTCCCGAAGTCACCGCGGGACGCGGGTTCTACGTCGGCGGCGCGCTGCTGGCCGCGGAGGAAGCCGCGACCGACCCGGTGCACGTGCTGGTGCTCGGGGCCAAGGACGAGCCGGCGGCGCGGGCGATGTTCGCGGCGGCGCTGCGATTGCCCGACCAGCACAAACTCGTGGAGTGGTGGGACCGGCGGGAAGGTCCGCCGCCCCGGGGCGAGGACATCTTTCCGGAGATGGACGAGGCGGCGGCATTCCTGTGTGCGAACGGCGCCTGCTCGCTGCCGATCACGACCGCGGCGGTCCTGGAGCGACGTCTGGCCGCAATCGGGCGCCGGTAGGCCAGCCGGACTCGAGCCGGGGCCAGGCGAGCCACCTCGCGCCCGGCGAGGTTCATGGTAGGGGCGCAGTCTTGCTGCGCCCAATCCCGCCCCGGCGGGATTCCTCCGGCGCTGCAGGGGACAAACAAGATTCTTCGCCTGGCGCGGAATGGGCGCAGCAAGACTGCGCCCCTGCGCCGAACCTATGCCTTCACGACCACGGTGCCGGCAATCAGGTCGTGCAGGCAGCGCCGGTCGTCGCGGAAGATGAAGCACGAATCGACGAAGAGGAACAGCAGCCCGAAAAGGGGGATCTGCTCGATGATGAAGGGCAGCAACCCGCGGAGCACGAAGGCTCGCGCGAAGCCAGCGGGGGCGCCATTCGCCGCGACAATCCGGATGCCGAGCAGGAGCTTCCCCACGGACTGGCCGCGCCAGCTCAGCAGGACCACTTGGATGACCAGGAGCCCCGCGACAAAAGGCAGGGCGTCGGGAGCCTTCTCGAGCACAATCTGGTTGGAGCGCTCGTAGAGTTCCGCGATGGTGTGCTGGACGCCGCTTTCCGCATCGGCCATGGCCGCGCGGGCCAGGGGAATCGTGATGGGAAGGATGGCAAGGACCTTGAGGAGCCAGTCGAACGTGGCCGCCGGCAGGCGCAACAGGCGGCTCGCCGCTTCTCCCGCCTGATGACTGGTCGCCCGGTTTGCCACCACGACCCGCGGCGGGGATGCAGGTGACGCCGCGGCCGGATTCGCATGCCCGCCGAATTCGGGAAAACTGCCGAGGGGTTTCCAGGGACCTTCGCCGCCGAACCGTGCCTTGGTCTCATGGTTGGCGCGCCCGTCCCGGATCCATTCATGGATGTGAGCGGCCGTGACCGGGCCATACTCCTTTCCGTCTGCGCCGAGAATCGTATACATGCCGCAACGTGATTTGTCGGCCAGAGGGGGTCAACTATTGGCGTGCGGGCGATTGAATCGTTCTCCCAATCGCAATCATTCCCGTTCTCCCGGTCCGGAAGAAGCATGGATCGGGAAGAATGGGAACGATTGAGGGGCGGCCTACTCCTCGCCCTGCTTTTCGTGGATGCGCTGGCGCAGCGCCTTGACGGCCTTTTTGTCGAAGGCCTTGCGCTGCTGGCGGGCGGCCACGTTGACCCGGCGCACCTCGTGCGCGGTGGCGCGCTGCATGCGCTGGTAGGCCTGCCACCGTTCCAGGTCGAGCGAGCCGTCCGCCAAGGCGGCCTGCACCGCACAGCCCGGCTCGCCGCCATGCGCGCAATCGCGGAACTTGCACCGGCTGGCGATGGCGGTGATGTCGTCGAAGGCCGCATCGACGCCGGCCTCCGCCTCCCACGGCTGGAGTTCCCGCATGCCGGGCGTGTCGATGATGATCACCCCGGACGGGGCCACGATCAGTTCGCGCTGGGTGGTGGTATGGCGGCCCTTGTTGTCCGCTTCGCGCACTTCCTGGGTGTCCTGCAGATATTCGCCGACCAGCCGGTTGATGAGGGTGGACTTGCCGACGCCGGACGAGCCGAGCAGCGCGATGGTACGGCCGGGCTGGAGGTAGGGGGCGAGCGCCTTGAGGCCGCGGCGCGTCTGGGCGCTGATGACAAAAACCGGCACGCCGCGGCCGGCGATGCCGAGTTCCCGCGTGATGTCCGCCGTGTCGTCGTTCACGTCGGCCTTGTTCAGCAGCACGACCGGCTGGGCACCGCTCGCCCAGGCCGCGGCGAGGTAGCGTTCGGCGCGATGGAGGTTGTAGTTGCCGTCGAGCGCGCTCACCAGGAACACCGTGTCGACGTTGGCGGCCACCACCTGCTCGACCTCCTGTTCGCCGGCGGCCTTGCGCGAAAACCGGGTCTTGCGCGGCAGGACCGCGTGGATGGTGGCGCGGGTCTCGTCGCCCGGCTGCGGCGTGATGGCGACCCAATCGCCGATGGTGGGATAGTCGGCGGCGGAGCGGGCGTCGTGGGTGAATTTGCCCGCGCATTCCCCGAGCCGGGCGCCAGCCTCGCCCGTCACCTCGAAATAGCCTTTCAACTCCAGGGTGACGCGCGCAGGCACGCAACCGGCCGCCGCATGCGGCGTGAAGGCTTGCGCGAAGAAATCATCCCAACCGAGCGCGGTGAGCGTCACGCCGGCAGCTTGCGCCGAAGGTCGCCCGCGGGGCAACGCTGGGTTTTGGCCCCGGGGGCACGGCAATGCAGGCCGAGCTTACGGCAACAGATGCGAAGGACGAAAGGGAGGAATGGCCGTATCTTTAGGCATGCCCAAGATGTCTCACGCCATTGAGGGTTGGTTGCCCGGGACCGTACCCCTCGTCCCCCCCACGCCGGTTGCGCGGCCCTTGCCGGCCGCGCCGCGCCTCGGATTGTGGAAGTACCGGACGCTCCGGCGTTCCCGCTGGGTCGTGGCCGGCGCCGCGATGGTTTCGATCGGGATGCATGCGTTTGTCCTGCTGGGCTTCAACGCCAGGAAGCCGCTGCCCGTGCGCGCCAGGGTCGCCGACGAACCTGTTATCCAGATGGTCATGCCGGACCTCAAGGAGGAGGAGGTCGATCCCGTCGAGAACCTCAACGACGAAGCCCCGTCCGAAGCCCCCGCGATCGCCACGCCGCTGCTGGCGGACATCCCGTCCATCGTGCCGGTCGACGCCTTCGTACAGCCCCTGGATTTCACGCCGGCGCTGCCAGCCAACCTCGACGCCGTGCGGCTGTCCGCCGTGCCGGTCAACGTGGCGCGTAGCGGTGGCGGCGCGGAACGCCTCGGCAAGATCTTCGACGTGACGCAACTGGACCGTCAGCCGGAACCGACTTTCCAACCGGCACCCATTTACCCGCCGGAACTGAAGTCGGAATACCGGGACACCACGGTGGTCATGCTTTTTATCGTCACCAGTCGCGGCGAAGTCGTCGCGCCCTCCGCGGTCTCCTCCGAGCACCGCCGGTTTGAGGAGGCGGCAACCCAAGCGATCCTGAAGTGGAAGTTCCGTCCGGGCTACAAGGCCGGCAAGGCCGTGAACACCCGCACCCAGATCTCCATCCGTTTCAAAGTGGTCGACCAATAGCCGACCGGCGATGGCAAGCGTTTGACCGGCAACAGGTTCAAAAGGCACCCGGCCTCACGGGCGCGGTGGCTTGATCGCCCGGATGGGGGATAACGCACGCTGGGTTGTCAAAGATGGAGATGAAAGCCCCGGAAAAACTTGCCCATTTCCCGATGGGCCGACGGGTGGCCATCGCTCTCGTCCTCGGGGCGTCGGTGGCTTTCGGGCAGACGGCACCGCCGCCCTATTTGGTTTCCACGATCGCAGGAACGTCCAGTCGGGGGAGCGTCGATGGCTCGGGAGCGGCGGCGCGCTTTTATGCGCCGAACGGCATGGCGATCGATGCCGCGGGAAATATCTACCTGGCCGAGCGCTGGAATCATTCGATCCGACGCGTGACGCCGGGGGGCGTGGTCACCACCTTTGCCGGACGCGCCGATGAGCCGGGCGACCAGGATGGGCCGTTGGCGACCGCCCGTTTCCTGGGGCCGCGCGACCTCGCATTCGATGCCGTGGGCAACCTGTATGTCGTCGACGAGCTGCGCACCGTGCGGAAGATCGATCCCGCGGGCAATGTCACCACGTTCGCCGGGCGCGCGGAGGGCGGCACCTATCCCTTTACGGCGCTCAGCCGGATCGCGGTTGACCCGGCGGGCAATGTCTACGTCGCCGACGAATTCCAGATTTGGCGAATCTCGCCGGCGGGAACGAGGGAGCCCTACGTGGGAGCGAAGCGGGCCAACCCCGAATACCAGGACGGGGTCGGCGCCGACGCCAAGTTTGGATGGATCCAAGGGCTGACCGCCGATGCGACCGGTGCGCTCTATGTTGCCGACGGCACGGCCAGGGTCATCCGCCGCGTCGGCCCCGACCGGGTCGTCACGACCCTCGCCGGAACCAATACGAATGGCGCTGTTGTTTCGCAGCTCGATGGGATTGGCGCGGCGGCCCGATTTACGAGTCCGGGCGATCTGGGCATCGATCCCGGGGGTAATCTCTACGTGACCGACGACCGGCTGATTCGGCGCATTACTCCCGACGGGACGGTGACCACCCTGGCGGGTCGCGGAGGCGGTTACGCGGCCGAGGACGGCAGCGTTGCGACTGCGCTCCTGGCGTACGTGACCGCAGTCGAGCCCGATCGTACCGGCGTCATCTGGTTCGCCGATGGCGGGGCCAATACCGTGCGGCGCATCGCGAATGGCCAGGTCACCACCCTCGCCGGCCTGGAGATCAATGCCGCTTGGGGCTCCGCCGATGGGCCGGGGCCAAACGCGCGTTTTTCCGAACCGTGGGGAATCGCGGCCGATGCAGTCGGGAACCTGTTGGTGGTCGACCACAGCAATCACACCTTGCGCCGGGTGGCGGCGGACGGAACGGTGTCGACGGTGGCCGGAACGGCCGGCGAGGCCGGCTTTGCCGATGGCCAGGGTGCCGCGGCTCGTTTCTCCTACCCGGCTGATGTCGCCGTGGATGTCGCGGGCAACGCCTACGTTTCGGACACGGGCAACCATGTAATCCGCCGGATCAGTCCAGCCGGCCTGGTCACGGTCTTTGCCGGCAAGCCGGGCGAATCCGGCACGACGGATGGAGTCGGCAGCAACGCCCGCTTCGGTGCGCCGCGCGGATTGGCAATCGATGCGGCCGGCACGCTCTGGGTGGCTGATGGACTCCACCTCCGCCGGGTCTCCCCGGCGGGCGAGGTGAGCACCGCCCACGAATTCGACTACCTGGTCGCAGGCAATTGGGGCCGGTTCTTTTTCGACGTGGCGGTCAACGCTGCCGGCGACGTGTATGTCTCGCGCTGGCAGGACAACATCGCGCGGAAGATCGGGAATGAGGTCAGCGAAGTGCCGGTCGCGACGGGTATCGCGCAACACCTGGCGTTCAATACGGCGGGCCGCCTGATCCTCGGCGGGGGCGATGGCCCCACGGAACTCAAGTTGCTCGGTCCCGGTGACAAGCTCACGACGCTGGTCCCCCTGGACCAAGGGGCATTTCGGGATGGCCTCGGCTCCAAGGCATCCGTGGTGGGTGTCCTGGGTGTAGCCGCCGGTCCGAACGGCACCGTTTATTTCACCGATACGGGGATGGGCACCTACACGGTGCGGCGCGCGCAGCCCGCGAGTTCGCCGGTAATTGGCACGTCCCCGCAGAGCCTGACGGTGGGCGCGGGCGGGTCGGCGCAATTCTCCGTGACGGCGGCAGCCGTGCCGGAGGCGAAATACCAATGGCTGTTCAATGGCAACCCCATCAGCGGCGCAACCGGCGCGGCTTACCAATTGAGCGGCGTGCAGGCCGCGCAGGCAGGCAACTACGCGGTAACAGTGAGCAACGAGCTGGGCTCGGTCACGAGCGCGGCGGCCACCTTGACGGTCACGAGTGCGCCTTCGCCCGGGACGGGTGGGAATGGCGGCAGCGGCAGTGCCGCCGGGGGAGGCGCTCCCTCGCTCGCCCTGCTCGGGGCGCTGGCGACGGTGGCCACCCTGCGCTGGCGATGCCGCTTACTCGCGCGGGCCTGAGGACGGGGCGTCCGCGGCCCGCGGACGCCAGAACAGGGCGGTGTGCCCCACGGTACCGAGGCACAGGCACGACGCGGCTTCGGCTGTGCGCTCGCACAGCGCGGCGCGTGCCTTGCGATCCTGGCCGCCGGTGAAGCGGAGCTTCACGAGCTCGTGATCGTCGAGCTGGCGGTTGAGCTCGGTGACGAACGCCGGCGACACGCCATCCTTGCCCAGCCAGACACGGTCGGGCGCGGTCTGGCCGAGGCCGCGGAGCTTGGTCTTTTCGGCACCGGTGAGGGAGGGGAGGGACATGGATGGAAAACCACAGAATACCCGGAATACACGGAAGGAAAGGCGGTTTGTCGGAAGCGGAGAGAGCCGGTAGGGATTATTTCTCCGCGGCGGCCTTGCGCTG
Source organism: Lacunisphaera sp. (assembly GCA_035549955.1). GTDB lineage: Bacteria > Verrucomicrobiota > Verrucomicrobiia > Opitutales > Opitutaceae > Lacunisphaera. Next base: position 76,638 of record DASZPS010000178.1, on the reverse strand, counting down.
GGCCTGGAATTCCCGGACCTGTTTCATGATCTCGTGCATTTCGGCAATCGCGGCGGGCGTGCCATCGTTCGATCCGGGTGGGCGCTCGTCGATCACGTATTGGCAGATCAGGCGATGGAGCCCTCCTTCCATCGGCACGAGCAACAGGGTGATCACCGCGGTATCGCTGAAGGCCTGTCGGGAGGCATGGTCGAATTGCTGAAAGTCCCCAGTTTCAAGCCGGTTTGTTCGCTGATTTGTTGGAGGATTTGCCGCAGAACATCCTTCGGCTGGACGGTGCGCAATGTCACGGCGGCTGAGTCGGCCGCGAGGATGTGGCGAACTTTGTTTTTCCGGATCATTGCCCCCATCTGCTCGCTGAAAGGATAAAAGGCCAGCTGGGCGTCGCCCACGACCTCGAACGCCGGCGTATTTTTCAGGACGACCTTGTACAGGGGTTCGTAGGCGAGGAGCGGAGTCGCGGCCCCGAGCAAGCCCAGGCACAGAACAAGCGACAGGTGCGATTTCACTGTCCGTGAATGTTCCATTTTTCCGGGCAAGAGAAGCATCGACCGCGTCACTCGGGATTGAACTCGTCGAGCGGCAGCTCGCGCCATTGGCCGGCGGAGAGGTCCCCGAGGTCGAGATGGCCAAAGCGGGTTCGATGCAGGGTGAGCACCTCGCAGCCCTGGCTGCCGAACATGCGGCGCACCTGGTGGTATTTGCCCTCGGTGAGGGTCAACTCGGCCTCGCGGGGTCCGAGCGCGTGCAGTTCCGCCGGGGCGCAGGGCGCGGACTCGCCTTCGAGCACCAAGTTGCCGGCGGCGAATAGCGCCGCGATCCCGGCCGGGAGGTCCGCCCCGAGAGTGGCACGATAGACTTTCGGCACCTTGTGCCTTGGCGAGGTCAGGCGGTGGACCAGTTCGCTCTGGTCGGTGAGCAGCAACAGGCCGCTGGTGTCCTTGTCGAGCCGGCCGATGGAGGTGACCTGCGGGTTGCGCGCGCGCCAGCGCGCGGGCAGCAGCGAATACACGTTGGGGCCTTCGCGCTCGTCGTGGGAACAGACCAGCCCCACCGGCTTGTGCAGCAGCAGGAGCAGCCCGTCGGGATGGTCGGGAGGCTCGCCGTCAATGCGCACGTCAGCCGGATCGGCCTTCGCGCCGAAGTCAGCCGCGATCTTGCCCTGGATCGTGACGCGCCTGTCGCGAACCCAGTCGCGCGCTTCGCGGCGGGAGCAATAGCCGAGATTGGCGAGAAGCTGGTCGAGGCGCCGCATCGGCCCGGATTAGCCCATGAAAACAGGCCAATGGCCACGAAAAGAATTTTCCGGAATTATTTTGCGCAGCCGCGGCTCATAATGAGCCACTGATCCGTGCCGACGAAGTCCATGCGCTGGCTGCTCCTGTGCCTTTCCCTGGCGGCGACCCTGCTCGGGAGCCTCAACTTTGTCCGGGCGCCGGACACCACGCTGGCGTGGAAACTGGCACTGGTGGGCGGTGAGTTTGGGCACTGGATGGTCGCGGTTCCGCTGATCGTGGCGGGATTGGCGGCGGCGTTCGTCCAAAGTGGCTGGCGGGTTGTCATCCTGGCCTTTTGCGCCCTGGCCATCGCGGGCCTGTTGCGGCCGGCGATCGAGGCGTGGCGGCTGGGCCGGACCGCACCGGGACTTCGTTTTTCCTGGAGCCGGCTGTACTGGCCCGGGAAAACCCGCTTGCTGCCGGTGCAGACGGAGGTTTACGCGCGGCCGGGTGGAGTGGAGCTGCAGCTGGACTTTTATTCGCCGCCTTTTCGCAAGGACACGACGGAGCGACCGCCCTGTCTGGTGGTGATCCATGGCGGTGGTTGGGACAGTGGTGACAACAAGCAGCTGGCGGATTGGAACCACCGCTGGGCGGCGCGCGGCTGGGCCGTGGCGACGCTCAACTACCGGCTCGCGCCCAAATTCCCCTGGCCGGCCCAACGCGAAGACGTGATGGCCGCCCTGGCCTGGCTTAAGGCTAACGCCCGACGGCTGGAGTTCGATCCCCACCGGTTGGTCCTGCTCGGCCGCTCGGCCGGCGGGCAGATTGCCACCGCAGTTGCGTATGGCGCGCGCGACCCCGACATCCGTGGGGTGATCGCGCTTTATGCCCCGCATGACTTGAGGTTCACGTGGGAGATCTCACGCGAGGACGACGCGTTGAATTCGCCCCAGCTTTTGCGGCAATACCTTGGCGGGCCGCCCGACACCCCTGAGCGCCAGGCGCTCTACGACTCCGGCAGCGGCCAGTTGCTGGCGCGGGCGGACTCGCCGCCCACGTTGCTGATCCATGGCCATGCCGATACCCTGGTGTGGTACCGTCACGGTCCGCGCCTGTCGGCCCGGCTGCAGGAGCTCGGGGTGCCCTGCACCCACCTCGAGCTGCCGTGGGCGACCCACGCGTTCGACTTCAATCCCGATGGACCGGGCGGCCAGCTGGCCGACGCGGCGATCGGCGAGTTTCTGGCCCGGGTGGGCCCATGAACCGATCGAAGTGTGTAACGTATTACGTTACGCGTTTCGGTTCGGCCGGGTCAGCGGGCGGCGCCTTTCACCTTGGTGCGGACCCGGAGAATCGCCTCGTCGGCCGTGATGTAGAAGGTCTGGCGGTCGGCATCGCCGAAAGCGCAGTTGGCCGTCGCCCGGCCGGTGAGGATCGAGCCGAGGTGCTTGCCCGCGGGGCTGATGATCACGACGCCACCGGGGCCGGAGGTCCAGACGTTGCCCGAGGCGTCGACCTTCAGGCCGTCGAACCCGCCCCGGCGGCCGGCCGTCATCAGCGCGGAGCCGTCGAAGAAGATCCGGCCGGAGTCGACGGTACCGTCGGGTTTGAGCGCGAAGGCCTTTACCCAGGGCTCCTTGCCCTCGGTGCTGCCGACGTAAAGGGTTTTCTCGTCGGGCGAAAGGGCGACACCGTTGGGGCGGCTCATGTCGCGGACGATGGCGGTGAGTTTGCCGTCGGTACCGAGGCGATACACCCCATGGAACTGGGTCTCCTGTTTCACGTCGTCCGGCAGGCCATAGGGCGGATCGGTGAAGAAGAGGTTGCCGGCGCGATCGAAGCACAGGTCATTGGGGCTGCTGAAGCGCTTGCCTTCGAACTGGTCGACGACGGTCTCGAACGACTTACCGTCGGCGGCAAGCCGCGCCACGCGGCGGTCGCCATGCTGGCAGAGGGTGAGCCGGCCCTGCGCGTCGAGCGTAAGGCCGTTGGAGCCACGCTCACGGCCGTTGTATACCGAGCCCGTGAAGCCGCTCGGTTCGAGGAAAACGCTGATGCCCTCGCCGTCCTTCCAGCGGTAGACGCGGTTCTCGGGCACGTCGCTGAAGAGCAGCGCGCCCTGCGCCGGCACCCAGATGGGCCCCTCGGACCAGTTGAAGCCCGAGCCCAGGTTTTCGATCGTGGCTTCGGCGGCCAGCAGCGCATCGAGCGCGGGGTCGAGGCGTTCGATGGACGCCTTCTCGTCCTTCGGGTAGGGAGCCTTGGTGGAAGTGATGGGGGCGGGGGCGGCGGGGAGCATGGTGGTGGCAAGGAATGCGGCCAGGACCGTGACGGGTGTTTTCATGGGGTGGAGGAAAGGCAGGATGCACCATTCGCCGGGTCGCGCAAGGGCGCGGGCCGGTCTAGCTGTAGTCCTTGGTTCCGATTCGGCCCCTACCAGGTGCACCGCACCCCGCCGGAGACGAGCCGCGGGGTGCCGATGTTGACGACGCCGTCGGCACTGCGTCCGGTTTCGACGCGCTCGTTGGTGAGGTTCTCGGCGTTAAGGTAGAGCTCGCACTTTTCGTTCAGCCGGTAGCTCACGCCGAGATCGACGACGAGCGCGGCGCCCAGGCGCAGCAGGTTTTCGTCATCCTCGAACTGCCGCCCGAGGGCACGGACGCGCGGGGTGAAGGTCAGCTGTTTCGCCGGTTGCCAGGAGGCCCCGAACGCGGCGGTGTGGCGCGGCACCTGGGCGAGGCGTTTGTCCACGAGCGCCGGCGCCGCAGTTGCCGCGCGCACAATGGCGTCGTTGTAGAGATAGTCGGCGGTCAGTGCCAGCCGGGGGGACGGTTGCCAGCGGGCGGAAAGCTCCAGGCCCTGCACACGCAGCCGGTCGAGATTCAGCCGCTGCCGGCCCAAGCCGCCGGCCGGCACGAAACCGACGATGGGAAAGGTGCCGGGACCCTTGGCGATCGTCACGTTGCCCACCGCGTCGCGCAAATCGTTCCAGAACAGCACGGCGCTGGTGGTGAATTCGCCGCGCGTATGCTCGACGTCCAGCTCCGCGCTGGTGGCTCGTTCCGTGTCCAGCGCGGCATTGGCCTCCGTGATGACATTGCCCACGCGGAAGGGGCGATAGAGTTCGTTGAGGGTGGCCCGGCGAAACGAATGCTGCGCGGCCGCGCGCAGGCGCCATTCCTTTGCCGGCTGCCAGACCAGCCCCGCGCTGGGGGAAAACTCCACGCCGTCGCGGTCGGGATAGGCCTCGTCCCGCAACACATTCCCGGTCGCGCGCTCGGTTTCGCGGCGATGGCCGTCCTGCTCGCGCCAGAAATCCAGGCGGCCACCCAGCGTGACCCGGAGATTGTCGCCATGCGGCTGCTGGTGCAGGACAAACAGGCCGGCGATGTCCTGGGTGCCGCCCGCGACGCGCTCGCGGGTGAAGCTGCCCGCGCTGAAGGTGAAATATTCCCGCGTTTCTCCGTGCACCCGGCGATAGTCGACGCCCGCGCTCGTGCGGGCATCCCCGGCATGTTCCCAGGCGCCCGTCCAGGCGGCGCCCTGGGCCGATGCCGGCACGTCATATTGGTCGCTGGCCGGCGTTTCCGTGGTACGGGTCGCATTCACCGACCCGAACGTGCTGGCATAGCTTTGTTCCTGGGCATACGCGACCGCCTGCCACGCGAAATGAGGCGCTTCTCCGCCCTGAAGCGCGAGGGAGGCAAAATCCTCGGCGGTTGAATTTCGTTGATAGGGGGTGCCGTTGTTCCGGTGTTCGCGGTAGGTGCGGGCCGTGACCACGGCCCGCATGCCGGCCCCGAAATCCTGCTGCCAGCGGCCGGCCAGCCAGCGGTGATCGCTCGCGGCGGGCAGGTCGACCGGCCCGCGGTCCTCGGGGGCAACCAGGAAGAAACCATCCGTCGCGAAATCCCGCGCGAGTAACTGCAAGGCGCCGCGCCCGATGGGGATTTCCATCGCGCCTTCCGCCGAATGCGTGGCGAAAGCCCCGCCGCTCATGGCCAGGCGCCCGGTGACGCCCGGTCGTTTGTAACCTATTGGATTACTTTCACTCGAGCCCCGTTTGTCATCTAACCGACCACTTAGGGGTTCAGTTGTGAAAAGTTGGACGATGCCGCCGAGCGCGGCGTTGCCCCAGGCGGTGGCGCCGCCGCCGCGCACCATTTCGATCCGGTCAAGCGATTCGCGCGGCACCTTGCTCCAGGCGACCCAGCCGCCGAACGGGTCATTGAGTGGCACGCCATCGAGCAACACGAGTGACCGGCTGGCGCCGCTGGGACCAAGCCCGCGCAGCGACACGCCCTGGGCGGTCGGGTTGGCGGAGAAACTGTCGCTCCGGCGAAAAAGGCTGAAGCCCGGCACAGAACGCAGCGCGCCATCGAGCGTGGCGGTCGGCGCCAGGCGAAGCTGGTCGCCCGGCAACACCGTGAGCGTGAACGGCACTTGCTCGGCCTCTTCTGCGAGGCGCGTGGCGGTCACGACCAGCCTCGGCAGGGTGACAGTTTGCGCCTCGAGCGACGTGCTGACGAATAGGATCGGCCACACCCAAACCCCCAATACACGTAATCTGTCGCCGCTCATGTTGGGTGCGTCCTGGAGGCCTTGGTACGTCGCAGACCTGACCTGCTTGCTTAAGTCAGTGGGTGGCTGAAAATCACTCCGGCAAACCCGGGCGTTTGCGGGCGATGGCGACCTCCGCCGGCGTGACGGGCTTTTCGACCGGCGTGGCGGCAAATCGCTGGCGGACGTAGCTCGCGACCGCGGCAACCTCGGCGTCGGTCAGGTGCTCCTGCGGCGCCATGTCGTTGTCGTAGGCCTTGGCGGCTTCGCCGAGGATCGCGGAACCGCGCAGGATGAGCGAGAGCAGGGCTTGGGGATCGGGATTGGAAATCCACGCGCTGCCTACGATCTGGGGCTGCAGGTTCGGCACGCCGTAGCCGTCCGCCATGTGGCAGGTGGCGCAGATCTTCCCGAAGATCTCCTCGCCTTGCTTGAGCATGGTGGCCCTGGCTGCGGGGTCGGGCGCGCTGTCAGCGGCAGGAGCCGGGCCTGCCCGTTCCTGGGCAGGTGATGCCGGCGTCGCGGGCGGGGTTCGAGCGGGCTCGGTCCCACCCGGAAGGGGTGGCGATTTGGCCGCGACCTGCCCAGCGGCCGGCGCTTGCACCGCCGGCGGCGGCTCTTGTTTGGAGCATGCCGCCAGCGTGAGAATCACGGCGATTCCCGCGAGACGCTTCACTTGCCGGTATAGAAGATGCGCCAGACGCGACCGGCCTGGGAATCGGAAATGTAGAGCGACCCGTCTGGACCGACCGCAACGCCGTTCGGGCGGTGCTTCGCGTCGCGCGGCGACTTGAGCTCGCCGGTCGTGCCGGAGAAACCGTCGGCAAAGGTCTCGTACTCGCCGGTCGGCATGCCCTGCGCGTTGAACGGGATGAAGACCACCTTGTAACCCTTCTGCGGTTTCGGCGCGCGGTTCCATGAGCCTTGGAAGGCGAGAAAGGCGCCGTTCTTGTACTTCGCCGGGAATTGGGAGCCCGTGTAGAAGGCGAGCTGCATGGGCGACCAGTGGGCGGGGAAGCCGATGAGGGGGTCGGGATACTTGCCAGGCTCGGCCAGCTTCTTGCCGTCGCCACCGTACTCGGGGTTCAGCTTCCGCTGCTTGGTGTTCGGATCCCAGTAGGTGAAGGGCCAGCCGAAGTTCGCGCCCTCCGTCAATTCATGGAAAACTTCCGACGGATTCTCGGCATTGTCCTCGTCGCTGTAGAACTGCGGGGCAACGGTGTTGAGCTGGTCGCGGCCGTGGATGCCGATGAAGAGCTTTCCGTTGACGGGGTTGAGCGCGATCGTCGTCGAATGGCGATGGCCGGTGGAGACGTGGTGACCGTCGGCCTGGGTTTGGTCCAGCTTGTTGGCATCGTAGCTCCAATAGCCGCCGTGAACCTTGAGGAATTCGGTGGGATCCTCGCCCTTGGCGTTGAGGGCGCGGTCGTTCTTGCCGCCATAGGCGTTGGAAGGTGAACCGGATTCGACGTAAAGCCTGCCATCGGCGCCGAACGCGAAGGCCTTGGCGGAATGCTGGCCCTGGTTGGGCATGTCCTTGATCACGCGCTCGGGACTGCTGGTCGGCACGAGTTCGCCGGGCGTCAGCTTGTAGCGCAGCACTTCCTTGTCGGTGGAATGGTAGAGGTAGCCGTTGTGGAGGGCGATGCCGGTGCCGCCGCCGCTGGCGAATTCCTTGACCTCGTCCGCCTTGCCGTCGCCGTTGGTGTCCCGCAGGGCGTAGATTCCCTCCTTGCTGGTCTTCACGTAAACATCACCGTTATCGGCCACCACCATGTTCCGCAGGGGTTTCAGTTTGTCGGCGACCACGACAGCGCGGAAACCGGGGGGGAGGGTGATTTCGCCATTGTCGGCGTCAGGGGTGGGCAAAGCGCCATGGGCAAGGGCGCCCAGGACCAGCGAAGCGAGCAGGACGGGGGTCATTTTCATGCGACGGGCAAGCTGGCCATAAACTTCCGGGAAGCAAGTACCGCCCCCGTCACACAGTTAGATTAGTCTCGCCTCCGGGGAGCGGTTGCAGGATGCCTGTCAGCCTATGTCCAACTGGGAATACCGGATCATCAGCAGCGGCAAGGGCGGCTTTGCGAGCCCGGCGCTGATGGAGAAATTTCTGAACGACCTTGGGCGGGAAAACTGGGAGATCATCAGCTTCCACCAACCCCCCGACAACGCGCTGGCTTTCCATGGCCTGGCGCGCCGCTCCGCCGAGCGCGACTGGACGCTGGAGGACGCCGCCAAGGCGGCCGCCCGCGTCGAGGCCGACAAGCTCCGCGCGGAATTCGAGGCGAAATTCAAGGCCGGCACCGGCCAGGGTGCGGCCGGCGCCGAGGAGGAGGGCGAGACCTTCCTGGCCGAGGAAAAAGGCGGGGTCGACGGCGACTTGCGCCGCCTGCGCGACACCTCGCGCGACGACGATCCGGAGGCCGAGGAGGAGAATGGCAACGGCAATGGCGGTCCGAAGGATGAGTGGGACAAGCTGGCGGAAGAGGACGAACTGCCGACCTTCTTTGATGCGCTCCGACCGCACATGCGCCGCAACCAGCGCGGACCCGGCATGAGCGTCGGCCTCGACCATCTGGCCAAGAAATGGTCGCTCGATGAATCGGACCTGAAGAACGCACTCGTGGAATGCGGCCTGCAGATCCCAGCCGACGAAAACGCCAAACCCGTCTATGCCGAGTACGAGGGCGAACTTTACTGGGTAAACATCAACCGTCGCGGCGAAATCTGGATCAACCTCCGCGACAAGCCCCAGCCCGTCTTCCGCGTCGTCCAGGCCAAACGCCTCGAGAACGCCGAGGAAGCGGCGAAGACGGACAGTGCTGGCGGGGGCGAACCGGCGGCGGGAGCCGCCAGCGACGAACCGCGCCAGGAGGCTGGCTCGGATGATGGCCAGCGGCCGGCGCAACCGTCGGACCAACCCGCCAAACCCAAGACTTTCCTCGACAAGGTCCGCGGCCAGATGCGCCGCAACCGTCGCGGCCATGGCTGGTCGGGCAGCTTCCAATACCTTACGAAGGCCTTCAAAACCGATGAAGCCGGGCTCCTGGCCCAGCTGGGCGAACACGGCGTGACGCTGGCCGAGAGCGGCCCGCCGGCGGAGACAACCGAGGGCGATTTTACCTACTGGCTCAACAAGAACAACCGCGGCGAAATCTGGATCAATTCCGAGCGGAAGCGGGCGAACCGAGACCAGAAGACGGAGGACGGAGCCCCGAGGACAGATTCGCCGGCCGAGGCCCCGCCGGCAGCCGGAGTCGCTGACCCGGGTTCTTCCGCCGCGACGACGCCCGCCGCCGACCCGGGCATACCCATCGAGACCGCGGGCGTGCCTGCCCGCGAAACCGCACCCATGCCCGCCGGGTCCCCGGGTGGGTCAACACCGCCGCCCGAAAACACGCTGACCGCAGTCCGCTTGCTCATGCAGCCGAAGAAGCGGGGCGAAGGCGTGGCCGCCTTGGTGGGCGAGCTCGCGACAAAATTGGACCAGGCCCCGGAGGCCCTGATTTCGGCCTTGGCCGCGGCGGGCCTGACTCCGCCTAGTTCGCCCAAGGGCAAACCGACGTTCGCGGAACATGGCGGCGAGCTCTACTGGCTTAATCTCAGCGCCAAGGGCGACCTCTGGCTCAACGCCAAGTCGACCGCTTCCACGAAAAAAGCGCGCACCAGGAAGGACGAAGCGGGCGGCGAAGAGGGTGAATCCGACGACGCCGGGGACGGCGAAGAATAGGCCGGGATCTTGCAGTTGATGGTGGAGCAACCTGCTGCCAAGGGCACTTTGCACGCAACGGACATCCTTAGCGCGTTGGGAGCCGTCTCGGCTCGCTCGAGGCCCTGAGCTTGTCGAACGGGCAACGCGCTCCACCCTTTGGTGTGCTCGTTTTTTGCTCTGAAAGTCGGTTTCAACTGTGTGGGTTCGGATAAGCCATCGAAGCGAAGGGGACCGGTCTCCGGCCGGTCCAGTTCGCCTCACCGGGAGCGAGCCGCGAAAGTCCACCCCGGCCCAGCCTGCGCGTGTGCGTCGGCTCACACCGGCGCGCGCGAATTCTTCGTCGGAACGAGCGTGGGCTGGTGAAAAGGGGCGAGCGCGGCGAGTTGATCGGCAATCTGGCGGTCGGGGCGGCAGCGCGGGAGCTTGCTGGCGCTGGCAGTCTTGCGTTGCTCCCGAGCCCAGCGATCGAAAACGCCGGGCATGACCAGGCGGATTTGCGGCGGCCCCAGCACATTTTCCGCGCGGCGGGCGGCATAGACCGCATGGCGGCGGCAAAGCTCGGCATCGAGTTCCGGGCCGATCACATTGGCGGTCGGCGTTTTCATCGAATGGGTGCGGAGTTCCAGCCACCACTCATGGGCCAGGCTGACCTGGCCGGGGGCCTGGCGTTGTTCATAGGGCGCGACGTGAAACGCGATCGGTTGCCAGGCGTTGCGGGTGCAAACTGCCTGGAGGGTTTCCGTGACGTCGCGCTCGTTCAAGGCATCGAGGCGGGCCGCGGCGCGGCCCACCACGATCAGGCGCGGCGGGTCGATGGACACAAACCGCACGATATCGCCGGTGACATACCGGCAGAGCCCGGCGGGCGTGGTCACCACCGGCACATAGTCGGTACCGGTCATGATTTTCGCCAACGGGATGCACTGCGACACGGCGCGCTCGACGGTCGCCTCATGGTACGACGCGAGCGGCAGGAATTCATAGAAGATGCCGGCATCCGCCAGCAGGCGGAGTCCGGGCGGTTTCTCGCCATCTTGCGCGGCGAAGATGCCCTCGGCCGCGGCATAGACCTCGTGAAGATTCACGCCCGGTCCGAGCGCGGCTCGCAGCGGCTCGGCGAAGATTCCCAGCGGTGCGCCGGTGTACAGGCAGCACTCCAGCCGCGGCCAGAGCGCCTGGAGCTGGGCGGCCGGTCGCGGGCCGGAAGCGGCCCCCTCGCGCACGGCCTGGGCCAGCGCGCAGAGCTCGGCCGGCGTGCCGCCGACCAGCGTGATTTCGTGGTGCGGCGCAGCCGAGGCAAGGGCGTCGATTTTTTCCGCGCCTTCGGGCATCCCGGCGAGGGCCGGGGACGGGGAGTGCAGGTTCGCCGCCACCCAGGGACTGAGGCAACGGGCCAGGATGCCGTCGAAACTTGTGCGGTTCGCGGGCGGTGAACCCACCAGCGCCGTGCTGGCGCCAACGTGCAGATGCCGGCCGAGGAACAGCCGCTTGTGTCCGCACCGGTGTGCATAGTGAAACACGGCTTCCTGCAGGCCGTGCTGAAAGTGGGCGAGCATGGCGTCGGGCACGGGCAGGAGCTTGGGCTGCGGCCCGAAACTGCCGGCGGACTCCACAAACAGGCGACAGACACCTGGCACCAGCACGTTGGCTTCGCCGGCGGCCATGCGGGCGACCAGCGGTTCGAGGGTCGCATAGGTTTGGAGGGGAACGCGGTCGCGAAACTCCGCATAAGTGAGCGACGGCGAGAACCCCAGCGCCCGGCCGTGCGCGGTGGGGGCGGCGGCCGCCATCAGGCGGGCAAATGTGTCTTGTTGCGCGCGGACCGCGGCACCGGGTACCTTCAGCCGGCGGGCGAAGCGGGCAACACGCATGCGCGCCCACAAGGCAACCAGGAAGCGGGGAGCCAACGTCATATCCGATGGGGATTGAGACTCGCATTCGACCCGAAGGCCACTGGGTTTTTCCGCGATTTCCCCGAAAAATCAGTAAACCCGTGGCTATGAGGTTGCCGTCGCCCCGCGCCAGCCCAGCATCGAGCATCCATGCCCGCGCTGCCGCCTGTCATATTCGAGGACGAGTCGCTGGTGGCGTTCGACAAGCCCGCCGGAATGGCGGTTGCCGCGGAACGGGGCCAGGCACCGGGTGCGCACTTGATGCACGCCGTCCAGGAGCGGATGGGGCGGGACGTGACCCTCGTCCATCGGATCGACACGGAAGCCAGCGGGCTCGTCCTGTGTGCCAAAACGAAGGCCGCGCTGGATTTCCTGAGCGGGCAGTTCCAGGCCAAAACGGTGATCAAGCGCTACGAAGCGTTGACCGCCGGCATCCCCGCCCGGGTCGAATTCACCGTGGACCTCGTGTTGAAGGAGGACGAGGCCCGGCCAGGCGTCATGTGCGTGGTGAAGAAGCATGGGCAGGGAAGTGTCACGGAGTTTTCCGTGCGGGAGAAATTTCCGCAGCCGCCGGGGCGGCCCGGCGTCGCGCTGGTCGAATGCCGTCCCTTGACCGGCCGGCCGCACCAAGTTCGCCTGCATCTGGCCGTGTCGGGCGCGCCGGTGCTCAATGATGCTCTTTACGGCACGGATGCGCGCCTGTTGCTCTCGGATCTCAAGCGCGGTTACAAGGGACGGGACGACGAGCGTCCGCTTATCAGCCGGCTGGCCCTGCACGCGGCGGCCTTGACCTTTACGCACCCGCTTTCGCGCGAAAAGACCACCTTGGAGGCGCCACGACCGAAGGATTTCGCGGTGGCCCTGAAATACCTCCAGAAATTTGCGCCAAGATAAAAGCGTTGTCCGGGTTGCCGCCCGGCTCTAAACCCTGTTGACACAACTCCGACCGCATGAGCGCCTCTTCCCACGATCCATCCCTGAATCCTTGGTTTCCTCCCGCCGCGGTGGGTAGCCCGCCCCTCAAGCCACTGCGTGCCATCGGGCTCGTCGGCTCCGGCAAGACTGCGACCGGGATCGCGCACTGGTGCGCGACCAAGGGCCTCGGGATCATCATGCATGACAACCAGGTCGGAGCTCTCACCCAGGCGATCGAAATGGTGCGAAGCCTGTTCAAGGCCGCCGAGGAACGGCACGAGATCACGCATCCCGCGGCCCACAAGGCGATGGGCGGCATCGGCATTTCGACCAGCGTCGAGGATCTCGAGTTCTGCGACATGATCATCGAGACCATCACGGAGGACGCCGCCTCGAAGCGCGCGCGGTTCACCGATTTCTCGCGGGTCATGCCGCCGGATGCGGTCCTGGCGACCTGCGCATCGGAAACCGGCCTCGAAGAACTGTTCGATGTCACGACTTCGCCGGGGCGCGTGATCGGCCTGGGCTTTTTCGACCCCGTCGACGCGTCCCGGCAGATCCAGGTGACCATCGGGTCAAAGACCTCGCGGGCCACCGCGGAGCGGGTCGTGGCTTTCATCAACACGCTTGGCAAGGCCCCCGTGGTGAAGGGCCGGGCGCGGAACGGCGCCTGACCGTCCTCCCAGAAAATGCATTGCAGTTCAGGGCTCCTAGGCGGCTAAATTTGGTCTCTCCCCCATGGCCCGCGTCGCCACCCTCAACAAGGAACAGAAACGGCACCTGCTGGTGACGATGCTGGAAAGCCGCCACGGCGACCTCCGGGAGGAGAGCCTGAACCGGCAGGGCAAGGGGCACTTCCACGTCTCGGGCCGCGGGCACGAGGCCTTGGCGGCGGTCGGCGCCCAATTGCGCGACGGGGATTTCCTGCTACCCTACTACCGCGACCGGGGCATGTGCATGGGGCGGGGAATGACCACGCGTTACCTGGCGCTGGAATATTTTGCCAAGCGCGACTCGGCGTCGCGTGGCCGGATGATGCCCTCGCATTTCTGCTCCCGGGAGCTGAACATCGTGAGCGTGCCCACCCCGACCGGCTCGCAGCTGATGCCGGCTTGCGGCGTCGCCTGGGGTATCCAGCTCGACCAGAAGGACGGGGTTGCGGTCGCCACGGTCGGTGACGCGGCCTCCCGGCAGGGCGATTTTTACGAGGCGCTGAGTTTTGCCTTGGAGCGCAAGTTGCCGGTGCTGTTTCTCGTCGAGGACAACGCGTACGGCATTTCGACCCCGACGCGAAAGATCAACCCGCTGGCCTTGCAGGTGGTGAACCCGGCGCAATGGCAGGTGGTGGACGGGGCCGACCCGCTGGCCGTGCACGCCGTTTCGCACCAGGCGCTGGGACGGATCCGCGCCGGGGGCGGCCCGGAGTTCCTCTGGGTCAAAATGGAACGACTCTCGAGCCACACCAGCTCCGACGACCACACGCTTTACCGCACCAAGGAAGACATTGCCCGCCTCGAACAGCACGACCCGATCGGGACCCTGAAGCGCCAGATGATCAAGGACGGCGAGCTGACGGAGCACGAATTCGAGAAGCTGGATGGCGAGCTGAAGGAAAAGGTGCGCAAGGACTATGCGGCCGCCGAGAAGGCCGAGAACCCGCGCGCCGGCGAATTGTTTGTGGAGTCGACGGGCGCGGCGCCCGAGCTGCATGCCGAGCTGTTCAAGGCGGGCAAATATCGCATGGGTGACCTGCTCAACCGCACCCTGCGCGCGGGGCTCGATGCCGATCCCGGACGCATGATCTTTGGCGAAGACGTCGAGGATCCGAAAGGCGGCGTGTTCCGGCTGACCCAGAAGCTTTCCACGGATTTCCCGGCGCAGGTTTTCAATTCGCCGCTGGCGGAATCCACCATCATCGGCGTCGGCGGCGGCCTGGCGCTCTATGGCCGGCGACCGGTGTTCGAGATCCAGTTCATCGATTTCATTTTTCCCGGTTTCAACCAGCTGGTGCAGAACCTGGCCAACCTCCGCTGGCGCTCCAACGGCGAATGGAAGGTGCCGGCGGTCTTCTACGCGCCCTATGGCGCCTATCTGCCGGGCGGCGGCCTGTGGCACTCGCAGGCCAACGAGGCGGTCTTCGCCCATTTTCCGGGCATTAATGTGGTCATCCCGTCGACCCCCGAGGATGCGGCCGGCCTGCTCTGGACCGCGATGCACTCGGAGGACATCACGCTGTTCCTGGTGCCGAAGCACATGCTTTGGGCGGAACGCGAAGTGAGCACCGCCATCGCGGCCATCCCGCTCGGCTCGGCCCGGCGGCTCACGGAGGGCCATGACGTGACCGTGGTCGCCTGGGGCAACACCGTCGAAATCGCGCACGACGGCATTTCCCGGCTGAAGGACGAGGCCTCGGTCGAGTTGATCGACCTGCGGTCCATCGTTCCGTGGGACAAGGCCGCGATCGAAGCGTCGTTCCGCAAGACCGGCCGCCTCGTCATCGTGCAGGAAGACACGGAGAACTGCTCCGTCGGCCAGATGATCATCACCCACGTCATGGGTCAGCCCGAGCTTTGGGCGGCGCTGAAGGCCCCGCCGGTGCTGATTTCGAAGGGCAACGTGATGATCGGCTACAACCCGATCTACGAATATGCCGCGCTGCCCGACGCCCCCCGGGTCGCGGATGCCATCCGGCGCACCGTGGCCGTCAATTTTGCGCGGGGGGAAGGCATCGAACAGCTGGCCAACACGCCGGTGCCGGCGCATCACGCGACCCATTCCACCCCCCCGATGGTGCCCCACGGTTCGCACGCGCTCGTGGCCGGCACCAACGACATCATCGTGCATGTGCCAATCATGGGCGAGGGCCTGCGTTCGGCCCGCGTGGTTGCCCTCAACAAGAAGCCCGGCGACCCGGTGCGGCTGGACGAGGTGCTGTGCGAACTTGAGACGGACAAGGCCGTCTATCCCGTCGAATCGTCCTTCGCCGGCACCTTCAAGTCATGGCAGATCCAGGTCGATGACACCGTGCTCATCGGCCAGGCCATCGCGATCGTGACCGGTGACGCGGCGAGCGTCGCCGGCCTGGCGGCCGCGACCACACATGCGAAAAAGGAGGCGGCCGCGCCGGCGGCGGTCCCCAAGTCCGCTGCACCGGCCCCCGCCGTCCTTTCAACCCCTCCCCCTATGCAAGGCAACGTCCGCCCGCCCGCCCTTTCCCCCGCGATCACCCGGCGGCTCGATACGGTCGTGCCCGCCAACCTGCTGATGGATTGCCGCTGGGAGGCGATCCGCCTCGCCCGCGAGCAAGTCAAGGCCCAGCACGGCAACGCGGCGGCCTCGCCCTCGGCCATGATGGCCTGGTGCGTTACCCGCACCATGGAGCAGCACGCCGGTTTTCGCCGCGTGGTCAACAAGGACGCGATCATCCACGAACTCGACGACTTCGACCTGGGCGTGGCAGTCGCATTGCCGGGCGACCGGCTCGGCACGGCGGCCATTGCCAACGCCAACAAGCTGGGCTGGACGGAATTCCTCGCGGCCTACGGGCGGGCCATCGAGGAAACGCGCGCGGGCAAGATGATCGAAGTCCAGGCGCCACTGAACATTTCCAGCCTCGGAGCGTTCGGCGTCGAAAAGGCGACGCCGATCGTGGTGCCGCCGGCCATGAGCACACTGTTCATCGGCTCCGCCCACGAAAAGATGATCAAGGATGGCGGGGTGGTCTATCCAATGGAGGTCGTGACCCTTTCGCTCACCTTTGATCACCGCGTCGTGAACGGGGCCGGTGCGGCCGCGTTCATGATGGAACTGAAGCGCCAGTTCGAAACTTTTACGTTGCCGGGCTGAGGCACCGGGCTGGCTGATCGTCTTTGTGGGTCGGGGTTTAGTCCCGATGGCTGCCATCAATCGTCGGGCATCAAGCCCAAACCTGCGGCAAACGGGACCAATGATGGCGGGGAATGGCTCGACTAACCTGTTTTTGTGGGTAGCTTCTGGGTCCCCTCGGGCAAGGGCCGGCCCGGCGGTATTATGACTGATCTTCCCCTTTCCACGAATGTGGATCCGGCTGCCACCAACGCCCTGGCCATCCTGATCATCGAGGATGATGCCCGGTGGCGGACATGGGTCGAAGCCCACCTCGAGTCAGCCGGGCACAAGGTCCATTCTGCCGCCGACGGCGCCGCGGGCCTTAACCTCGCCGCGAAACTCAAACCCGACGTCATTCTTTGCGACATCGAGATGCCCGGCATGGACGGCTTCCGCGTGCTCGAGGAGGTGCGGAAGCAACCCGGCCTGGTCGAGACGCCCTTCATGTTCCTCACTTCGCGCAACGCCCGGGTGGATCAGCGCAAGGGCATGGTGCTCGGCGCCGACGACTACATCACCAAGCCATTTTCCCGCGAGGAATTGCTGGCGGGCATTGCCGGCGTTTTGCGCAAGCGCCAGGCGCTGGCCAGCCGGCTCCGGCATTACAGCGAGGAATACCGTCGCGAGCTCGCCGCGCCTTGGGCCCATGAATTGCTGACCCCGCTCAACGGCATCCTCGGCATCGCCTCGATGCTGGAAGCCGAAGCCGGCGCGGTTTCGCCCGCCGAACTCCGCGAACTGGCCCGGGCGATCAATGTCAGCGCCCGCCGGCAACAAGTGCTGGCGCGGAAACTGGTGCAGTACTTCCAGCTGGAGCAGCTGAGGGAACACGGCTGGAGCGATCCCGCGGCGGCGGTCGAGGCGGGAAATGGCATCGAGGATGAGGTGCTCGGCGTCGCCGAGCGGGCCGGGAGGTCCGCCGACCTGCGGCTGCAATGCGAACGCGCCGCGGTCGCGATCAGCCCGCAATGGCTGCGCGCCGCCGTGGGCGAACTGGCGGACAATGCGTTTCGCTTTTCGCCCAAGGGCTCCCCGGTGAGCGTGACCGCCCGCATCGTGGATGGATTGTACCGCATCGAAGTCACGGATCGGGGGCCGGGCATGACGCCGGCCGAGCGCTCGGGGATCGCAGCGTTCCAGCAATTTGACCGGGCAAAGCGCGAGCAGCAGGGCATGGGGTTGGGCCTGGCCATCGTGCGGGACATCGCCCGCTTGTACCGGGGCTCATTCGGCCTGGACGCCAATCCCGAGGCCATTGGCGTCCGCGCCATTGTCGAGCTGCCGCTGGCGGGGTGAGGGTTGGCCGCTGTTTGGATGCAGGGTCGGCGCCATTCGGCCCTGAGCTTGTCGAACGGTCTGGCGCCGACCCCGGACGTCAGGTCGGACCAAGGTCCGACCTCACATTCGCGCCGAACATTCCGGAATGCTATTGGTCGACCCAGTGGCGGCTTGCGACGGCGGAGGTTTAAGGGGATAGTGCCGGCCCCCATGAAATACCCCACGCAATCCCTGGCTTTGCCGCCCGTTTCCCGCCGCCAATTCATTGGCCAGATGTCCGCCGCCGGCGCGCTCGCGCTCGCGCCGCGCCCGCTCCTTGCGCAATCCGCGCCGCGCAAGCTCGGGGTCGCCCTGGCGGGGCTCGGCAACTACGCCAAGGGCCAGTTGCTGCCGGCGTTGAAGCTCACCGAACATTGCCGGCTCGCGGGCGTGGTCACGGGTTCACCCGAGAAGGGAAAGCAGTGGGCCAGGGACCATGGGTTTCCGGAAACGAGCGTCTACGGCTACGACACGATGGACCGGTTGGCGGACAACAAGGACATCGACATCGTCTACGTCGTCACGCCCAACGCCCTGCACGCCCAGCACACGATCGCCGCGGCCAGGGCGGGCAAGCATGTCATCTGCGAGAAGCCCATGGCCGTCTCGGTCGCGGAATGCGACGCCATGATCGCGGCGTGCAAGGCGGCGGGCGTGAAGCTCTCCATCGGTTACCGCCTGCACTTCGACCCGTTCCACGAGGAGCTGCGCCGGCTGGTCCGCACGCAGGAATTCGGCCCGTTCATGAAGATGGACGGCGGCTTCGCCTTCACCATGGGCAGCAAAGTCTGGCGGGCCGAACGGAAGCTGGCGGGCGGCGGCCCCCTGATGGACCTGGGCGTCTACGTGATCCAGGAAGCCTGCATGGCGGGCGGCGCGACCCCGGTGGCCATCACGGCGCGCGAACTGCCCAAGAAGCGCCCGGAGTTCTTCCTCGATGTCGA
This sequence comes from Lacunisphaera sp., assembly GCA_035549955.1. Lineage (GTDB taxonomy): Bacteria > Verrucomicrobiota > Verrucomicrobiia > Opitutales > Opitutaceae > Lacunisphaera. The sequence goes on along the minus strand of DASZPS010000178.1, from coordinate 58,211 downwards.
GGAAAGCATCGCCTGGACGATGGAGTTTGCCAATGGGGCGAAAGGCGAGGGCTACAGCAGTTACAACGACAACCGGAACGATTTCCGGGCCGAGGCCAAGGGCGGCTGGTTCGAGATCGGGCCGGCCTACAGCTACAACAAGCTGAGTGCGTCCACGAGTCGGGGTCCGGTGGCGCCGACGCCTCCCCGGAGCCAGCAGGCGCTGCAGATCGACGATTTCGCCAAATGCGTTCGCGACAACCTGCCGTCGCGGGTGCCCGGCGAAATGGGCCGGCGCGACATGGTCATCGTCGAGGCAATCTACGGTTCGGCCGCGGCCGGCGGCAAACGCGTTGACGTGAAGGTGTAGCTGGGGCGAACTGGGTCGCGTCCGACCCGGTGTGATTTCCGAACTCAAAGCCGTTGTCCGCTCGCTGGCCCGCTCGCCGGGTTACACCTCCGTGGTCGTGGGCACCCTCGCGCTCGGCATCGGCGCGGCGGCCGCGGCCTACAGTTCGGTCGCCGGAAGCCTTTTTCCCACGCTGCCCTTCGCCCGGCCGGAGGAACTGGTCCGGATCGAGGTCGTCAACCGGGAACAGCCGCAACCCACGCCGCCGTTCCTGCTGCGCTTTCTTTCCTACCGGGAGGCGACCTCGGTCGCGGGGATCGCGGGCAGCGCGTACGACACGATGAACTTGCTCCTCAACGAGGAGCCCGAAGGGATGAGCGTGGTCCGGGTCACGGACAATTTCTTTTCGCTCCTCGGCGTGGCGCCGGCGCTCGGCCGGGTTTTCGGGCCGGCCGACGGGAAGGCCGGGTCGGAAAACGTCGTGGTGCTGTCCGACTGGTTCTGGAAAAACCGCCTGAAGTCGGACCCGGAAGTGCTCCAGCGCGAGTTGATGCTTAACGGCCGGCCGTACCGGGTGGTGGGAGTCCTGGGCGAGGATTTTCGCCCCCCGCTGGCCTTCCCCGGCGCCCGGCTCTACGTGCCCTATGTCGTGCCCGTGGCCGCGACGAACCAGAATCAGTGGAACGCCATCTCCACGGTGGCGCGGCTCAAGGCCGGAAGCTCCCGCGAGCAGGTGCAGGCGGAGTTGCAGACGATGCATCCGGAGCGGGGCCGGCCGATCGAGAGCTACATGGAGAAATTTGGGGTGCGGGTGCATGCCATCGACTACCCGCCGGAATTTCCCGGGTACCGCCGCTACCGGCTCATGCAGTGGACGGGCATCGGCGCCGTGGCCTTCCTCTATGCCATCGCCTGCGTGAATGCGGGCAACCTGATGCTCGTGCGGACGATTAGCCGGCGGCGGGAGACCGGCATCCGCCTGGCGCTGGGCGGGGGGCGCCGGGACATTGCGCGTCCCCTCCTGCTCGAGGGCGTGATGCTGGCGCTGGTCTCGATCTTGCTCGGCTTCATGGTGGCGAAATGGCTGATGCCGGCGCTCCTCGCCATCGCGCCGGGGAGTGACGACAGCTGGGCGCGCAACTTGAAGCTGAGCTGGGCGGCGGTGGGTTTCCTCGCGGGACTCGGATTGGTCACCGGCATGCTCGTCGCCGCGGGCCCCGCATGGCGCGCGGCCCACCTCAACGTGAACGAGGCGGTGAAGGAAGGCGGGGCGGCCATGGGCGAGAGCCGGCGGCTCCGCGCGGTGCGCGGGACCCTGGTCGTGCTCGAGGCGGCGCTGGCCGTGACGCTGCTGACGGGCGCAGGACTCATGGTGCGGACGTTCATGCAGCTGCAGGACGTGAAGCCGGGGTTCGAGCCGGTGCACCGGTACAACGTCAACCTGCAGATCTCCCGGGAGGAGAACCTGAACTTCGGCACCCGGCGCGAGCGCTACAAGCAGATCGCCGAGCGGCTGGCGCGCGTGCCCGGGGTCAACGGGGCCAGCCAGACGGCGATGATGCTCCCCAATTTCTACAGTCCCCAGAAGTTCAAGATTGCCGGCCGGTCGGATGTAATCGAGGTCGAGGCGCAGGGCACGCCTTGTTCGGCTGATTTCCTGGAGATGCTCGGCGTGCCACTGAAGGCCGGTCGTTCGCTGGCCACGCTGCACGAAGGCGACGCGCCGGGCGTGGTGATCAACGAGACGATGGCGCGCACCTATTTTGCGGGGCGCAACCCGGTGGGCGAGCAGCTGCAGATCAACGACAAGACCCTCTGGGAAATCATCGGGGTCGTGGGAGACATCCGTTCGATGCGCCTGGAGGCCAAGCCGCGGTTCTACCTGCCGTACTGGCAGCCATGGGGCGGGGTCAGCGGCATCCTGCTGCGCACGGTGGGTGAGCCGGGACCGGAGTTTATCAACGAAATCCGCCGGGCGGTTTATGAAATCGATCCCAAGTTCGCCGTCATGAGCGTCACCCCGCTCCACCGGCAGCTCCAGCAGGAGGTTGCAACCGAGCAATTCATGCTCGCGGTGCTCGAAGTGATGTCCGTGCTCGCCCTGCTGCTCGCGACCATGGGCATGTTTGCCATGATGGCCTACACGGTGGAACAGCGGCGCAGCGAATTCGGGATCCGTTACGCCCTTGGCGCGACCCCCGGCGGGATCCACCGGCTTGTCCTGGGCCGCGGCTTGGCGCTGGCCACGACGGGTGTCGTCCTCGGCCTCGGGCTGGCGTGGGCGCTGTCGCGCTTCATGGAATCGTTGCTTTACCAGACCAAGACCAACGACCCCATCACCTACGCCCTCGTTGGCGGGGCGATGTTGCTCGTGGCGATACCAGCTTGCTGGGTGCCGGCGCATCGCGCCACCAAGGTCGACCTGACGGTGCTGTTGCGGCCGCAGTAGCGAAACGACAGCCGGGAGCCGTCTTCGCTGCCCGGAAAAGTCAGGGGCGAGGAGACCTGCGGCGCGCGATGCCCAAGCCGGCGAGCGCGGCCGCCAGCAGACCGGCCGCCCCGGAGGTTTCGGGGACGCCGGCGGCATCCGTGGTGATCACCAGGCGCTGGGTATAGCCTGAACCGCCGTTGCCGGGCTCATTGTTTGAGCCCGCGAAGATGAAGCCACTGGAACTGCCAACAATCGCCGCACCGATCGCAAAATAGCCGCTGGCGGCATTGGCGTCGAAAATCGCGGCCGGATTCAGGGCGAGGGAAAGCACATCGGTGGAGGAGCCGTTCAACACGCTGAAAGTCCCATAGCTGGTGCCGCTGCCCAGGTCATTGAAGATCGCCGGGAAGACGCCCGCGCCGCGGTTCAACGGCAGCTGGCTGGCCGGCGTGGTAACGTCGAAAATCCCGAGGGTGAGATTGCCGGACTGCCCGTAGCGCGTGACCTCGAAGGTGATGCCGGTGATGGTACCCGCAACCGAACTCAGATCGAATGCGAACCAGCTGCGCAACTCGGATCCCCCGCCGAATCCGGTGTAATAGTTGTCGTTGGTCGCGTTGTTGTTGCTGTTGTTGCTGCCATACCAGCCCTGATTGTCGGTGCCTGCCTGGAGGGGATTGAGGGAGGTCTCGATGTTGTAAACCGCGGCCTTGGCCGCGCCCGCGAACACCAGAACCGCCGCAAGGTAAGAGGTGAATTTCATATGGCTGCCGCCATAGCAAGTATGTCGCCAATCAGTGACAATGAGTTGCTAGTGGTTGGGGCATAATATGAAATGAAGTTCGTGGTGCCGCACTCGTGCGCCGGCTGGCGCGTAAATCGTAAGCGGAATCGACACTTGATGCCGGCCGGCCAGGGACGCGAAGGCAGTGGCTATCCAAGCGGGGGTGACGCGCCCACCTCAGAAGTCCGCGCTGCCGGGAGTCCGGGCGAAGGGGATGACGTCGCGGATGTTGGCGACGCCGGTGACGAACATCAGCATGCGCTCGAAGCCAAGGCCGAAGCCCGCGTGGGGCACACTGCCGTAGCGACGGAGGTCGAGGTACCACCAGTAGGCCTTCTCGTCGAGGTGGTGCAAGGCCATGCCCTCCTTCAGTTGTTCGAGCCGCTCCTCGCGCTGGCTGCCGCCAATGATCTCGCCAATGCCGGGAACGAGCAGGTCCATCGCGGCGACGGTCTGCCGGTCGGCGGCGTCGCCGTCGTTCTTCCGCATATAGAACGCCTTGATCGCGCGCGGGTAGTTGTAGACGGTGACCGGGCATTTGAAGTGCTCCTCGGTGAGGTAGCGCTCGTGCTCCGCCTGGAGGTTGGCGCCCCAGGAGACCGGATGCTCCCAGGTGCGGCCACTCTGGGCGAGGATTTCGACCGCCTCGGTGTAGCTGCAGCGGACAAACGGCTTGTTGAGCACGAAGTCGAGGCGCGCGAGCAGTTCCTTGTCGACGAATTTGCCGAAAAACTCGAGGTCGGCGGCGCAGTGTTCCTTGGCGTCGCGGATGAGGTGTTTCACGAACGCCTCGGCGAGGTCCATGTCGCCCTGCAGGTCGCAGAACGCCACCTCGGGTTCGATCATCCAGAACTCGGCCGCGTGGCGCGAGGTGTGCGAATTTTCCGCGCGGAAAGTCGGTCCAAAGGTGTAGATGCTGGAGAGCGCGGTGGCAAAAATCTCGCCCTCGAGCTGGCCCGAGACGGTGAGGAAGGTCTTCCTGCCGAAGAAATCCTGCGCGTGGTCGACCTGCTTGTTCTCGCCGCGCGGCGGGTTTTCCAGGTCGAGCGTGGTGACGCGAAACATGTTGCCCGCGCCCTCGGCGTCACTGGCGGTGATGATTGGCGTGTGGACGTAAAGGAACCCGCGCTCCTGGAAAAACTGGTGAACGGCGTAGGCCAACCGGCTGCGCACCCGGAAGACGGCGCCGAAGAGGTTGGAGCGGGGCCGGAGGTGCGCGATCTCGCGGAGGAATTCCAGCGTGTGGCCCTTTTTCTGGAGCGGGTACGTGGTGTCGGCCTCCCCGAGGACGGTGAACTTTTCCGCCACGACCTCCCATTTCTGGCCGCCGCCCTTTGATTCGACGAGTTTGCCGCGGATCTCGACGGAGGCGCCGGTGTTGGCCCGCGTGATCTGCGCGTAGTCGGGCAGGGTGGCGTCGACGATGACCTGGAGGCCTTTCAGCGAGGAGCCGTCGTTGATTTCGACGAAGGAGAATGCCTTGGAATCACGCCGGGTGCGGACCCACCCCTGGAGCAGGATGGCGTCGATCGGAGCCGTGGCGTTGAGCGCGTCTTTGACGAGGGTGCGGGACATGGGACGAATCGTTTATGACATTGGCCACAAAAAGGGCGGAAAACGCAAAGGCAGAATGGCCGCCGGCGGTTGAGGTAGGGGCGCAGTCTTGCTGCGACCAATCCCGGCTGGGCCGGGATTCATTCGTCGATGCGGACGATCAGGATTTCGCGCTGCGCGCGAAATGGGCGCAGCAAGACTGCGCCCCTACGGAAATATTCAGCTGCCGTCACCGCTCGATCCCGACCGGATACAGCAGGTATCGATCGTCGTAGAATGGCGTGCGTTGGTAGAACCACTGGAGCCGGGCGGTCGGGTCCTTGGCGAATTTTTCGTCCGCGGCGAGCTTCGCCTCAAATTCCGCTTTCAGCTTGGGGTCGTCGGCGAGCATCTTCTCGGCCATTGGTGCGATGACGTAGCCTTCGATGTACTCGGTGCGCTGGAGGATTTCGGAGAAGAAGCCCCACTGGAGCAGGGAATCCTTCGCTTCGGGGTCAAGCAGGACCGCGTCGAGGTCTCCGAGCGGCTGGTCGGTTGGCACGCGGATGGAGCCGGCGGGAAAAGTTTCGTCGCGCGTGAAGCGGTGCACTCCGGTCATGAGCGTGTGGCGGGCTTCAAAGGGGTGCGCGCCCTCTCCGGGACGGGGTTTGGGATCCACCAAGCGGCACATTTCGACGCTGACGGTCCGCGGTTTGTCGAGGGTTTCGAATTGCACGCCGTGAAGCCGCAGCCGGGCGATGACCTCGGGCTTGTGCACGGGCACCCAATAGGCCTTGGGGCGCGTGAGCAGCACGCCGGGCTTGTTGTCGCGGGTGGTCAGGCCGGGGTAGAGCTGCGTCCGGCCGAGCCAGCGGATTTCCTTCACCCCCGAGGCGGGCGACACATATTCCTCGGACGCGACGCCGAGCACGTCCACCGTTTTGGCCTCGCCATCGCCAAAGCCCCAGTTGGTCGGGATTTTCTCCGGCCGGGCGTTGCGGTCGGCTGCGATGGCGGCTTGGAGTTCGGTCCCGTGTTCACCGACGGTCCTGAGGGCGGCTTCGATGAAAAGGTAGGTCCCGAGGACGCGCTGGCGGAAGGGCTTGAGCGAGTGGGTTTCGAGCAGGACGGTCGGGATGTGGGCCAGGTCGCCGTAGCCGGTCGAGAAACGCGCGTCGGCGTTGCCGGAGACGATCCCGCCGGTCAGATCGCGGTCGTTGGCCGGATCGAAGTAGCGACCCGGGATATGTCCTCCCTGTTTGAGCGCGGCGTCGACTGCGGGCCGGAAAAAGCGATCGAGCCAGGCGGAATTGTGCGGCGAGGAGCCCGGCCGGGTGCCGTCCCAACCCTGGTAATCGTAGGTGATATCGTACCCGTGATCGAGGCCGTCGGTGACATGGAGGTCGAGGTAGAGCGCGGGATTCGCTCCTTGCAGGAAACGGATCATCGCCTGGGTCTCGGGCGCGTCGGCCTTCATATAATCGCGGTTGAGATTCAGGTTTTGCGCCGTGGTGCGCCATCCTTGGTGGATGGGTCCGCGCTGGTTGGGCCGGTTCCACTCGGAGCGGCGTTCATGGCCGTCGGCGTTGAAGATGGGGACGAGCAGAAAATTCGCCCGCTCCAGGAGCGCGGCCTTGCCGCCAAAGGCGATGTCGCGCAGCAGCATCAGGCCGGCGTCCTTTCCGTCGATTTCACCGGGATGAATCCCGGCCTGGGCGAGCAGCGTCGGTTTGCCGTTCGCAACCACCGCGCTGATGGCGGGCTTGGTCCCTCCCTTGCTTGCGACCACCACCACCAGCGGGCGCCCTTGGGCAGTCCGGCCAAACTCCACCAGGTTGAACATCGGCGTGGCGGCGCAAAGCTTGCGCAGCCAGGCCATCGTCTCGTCGTAGTCCGGGGAATCGGTCAGCCCGGTCGCTTCCGACGGAGTGATCCACGGGTGGTCCGGCTTGGCGATCAGCGCCTCGCTGGCGCCATGCCAGGGCAGGGCGGGGGGGAGCAAATCCTGCGGGTCGGCGGCCCCCCGGGCGAATGACAACAGGATCAGGGCTAGGCAGGGACAAAGCAGCCGGAGGTATCGCATCGGGGCACAGTGAGTAATTCCCGCGCCGTGACAACCCGCCAGTCGCGTGGTTCCGGGCACAGCCAGTTGCGATTTGCATCGTGACACACCTTGGCAACAGTGCGAGCACCCCATGAAGACCCCCATTCGCTGGCTGTTAACCCTCGCCTTCCTTCCGGTCCTGCTCGCCGCCGCCGAGGAGAAGCCGCGGATCAGCTCCAAGGTTTACACGTGGGACAGCCTGGCCGTGAAACCCACAGGCGTCGGCGAGCGGCGGGACGTCGCCGACAACCCGACGCCCACGCTGCGCACCTTTGAGTGCCACATCAGCACCCTCAATCCGAACCAGGCCTCGCATCCGCCACACACGCACCCGCAGGAGGAGCTGATCATCCTGCGCGACGGCACCCTCGACGTGCATATCAACGGCGTGGTCACCCGGGTCGGCCCGGGTTCGTTGTTCTTCTTCGCCTCGAACGACCCGCACAACGTGCGCAACGTGGGCGACAAGCCGGCCACCTACTTCGTCTTCAATTTCGCCACCGCCGCCACCGCCCCGCTGCGCAACCAGGCGCCCCTGCCGGCCGCGCCCGGCCGGATGGGCTCAAGCATCTTCGACTGGAACAAGCTGGAGGCCAAGGCCACCAAGACCGGCGAGCGGCGCGACGTGACCGACAAGCCGACCTCCACGCTGGCGAACTTCGAATGCCACATCACGACCCTCAAGGCCGGTGAGGCGCCCCACGCCCCGCACCATCATCCGGACGAGGAGATCGTCCTGGTGAAGGAAGGCCAGATGGACGTGACGATCAACGGTGTCACCCAGCGCGCCGGCCCTGGTTCGGTCGTCCTGATCACTTCCGGCGATGAGCACGGTTGGCGGAATGTCGGCGACACCACGGCGACCTACTACGTCATGCGCCTGAAAACCGAGGCCACGCCGTTGGTGGCCGCGAAGTAGGCTTTTGCCGGCTGGCCAACATGCAGCAGCGGGCGAGGCAAACGATGGCAGGCGCGCTGGGAGCGCTGCTCGCGGCCAGCACCGCCTGGCCGGCCGACCAGGCGGCCGCTGCGATCCCCGGTCCCCCCACCCGCCAGTGGGTGCGGGACCTCTTCGCCGGCTGGAAGGCGCCCGTGCCACCGCGGCATTTGGTGGGGAACATCTACTATGTCGGCGCGAGCGGGGTGAGTTCGTTTCTCATCACCACTCCGGACGGTCATATCCTGCTCGACACCGGCTTCGAGGATACCGTCCCGATCATCCTGCGCGGCGTGGAACAACTCGGTTTCAAGGCCACCGACATCAAGTTGATCCTCAGCAGCCACGCCCACATCGATCACGTGGGCGGGCATGCGCTGATGAAACGCGCGACGGGCGGCGCGAACGTTGTCGCCAGCGCGGCTGACGCGCGCGTACTCGAGTCAGGCGGCGCGGAGGACTACATCCAGTTTCCCCGGGACACCATCGTCTACCCGCCGGTGAAGGTGGATCGGGTGGTGGGGGATCGCGAGGTCGTGTCGCTCGGCGGCGTGAACCTCACGGCCCACCTCACGCCCGGGCACACGCGGGGAGCGACCACGTGGACGATGAAGGCCACGGAGGGCGGCCGCACCTACGACGTCGTGTTCTTCAGCAGCGCATCGATCAACGACGGCACGCGGCTCGTGGGCAACAAACAGTTTCCGGAGATCGCGGCGGCCTACGAGGGCAGTTTCGCGCGACTCAAAACCCTGCCGTGTGACATTTTTTTGGCTCCGCATGGCGGGCAGTTTGCCATGGCGGAAAAATTCGCGCGGCTGGACCGGGGCGAGGGCGTCGCGGCGCTGGTGGATCCGGCGGGATGGAGGAAACTGATCGAGGGCGCCGAACGCGCCTTTCGCGACCGGCTCGCGCTGGAACGGTCCCAGGCAGGGAAATAGGTCGGAGACCGGAATGTAGGAAGGGCTTTATGCCCCGACCGCTCCGTCCCCTCAATTCCGTCGGGGCATCAAGCCGCTCCTACATGCTCGCAGCCAGCTTGCCCGGGGTGACTCGAACCCACAAGGCCGGAACGGTAAGGGCATTGAGAATCCGACAGATGCGGGAAATTCCGGGGTGGGCACTCCACGCAGTTCCCCACGAAACGCAGGCCAGGTCGGGGAGGATGTGGCCAAGGTTGTCCTCGCTTGGGCAAAGCTCCCGCCGTCTATCCGTGCGGCTATTCTGGCGCTCGTTGAAGCGGGCGGGGGAGGTGAGCTGTGACTACGCTGCCCGAGACGATGGGCGAGCAGCCAGCCGGATGTGGGCGCGTAGCGCCCGCGCCGGCGGCTGCCGCCCTTCCTTGTCAGAATAGTAACAATTCCGACAAATCCCGGTATCGACTCAGGCCCGTTCCCAATCAGCCAGGCATCTATTCGGACCGGGAAAAGAAATGCTACTGGGACCAACGCGACAACGACCCCGACACCCTTCACCGCCTCGGCATGCCAACCGGTGCGGAAGCACGGATGGCCTATCATCTCCGGTTGAACGTGGCCGCCTTCATCGAGCATTGGGGCCGCGATCACTGCCTGTTCTTCACGGTTACGGATGAGGACAATCTGCATCCGACCCAATTTGCCCGGCGCTGGAACAACTACCTGCGACGGCACGGGCAATGGATCACCAGCTTTATCAGAGTCCTCGAGCCACAGCGGCAAGGTCGCCCGCACTATCACCTTTTAGTCGCGGTGTCGTGGAACACGAAGCCAGATGCTTTCGACTGGCAGGCCTTCGCCGAGTGCCGGCAAGTGCAACGCGGCTCCGCTCTTTTTCGTGAACTGCGGGCGCGCTATAAGGCATCTGCCGCCCCTGAGCTGGTGGCGCTATGGCAGATTCACCGGAAGGTGTTGCCACGTTACGGTCTGGGTCGCGCCGAGCTGCTACCCATCCGAAAATGCAAAGAGGCAATTTCGGAGTACATCGGCAAGTACCTCGAGGCCGGGCTAGTCATCCGTAAGCACTCTTGGAAGGGATGCCGACGCGTGGAATTCGACCGACGCAACAAATTCGCCTGGCTTGCCTGCACTCGTGAGTTTGCATGGCACTCATTGGGGGCCATGGCTTGGCGAAAGCGGGTCGGCGAACTCGCATCGGCCCTCGGTGTGATAGACATGGAGGGAATTTGTCGCAAACTCGGCCCCAAGTGGGCTTACCGTTACCGCGAAGCAATTTCTCTAGCTTCATCCGAAGAATGGAAATCGCTTCTCTCCATAGTGGCTAGGGTGTGATCTGAGCGGCTAGTCCCATAAGATCGGAAAAAATCTTTTCGATCCACCTACACGGGCCTCCGACCCCAGTGTAACCATCATAGAGAAACAACCCTGGGCGGCTCCCTTGATAGACTCCTAGTCCGCGCAAACGCGTTAGAGCATCGAACTTAGCCCGTGCGTCAGCCTGATCATGGGCAATGCGATGTCTGATATGGCTCAATTCAAGTAGATCGTTCGTCGCGGATGCCGTCACTGTCTCGTGTAATCCATTTACAAAATACCTCTGCGAGCGTGCAATTGTGGTTTGTGGCTTGTGCCAGAGCAGGTAATCGCTCCCCGAGTATAGGTGACGTTTGGCAGCCGCTATCGTTGGATGAAACGTAAGCCCCGGTTTCAAGGTCAACTGTCCCGCGCTATTCTTAAAGCCCGCGATGTACCGTATCATGGCTTCCTCGAGAAAGGTTTCCCATTGTGCATAGCCCCTCAGGAAGGCCGCTTCGTAGATGTTTATGCGATAGTAGCGAGGCACACGAATCCCCGCCGCACGGTGCGCGCCTAAAGCGACAATTTGGTCAGCGACGTCGCACAGCGCGATCGACTGCGCTAGCTGTTGATTCAGCTTTCCGGCCAAGTCGGGCAGCTTGCGCATAACTCAGCCTCATGAGCCAAACGCATTTTTATAAAGGATATCGAATCGGGTCTTCCGTGGCTGAATGTTGTCCGTTTGCTGTAGGCACGCTTTGATAAATTTTGCGTCCTTGGTCGGAATTTCGTCTTCGTCCTTGTCCCGCGATGAAATCAATACCTCCGAAAGCTCGATAATAGCGTCCTTCAAAGCTGCGACTTCACCGCTACGAAGATTTCGCTTTGGCGTATTGATAGTCTCCTTGGGTAGACCGAACATGCGATGGTACAGGTGAAAGTCTCGGTGCGCAGTTTCTAGACGGGGACTCGCTGCTGCTTATTCCTGAAGTTGCCCGTTTCCTACGCGTGTCGGACAAAACGATCCGGCGAATGATCACGGGCGGAAAATTGCCGAGTGTGAAGGTGTGCGGAAAACGGGTTGTCAGGATGAGCGACCTAAATGAACTGGTCCGCAGTCAGGCGGGAGGTCCCAATGTATAAGCATCTCATTCCTCCTAGCGCCAAACATCGCTCATACCGGGGACGTTATCGCGTCGGTGATAATCCCAAGGTGCACGAAGTCACGCTGCACACCACGGTCAAGGAAGTGGCCGAAAAGAAGCTTAAAGAAATCTATGAGGATGCGCAACGGGAGTCCGTCGGCCTCATCCCTGCGGCCTTCACGCGAAAGGCAAAGCGTCGGCCAATCACGGAGCTATTCGAGGAGTATTTGGAATCGGTGCGGAAAAATGGTCGGACGCATGATCATGTGCGCGTGGTCAAACTGACGTTCCTGGCTTTGGCCAAGGTATGTCGCTGGTCCTGCATGGGCGATGTCACCAAGCACAGCTTTATCCAGTGGCGGGACGCTCAAACGGACTACGCGGTGCGCACGCTCAACAACTACCGCGATGCAGCGGGAGCATTTTTCAACTGGGTTGATCGCACTTACGAGATTCCAAATCCCCTTGCACGCATCGAGGACCTGCCCGTGCCGGTGAAATATCCGCAGGGGCCGCGGGCATTCAGTGAGGAGGAATTGGAAAAGCTGTTCGCTGTGGCGAAACCCACACGGCGGCTCCTCTATCGTCTGTTGGCCTTTAGCGGACTGCGGCGAAAGGAAGCGCAACGCTTGTGCTGGGGTGACGTGCGGCTGGAGGATTCGCCTCCCGGCCTATTCTTGCGTCCCGAGGCTACCAAGGCCCGTCGCGCCGATTGGCTGCCCATCCTGTCGGCTCTAGCGGTGGAACTGCGCGCTGCCCGTCCTGAAAACTGGAAAGCCAACATGTTGCTCTTTCCGCGTGGGGTGTCGGATGTGGACACTTTGCACCGGGACATGATCAAGGCAGGCATTCCGCTCAAAGACAAATTGGGGCGGCCTGCTGGCATTCATACGTTCCGGCGCACCTTTATCAGTCATCTCCAGAAGCGCGCGGTGCATTCCCGCGTGATTATGCAGCTGGCCCGGCACAAGAGCCTGCGTATGACCGATTGGACTTACACCGATACCACGCAGCTGCCACTGGCGGAAGGAATCGAGACTCTTGCGGCGGTAGCTTCTCCACGCAGTTCTCCACGAAATTCCGGCCAAACGGGGGTTTCTTCGTCCAACGTTGTCCAAGTCGGAAAAACTGATTCAGCAAAAAACGAGAGCGAAGTTGTTGGCGCGGAGGATGAATGTACGGCTCTGGCTCATTCTGTCCAAGGCTGTCCAAATCCTGATTGGTGCCCGGGGTGGGACTCGAACCCACACGGCCTTGCGGCCAGGGGATTTTAAGTCCCCAGCGTCTACCATTTCGCCACCCGGGCGTGGTTTGGGATTGCCGAGGGAGGATAGCGGCATGAAGTGGGTCCGTGGCAAGAGACTTCACCCTCAGGACATCCCGGTCGCGTTCATCCGCTGCGCTGCCACCTGCATGAAAATCGGCTTCCTCGGGGGCAGTTTCGACCCGGTGCATTTCGGCCACTTGATCGCGGCGCAGGACGTGCTGGAGCAGTTTCATCTCGACCGGCTGTTCCTCGTGCCGGCCGCCCAGGCCCCGCTTAAGCCCACTGACGTGCAGTCCTCGGTCGAGGACCGCCTGGCGATGCTGCGTTCCGCGACGGAGTGGGACCGGCGGCTGGAAATTTCCGACTACGAACTGAAGAAGGGTGGCATCAGCTACACGATCGATTCCGCCCGGCACTTCCGCGCGCAGTTCCCGCAGGATCAGTTGTATTGGATCATGGGCGGCGACCAGCTGCCGCTGTTGCACAAGTGGAAGCACATCGACGAATTGGTGCAACTGGTGGAGTTCATCTTCCTCGAGCGCCCGAAGCATCCCGTGAAGCCGCACGTCGAGATCGACGGGCTGATCCTGCACCGCTGCGACGGCCACCTGATCGAGATCAGCTCCAGCGAACTGCGCCAGCGCGTGAAATCCGGCCTGTCGCTCCACTATTTCTGCCCGCAAAAAGTGATCGCCCACATCGAAAGCCGGAAACTCTATCGCTGACGCCCGATGAAAACCAGGAAGACCGCCCGCAAACCCGCCAAAACCGCCCGCAAGGCGGATCCCACGCTCCAGCTGCTCAAGCTGGTCGTGCAGGCGCTGGACGACAAGAAGGCGGAGGACTTGCGCGTCCTGGACGTCAGCAGGCAGTCGAGCATCACCGACTACCTCGTGCTGGCGAACGGCAACTCCGAGCCGCACCTGCGGGCCCTGCGCATCGAGCTCGAAAAGGTGCTCGATGCGAACAAGGTCCGGATCCTCGGCATGGACACGACCAAGGGCAGCGGCTGGATGGTCATCGATGCGTTCGAGGTGATGGTGCACCTGTTCACCGCGGAAAACCGGGACAAGTACCGCATGGAGCTGCTGTGGAAGGACGCGACGGACGTGCCCTGCGCGCGCCTGCTCGGAACCTAACGCCGGCGCAGTGCCGCGGCGGGTCGATGACAAACTTCGCGGAGGATGGCCAAAAAAACAGTTTGTCACTTCCCAGCAACACCCGCAGCGTCGACAGACGGGCCAACCATCAACCCTTCAATAACCCTCAAAAAAATGAATATTCGCTCTTCCAAGGGCTTCACGCTCGTCGAAATCATGATCGTCGTGGTCATCATTGGCCTGCTGGCCGCCATGGCCATCCCCGCATTTCAAAAAGTTCGCCAAGCCTCGCAGGACAAGGCCGTGCTCAATAACGCCCGGCAGCTTTCGGCTGCCGCTGACCAGTATTATTTGGAATACGGCGGTTCCGCCGTTCCCCAAGCCAACCTGATCGGCGCCACCAACTACGTGAAGGCGCTCAATACGGTTGCCGGTGAGACCTACCCCACCGACTTCACGCAAGGCATCACAATCACCATATCCGGTGTGGCCGGCCTTCGCACGATTACCTATTCGCCCTGATTTCGGGCAGTACTTGTTCCCCCTGCTAAAGCCGCCCTTTTACAGGGCGGCTTTTTTTATATATTGATTTTCAACGCGTTGAATAGAATTGAATGCCTTAGCGGCCTTAGGGAGTTTTACCCATTCTTTAAGACAATGCAGTTGTATAGTTGGGGCATATTTCCTTTGATGCAATCCGCTCACAATTTGTGGGCAAAACATAATCATACATACCCAATAAAAATGAATACTCGCTCCAACAAGGGCTTCACGCTCGTCGAAATCATGATCGTCGTGGTCATCATCGGCCTCCTGGCCGCCATGGCTATTCCGGCATTCCAGAAGGTCCGCCAGGCCTCGCAGGACAAGGCCGTCTTGAACAACGCCCGCCAGCTGTCCGCTGCGGCTGACCAGTACTACCTGGAATACGGCGGTTCCGCCGTTCCCCAGGCCAACCTGATCGGCGCCACGAACTATGTGAAGGCGCTGAACACGGTGGCTGGCGAAACCTATCCGCAGCAGTTCACGCAGGGCATCACGATCACCATCAGCGGTGTCGCCGGCCTGCGCACGATCACCTACTCGCCCTGATTTCGGGCTCGGTTGATTTTCAAAGCCGCCCTTCACCGGGCGGCTTTTTTTTTGGCCCCAGCGGCCGCGGCGCCCCGTCGTTCAAGGGTGTGCGGGAGTGAACGGCCGCTGCGGAAAAGAGGGGGTTGTTCTATGCGCAGAATCTGATTTCAACTCACGGCGTCCCCCCTTGCGCGACCCCGCGCCTGCATGAATATCATCGAAATCCTCCGCCACGACCGCCGCCTGCAGGTGCTGATTTTGACGGCGGTTTTGGCGGTGGTGCTCGGGTTCGTCGCCTTCACGCCCGACCAGGCCCTCGGCCTCATGACTTCGGGCGGCTACTGGACCATCCTTGGCACCACGGCCTGGTTCCTCTGGACGTTGCGGCCTTTGCTCCTGGAATCCCGGCCGTGGACGCTGCCGAAAGGCGGGGATGGGTGGGCGGCGCCTGCCTTGGTGGCGGGTTGCGGGGTGCTGTTGCTCGTGCACGAAGCCTACGGATTCAAGATTCTCATGGATGAGATCATGCTGCTCGGCACGTCCATGGGCATGCATTTCGACAAGCACCCGCTGGTGCCGGTCCGGGGCCATGACCTGCAAGGGGCGTTCCAATTGATCGACGGGAGGCTCGACAAGCGTCCGCTCTTCCAGCCCTTCCTGGTTTCCATCCTGCATGATCTCACGGGCTACCGCCCGGAAAATGTCTTCGCACTCAATACCGGCCTCACCTTTGGTTTGCTTGGGCTGGTTTACCAGGCCGGCCGGCGGATGGCGGGCCGCGCAGCGGGAGTCCTCGGCGTATTGCTGCTGACCAGCCTGCCGCTCCTGGCCCAAAACGCGACCGGGGGCGGATTCGAACTGCTCAACCTGGTGATGATCGTGGGCACGCTCCTTCTGGGCATGCGTTTCGCCGAAAAACGCGACGCCGCCAGCCAGCAGGCCCTGTTGTTGTCCGGCGTCCTGCTGGCGCAGACGCGCTACGAATCCATCCTTTTCCTCCTCCCGGTGGGATTGCTGGTGCTGTGGGTCTGGTGGACGGAACGCAAACCGGTGCTCAGCTGGGGCACCTGCCTGGTGCCGCTGCTTTTCCTCCCGGTGGCGCTGCACCAGAAGATCTTTGCCGCGCGGGAATCCTCCTGGGAGCTGGCCAGCCAGCCCGGTTTCGACAAGCCGTTTGCCCTGCAATATGCGTCGGACAACTTCGCCCATTGGCTCAATTTCTTTTTCGACAACACGGGCGAACATTCGAACTCCCTCGTGATTTCGACCCTCGGCTTCATTGCGTTGCCGTTCTGCCTGTTGTGGGCGGTCAAGACGCTGGGCCGGCTGCGGCAGGCCACTCCGGTGCAGGCGGTGTCCGCTTTTTTCACGCTCGGTTTCGCGGCGCACACCCTGCTCCTGCTTTGCTATTTCTGGGGCCGGTTTGACGACCCGGTCATCCGCCGGTTGAGCCTGCCGCTCAACCTCTGGCTGGTGCTCGCCGTCGTCATCGTTGCCGGGGTTTTGGTCGAAATCTCCCGGTGGAAGAGGCTCTTCCTCGGGCTGTTGGCGCTGGCCGCCGCCGGCCTGCTGGCTTACCTGCTGCCCACTCCGCCGGTGCGATTGTTCACCCTGCCGTTCAACCTCTGGCTGGCGCTGGTGCTGATGGTCGTGGCCAACGTGGCGATCGATTCGCCGCGGTGGAACAGCCTGTGGCTCGGACTCATCACGCTGACCGGCATCGGCTACTTCGCCTACTCGCTGCCGACGATGGCCCGGCATGACTACTCGATGGATTACTACGTCGGGCGCGAGATGGCGTGGCGCCGGGAGTTCATGGCGGCGCACCCGGAGAAGGACTACCTGGTCATCGATCCCGAAGCGCTGGGCTGGATCACCCACCTGGTGTCCGCCACCCCCGTGCAGCAGGCCCTGGCCCGAAAGGATTTGATCCTGTTCAATTTCCAGAACCGCACCTTCTCCGCCTTCTATGTGTTCCAGCGCCTGACCGTGGATGCCGCGACCGGCGCCCTGAGCGTGCAGAAGGACTACGACTTGGGGCCGGATTTCCAGCTCGAACCCTATTGGGAACGCCGCTTCACGCCGCTGACCGTGAGCCGGATCAGCCGCCTGGTCGCGATCAAGGGAGGGGAGCTGACGCCGCCCTCGCCGGCGGCCCCGTCCCTGGAAAAAATGTCCGCCGCCGAGCGGGAAAAGGCCCGCCAGGCGTTTTTCGAACAACTGATCAAGCGCCTGCCCTGATTGATCCCCTGTGAGCGATTCCGCCGCCAGCCTGCGTTCCTCGCTTTCCCGGCCCGCGACCCGCGCGGTTGCCTTCGTGCTGGCGGGGTTGGTGGCGGGTTACCTGGGCTTCGTGCACTTCACCGTGGAGGAGGCGCGAAATGTCCTCCGGCACGGGGGCTACTACATCATGCTGGTGACTTTCTTCTGCTGGCTTGTGGCCGTCTGGCGCCAGATTCGGGCGGGGAGCGCGGCGACGGCGTCGCCGACCCCGGCGGGAACATGGGCCGCCGTGGGCCTGATCGGGCTCCTCACGGTCCTGGCCGTGACCCACGAGACGTTCCGGAGCAAGATCCTCTACGACGAATACGTCCTCCAATCCACGGCCTACAACCTGCATTTTTTCCGCGACAATTCCGCGATGGTGCGGGGCTACGAGGTCCGGGATGTGTTCGTCTCGCTCGACAGCTACCTGGACAAACGGCCGATCCTTTTCCCGTTCCTGCTTTCGCTGGTCCACGACGCCGTGGGTTACCGCACGGCGAACGTCTTCGCCCTGAACATCGGGTTGTACGTGGCCGGGCTGGCGCTGGTCGGATGGCTGGGTTGGAAACTGAACCGCTGGCGCGGGGGCCTGCTGGCCATCGGCCTCCTGGGCTCCCTGCCTTTGTACGCGCAGAACGCCAGCGGGGCCGGCATGGAACTGCTCAACGTCTGCATGCTTCTCGTCGTGATGTTGCAGGGAGGCGCCTGGCTCGCGCGGCCGGATGAGCGCACGCTTTCCGGGTTCGTGCTTGGAGTGGTCCTGCTCGTGCAAGCGCGCTATGAGTCCGCCCTGTACGTGGTGCCCGCGGCGCTGCTCATCGCGCTGGGCTGGTGGCGGGAACGCCGCTTGATCATCTCGGGCGCCGCGATCGCCGCGCCCCTTTTCCTGGTGCCGGTGGCGCTCCTCCAGAAGGTGATTTCCAACAGCCCGATCATGTGGGAGCTCCACGAAAACCAGACGTCGCGGTTCAGTGCGGAATACCTGGGCGGCAACCTGCGGGCGGCGTACGAGTTCTTCACCACCCCCGGCATGACGCGCGCCAATTCGCCGCTGCTCGGGGCGCTCGCGGTGGCGGCCCTGGGTGTCGTGGGCTGGCGGCTGGCGGCCCGGCGGAGCCGGTGGGCCGACCTCGGCCCCGTGCAGTTGAGCCTCCTCGCCTTTGGCACGGCGATTCTCGCGGTGAGCACCCTGATCATGTTCTATTACTGGGCCGCCCTCACCGATCCCATGTCGGCGCGCTTTGCGCTGCCCCTGCATCTGCTCCTGGTGCTGGTCATCGTCGCCGCGGCCGCGTGGGCCGACCGCCGCTGGCCCGTGAGCGTCGTCGCCCTCGGTGCCGTCGCGGTCTTCATCCTTGGCGTGTCGGCGCCGAAGCAATCCTACCACCATTATTCCCATGCGGGAAATGACGAGCTGGCGTGGGAACAACGCGTCGTCGCGGCGCGGCCGCCGGGCCAGCGGCTGATCGTGACCAACAAGTCGCCGTTGCCTTGGCTGATCGAACGCACCCCATCCATCCTGCTGGATCGCGCCAAGGGCGTGGCCGACCGGCTGGCGGATCAGCTGCACATGCCGGACTTCTCGGAAATCCTCGTGACGCAGGGCATGCGGCCGGCCTCGGCCGAGGGCCAGTACCAGGTCCCGCCCGACGAGGTCCTGCCGCCCTGGTTCAAGCTCGAACTGGTGGCTGAGCGGCGCTTCGGGACCAAGCTGGCCCGCATCAGCCGGCTCGTGGCCATCGACCTGCCGGCCGACTATCAACCCTCCATCGCGCCGGCGGTGGGCGCCGCAGCGCCGGGCCGGCCCGGCCAATGAGCTCCGGCCCGCCGGCCACGGGATGGGATTCCCTGCCGCGGCTCAGCCGGTGGCTGCTGCTGGGCCTCGCGGCGGCGGCGCCGGCGGTATTTGCCCTCGCGACGGATAACATCTGGGAGGATTTCTTCATCACCTATCGCAGCAGCGTGAACCTGGCGCAGGGGAACGGCCTCGTCTATGAGGTCGGGCGCCGGTTGCACACCTTTACCTCCCCGTTGGGGGTGCTGCTGCCGGCGGGTCTTGGCTGGCTCCTCGGCACTGACGACCCGCTGCGGGTGATGGACCTATTTCGCCTGTGCTCATGTGTGGCCCTGGCCGGAGCATGGGCGCTGGCCGCGCCGCGGCTCGCCGGCGCCGTTACCGTGGCGGTCGCCGCGGCGTTGTGGCTGCTCGATCCCAAGCTTGCCGCCTACGCGACCAACGGCATGGAGACCGGGCTGCTCGCCTTTTTTGTCATCCTCTGGTGGCGCACGCTCCTCGACGGTCGGATCGGGCTGGCGGGCCTGGCCCTGGCCGGCCTCATGTGGACGCGACCCGACGGCTTTGTCTACGCGGGGGCGGTGGCCGCCGGGATCTGGCTTTTTCCGGGTGAGGCCGGACGCTTGTCCTGGCGGGCATGGGTGCGCATCGGGGTGATCGCGGCGGTAATCTACACGCCGTGGTTTGTTTGGGCGTGGAGCTACTATGGCTCGCCCGTGCCGAACACCATCGTGGCGAAGGGCACGCATCTCTCCGGCAGCGAATCGGTGAAGCTGCTGCTCACCTATCCGTTCCGCTATGTTTTCGGCCACTGCGTCGCGCACGATGCGTTCCTGCCGCCGTATTTCTTCTTTGGCGGCTGGCCCTCCTGGCTGTGGTGGCTGGGCAAGGCGATCGCGCTGGGCGCGGCGGCGGTGGCCGCCTGGCCGCGCTGTGCCCGCCCCGCCCGGGTGGCCGGCCTGGCATTTTTCCTGGGCGGGGCCTACCTGACGGTGGCGGCGCGGGCCCCGTGGTACTTTCCGGCCTGGCAGGTGCTCGCCTACATCGCGGTGGGCGGGGGAGCGTCCGCGGTGATCGACCGGTGGCGCGGGCGTCCCGTGCTGCGCCGGGCGTTCACGGTCCTGCTCATCGCGGGAGGCGTGGCGCAGGCGGTGATGTTCGCCGCGGTTTCCACGGAGCTCCGCGAACAGCAGCGCCTGATCGAGTGGGGCCTGCGCGCCCCGCTGGGGCGCGACCTGGCCCGGGCGGCGGCCAGCCCGAAGGACACGGTGTTCCTCGAGCCCCTCGGCTACATTGGCTACTTTTCGGGCCTCAGCATGCGCGATACCCCTGGCCTCTGCGCGCCGGAGGTCATCGCGATTCGCAAGGCCGGACACGTCCAGCAGGCCGCGATCATCGCCGAGTTGCGGCCCGATTGGGCCGTGCTGCGGGCGGGGGATTTCCTGGGCTTTTCCCCGGCGGAACGAAGCGAGTTCGAGCGCCACTACCGGCTGTGGGCGCAGTATGACGTGCGCGAGGAGGTCAAGGCCGTCAGCTGGTTCCCCGGGCGGGACTTCGCGATGTTCGACGCCTACTTCCTGGTCTGGCGGCAGCGCGGCGCCGGCGAACCGGCCCGGCCATGATGAGCATCGCGACCAGTCTCGTCTCCGCGCTGCTGATCCTCGCGGGACTCCTGCTGCCGGGGACGATCTGGGCGCGGGCCGCGCGCTGGCCGTTGCCCTGGCTGGCGGGAGGCGTGATTTCCGCTTTGGGCCTGTTGGCGGGCGTCATGGCTCTCAACGCGGCCGGTATCCGCGTGACGGTCGTCACGCTGGGGCTGTGGCAGGCCGCGCTCGCCCTCGCGGGGCTCCGGGTGCGGCGCGAGCGTGCGCCGCTCTCGCCGGCAGATCCTGTGGCCGGGGGAATCTCCGATTGGTGGATCGCGTTGCCCGCGCTGCCGATGGTCCTCGTCACGACCTGGCGGGCCATCGCGCAGCCGTTGCCGGGCGCGGACGTGGACTTTCGCTGGAATTATCTCGCCGAGGCCATGGTGCGCACAGGTGGGCTGGCGCATTACCCGGCGTTCACGGCGGCGGATTTTGCGCATTATTTCTGGCCCGATGGCATCGCCCCCCTCGTGGCCTCGGTGTATGCCTGGACCTACCTGGCGGCTGGCAGCACAGCGAAGGCTTGGACGGCGCTGCCCATGTTGCTGCAGTTCGGCGGATTGCTGGCGCTGCTGCTGGCGCTGGGCCGGTTTTGGAGCGGACCGCGCGGGGGTTGGTTCGCGGTGGCATTCGGCGGCGCGACGATGCTGCTGCAGTTTTCCCTCAACCTCGGGCAGGAAACCGGCCTGACGACGCTGGGGGTCGGCGGGCTCGCCTTCTACCTCGCGGAATGGCAGCGCACGCGCCGCTCCGACCTGCTGGGACCGGCGGCCGCTTCCGCCGCCCTGGCCGCGAGTGCGCGCGAGTATGGTTTGATCTTCCCGGTCGTCGGCGCCGGCTGGCTGCTGGCCCGACGGGCGGGCTGGCGGCCGGCCGCGGGTTTTGCGGTGGGCGCCCTGGTCCTGCCGGTGGCGTGGCACCTGCGCAATTGGGTGCGGACGGGCAATCCATTCTATGCGCAGGACGTGGCGGGAATTTTCCCGGTCAACCCGGTCTTTGCGGAATGGATGCGCGGCTATGTCGGCATCTACGGTGCGCCGTTGCGGGAGGTAGCGGGCTGGCTGGAGATCGGGCGGTTGGTCCTGGTCACGGCGCTGCCGGCGTGGCTCGGGTTGCTGGCTGGCCTGGCCGTTTGGCGGCGCGAGCCCGGCTGGGGCTGTGTGGTCGGGCTGGCCCTGGCGACGCTGGGTTGCTGGTTGCTCTCGGTGCCCTATACGGCGGGCGGTCTCTTCTACTCCATGCGGGTGCTGGGTCCGTTGCTCCTGCTCGGCTGCGCATGGGGCGGCGCGGTCCTGGCCCGATGGGTGCCGGGTCGCCGGTATCTCGCCGGCGTCTGGATTGCGGGTGCGCTCTGGGGCACCGACGCGGCCCTGCGCGCCCTGACCATCCCGGCGAACCCCTACCAGTTGGCGCCGCGGGAGTGGTTTTCGGCGGGTTACTCGATGCAGCGCGACTTCGATCGGCAGAACCGGCCGTTCCTGGTGGCTGCGGCGCACGCCGTTTCCGGCCGGGTGCTTTCCGAGACCGCGGCCGCCCAGGGAATCTTTCGCGAGGCCGCCATCGAGGTGACGCCGGTCTGGAGCCCGGAGCTCGCGTTCCTGTTCACGCCGGCCAGGACCGGGGAAGCGGCGGCGCGCCTGCGGGCGCTCGGTTACACGCACGTTTTGCTGACGCGGGTGCAATCCAGCGTCGACTTCCTGACGCGGACCGGCGTGTTTGGGCAACTGGAAGGCCGGTTGGCCCCGGTGATGATGAATGATACCTTTATCCTGCTGGCCCTGCAGCCGGCGCCCACGGCGGCCGGGGATGCGAAATGAAGAACCCGGCGGCCAACGACGTTGCTCGCGCGCCCCTCGGGCCGCTCGGACTGCTGGCTGGCGTCACGGTGCTCGCATGGTTGGCCGGCGTGCTCTGGCCCCGGTGGCTGCTGCTGTTGGGCATTTCCGAATACGGCATGGTATTTCTCGATTCCCATGCATTGCTGGCCGCGGTCGATGCCGTACGCGCGGGCGCGGATCCGCACGCCGCCAACCCGCTCGACCCCTTGCTGCGGCCCCACGTCTATTCGGATTGGTGGCTGGCGTTGCGCTGGCTGGGCCTGACCCGCGCGGATAACTTTCTGCTGGGCGCCGCGTGGGTCGGGGCTTTTGCGTGCGTGGCGTGGACCACCACCCGGCCGCGCACCTGGGCGGAGGCTGTTTGGCTCGGCGCGCTGATGGTTTCGCCGCCTTTCCTCCTCGCGATCAATCGGGCGAACAACGACCTCGTCATCTTCGTGGTGCTGGCCGGCTGCGGCCTGGCCGCCACGGCCGGCGCGTGGTGGCGGCTGGCGGCGGCCGCGGCCTGCCTCGCGCTCGCGACGGGTTTGAAATATTTCCCGGCGGCAGGGGCCGCCGCCTTTCTCTGGGCCCGCCCGGTGCGGCGGATGCCCGCGGCCTTGCTGCTGGCGATGCTGGCGGCGGGCCTGGCCCTGGCGAATGTCTGGACGCAAATCGGTCGCAGCCGGTTTGCCGTCGGCTCCGGCGTGCATGTCATGGGCGCACCGCTGTGGTGGCGCGACTTCGGCTGGCCGGATGACAAATCCCTGCTGCCTGGACTGCTGGTGATCGTAACCGGCGCGGTGGCGCTGGTGCTGGGTGGAGTCACGGCGGGCCTGGCGACGCGCGGCGAACCGCGGGAGCGCCTGCGGGGGGCGTTGGGCGCGCTGGTGGTGCTCTCGTGTTTCGCCGCCGGGACGAACCATGCCTATCGTTGGATTTTTCTCCTCTGGCCGGCCCTGTGGCTGTGGCGGCGCGGGACGGATGCCTCCTTGTCAGCCCGGCAACGCTGGGCCGCGCGCGCCGGTTGTTCGCTGGCGGCGGTCTGCCTGTGGCTCGACGGTGTCTTCTGCGTCGCGATCAACTTCCTGCCGCCCCGCGACCCGGCCTGGGTGAATCAGGTGCAGCTGCTTTTCCGGTTGGGGACGCAGCCATTGCACTGGCTGCTGATGATCCTGCTCGCGGGCTGGTTGTTGGAAGGAGCACTGGCCACGCTCCTCGCGTGGCGGGCCGACCCGGCCGTCCACCCGACCGAATGAGTCAATGCGCCGTGGCCCGCTCGACCGCGGCGCCGAGGGTGCTCGCATCGCGTTCGAGCGCCGCCGTGAGCTCGGCCTCGCTGAGGCGGTAAATCAGGATCGAATAGCCCGCCATCGCATCGGGGCGGCGGGCCCGCAGGTAATAACAAAGGCGGGCGAAACGCAGCTGTTCGTAGAGGGCCCACGCCGTATTCCACTCGTCGCGCGTCAGGCCGGCCGCATCGGGAGGAAGTTTATCCGGATGGGCCGCCAGGGCGCGGAAATGGGCGTCGTTCAGCCGCAGTTGCTGGTAGCGCTGTTCCCGGTCGGGGGGCCAGCCGGCGTTCCCAGGCATGTAGACCTGTTGGAGCATGGTCGCACTGACGGCGTAGAGGCCGGGCTCGCACCAATACCTGGGCCGCACCCGCTCGAACGTGGGCAACCGCGGCAGCAGCACGGCGTCAGGGATGAAGCGTGCGGGTTCGTCCGAGCCGAAATAGGAAACATACAAGCGTTCGCCGGGCTGCCGATGCGTGCTCACCCATTTTTTCAACGCGGGCAGGTCCTGTCCCCAGTCCAGTGAACTGTCCACCAAGTGCCGGTAGCCTTCCGCCGGTCCGCCGATCACCGGGCTGAAATAAGCCAGGTAGTGGGGATGGATTCCCGCCGCCGTGGCCGCCTGCCAGCCGAGGAGGCCGGCGACAATGACGGCTCCGACGCGCCCGCCGCCCGGCGAATGCCGCCACGCCCGGGTCACGGCCCAACCCAGGGCGCCGCAAAAGATGTAGAGCACCGGATAGGTGGGCAGGATGTGCCGGTGGCCGATGTTCAGGTGGCTCGTGAGGGAGAACAGCCAGTAGATCCCGAACAAGGCGACCAGCGGCGCCACCCGGCTGAAGTGACGGCCAAGTTGCCCGCGCGTGGCGGTGCGCAGGCGCAAGCCGACCAGCAGCACCGCGGCCACGAGGCCGGCGAGCAGCGCCGGCGGGGTTTTGTAGAGAAAGGTCTTGGGGAAAAAGTCGACCCAGCCGAGTACTCCGTAGTCGCCATCGAGGAACGCGGCACGCGCCTGCGCGTGCTGGAGCACGAAGGCCAGGCCATAGAGCCAGCCCTCCGGCAGCAGGTGCCACTCGCGGCAGGTGTTGATCAACGCGGCCTTTCCGCCGCCGAAGTTCAGCAGGATTTCCCAGGGCAGGTTGGGCTCGCCGACGGGCAGCGCCGGGTTGAACAAATTGTAGCGGAAGCCGAAGCCCGCCCAGACCACGGCCAGCGCGACGAGGCCCTGCGCCGCCGTCGAGGCCACGATCGCCCCTAGCCGACCGGCCGGCGAGGCGAACGTGCGCCCGCCCAACGCCAACGGCGTGGACTGGAGCGCGCGCACCAGCGCCAGCACGGCGGCGAGCGGCAGCAGCAACACGGCAGTGTACTTGGCCAGCGCGGCCAAACCGAGCAGCCCGGCGCTCAACCACCACGCGCGCGCGCGGCCGTCATGCAGGTGACGCCAATACGCGGTGACAAACGCGAGGAAGAAGAAAGTCATGCACATGTCCGAGGTCGCCAGCCCGCTGTGGGCGAGCATGGTCGGGCAGAGCGCGCAAAACACGCCGGAGACCACCGCGCCCGCCAGGCCCCACAGCCCGTACGACCATGCGAAGACCAACGCCACGGTCGCGGCGCCGAAAAGCGAGTTCATGGCCCGCGCCGAGAAAAGCAGCCGGTCGGCGTCGTTGCCGGACTGGTAGAAGAAATCGTAACCGACCAGCCAAACCACCGAGTGCCGCCAGCCGTCGGTGGTGAAATCCGGATACTTCGCGCCGGACAGGGTCGTGGGCAGCGCCTGCCAGCGCTGCGGCAGCAAGCCGTTCTCCGGGTGCAACCGGTAGTCGTTCCAGTGGTTGAAGGTGTAGCCGCCCGTCACGTGCGCGAGCTCGTCCGCAGTGGTGGACTTCTCCCGCGACGCCAGGGTGGCGAGGGCGGCGTGCCCCAGCGCCAGCAGCAGCACGAGGCCGGTCAGCCAGGACAACGGAAGAGGTGCACGGGTGGAAGCCAATCGGGATAAGCAGTATGGACAGGTTCCGTCGCGGCACACAACCTCCGCCTATCCCGCATGAACGCCGAGGAATACGCCAACATGGACCGGATGGAGGAGGCGCACTGGTACTATGCCGGCAAACGGGAGCAGGTCCGTGGCTGGCTCCAGCGGGTGGGACCCCCGCGCGCCGACGACCTGCTGCTGGACTGCGGCGCCGGCACGGGGCGCTTCGCGAAGGAAATGGAGTCGCACTGCCGGGTCATGGTGTTGGATGACCACGAGGAAGCGCTGCGCCTGTTGCGGACGAAATTCCGCGCGGACCAGATCCTGAGCCTCGCCGGCGACCGCGTGCCGCTGCCCGACGCCTCGCTCAACTACGTCACGGCCCTCGATGTGCTGGAACACACGCCGGACGACCGCGCGGTGGTGGACGGTTTTTACCGTTTGTTGAAACCCGGTGGCATCGCGCTGGTGACCGTTCCGGCGAGCATGGCCCTGTGGAGTGACTGGGATGAGGCCCTGCATCACCATCGGCGCTACTCGCGTCCGCAATTGCGCGCGCTGTTTCCTCCGGCGCAATGGGACCTCTTGCACGTAAACTACACCAATGTCGTCGTGTATCCGGCGGTTTGGGCGGTGCGCCGCTGGCGGAAGATCTTTCCGGCGAAAGCGGGCGCCGTGCGCTCGGAGGACAAGCAGCCGGCGCCCTGGCTGAACGCGCTGCTGCGCTGGCTGTTCGTGCGCCCCGCTTTCTGGCCGGTGCCGTTTCCCTTTGGCGTCAGCCTGCTGCTGGTGGCGCGCAAGCGGTAGAAATCGATCGACTCAAAATGGGTAGGGCCCGACCTCCGGGCGGGCCGAACAGGGTCCGGTTTTTGGCGGGCCGCCCGGAGGTCGGCCCCTACCTTTCGTTAGTCCTTGAACCGGGCCTCGGCCAGGAGGTTGCCGGCGGCGTCGCGGAGATGGACCACGACGCGCGGCCGGTCGAAGGTCTGCAGTGGATTCAGCGCGAGGGTCAGGCGCGTGAGGGGAGGCAATGGCCGGTCCCAGGCGGCGTACGTCTTGTCCGAGACGGCATCGCCCTGGAGGTCGATCGCGGTGGCCAGCAACGGGCCGCTGGCCTTGTCCCAAGCGGCCAGGACGCGCGGCGGTCCTTCCAAGGGGACGACCTCGATGCGCGCGATGCGCTGCCCGGCCGGGATCGCCGCGGTCAGCTCCAGCTTGCCCGGCGCCAGGCCGGGAGCGGGGGATTTCAATTCGTAGATTTCCACGAGGCCCAGCGGGGCGACGCGCCGGCCCCGGCGAACCCAAAACTCGAAATGCTCGATGCTGAACGCGCGCTCGAAATTCCGCTGCAGGTAGTCGTAAAGGGGCCCACGCACCGGGATTTTGCTGTCCGCGAGAAAATCCAGCACATAGCGCTGCGCGACGAACACGGGCCGTGCGCTGTGCGCGAGCGCGGCGATGATCTCCTCCTGTTGCACGGCGGTGAGGAGCGAAAACCAATGGGTGGTGTTGGCCAGCGTCGGCGTGGGCAGGCCGGTCCACTGGTTGAAACTGAACATACCGGGCAGGGAGAACAACAGGTCGCCATGCGCGGTTGCGTTCAGCGCCATGAGGCGGGTGGCCGTCGCCGGCGCCTCGGGAATGCGCACGTCCTCCGCGCCGGGAAGGCCGAGCGGGCGGCTGCCGGCATAGCGTTGCCAGCCGATAAAGCCGAGCCGTCCGGCCGCGGCGGTCGCCAGCAGCAACGCCGCGCCGCCGAGCGCGACGGCCGCGGGGGAGGGGCCGCGCGCCGCGACGAACGATTGCGCATCGCGGAGTCCCAGCGCCATCAGCGGCACGACCAGGAACGTGCCCCACGCGACCTGGCTGCCGGCGACGGGATAGGCGTGCAGGTATTGCAGGACGAGCAGCAGGCCCAGCCAGGTCGCCGCGCCCGCCGGCGCGGGGGATCTTTCCGGCTCGAGGCGCACGGCAAAGATCCATGCGAATGGCACCAGGTACGACATGGCCAGGCTGTGGGCCGAGTACGGCAACCATTCGAGACACGCCAGCGCGAACGCCAGCGCGAGCGTACAGCGGAAGCCCGCGATCAGCCAGGCGAGCCGGCCATTGATTCCGCGCCACGCGAGCGTGGCGAGCGCGGCGGACAGGAGGCCGGCCAGCGCGGCGCCCGGTTTCCAGGCGGGATCGAAATGGTACACGCCCGGATGGCGCAACGGGCCGAGCAGGATGCCTTCGAGCAGTTGCGCCGGGCTGGTGCCCCGCGCGCACACCGCGGCCACCGTGACCAAGGCGAGGCCGAGCAAGGCTGCGCCACCCCAGGCGGCAAGTTGCCAGCTCGCCTGCGGCTGGCGCTCCCGCCACGCGACCGCCACCAAGGCGAGGCTGGAGACGATTGAAAGGCCGGCGTAGAGCCGGCCGGGGGCTTCCGCCAGCCCGGCATGCATCAGTCCCAGGGGGAGGGCCACGAGTGCGACGGCCGCCAACGCGCTGCCCACGCGTGCCTGCATCGGCTGGCGGAGCTGGACCACGAACCACGCGCCCGCCGCCGCGAGGTAAAACACGCCCACATTCACTTTCGTGAGCAGCAGCGCGCCACCGATCAGGCCTGACGTGACCGCCAGCGCCCGCCACGCCTGGCGTTGGATCTGCCCCGCGCCCAGCGCGGCGCCGGCCGCCACCAGCAAACCGATCAGGCCGCCCGGGTGGCTTGGTTCGCTGATCATCAGGTGCAAGTGAAAGAAAGTCAGCCCCAGCGTGAAGCCGGCCCAGGTCGTCGAGCGGGTCTGCCGCCAGACGAGCCAGGCGGAAAAGCCGGCGGCGCCCAGCCAGCAGCCCAGCGTGAGGTATCGGCCGGTCGTGTTGGTGAATTCATAGCCCAGCAGGCGATGCCCGACATCGTGCAGGAAATAGAAAAACGGCCCGTACTGGCTGTAGACCGACGCATAGAGCCCGCCGTGCGCGCAGTAGTTCTTCAGCGAGACGAGGACATAGCCCTCGTCATCATAGGCCATCAGCGTCGTGAACAGGAGCGTGTAGGCCGCGACCGCCAGCCAGGCGGCGGCAACCAGCAGCAGGAGGATGCCGAGCCGTCTAGCCAAGGCCGGTCTTGCGTTTGATGACGTATGCCGGGCGCTGCTTCACCTCGTCATAGACCCGCGCCAGGTATTCGCCGAGCACGCCGATGCCGATGAGCTGCACGCCGCCGAGGAAGAGCACCACGGTGACCAGCGTCGTGTAGCCGGTCGGCGCGGTTTCGATTCCCGTGAGTCGGCGCACGGCATAAAAGATGGCGGCGACAAACCCCATCACCGCGATGAACACGCCGGCATAGGTCAGCACGCGCAGCGGCAGGTACGAAAAGCTGAACACCCCGTCCAAGGCATAACGCATGAGCTTGAGCAGCGTTTGCTGCGGCTGGCCGGCGGCGCGTTCCTGCCGGTCGTAGACCACCTCGCCGGTGGTGAAGCCCACCCACGCGCGCAACCCGGGGAAGAACCGGTTGCGCTCGGGCAGCTGGTTGAGCGCCGCGACGGCGGGGCGGTTCATCAAGCCGAAGGTGCCGGTGTTCGCCTCGATGGGATAATCGGCGACGCGTCCGAAGAGGCGGTGGAAGGCGTCCATGCCCACGCGGCGGAGGCCGGTTTCCTGCCGGGTGCGGCGGACGGCGCGCACCACCTCGGCCCCTTCGCGCCAGCGCGCGACCAGTTCGGGGATGATCTCCGGCGGATCCTGCAGGTCCGCGTCCATGGTCACAATGGCTTCGCCCTCGGCATGGGCGAGGCCGGCGGCCAGCGCGGCCTGGAAGCCAAAATTGCGGCTGAATTCGATCAGCCGGAAACGCGGGTCCCGCGCGGCCTGGTCCTTCACGAGCGTCGCCGAGCGGTCCCGGCTGCCGTCGTCCACCAGCAGCGCATCCCACGCGACGCCAGGGTTGCCGTCGAACAGCTTGCCCAGCCGGCTGAGTAACTCGGGGAGCACGGCTTCCTCGTTGAAAATCGGGATCACGACGGTGACGCGGGGCTGGCTCATGGGCGGACAAAACGATGGGTGGCCGGGCCGGGGGTGGCGAAGTTAAAAAACAGGCCGCGGCCCGGCGGTTTCCCGGCTGCCACGGGTTTGCGCCGCAAACCGCGCGCGCCACAAGGCGAAACCCAGCAGGCACGCGAGTCCGCCCCAGATCGCCGCGTGCCCCGCGGTGGTCAGGTCGGCCACGAAGGGTTGTCCCACCCGGTACTTGTTTTCGAAATTCGCGACGGCGACCTCGCTCAGGCCGCGGACCAGGCCGGCCGGTCCCGTCCCGGGATGCAGGGCGCGCAGCCAGGCGAGCGATTGCAGGCCGAAGTGAAGCACGATGCCCAGCGCGAAATCGACGGCGAGGCCGATTCCCCACCCGACGCGCAGCCAACCTGGCAGGGAACCCGCCGCGCGCGCGACCCATGCCAGTCCCATCAGGATGAGCGGTTGCAGGGAAATGTGCGCGAGTCCGAGTTCATCGAGCCGGCTGTGGGTCCCAATCCCCAGCGCCACCGCGACGCCGATGGCCGCCAGCCAGAAGCGTCGGGTCGGCCCGCCGGGCGAGCGAGCCGCGAGCCAGCCGAGCACGCACACGTTGCCCACCCCGAATGCCACCAGGAGGTTCACCTGGTAGAAGACGAAGGCGACGTCACGGATCCGCCCCCAGACTTCCGTCTGGGCGAGCAACATGACGGCATTCGGCGATGAGAAATCGGGGACGAGGGAGTGGCCGACATTGGCGGCGGCGATGGCGATTTTCCGGGTCCAATCCACCGCCGGTGCATGCCCCACGGTGGACGTCGCGGTGGCCAGCGTCGCCGGCCCGAAGTGGAGTGCGGCCCAGCCGAACCAGGTCGCCGCGAGGAGCACCGCCGCCACGCCGCCGCGCAACAGCGCGGGGCGGGCGGTGGCATCGATTTTGCGCCCGGCGCCAACGGCGGCCGCGCCGGCCGCGAGCGCGATGATCCACGGGGCGACCGAATAGTGGGTCAGCAGCCCCGCCGCGAGCGCGACGAGCGCGAACGCATGGTGGCGCGGGCCGGCCGTCGGGCTGGCGCCGAGGGCGACCGCGAGCACGACGAAGAAAGCCGCCGGCAGTTTGGTCCAGGGGAACGTGGCATTCTGCGCGAACAGCGGGCACAGCAGGAGCAGCACCACCAGCCAGCGGACGGCCCGCGGAGATGTCCCACCGGCCTGCGCGAGCGCGGCCAACGGCAGAAACACCAGCGATGCCACCAGCGAGGCGATGAGCTGGTATTCGGGAAAACCGTGGCCCGCGACGGCCAGCAGGCCCGCTTCCGCTAGATTGGCCAGGGGCGGCCGGGCGGGGAGCAGGTAGCCGGCGACGAAGACGTGGTCGGCCGGCCAGCGTTGCTGGAAGAACAGCGCCCGTTCGTAGTGTTCGAACCAATCCACCGCCCACGTCCCGCCGGAATACGAGAAGACCAGCGCATGCAGGCCCGCGCTCCAGGCGGCCACGACCAGCCAACCGGCCAGCGTGGCGCCCACGAGGGATTCGGCCAGGAGTTCCTTGAGCCCGGCGCGCTGCCGCCAGGCCAGCGTCGCGCCGGCGATGGGCCACAACCAAAGCCAGCGCCAGTCCGCGCCCGCGAGCCAGAGCGCCCCCGTCGCGAGATAAAGGCCCACAAGGGCCGCGCCGGCGCCGAGCGCAATCCGTTCCAGCGCGTTGAAACCGCGCAGGGCGCCCGCCACTGCCAGGGTGGCGCCGCCGACGAACAGCAGGAAGACGAGGACCGCGGCGATCATCGGTTTCGTCCCACGGGTCGCAACGGCATCCAGTCGCGCTCAGCCCAACAAGTTGTACTTCAGGATCGCGTAGATGGCGCGGACGCCGTCCCGCCAGCCGATCTTTTTTCCTTCCGCATAGGTGCGGCCATAGTAGCTGATGCCGACCTCGTACACCCGGCAGCCTTCAATGCGCGCCACCTTGGCGGTGATCTCCGGTTCGAAACCGAAGCGGTTTTCCTCGATCCTGATTTTCTGGAGCACCTCCCGGCGGAACACCTTGTAGCAGGTTTCCATGTCGGTGAGGTTCAGGTTGGTCATCATGTTCGAGAGCAGCGTGAGGAAGCGGTTGCCGACCATGTGCCAGAAATAGACGACGCGGTGGGCCTCGGCGCCCATGAACCGCGAGCCGAAGACCACGTCCGCCTTGCCATCGATGATGGGCTTCAGCAGCCGGGGATATTCCTGCGGGTCGTATTCCAGGTCGGCGTCCTGCACGATGACCGCGTCGCCGCTCGCGGCGGCGAAGCCGGTGCGCACCGCCGCGCCCTTGCCGCAGTTGATCGGATGGTAAATGACCTGCGCCACCAGCGGCTCGATCTCGGCCTGCAGGACCTCGCGGGTGCCGTCCGTCGAGCAATCGTCGACCACGATGATCTCCTTGTCCGGCACCGTCGAGGCGCGCACCGCGTCCACGATCGTGCGGATGGTGTTCCGCTCGTTGTAGCAGGGGATGACAATCGAGAGCTTCATGGCCGGGGGTGGCGCGAAAGTAGTTTGTGCCTTTGCTAACGGAAGCCGAATCTGCGCGGTAGCGTTGACTGGCTCCTTGCGCCCGGCCACTTTGACAACGTTTTGTTTTTGCCCCCGTCATTTTTCCCGGAACGGGCCCGGCCTGCGCCATGAAGGTCAGCGCCTGGCTCCCGCCCTGGCTTTCGCGGCAGCTCGAGGGGCGCGACACGCTGCGGCGTTCGATCGACAATGTTTCCTGGCTGTTTGCGGACCAGCTGATCCGGATGGCGGCGGGCCTGGTGGTCGGCGTGTGGATGGCGCGCTACCTGGGGCCGGAGCAATATGGCTGGCTGAGCTATGCCACCGCCGTCGTTGCCACCGTGGGCGCGCTGGCCTCGCTGGGTCTGAATGCGGTCGTGGTGCGCGAGCTGGTGCGGGAACCGGCCGCGGCGGACCGCTGGCTGGGCGCGGCATTCTTCCTGAAGGCGCTGGGCGCGGGCCTGGGATTCCTGGTCTGCGTGGGCATCGCCTGGTTGCAGCCGGGGGCGGCGGCGCCCATGCGGCCGCTGCTGGCAATCGTCGCGCTCGGACTGTTCTTCCAGGCGCTGGACGTTTTCGACCTGCTTTTCCAAGCGAAGGGGGCGGCGCGGGTCTCCGCTTATGTGCGTATCGGGGCATGCGTGCTGGCCAGCATCGCCAAGGCGGGCCTCATTCTCGGCGGGGCGTCGGTGTCCCTGCTGGCGGCGGCGGGCGTGTTCGAACTCGCCCTGGCTGCCGCCGGCTGGCGGTGGGCCGCCGGCCGCACCGGTGAGAGCCCGCGGCGCTTCCGCCTGGATTGGGCCTGCATGCGAACGCTCCTGCGCGAAGGCTGGCCCCTGGCGCTGTCGGGCCTGGCCATCCACACCCAGGCTTACGCCGACCAGCTGGTGATCGGCGCGTTGATGGGCGGTTCCGACCTCGGCCAGTACGCCGCGGCGATGCGGATGGTCACCGCCTTCGCCTTCGTGCCCATGGTGGTGCAGACGGTGGCGGCGCCGGAGATCACCCGCGCGAAGCAGGATGATGAAAGGCTTTACCGGCGCCGGCTGCACAGCTTTTATCGGCTGATGTTCGGCCTGTTTTTGCTGACGGCGGTGCCGCTGGGGGTGTTCGGCCCGCTGGCGACCCGGGTGCTCTTCGGTGCGGCCTACGCCGGGGCGGCCGCGCTGCTGCCCTGGCTGGCATTCCGGCTGTTTTTCGCGAACCTGGGCGTCGCCCGCAGCGTGTTCATCACCAACGAGGGCCTGTTCCGCTTTGGCCTGGTCACAGCGCTGGCCGGCGCCGTCGTGAACCTCGGGCTCAACGTGCTGCTGGTGCCGCGATGGGGCGCGCGCGGGGCGATCATTGCCTCCTACGTCTCATTCGGCCTGACGACCTTTGCGTTGGAGGTGTTCCAGCCGCAGGCGCGGGCCAACCTGCGCCTCATGGGCCAAGCGATCTTCCTGCCGTGGAAGCCGTTCGCCGGCTAGGCGCGATCTTATGGGACTGTATCGCATGGGTCCGCCGGAAGACCTGATCCTGGCGCTGCAGCAACGCCTGCAGGCCGGGGACTTCGTCGAGACCGGCACGTATCGCGGCGACACCGCCGCCTGGGCGGCGCGTCATTTTGCCCGGGTGACCACGATCGAGTTGTCGCCCGAGTACTGTGCGGCGGCGCAGGCGCGGTTTCGCGACCAGCCCGCCGTGCGCGTGCTGGGCGGCGACTCGGCCGCCGTGCTGGCCGCCACGGTCGCCGCGCTGCCCGGCCCGGCCTTTTTCTGGCTCGATGCGCACTGGAGCGGCCTCGATACCGCGGGGCGCGAGACCGAGTGTCCGTTGCTGGCCGAACTGGATCTCCTCAACGCCGCGCCCGTGACGCACGTGGTGCTGGTGGATGATGCGCGCCTGTTCTGCGCCCCGCCCCGCCACCCGCACCGCGCC
The DNA here is from genome assembly GCA_035549955.1 of Lacunisphaera sp. Classification (GTDB taxonomy): domain Bacteria; phylum Verrucomicrobiota; class Verrucomicrobiia; order Opitutales; family Opitutaceae; genus Lacunisphaera. Next base: position 24,024 of record DASZPS010000178.1, on the reverse strand, counting down.
GAGCTCTGGCCCGACCTCGCCACCACCGTGGCGCGGTTGCACGCCGGGGGCCGGCGACACGTGGTCCTGTTCGAGGATGTGCTGATTGCCGTGCCGGCGGGCGAGCGGCAATTCCTCAACCGCTGGCTGCAGGACCGGATCACCGCCACCCCCACCGAGGGCCGCCTGGCCCGCTGGTGGCGCAAACTCCGCGCATGAGTTCCCCGGCGGCCACGGTGGTCTACACCCATGGCGGTGGGCGGCTCGGCAACCAGGTCATCCGCCTCGCGCATTGGCTGGCGTGGACCCGGGCCCATCCCGGGGCGGTCAACGTCGTCGACCTGGGTTTCTGGCGCTACGCGAAATATTTCAGCCACTGGTGCGAGCAGCCCGGTTGCGCTTTTCCGCGGCCGTCGCCGGCGGCCAACTTCCTTTCGGACCTGCAGGGGCTGCTGCCGGAGCGGATCGTGGGGCGGGCGGAATGGCGGCTGCAACGCCTGGTGCACGCCGCGGGCCGCCACTGGCCGGGCGGGGGGGCAGTGGTGCTCGACGATGCCGGCGGGGAAGGCCTCGACCTGGACGATCCGGCCGTCCTCGCGCACCTCACCCGCCGGCGGGTCACCACCTGCGGGGGCTGGAAAATCGCGAGCTGGCGGCTGTTCGCGGAGCAGCAGGCCGAGCTGCGCGGGTACTTCCGGCCGAAACCGCGGTGGATGAAGGTGGCGGAAAAATTCATCACGGGCCTGCGCCAGCGGCACGACCTGGTCGTCGGCGTCCAGATCCGGCAGAGCGATTACCGCACGTGGAACCAGGGGCGCTTCTATTTCCCCACCAGCCGGTATGTCGCGTGGATCCGGCAGCTGCTGGCGTTGCACGCCGGCCGGCGCGTCGCCGTGGTGGTGGCGTCGGAGGAAGCGCAGGATCCCGCGCTGTTTGCCGGGCTGCCGGTCCATTTCGCCACAGGCGCGGTGAACGCCGGGGGACATTGGTTTGAAAGCTGGGTGGAGTTGTCGCTTTGCGACCTGGTGCTTGGTCCGCCGAGCACTTTCTCCGCGACGGCGGCGTGGCTGGGCGCGGTGCCGCTGTGGCCGGTTTGGGCGGCCGGCCAGGAACTGGCGCCGGACCAGCTCCTGCGCGATGCCCTGGTCGACGCGGCGCGGCACCCGGGGTTTTCGCAGTGTGTGCAATGACGCCGCCGGCCGCTCGCGGCTCGACGCGGGGGCGACGGGTGTTATCAATTTTCGCACGCCGCCATGCTTGAAACCCCGCTGGTGTTCATCGTCTTCAACCGCCCTGAAACCACGCGGCAGGTCTGGGCGCGGATCCGTTCGGCCCGACCCAAGCGGCTGTTCGTGATCGCGGATGGCCCGCGGCCCGACCGGCCCGCCGACGCGGGGCTTTGCGCCACGGTGCGGGAGATCGTGGCGCAGGCGGACTGGCCGTGCGATGTCACCCGGGAGTATGCCTCCTCCAACCTGGGCACGGCGGTGCGGGTGTCGTCCGGCCTGGACCGGGTGTTCGCCGAGGTCGAGGAGGCGATCATCCTGGAGGACGACTGCCTGCCGGACCCGACGTTTTTTCCGTTCTGCACCGAGTTGCTGGCCCGTTACCGCGGGGAGGCGAGGGTGGCCCAGATCGCAGGCTGCAGCTTCCAGGGCGAGGACCACGGCGGGAAGACCAGCTACTATTTCTCGCGGTATCCGCATGGCTGGGGCTGGGCCACCTGGCGCCGCGCGTGGAGGAACTACGATCATTCGATGCGGGCGTGGCGCGAGGAACGGGGCGGCGGCTGGCTGGAGCGCACCATCACCGACCCGGTCGAGCGGCGCATCTGGGAGGGCAGTTTCGATGCCACGCTGGCCGGCGAGGTGGCGGCGTGGGACTACCGTTGGGTGCTCGCGGTGTGGCGGCTGGGCCAGCTCAGCATCGTGCCCTACCGGAACCTGATTTCGAACCTCGGCTTCGGGGCGGACGCGACCAACACGCGCCGCGAGAGCCGCTGGGCCGCGCTGCCGCTGTCGCCGATGCCTTTCCCACTGGTGCACCCGGCGGCCATTGCCGCCGACGAAGAGGCGGACGAACGGACCGGCCGGCTGGTTTTCCAGCCGCCCTCGTGGCCCGCGCGGGCGGCGCGGCGGTTGCAGCGGCTGTTTTCCTGATGCACGGCGTCTACCATACGCGTGGGTTTTGGCGGGGATTGGCCCGGCAGCCGGCCTGGCATCTCCGGGAGTACGCCCGCAACCCGGCCTACCGTGCGCTGCACCGGTTTCACGGTCAGCTGCGCGGGATCCCGCGGTACAAATCCGCGGTGGTGTCCTTCGACCGGCGCCCGATCCAGCTGTGCGATGGCCCGAGTTTCCTCAGCGCGTGGGATGAGATCTTCGTCAACCGCATCTACGAAATCCGCGCCGAGCCGGCCGGGACGCCCTGCCTCGTCGATGCCGGGGCGAACATCGGGCTCGCGGCGTTGTTCTGGAAATGGCGCTACGGTCGATTCCGATACATCGGCTTCGAACCGGACCCGATGGTGGCGGCGTGCTGCCGGGAGAATCTCCGGGCCTGGCAGGTTGACGGCGAACTGCACGAGATTGCGCTCGCCGGGCGGGACGGCCATGCCCGGTTCCAGCCGGATCGCGCCGACGGCGGGCAACTCCTGCCCGGAGCCGCCGCCGGGGACGCGTCCGCCATCGGGGTGAAATTGCAGCGGCTGTCGACCTTTCTGCCCGAGGCGGTGGACCTGTTGAAGCTCGACATCGAAGGCGCCGAGGGGGATGTGCTAGCCGAGATCGCTCCCGCGCTGCCGCGCGTGAAGGCGCTTTTCCTGGAATGGCACAGCCGGCCGGGCGCCCGGGGCCTCGGTAGGGCGGTCGACCTGCTGGAGTCCGCGGGCTTCGATTGTTTTGTGCAGGTGGCGCAAGGCCCCCGGCAGCCGTTCCTGGAGCCCGGCCCGGCGGAGGGATTTTCCCAGCAGCTGAACCTCTACGCTCTTCGCCCGTGACCTTCGTCAACATCGGCTGCGGCGCGGTCTTTCACCCGGCGTGGGTCAACCTGGATTCGGCGCCGGTGGGCCCGGCGGTGCGCGCCTGCGACGCGCGGGGCGGACTGCCCTTCGCCGCCGCGAGCGTGGACGTGGTTTACCATGCGCACATGCTCGAGCACCTGGATGCGATGGCGGCGCGCAACTTCCTGGCCGAATGTCACCGCGTCCTGCGCCCGGGCGGGATCCTGCGCGTGGTGGTGCCCGACCTGGAGGGCATTGCGCAGAGCTACCTCCGCGAGCTGGCGGCCGTGCGGCAGGGCGGCGACGCGACGTTGTACGAGTGGTCGCGGCTGGAACTGATCGACCAGGCGGCCCGCTCCCGGTCCGGCGGGGACATGGCGGGATTCCTCGCGCAGTTGGCGCCGGAGCTCGTGGCGCGGGTGCGCACGCGGGCCGGAGCGGAGACCGATGGCATCCTGGGGCTGGCGGCCGCACGACGGCGGCGGCCCGGGCTGGCGAAAATCTGGCTCCGGGCGCGCCGGGAAGCCGCCCGCGGGCTGCTCCTGCTCCTGGGCGGGCGGCGGATGGTGGCGGCCTTCGACGAGGGTTGGTTTCGCCAGGGCGGCGAGGTGCATCGCGTCATGTATGACGAGGTGGCCCTGGGCCGGTTGCTGTTGGCGTGCGGTTTCGCGGAGCCGCGGAAAATGACCGCCGTCACGAGCCGGATTCCCGACTATGCCGCGTATGAACTCGACGCGGTCGGAGGCGAGGCGCGCAAACCGGATTCGCTTTACCTCGAGGCCGTGCGGCCGGCCGGCGGCCGATGAGCAATTACTGCACGTTCTTCGACCAAGGCTACCTCGCCCAAGGGCTGGCCCTGTGGCAGTCGCTCCGGCGACATGACGCGGCGGCATCCTGCTGGGTGTTGGCGCTGGACGAAGAAACCGGGTCCGCTTTGCGCGCCCTGGCTGAACCCGGCTTGCGCGTCGTGCCATTGGCGGAATTGCTGGCGACCGACCCGGAACTCGCGGCGGTGCAGGCCGGACGCCCGCGGACCGAATTCCTTTTCACGCTCAAGCCCTGTTTCTGCCGGCATGTGTTGCGGGCCGGCGCGGGCGTCCGGTCGCTGGTCTACCTCGATTCGGACGTCTATTTTTTCGGTTCGCCCGCGGCGATCGAACAGGAACTGGGGGCGCGCAGCGTGCTGATCGTGCCGCACCGGTTTCCGTCCTGGCACGACGAGGGATCTCATTACGGGCGTTTCAACGCCGGCGTGATCGCGTTTCGTGACGACGCCGTGGGTCGGGCCTGCCTGGAACGGTGGCGGCAGCAATGTCTCGCTTCCTGCGGCCTGGCCGGAGACGGCGTGGCCTATGGCGATCAGAAATACCTGGATGAATGGCCGGAACGATGGGGAGCGGCGGCGGGCGTCAGCACCAACCCGGGCCTCAACCTCGCGCCCTGGAACTGGGCCCGGCATGCCTGTGTGGCGGGAGCGGCGGGGGTGGAAGTCGACGGCGTGCCGCTCATCGCCTTTCACTTCGCGCAGTTCCGGCGGGTGAGTGGGTCCTGGTTCGATTCCGGCCAGCTGGAATACGGGGTGATGCCGCTGCGGCTGCGCTCGGCGATTTATGGCGCCTATTGGGCGGCGTTGGTCGCGGCGGAAACCAACCTGCGCGCGGTGAGTCCGGGCTACGCCATTCCCCGCCGGGGCTGGGGCGCCTCGCTCGGGCCCTGGCACCTGGCCCTGCTGCGTCTGGCCTGGGGCCAGTTCTGGCTGAAGCTCGGGCCCTGCTGGGTGGCCGGACGGCTGGGAGTCGGCCAGTTCTCGGGGCGGGCCATGGGTCGCTATCGGAAATGGCAGCGGTCCGGCGCATGAAAATTCTCGTCGTCACACCCACCCTGGGGGCATCGCCCTGGCTGGCCGAAACCGTGGCGAGCGTGGCGGCGCTGGGTCTCGATGGCCGGCATGTGCTGGTGGCGCCGGCCGCGGCCGTCGCCGGCTTGGCCGCACGATTTCCGGGCGTGACCGTGTTGGCGGAACCGGGCGGGGGCATGTACGCGGCAATCAACGCCGGGCTGGCGGCGGCGGGGGACTGGGCGGCCTTTACCTACCTGAACGACGATGACCTGCTGCTGCCGGCTTTTGGCCGCGTGCTGGCGGCGATCGCCTCCGGCGCGGAAATGGCCTACGGGGGCGTGAAGCTGATCAACGGCGAAGGACGCAGGCTCGGGGCGATCCCGGTCTCGCATTTCCCGGCGCACAACCGGGCCCTGTACGCGCTGCGCCTCGAGCCGGTTTACCAGCACGGCACGCTGGTCGCGCGCGCGGCGTGGCAGCGGCACGGGGGCTTCGACCCTGAGTTCCGGCGCTGCGGCGACTCCGAGTTCCTGGCGCGCCTGTGCGTGGCCGGCGTGGGCGCACGGCACGTGGGGGGCGAAGTCGCCGCGTTTCGCTTGCACACGGGTCAGCTGACGAAGGACCGCGGGCCGATGATTGCCGAGCGCGACCGGGTGGACGCCAAGCTCGGTTTGCGGCAGCCGCCGGCATCACCCGGCGCGGATTGGGCGCGCTGCTGTTTTCGCTCGGCCAACCTGCCCGTCTACCTCGAACGGATCGGGCGCCACGGCTTCATTTCCTTCGACGAGCTGCTCGCGCGCGGGGGCTGATCGTCAAGCGTAGGTGTTCGCGGCGAAGAGCGGGCTGTCCGCCGGCGCAAAGGCGAGGTCCATCTGCCAGAGAGCGCCGTCCCGTGGGCGTCGCATCGGGTCCGCGAGGTCGCAGCAGCGAAAGCCGCGCGCCTCGAGCCATGCGCAGAGTTCGTGGAAACGCAGGCAACCTGGCGTGAGCTGGAAGTTGTAGGCCTCGATGACCAGCAGCTGCGTTTGCCGGAGCACGGCGGCGGCGCCTTCGAGCACCGGGATCTCATGGCCGTGGGTGTCGAGCTTCACGCCATACGGACCCGGCAAGCCGAGGTCGGCCACCGCCGCATCGATGGTTTCCACCGGCACGGAGCGCGTGCCGGTCGCGCCGGGTGTCGCCACGCCGCTGCCATCGAGGGCCGGATCGACCGCGAAGGCGATGTGGCCGCGCTGCGCGCCGGCGGCGGCCGCGACAAGGTGGAAGCGGTGGGTCGCCTGGAGGCGGGCCAGCGCCGCCTGGCGCTCGGCCAGCGGTTCGAACAGCACGAAGTTGGCCGCGGGAAAATGGCGCTGCGCCCGCAACGACCAGATCCCGTCGGAAGCGCCGATGTCGATCCAGGTGGCGGGCGCCGGCGTGCGGGTGGCCGCCCGGGCGAGCAAGCCGTCCATTTCGAAGGCCCGCCCGGCCCGGTCCACGTGGAGCCCGAGCGGGTGGAGAAGCCGGTTGGCGGCCCGGCGCAGCCGGGCGGGGAGGGATTCAGCCATGGTGGGGGGTGGGGCGCAGGATTTTTTTGCGGAGACAGCGGACCAGCGAGCCGAGATCCCACGGCCAGCATTGCCACGCGGGAAAGTGCCGGTGGCGGACCGTGATTTCCTCGCGATAGCCGGTCCAGCCGCCCGCATCGCTCAGCCCGCCGCTGCCGCAGAGGGCGATGCGGGTCGGTACGGCGCGGAAACGCACGCCCCCCTGCAGGAGGCGGAGGTTGAACTCATAGTCGGCCATGATCCGCAGATCCTGGCGGAAACCCCCATGCATGGCAAAGAGCCCGCGCGGGTAAAAAGCAGCCTGATGATGGGCGAAGTTTCGCCGCACGGCGGTGGCGGGCGTCCCGAGGCGGTAAACCCGTCCGTCGTCATAGGCGGCCTCGCCCACGACCACCTCCGCGCCGGGCGGCCCCAGCACCGCGGCGGCGGCGGCCAGGGCGCCCGCCACGAGACGGTCGTCCGCGCCCAGGAAAAGCACCCAGTCGCCGCGCGCGGCGGCCACGCCCTTGTTCATGGCGTCGTAGACGCCCTGGTCCGGTTCCACGATCAGCGCCGCGAGCCGCGCGCGCTGCGACTCGAGCCATTCGCGCGTGCCATCGGTCGAGGCGCCATCGACGACGACCAACTCGCAGCCGGCCGCCTGCTGTTCCCACACGCTGTCGAGGGCGGAGCGCAGCGGCGGCCCGGGGTCCCGGCACGCGACGACAATGCTGAGGAACGGGGCGGGCATGGCGCGGGAGGAAGGATTGCGGAAGCGGCGGACGTGTCGACGCCGGACTGGCGCTACGGCGCCGCCGGCTGGAGCTGGTAGAAAGTCTGGGCCGGGCCGGCGTATTGCGCCGCCGCCGGCGGGATGCGGAGCACGGGCCGGTAGCGTTGCGCGAGGAGTTCCGCCAGCACGGGGCTGATGGAACCGCCCGAGATGACGAAGCGCGGCGGTTCGGACCGGAGCCGCGCAAAATACCGTTGGGTGGTCGCGGTCAGTTCCGGGCCATAGTAGCCGGTGGCGCTGACTTTGAAGAGGACATCGCCCATGTCGATCACCTCGCCCTCGTAGCGATCCTTGAAGAAATAGTAATCCTCGCTGTGGATCCGCGCCCCACCGGCAAGTTCGCGGGTGGCGTGGAGAAACGCCTGGGCCGGCGCGAAGGAATCGGTCAGCTGTTCCGCCTGCTGCCAGGTGGCGCGCCAGGGCAGCGCGCAGAAAAGCGCGAGGAGAACCAGTTCGCGCAGACCGCGCAGGGCCGGCTGGTCCCAGCCGACGGCGCGGGCCAGGTGAAAGGCCAGGAGGACGTAGAACGCGCCGAAATACCAGAGGCCGCCGCCCGAGCGGTTCAGGAAATAAGCCGCGCAGCAGGTCAGCCAGAGCAGGCCGAGCAACGGGAGCCAGGCCCACAACTGGACTCGGCGGGGCGCTTGTGCGGAAGGAAAGGCCACGCCCAGCGCCGCGCAGCCCAGCGCGAGCAGGTGGATCGGCCAGTGCGCCCCCACCAAGGCAGGAGGCAGGAGCTGAAAATCACCGGTGCGCAGGGCGCCCCAGCCGCTGTCTGCCGAAAAGAAACCGAAGAAGTGCCGGTAGTAGAGCGTCCAATCCCCGTGAAAAACCATCAGCAGGATCGCCAGGAACGTTGCGCCGCCCACCGCGACGATGCCCGCGACGTGGAGGCCGAAAGCCGGCCAGCGCGCGCCCGGGGCGGCCGCGAGCAAGCGTTCCAGCGCGAAGGCGCCGATCACGGCGCCCACGGCGGGGGCGAAGCGCCAGTTGGTCAGCAACACCAGGGCGCCGATGAGGCCGGTCAGGCCGGCGCCGAGGAGCCGGCGGCGCGGCGAGCCGGTGACCTCATGCAGCGATGAACCGGCGGTCCAGAGCAGCAGGGCCAGCAGGAAGAGCGCGGTGGGGTCCGAGCGCCCCACGAGAAAATTGGGCGGCTGCAATCCCAGCAGGAAAAGGTACAGGCCAAGGCCCCACAGCAGTGCGGCGCCCTTTCGTTGGCGGCAGGCCCGGACGAGCGCGAGCCACAGGCCGAGCGGGAGCAGTAGCACGAAAAAACGCGTCACCATTGCCGCGCTGAGAAATGGCAGCACGGTTGCCAGGAGATGCTTCAGCAGGGGATCGAGGGGCCCGTGGTTCATGTTCAGGAAGGCCACCTGCCCGTGGTCGTAGATTGAAATGCCGGCCCGGCCGGCGAGGACGTACAACCACCCGGTGCCCTCGCGCAGTTCGAGTTCCAGCGGGAAGAAAAAAGCCTGCCCGCAATTGGCCAGGGCGACAAAAAGCAGGAGCGCGCCGGCCGGGATCATCGCCAGGCGCCGCACCCGCAGGAGAAACGCGTCGCGCGCGGTGGGGTCGGCGGGGTTCGGTCTCGGTTCCATGCGGGATCGCGCCGAGTAGAGCAGGGAGGGGGCCGGGCTGGCGAGGCTTAGTCGGGCCCGGTCCCGATTCCCAAGGTTGCAGTCCACCGGGGGTACGGGCAGGGTCGCTTGGATGCCGGATTCCGCGCCGCTCCTGTCGATCGTCATTGTCGCCTACAAGTCGCGCGATGAACTGCCGGCCTGCCTCGGCTCGTTGCCGCGGGAGCTGGCCGGCGGGCGCGTTGAGGTGTGCGTGGTCAACAATTCCGCCGGCGACGGCGTGGCGGAATGGATGGCCCGCGAATTCCCGGCGATGCGGCTGATCGAACCGGGCGTCAACACGGGCTTCGGTCGGGCGAACAACCTCGGCTATCGGGCCACCTCGGGCGAATGCGTGCTGTTCCTCAACCCCGACACGGTCGTGAATGCCGCGGCCCTGGAGCACTGCGTGGGCCGCGCGCGGGCCGAGCCCGAAGTGGGGCTCATCTCGCCGCGGCTCGAACTGGCCGACGGCACCATGGACCTGGCGTGTCGTCGCTCCATCCCGACCCTCTGGGATGGATTTTGCCGGGCCAGCGGGCTGGCGGCGGCTTTTCCCGGCACGGGGCTTTTCGCGGGCTACAATCTCACGCACCTCCCGGCCGGCGGCACCTATGCGGTCGGCGCCATCAACGGGGCCTTCATGCTGGCCCGGCGCGAGGTGTTGGAGCAGACCGGCCAGTTCGACGAGGCGTTCTTCATGTACGGCGACGACCTCGACCTGTGCATTCGGGTGGCGCGCGCGGGCTATCGGATCGTCTACGACGGCCGGGTGGCCATCACGCATTTGAAGGGTCTGAGCGTCGCCCGGGATTTCGACCGGATGTCGACGGCGATCTTCGACGCGAACCGCGATGTTTACCTCAAGCACTTCGGCACGTCGGCCTTCGCGCGGCAGAAATGGCGCGCGATGTTCGGGCTGTGGAAACGCGTCGCCTTGTGGCGGGCGAAGTGGCGCGGCCACCGCGCGGTGCGGCCGGTATGAGCAGGAACCTCGAACGGTTAACCGCTAATCCACGCTAATGGACACCAATCGGCGAACAGGAACGGAAGTGAACCCACCGATGCCCGGCTGGAAGAGATATTTGAGGGTGGGAGGGGCTTTATGCCCCGACTTTTCCCGCCACGAGAGCGCTTGGTCGGGGCGTAAAGCCCCTCCCACATTCCCGGACCTAGGATGAGCGACGGACAAACCACCGATGGTCCGCGCTGGCGCTGGTCGCTGCTGGTTTTCGCCTTCGTGCTGGTGGCGCAGCTCTGGTTGGTGGCGGCGGCGGGCACGGACATTCCGTTTCAGGACCAATGGGACGCCGAGGGTCGCGGTCTTTACCCGGCGCTGCGCGACGGCTCGGCGAACTGCGTGGAACTGCTCCGGCCACACAACGAGCATCGCATTGCCTGGACCCAGCTGCTGAACCGGACTTTGTATTTGATCAACGGCAGCTGGGATCCGCTCGTGCAGCTGGCAGCGAACGCCGTGCTCCATGCCGCCGGGGCTGCGCTGCTCGCCGGCCTGCTGGCCAGCGGGGCAAGCGGGCGGATGCGGTGGCTCCTCGGTGCCGCGGTCGCGTTGTTCAGCCTGCCGCTGGCGGGCTGGCACAACGCGCTGTGGGGCTTCCAATCGCAGGTGTATTTTGCGGTGGGATTCGCCCTGGCGGCGTTTGCCCTGCTGGCGGATCCGGTCCGCACCCTCCCCCGGACTGTGCTGGGCTGGGTGGCGGTGGTGGCTTCCATGCTGGCGATGGGTCCGGGCTTGCTCGTGCCGGCGGCGTTGGCCGGTGGCCTCGCACTGCGATTTCGCGATGGCCGCGCGCGGTGGCAGGATGCGGCGCCGTTGTTGTTGTTGTTGGCGACCGCATGGTGGCTGCATCAACCCGTGGCGGAACACGCCGCCATTCGCGCACAATCCGCGGGACAATTTCTCGCCGCGCTCGGCCGGTTGCTGGCCTGGCCGCACACCGCGCAGCCTTGGGCCGCGCTCGTCCTGAACCTGCCGCTGGCCCTGCTCCTCGTTGGCCGCCTGGCCAGGCGGCGTCCGGTGAGGGCGGGCGAGGAACCGGTAACGTTATTGGCCGGCTGGGCCCTGCTGGTCGCGGTGGCGGCGGCCTGGTCCCGCGGGGGCGGTGAGGAATTCGCCGCGGGCGTGCCGTCGCGCTACGCCGATTTCCTGTTGCTGCTCCCGCTGGCGAACCTCTGGAGCGCGGTCACGCTGGCGCAGGCCGCGACGCCGCGCACCCGCCTGCTCACGGCGGCCTGGGCTTTGTTTCTCTTGGTGGGGTGGGTGGGACTCTCGGCGGAAGTGATCCGGGGCATCATCCTGCCGCGGGCGCGGGACCGCGACGCGCCGGTCCGGCTGGTGCGGGAATTCCAGCGAACGGGCGATGCATCGGTTTTCGCCGGCCAGCCTCGCCTCCTCGTGCCGCATCCCAACCCGGAAGCGGTGCGCGCGGTGTTGCAGGATCCCCGGATGCGTGGCGCCCTGCCACCTTCGCTGCAGCCCGACCAACCGATGGGTCCGCTGTCGCGGGCGGTGCGGGCAATGCTCGGAAGGTAGGCAAAGATTCCATGCGCCATGGGTGGTCGTCGATTTCCCCATCGACGACAGCGAAGATCAAACCGGCGTCGGGATGGAAACCGACGCCCACCCACGCTCATTCCTTCGCGGGCGCGTCCTTGAAAAACGACAGGTGCCGTTCGTCGAGGAGGCGGAGTTTTTCGGCCAGGACCGGCGAGTTGGCGTCGGGATAGATGCCAAAGTCCGCCAGGTGGTTGGCGGCGGCGAGATTGTGGGTTTGCAGGTAGCTCTCGACCCAGAGCCGCTTGGCCTTGGCGAGGCTCGCGGCGTAGACTTCGGGGGTGAAGTTGCCCCAGACCACGCCGGCCACCGCCAGCCACATGACGCCGAAACCGACGCCCCAGCGCGGCCCGCGGGTGCGGGCCCATTCCTCGGCGAGCAATCCGACGCCGCAGACCCCCGGCAGCAGCAGGCTGGTGTACCGCCACATGAAGGCGGCCTCGATGGTCGTCGGGAGGCGGCCCACCGCGGTCAACGCCGCATAAGCCAGGGTCGCGCCGGTGAGGAACCACGCGACTCGCACCCGCGGGCCGGCCCGGCGTCGCCAGAGCCGGAGCGTCGCGGCGACAAAAGCGATCACGACCGGAGCCAGCAGCACCGCGCCGACGGTTACGGAGGCGGTGGTAATGGCGCGCCAGCCGAACAGATTCGTGAACATCAGGGCGCAGAAGCGCGGATAATCCCACCAGTTGGGGACGGGAAACCGGAAATCCCCGTTCCCGCTGGCGAAATGATAGCTGGAGGCGAATGCGATCACGGCGGCGCCCATGAGGATCAGGGCCACCACCGCCGCCCGGCGATCGGCCGCTGGACGTTCCGATCCCGGGCGCAGCCACAGCAACGCGGCCAGACCGACGGTCGCGGGCGCGCTGACCACCCCATAGCCACTGAAAAGAGCCAGAGCGCCACCGAGCCCGACGCCGAGCCCGCGCGCGATCGCGTCGTCCAGGCTCCACGACCACGCCACGAGCAGGATCAGCAACAGCGGCAGGATCTGGGCCCCGGGAAAGGTCGTCAGGATCAGCGTTTCCCATTGCACCAGGCTGAGCAGCAGCAGCGGAAATGCCGCATCCGTCCACGCGAGGCGTCCCCGGAGGCGGGCGGCGAGGACGAGTGCGACGCCGGCGGCGAGTGCCAGCATGACGGCACCGGACCAGGCTTCGGCGCGCACGTCCCAGCCGGTGGTGGTGTAGAGCCACCAGTTGATTACGCCGCCGAGACCGAGACGGACCGGGCCATGCTGGTGCAGGAACATCGTCCATGGACCCCGGCCCTCGAACAGCGGCCAAAGGGCGTCCCACTGGTCACTATACATGAGGTTGACGGAGTTGGCCGCGACGAATCCCGCGAGCCGGACCAGACACACTACGTACGCGCTACCCACGAGGATCGCGACCCAGGGTTTGGCGGAGGCCGTGCCGGCCGGCGGCGGGACGCTGGCAGGGGCATCATCGCTCATGACGCAGGGGATTCATCAATGGATGCGAACGCAGCAAACCGGTAGGGCCCGACCTCCGGGCGGGCCGAAATACGTCCGTCATCGGACGGGCCGCCCGGAGGTCGGCCCCTACCTGCGGGGAGATCCATCGGAGAGAACACAATGGCGTCACGCGGCGGGATTGCGCCAGCGGATGAAAGTCAGGAGCAGGATCTGGCAGTCGAGCCACAGCGACCAGTTTTCGATGTAGAAGATGTCGTACCGGATGCGCTCCGCGAGGTCGGTGTCGCCCCGCAGCCCGTTGATCTGCGCCCACCCGGTCATGCCGGGATTCACCAGGTGGCGGGGCAGATAGTGCGGGATGACGGCGGACAGTAGCTCGACGTGGTGCGGGCGCTCAGGGCGTGGGCCGACCAGGCTCATGTCGCCCACCAGGACGTTCCAATACTGCGGGAGTTCGTCGAGGTTCCAGCGGCGCAGGAAGGCGCCGATGCGGAGCAGGCGGGGATCGCCGACCTTGGTGCTCTGGTTCTCGGCGTCGCTCTCGTCGGCATCCGGCCGCATCGTGCGCAGCTTGAAGAGCGTGAATTCGCGGTGGCCGGCGCCCACGCGGGTCTGCCGGAAGAACACCGGCCCGTGCGGCGACTCGGCCTTGATCAGGGCGGCCAGGAGGCCGATCACCGGCGCCGACACCGTCAGGCCCACGAGCGCGCCCGCGACATCGATCACGCGTTTGGCGGCGCGGTTGAACAGGCGGGAGATGGCCAGGTCCTCCACCCCGATGACCGGGATGGCGCCGACCGTCTGGAGGCGAAGCCCGGTCAGGAAGATCGGAAAGGCGGCGGGCACAACCTTCCATTCCACGTAGGCCCGCTCGCACACCGCGGTGATGGCGCGCAGCTTGTCGGCGGGGATGTCGAGGTGCGAGGCGAGGAGCACGTCGATTTCCTCCTCGCGCAGGATCGTGCCGAGTTCGTCAATCGAGCCGAGCCCGCGCAGCGGGTTCATCGGGGGATGGGTGCCGTCGTCGATGCTGCCCACAATCGTGTAGGGATGGGCGCGGCTTTTCTGCACTTCCCGCACGAGGGTCTGCGCGGCGGCGTTCCAGCCGAGCAGCGCGACGCGCTGCTGCAGGCGGGGCAGCAATGCCGTGCCGGTGATCACCCGGTAGAAGATCTCCCGCCACAGCGCCAGCAGCAGGAGGGTGACGAAGCCGGCGATCACGACGAAGAGCCGCGAGATCGGCGGGTTGAATTTGATCACGAGGGAAAACGCGAGATAGACCAGCACCCAGAACAGCGTCCCGCGGGCGAGCAGGTTGAGGCTGTATTGCTTTCGGAGGAGCATGCGGCCGTCGTACAAGCCCTGCTGCGCGAAGGCGCCGACGAGAAACACCACGCCCATGAGGAGCAACGGCAGGTAATTCCCGAAGCGGGCGTCGGGCACCTCCAGGCCGAGGACACCCAGGGCGGAATTGTAGCGCAGCCAGTAACCGAGCGTGAGGCCGCCGAAAGCCACCAGGGTGTCGCCGATCAGCAGGACGGCGGGCAGCGTGGTTTCGCGCAGGGGATTGGAGGTGGCGCCGGCCATGGGCGGTTATTGAGGGACGACCGCGGGGTCGTCGAGCAGCTTGAGCAACACCGGCGAAGGCAGCCAGCCTTTGTCCGGGAGGGGAAAGGGCACGGAGGCGGGGAAACGCGGGTCCTCGCGGACATCGTAGAGGTCGACGGGCGAGGGAATGTCGGAGTTGCGCATCAGCACCGGGTAGCCGATGCGCTCGCGGCGGTAGTCGCCTTCCGGGCCGGGCGAAAATTCCCCGAGGCGGGGGGCCAGTTGCCGGAGGTTGGCCACTTGTCTTGCGGTCCAGCCGGAGATTCCGGGACGGGATGTGGGCTGGCCGGCGGCCGACAACATGCCGGTGTAGTACCGCCGGGCCGCCTCGCGCTGGCTCGCGATGGCGGGGACGGTCCACCACGGCGACGCGAGGAAGCGCGGGTCGTTGACGCATTCGAGGGCGAAGGCGCGGGCGGCCGCGTCGTTGCGCCCCTGGTTGAGGCGCGCGAGGCCGAGGCCGAAATAGACGCCGCCCTTGTCCGGCACGAGGCGGGCGGCGGCCAGGAAATGCCTTTCTGCCGCCGCCGGATCGGACACCAGGAGCAGCCAGCCGAGGTTGAAGTGGGCGATTTCCTGGTCGGGATTGAGCGCGAGCGACTGGTTGAGCCAGGCCACCGCGCGGTCGCGTCCCGCGGGATTTTGGGCCGCGGCGAGGGCGGCGGAATTAAGCAGCGGGGTGCGATCGCGGGTCCCGGCCACGACGATCACGCCGCCGGCGAGCAGCAGCAGGAGGAGAAAGTTCAGCCGGCGGGTGGAGGGAGGCGGCGTCGCGGCCGGAGCGGCCAGCAGGGCCAGGAGGGTGGCGAGGGCGGCGGCGAACACCGGCACGTCGAGCTGGAAGTCCGTCAGTGCGAAAACGCCGTAGCCGGCGAGCGTGGCGGCCGCGGTGGGCGAGCGACGCCATTGCGCGGCGGCGAGCCCGGCTCCCAGCAGCGCGACCAGGAGCCCGGCGGCGCCCGTCTCCGCCCAGAGTTGCAGGGGCGTGCTGTGAAGCTGCAGGGCGTTTTCGACGCCGCCATCGAGCGCGTGGCGGTAGCGCGGGTAGGCGAGGGGAGTGGCGCCCGGCCCCCAGCCGAACAGCGAGCGATCAAGGCCCATCCTGGCGCCAGCCTCGAACATCGCGGTGCGCTGGACCGTGCTGGCGTTGGGCGCGGCCCGCGGATCCGTCGGGGTGAACAGCGCGCGGATGCGCGGGTTGGCCACGGCGAACAAGGTCGCCGCGGCGACGAGGCCGGCGGCGACGGCAAGAAACCGTTTCCAACCCAACCCGGCGAGGGCAATGGCGGTCACTCCGAGCACGGCGAGCCCGAGCAGACCCCCGCGGCTGCTGCTCGTGAAGAGATTCAGCAGCGCCAACGCCGCGGCGCCGGCGGCGGCGACGCGCAGCGAGCCGCGCGATTGTCGCGCGATTTGGACCAGCCACGGCAGGCCGAGCAGCATGAGCCCGGCGGTGTAGTTGGAATGCCCGAGGGGGTGCGGATTGCGCGCCTCGGACAGGGACCGGAAGAACTGCTGCTCGCGGATGAGCGCCACGGCGTCCATCACCCATCCGCCTGTGCTGACCAGCGTGGCGAGCGCCGCGGCCACCGCCAGCCAGTGCCCGAGGCACCGGCCGTTCCAAGCGGGGTCGGCTTGCAGCCAGTCGTGCAGCAGCAGGAACAGGCTGACCGCCGCGATCGGGCCGGCGGCCAGCAGGACGCTGGGCCCGCGGTAAGGGCTGAACAAGGCGCTGAGGAGCGGGACGGCGATCGTCGCCGTCGCGAGCCACGTCCAGCTGGTCGCGGGAAAACGGAACAGCCGGTTCGGTTCGCCGAGGCGCAGCAGGAGAACGAGGGGCGGCACCGCCGTCGTCGCGGCAAGAATCAAGACCCACGGGGTGGCATACATTCGCGTCGCGCCTGAGGCAACGAGCGTCAGCGCCGCGAGTCCAGCCAGCCCGCCGAGCGTGAGAATCCGGACCGGCAGGCGGAAGGGGTCGTGGGATACGGGGCTCATGCGCGCCAAGCCATGACAGCCCCCGGAACCGGGCCGCGCGAGCCTGATTTAGGGACTTCCAATCTCGATCGACACACCCCGACGCTGCGCGCCGCCCCGCTCAAGCCGGAAGTACTCAGCTCCAACCGCAAAACGCGTTTTGCTCCGGTCAGGAAGAAACGGTGTGGTTGTTGCCGGGGTCGGTGACCCCGGACCGGCCTCAGCGAGGCCGGCTACAGCGCCGCTGTTTCCTGGGAAGCGGGCGTCGGTTTCTCCATTCGACAAGCGCAGGACCCCGAGCCGGTCGAGGGGTACACTGTCGCCAGGTTCGCCCGCCTCGTGAGTCCTTGTCGGCGATATGGAAATCGCCGACCACCAATTGGTGGATCCAATCCACTCCGGCAATATCTCGCGCTATGGATTGGGTTTCACGCGATCCCGGCGCACGTAGAGGCGGGCTCCGTCCCATTCGCCGACGAGTTGGTAGCGAGCCTTTACCCAATCGAAGAGCAACGGAAACGACTCGAGCCCGGTCGCACGGTTTTCGAAGCGAAAATTGCCGGGCCCGGTGGCGTCGACGATCACGGGCGGCGCCGCCGCCACGAGGTCATCATAAAAGCGCCGCAGGTAGAACTTCTGCCACGGGCCCGCCACATGCAGCGATTCCGTGTGCGCCAGCCGTGTCGCCTGGTAGAGGCTCGCTTCAACGTAAAGGGAGGAACGCCAGCCCCAGACGCCGAGCGCCTCACCCGGCGATGCAAAGGAACGAATGCGGGCCACGAGTTCGCCATGCGCCGGGCCACGCGCGGAGATGACGGAGTTGTAGTATTCGAAGGGATCGGCCCGGGGCGAGGCACGCAGCAAGGCCAGGGGAAGGACCGTGCACGCCAGGAACGCGGCGGCCAGCGCCACCCGGGCGTTCGCCGAAGTCCTCGTTTCCCAAGCGAGGGCCAGGCTGGTGCCCGCCAACAGCGTGACGGGGAGCGTCAGGAAATTCAGGTAGTGATGGTACGGGCGGCCGGGCGAAAGAATGCAAATCGCCGTCACCGCCAGCAGGCCCGCGGCGGCAAGAAGATGGCGACGCCGCGCCGCCGCGCCGGAGCGCACGAACACGAGCGTCCCGGCAAAAAAGGCGGCGTTCCCCGCGAGCCAGAGCGCATGGTGGCCGTTGGTGGCCGATTGTTCGGCGAACTGCCGGATCACCACCCCCAGCGGCAGGCGGCCGGTCTGTGCATAGAGCGTGTTTTGCAGGAAATACGGAATGAACATCTGCTCCGCCTGCCCGGTGATCGTGACCAGCGAGAGGAAAAACACCGTGGGCAACAGCGCCACTCCCGCCAGCAGCGCGACATGGCGACTCCGGCCGGCGCGGATTTCCACGACCACCAAGGCAAGCCCGAGGACGGCGGCGATGGGCGCCGCCTGGAGCTTGGCAAAGGGGACGGCGCCCAGCAGCAGTGCCGCGGCCCAGAGATTGCCGCGCGCGGCGTGGATCCCCTGCCGCACGATCGCCAACACGGCGAGCGCCAGCATCAGGCCGGGCAGCAATTCCGTGGAATAGTGGATGAATTCCGGGCTGGTCGTGAACGCCTCGAAGGCCAGCGCGGGCAACACCGCGAGTCGCGCGACCCGGCGGTTTGCGACCAGGGCGAGCGTTTCCCCGGCACCGGCGAGCATGCCCCAAATCAGCAGCGCGGCGGTCAGGCGGGTCGCGGCGTAGGCACCGGTCCCGGAAAATGACGCGGCCGGCAGCATGACGAAATAGTCCAGCGGGCCGGCGGTGCCGCCGTCGACCGACCGCCAAAATACCGGGTCGTGGCGCAGCGTCATTGCGCCGGCGATCAACTGGCTTTCGTCCGGATACAGTTCGTGCGGCAGCGCAATCAGCGGCCAGCGGAACGCCACCAGGACGCCGGCCACCAGCGCCCACCACGCGAACCGACCCGCCGCGGAATTCGTCGCCGCTTCATCGCGTCGCACGCTCCACGCCACGGCCCCCAACAGCAGGATCCAACCGAGGAGTGCCGGGCTGACGGACGCGGTGGCGAGGAGACACGGGGCTGGCGGGGCTATCCACATCTGGTTGACGCCCAGATTGAACCAGCAGCGGGTGCTGGCCAGCCAACATTCCCCTCCGCCCTTGACGATAACGGAACCCGCCCGGCATCGTCGCGCCATGTCAGAACCCGCTCCCCGCCTCAATCGCGCCCTGTTGTACAAACTGGGTGTGGCCGTCGTCGTGCTCGCGGTGGCGGCCGTCCTCGTGGCGCGCGGGTTGGATCTGAAAGGGCTGATGGCGCGCGGCCAGGAATTGATCCGCGATGCCGGCCCCGTGGTCTTTTTCGGCGCCATGGCGGTGCTGCCCGCGTTTGGCGCGCCGCTGTCACCCTTTTCATTGACGGCCGGGTCGGTGTTTGGGCCCAGCCTGGGGATGCCGCTGGTCATCGCGTTCGCGCTGGTCGCCGTCTTTTTCAACATCATGTTTTCCTACCTGCTCGCGCGGCGGGCCTTCCGGCCGTTGTTGGAGAGCCTCGTGGTCCGGCTCGGTTACAAGCTGCCCGAGGTCGCGGCGGGCGACGTGACCGACCTGATCATCCTGGTGCGGGTCACGCCGGGCGTGCCGTTTCCGATCCAGAATTACCTGTTGGGACTGGCGCGGGTGCCCGTGGGCAAATACGCCCTGATCTCCTGCACCATCCAGGGCGCATTCAACGTGGCCTTCATCCTCTTTGGCGAGGCCTTGCTGCAAGGGAAGGGCAAGCTGGCCCTGCTCGGCCTGAGCGGGGTCGTGGCGCTGTCGGTCGGCGCGCACCTGCTGCGCAAACATTACGGCGCGAAGAAAACCCCCGCTGGATGAAACCGCTCGCGCCCGATCTGGAGGAGGCCGGTCGCGTGCCCAGCGTGACCGAGTTCACGCGCCGGGTGAAGGAGGTGCTGAAGGGCGCGCTGCCGCCCGGCTGGGTGCGCGGCGAGGTGTCGAACCTCCGCGCCCAGGCCAGCGGTCACGTCTATTTTTCGCTGAAGGACGCCGGGGCGCAGCTCGCGTGCGTGCTTTTTCGTGGCGACGCGATGCGGCAGTCGGTGAAGCTGCGGGATGGCTTGTCCGTCCTGGCCTATGGCGAGGTCGACGTGTACGAGGCGCGCGGCCAGTACCAGTTCATCACGCGCGCGCTGGTCGAACACGGCGCCGGCCGGCTCCAGCAGGAACTGGAGCGACTCAAGCTGCGGCTCGCCGCCGAGGGACTGTTCGCGGCGGAAAACAAGCAGCCGCTGCCCCTGTTGCCACGCACCGTGGGTTTCATCACTTCGCCGACCGGGGCCGCGGTGCAGGACTTCATCCGCATCCTGCAGCGGCGGAGCTGGACGGGCCGGCTGGTCGTTTTGCCGGCGCGGGTGCAGGGCGAGGGCGCCGCGGCGGAAATGGTCGGGCAACTGCACGTGGCCGAGGAGCTGGGGATTTTCGACCTGCTCGTCATCGGTCGCGGGGGCGGGAGCATCGAGGACCTCTGGGCGTTCAATGAGGAGCCGCTGGTGCGGGCCGTCGCGGCGTGCGCGGTGCCGGTCATTTCCGCGGTCGGGCACGAGATCGATTTTACGCTGTGCGATTTTGCCGCCGACGCGCGCGCGGAGACTCCCAGCGGGGCCGCCGAGCTGATTTCGAGCCGCTATCTCGATGCGGCGGAGCGCGTGGCGCGCGCCGCCGACGGCCTGGTCGGCCCGCTCGACCTTGCCGTTGCGCGGGGGCAGGAACGGCTCGACCACGCGCGCAGCCGCCTGCGCCTGCTTTCGCCCGCGGCGGCCATCGAGCAGAATCATCTCCGGCTGGATGACTTGCGCAACCGCCTCGGGGCCGCGCTGCGGGACTCCGTGCAGGTCGGGCGCGAAAGCCTCGGCGCCGCCCGGGCGCGCCTTGCCGCGATTTCGCCGGAAAAACGGATTCAACTCGAGTCACACCGGTTGCTCGCATTGTGGAAACGGCTCGAGTCCGCCAGCCCGGCGTCCGTGCTCAAGCGCGGTTACGCCATCGTGCGGGACGAATCCGGCCGGCCGGTGACGGCCGCGAAGGCGGCGCAGCCTGGGCAGGCCTTGGTGAACGAGTTCCACGACGGGAAGTTGCGCGTGCGCGTGGAGCCATAGGATTTCCGTGTTGGAGGCGGGGTGCCCCCACCCCGCGGGGAGCAAGTTTCGCGGGGTGAGGGCACCCCGCCTCCAAACCGCAAAGGACGCGCCTGGAGGGGTGGAATAAATCCGGTTTCCGGCTACTCTCACGGGGAACATGAAAACCCGCTTTTCGATCTTGCTGCTGCTGGCCCTGGCGGGCGGCGTCGGCGCCTCCGAATCCACCATGAAATCCACCAAACCCTCCTTCGCCAAGGATGCCCTCGAGTGCCGGCCGGGCGAAATCTCCGCCTGCGGCCTGCCTTCCAACGTCGTCATCGACATGAGCAAGGTAAAGGTGAAGCGCACCGACGCCGAGTGGCGCGCGCGCCTCACGCCCGAGCAATACCGCGTCGCGCGGCAGCAGGGCACGGAGTACCCGTTCCGCAATGCCTTTTGGGACAACCACGAGGACGGGGTCTACTTCTGCGTCGGCTGCGACACGCCGCTGTTCGACTCGCGCACCAAATTCGATTCCGGCACCGGCTGGCCGAGCTACTGGCAGCCGCTGGAGAAATCGTTCATTGCCGAGGAACGCGACGTGAGCCTGGGCATGGTCCGGGTTGAGACGCACTGCGCGGTCTGCGGCAGCCACCTGGGCCACGTGTTCGAGGACGGCCCGCGCCCGACCGGTCTGCGCTACTGCATCAACTCCGCCTCGCTGAAGTTCATGCCCCGCGCCGAGTACGAGAAATGGACGGTGAAGAACGGCACGGTCGCGGCGAAGTAGGTGGCGTAGGGGCGCAGTCTTGCTGCGACCATTCTTCGCCAAGCGAAGAATCCTGATCGTTTCCGGCAGGGGTCGATGGCTTTCGCGGGTCGGCTAATCGCCGACGAAAATCGAGTTTCTTACGCCTCTCAGCGACGATTAGCCGCTCCCCGGAACCAAAACCGCTGCCGATTAGGCGGAAGGGAAAGTGAAGCGCAGCCGGTCGGCGGAGCATTCGTGGTTAAGACCGGATCGGTGGTTGACGCTCGCTGCGGCGAGCTGGGAGGTTTGCAGACACGCCCTTGCTTGGTCCTTTCCGGTTGTATCGGAAAGGACCAGCGAGCTCGACTCCTGCCTTGACCAGGGGAATCCCGGCTTGTGCCGGGATTGGGCGCAGCCTTTCGGCAGGTTCAGGTAGTGGGTCCATTTCAGCCCGATGTAGGGTCGGACCTTGGTCCGACCTCGCGCATGAGGTCGGCGCAAGCGCCGACCCTACATTCAAATCACCGCGGAAGAACCAAATGGAGCCACTACCCAGGTTCAAGGCCCTGCGCTCGTCGAATGGGCAAGACTGCGCCCCTGCGTTCACGGAAAAGGTGAGGCACTGCACCGGCGCGGGAAGACAAACGTCCCGCTGCCTCATTCCCGCACTGGCGTCAAAGTCCCGGGGGCGCTGTTTCGCGGGGGCGGCACCGGATAAACCGTGGTGCCCATGGAGGTGCGGCCGGCCGGGACGTCCTTTGGATTGGTGGAAAAGGCGGTTCCGCTCCTCAGCATGTTCAACCAGTTCGCCCGTTGGGCATAGGCCTCGGCGCCCTCGGCCCCGAGGCTGGAGGCGAGTTCGGTGCGTGCGCGATCGCCGAGGGCCTTGAGCTGGGCGCGGCGATCCTGGCTGGAGAGGGAGGCATCCTGGTTGATCTGTTGCGATTGCGCGGCGTAGGTGTCGCGCGCCGCATAGACGGTGTCGGCGGTGGTTGCGGGCAGGTTGAGGCGCTTGGCGACGGAGGTCAGCGCCCGGTATTCCTGGTCGGCGGCGCGCTGGAGCGCCGCGTAGCCTTCCTCTCCGATGGCGGCCTGGATGTCCGCCTGCAGTTTGATCTCGGCGTTCCGGCGGGCCGCCATCAACTCCTGGGAGGGCGTGCCGCCGCCGAAGGGGAACAGCTCCTGGTTCGAGTACTGGTCGTCATAGGCCTTTTGCAGCGCGAAGATCTTCTTGTAGTCATCCTCGGTCCGGATCGCGTCGCCATAGCGGTTACGGACGTTGTTGGCCGTTTGGGACGAGTGCAGGAGGTACTGCTCGAATTCCGCCGGGGTCAGCGCGTCGGCGATGTCGCGCTCCTGTTCCTGGCGCAGCAGCTTGAGTTTTTCCCGGTCGGAGGGGAGCTGGATGCCGGAAAACATGTCGCTGTTGATCTCATTCCGCATTTCGTCGTAGTCCTGAATAATCCGCGAGATCTGGTCGCGCTTGGTGGCGGGCAGGTAGTCGAAGCGGGAGCCCCCGCGATCCATGAAATCAGCCTCGGAGCCGCGCAACGCCTCGCTGAATTCCCGCTGGGCCTTCAGCATCTCGGCGCGCTCCTCCTTGGTCCGGTTGCGGTACGCGGAAATGGGGTTGGCCCAGTAGGCGCCGCTCGTTTCGGGGGGCCGGTAGAACGCCCGCTGGCGGGCCATCAGCTTGGCATACGCCCGGGCGATCACCAGCTGACGGGCGATGTCATCGGGGATCCTGGCGGCCTTCATCTGGGCGAGATCGCCGGAGGTCAGGGCCGCGAGCTGGGTGGCGGTCAGTTCGCCCGCGCCGGCCGGGGCGGGATTGGCGGAAGCCACCGACGCGGCGGACGACGCGGCGGATGAGCCGCCGGCCGGCGCCGGCCGGACAAAAAACGTCACCAGGAAAGCGGCATTGGCCGCGAGCGAGAGCGCGAGAAAGAGCGGGAGTTTCTTCATGGGGCAGGGTTGGGAGTGGGGGCCCGTTTCCGATCAATAGATGGCGCGACGGAATAAAGCAACCTGACCCGTTTTCCGCTCCCGACCCGTTTTCCGCTCCCTCGACCCCGTTTTCCGCTCCTAAAGGTCGGCGCTCGGTCGCTAGATCCGCAGTCCGAGTTCCCGGATCTTCTTCAGGGCCTCGGCGTTGCCGCGGGCGTCGTCGACCGGGTCGTGCGAGTGACGCGTTATGCGGAATTTCTTCCATTCGCTCGCCTTCGCGGCATCGCGCAGCAGACCCGCATACAGGTCGCCGATGCGCCGGCCGGAGAAGCCGAACGGATTCTTTCCGGTGAACCGGTGGAAATAGAAGTTCACGAACTGCCAGTCGTACGCGAGGTTGTCGGACACGAAGACGGGCCGGCCCTTCGAGTGTTGCTCCAGCCATGCCGCGAATGACGTCATCACGGCGGCCGGATCATCGAACGCCGCATGCTGCTCGCGCGAGTAGCCGCTGACGGCCAGCGCTTCGGGGATGAACCGATCGGAAATGGGCCGGGTGCGGCCGAAAAACGTCGTGGCCAGCGCGTCGTCAAACCGGATCGCGCCAAAACACACCATCGAATAGTCGGCCGGAATCGGCCCGTCTGATTCAACGTCCACGATGAAGTAGCTCACGTTCGAAGAACTTATTTCCCGCCCATCGTGGCCGCCGTTTCGACCGGTGCCACCTCGGGATACAGCCAGTATTTCCTGCTCAGCGCCTGGTAGGTCGCGGCGCGCTGGGCCCAGTTCTTGAGGTGGAGGGGGACGTCGACCCGCATGCCTTCCTTGGCGAGGGCGTCGTACCAGGCGGTGGAGCCGACGTGGAT
>DASZPS010000177.1:0-68224 GCA_035549955.1 Lacunisphaera sp. | reverse complement strand
TCCTCGGTCTTCTGTCTTCCGTCCTCTGAATCAGGCGCGGCCCAGGTAGCTGCCGTCGGCGGTGCTGATCTTAAGCAGCTCGCCTTCCTTGATGAAGAGCGGGACCTGGACGACCAAGCCGGTTTCCATGGTGGCGGGCTTCTGGACATTGGAGGCGGTGTCGCCCTTGATGCCTTCGGAGCTCTCCTTGACCTTGAGGGTCACCGTGGAGGGCAATTCGATGGTGACCGGGACGTCGTTGATGAAGAGCACCTCGGCCTTGCCGTTGGCGACGAGGTAGTTCTTGTCGTCGCCGATCATGGTGGCGTTGATCTCGAAGGTCTCGAAAGTCTCCGGATCCATGAACGAGTAGGTGTCGCGGTCCGCGTAGCTGAACTCGAGGGTGCGGCGGTCAGTCGGGAGGACCTCGACCGGGTCGGGCGAGTTGAAGCGCTGTTCGAGCGACTTGCCGTAGCGCAGGTTGCGCATCTTCACCTGGACGAAGGCGCGCAGGTTGCCCGGGGTGCGGTGCTGCGTCTCCATGATGAGGTGCGGCTCGCCGTTGAATTTGATGACTTGGCCTTTGCGAAGATCGTTGGCTGCGGGCATGACGGAATCGGGTCGAGGTTGGAAGAGATGTAAGGGAACAGGAATACCGGGCCGATTTTGACGGTGTCAACACTACCCTCGGATTAGTTTCTTGGCGCGCTTTCCAAGCCGGTCGCGACCCGCCGCGCGGGCTGGCGACCTGTGCAAATGCCTCGTCAGGCCGGTATTTCCAATCAACCCCGCGCCAGCGTGCGGCGCACGGCGGCCAGTTCGCGCCGCTTGGCTTCACTCACCTCGGGGAACTTCGGGTTGAGCGACCGGAGCGTGTCGACGATCGTGGCGGCCACCACCAGCCGCGTGAACCACTTGTTGTTCGCGGGGATCACGTGCCAGGGGGCTTCCTTGGTGGACGTGTGCCGGATCATGTCCTCGTAGGCGTCCATGTAGTCGTGCCAGAAACCGCGGGCCTTGGCGTCGGAGACGGAAAATTTCCAGTTTTTCTCGGGCTGGTCGAGCCGCTCGAGGAAGCGGCGTTTCTGCTCCTTTTGCGACACATGCAGGAAGAATTTCAGCACCACCACGCCGTTGCGATGGAGATAGGATTCGAAGGCGTTGATGTCGGCAAAGCGCTCGCGCCAGAGGTTTTTGGTGATGCAATCCTTGGGCAGCCGCTGGTTGCCGAGCAGCTCGGGATGCACCCGCACGGCGAGCACCTCCTCATAGTAGGAGCGGTTGAAGATGCCGATGCGGCCGCGTTCCGGCACGCGCGAGTGGCAGCGCCAGAGGTAGTCGTGGTCGAGTTCGTAGTTGTTCGGGGCCTTGAAGGCGTGCACTTCGCAACCCTGCGGGTTGACGCCGGACATGACGTGCTTGATCGCGCCATCCTTGCCGGCGGCATCCATCGCCTGGAAAATCACCAGCAGCGCCCGCCGGTCCTCGGCATAGAGGCGATCCTGCAGTTCGGCGAGCTGTTCGACGCCATGTTGCAGGGCCTCGCGGGCATCGCTCTTGGACTTGAGGCCGGCGGTGTCGGCGGGACTGATGTCACGCAGGTGGAATTTCTTCCTCCCGGTGATGCAATAGCGGTCGGAGAGGCGGTGGCTTTGCTTGAAGAGCTGCTTGGCATTCATCGGGTGGGGAACGGGGGATGGGGAAGGAGCAACGGCAAGGAGGCTGCCCGAAGCCGTGCCGAGCGCAAGCCGGATGCCGGCCGGCGGGCATCTCCAAGCTTGTCATTTCCAAGTGGTTTCCGACACTGCGCGCCACACCATGAAGCAGCGCTCCCTCCTGCGCGAGGTCTCCATCAAGGGCAACGCCCTGCACACCGGGGATGCCGTGCAAATGACGTTCAAGCCCGCCCCCGCCAACCACGGCATCGTGTTCAAGCGGGTGGACCTGCACGGCCATCCCGAGATCAAGCCCCGCGTGGACCTCGTCACCGACCTGGTGCGCGCCACCACCATCCAGCAGGGCCACGCCAAGATTCATACGGTCGAGCATGTCCTGAGCGCGCTCAGCGGCTGCGGCATCGACAACCTCCTCATCGAAATGAACGCCAGCGAGCCGCCGATCATGGATGGCTCGGCCCGCGAGTTCGTGAAGCTCATCCAGCAGGGCGAGGCCGTCGAACAGGAGGCCGACCGCGAGTATTTCGCCCTGGCGGACACCGTTTCCGTCTCCCGCGGCAATTCCTCCATCATCGCGCTGCCGTTCGACGGCCTGAAGATCACCTGCACCAGCGCCGACGACCGGGGCATCCACACGCAGCACCTTTCGCTCACGATCGACCCGGATGTCTACGTCACGCAGGTCGCCGCCGCGCGCACTTTCACCATCTACGAGGACATCGAGGAACTCATCAAGCTGGGCAAGATCAAGGGCGGTTCGCTCGACTGCGCCGTTGTGATCAAGGGCGACAAGATCATCTCCAAGGAGCCGCTCCGTTTTCCCGACGAGTTCGTCCGCCACAAGATCCTGGATATCATCGGCGACATCGTGCTGCTCGGCGTGCCGCTGAAGGCGCACATCGTCGCAACCCGCCCCGGCCACGCGCTCAACGCGGAACTTACCAAGGCGATTTTCGAGAAGTACGAGGCCTGGAAAAAGGGCGGCAGGAAGGCCGCCAAGCCCGCCGCACCCCGGGCCGAGGTCACCACCGAGACCACCCTCGATATCCGGCGCGTGCTCGACACCATTCCCCACCGCTACCCGTTCGTGATGATCGATCGCGTGGCGGAAATGGGTGAGGACAACCTGACGGCGATCAAGAACGTCAGCATCAACGAGCCTTACTTCCAGGGCCACTACCCGGGCAATCCGGTCATGCCCGGCGTGCTCCAGGTCGAGGCCATGGCCCAGGCGGCCGGCATCCTGCTGCTCCGCCGCACCACCATGGACGGCAAGACCGCGCTCTTCATGAGCTGCGACAAGGTCAAGTGGCGCAAACCGGTCCGGCCCGGGGACCAGCTCAGCATCAAGGTCAAGCTCACCAAGGTGCGCGGCACCATCGCTTGCGCCGAGGGCGAGTGCTCCGTGGGCGGCCAGGTTGTCTCCTCCGCGGACCTGATGTTCGCCGTGGTCGACAACGCCGACGTGGACTGAGCCATGGCCCGGCAAATCCATCCGACCGCCATCATCGAGCCGGGAGCCGAGTTGGGCGAGGACGTGGTCGTGGGCGCGTACGCCTTTGTCGGCGGCAAGTCGGTGATTGGCGCCGGCACCGTCCTGCACCACCACGCCAACGTCGAGGGCCGCACCACCATCGGCGGGCAGTGCGAGATCTTTCCCTTTGCCTGCATCGGGACCAAGACCCACGACCTGAAGTACAAGGGCGGCGAGCCGGGCCTCGTCGTGGGCGACCGGAATGTTTTCCGCGAGTACGTCAGCGTCCACGGCGCGACCAACGAGGCCGACTACACCACGATGGGAAACGACAACGTGATGCTCGCCTACAGCCACATCGCCCATGACTGCGTCGTGGGCAACCACCTCGTAATGAGCGCCCAGTCCGCGCTGGCCGGCCACGTCATCGTGGAGGACTACGTGAACATCGGGTGGGGGAGCGGCGTCCACCAGTTTTGCCGGGTCGGCGCCCATGTGATGCTCGGGGCGATGTCGAAGATCGTGCAGGACGTCCCGCCCTTCATCATCGCGGACGGCAACGCAGCCATCGCGCGGTCGATCAACAAGGTCGGCCTCGAGCGCCATGGTTTCAGCGCGGAGCGGCTCGATGCGATCAAGCAGGTCTTCCGCCTTTTCTACCGGTCCGGCTACAACCGCACCCAAGCCTTCG
Organism: Lacunisphaera sp.; assembly: GCA_035549955.1. Taxonomy (GTDB): domain Bacteria; phylum Verrucomicrobiota; class Verrucomicrobiia; order Opitutales; family Opitutaceae; genus Lacunisphaera. Next base: position 64,404 of record DASZPS010000177.1, on the reverse strand, counting down.
AGCACATGCGCCAGCACAAGCTCGCCGGCTCGCCCGATTTCCAGCACTTCCTTAATTTCGTCACCAAGAGCGAGCGCGGCGTCGTGGCGGGGAAGTAGGCGGCGTCGGTGGTCTGTCATGACCCCGGCCTGGATGTGGGCTCGGCGCTTGCGCCGACCTCGCGCGCGTGGTCGGACCCAGGTTCGACCACGCAAATAGAACTGACTGACGTGCGTTTCACCGGTGTTCCTTTGCCGGGGTTTTGAGTCCCTTTGCCGCCTCCCTCCGGATTTATACTGATGTGAGAACGAATGAGTTGGGATTGCCGTTTGACAGGTGGGAGCGGGAAAACTTTGTTTGAACCGCTTCCCCTTGGCGTCGCGGCTGGCCCGGCTCATGCAGTGGCGCAGTACACACCTCACCCCATGAAAGTTTCCCCGCGTCAGCGAGGCCCCTGGCTGGTCTTGGCCTCATTTGTTCTGTGCCCCTGCCTGCCCGCCGCCGACGATGCGGTGGTCAAGGTCGAGAAGGTCGCCACCGAATGGGTGAAGACCCGCGCCGAGACCGTCCGGCTCGAAACCGAGTGGGGCGGGCAGCAGATGATGCTCAAGTCCATGGTCGAGGCGATCGACCAGCGGACCAAGATCATCCAGGAGAAAAAGGCGCACCTCGACGCGCAGACGGCGCAGGACCGGGAGGAGCTCGACACCCTCGCCAGGAAAAACGACATCGCCCGCGCCGGGTTGGAAACGGCGGAGGAGCGCCTCAAGCAGACGGCGAAGGACCTGCTGGCGCTGCGGCCTTTCCTGCCCCCGCGGCTTTCCACCGCCCTCGATCTTGCCTACCAGAGCATCGCGGATCCCAGCCTGGCGGTGGGCGACCGCATGCAGCACACGATGACGATCCTGAACCGCTGCCTGCAGTTCAACCGCACCATCACCGCGGCGGACGAGGTGCTCGCGATTCCAGGTGAAGCTGCGCCGAAATCGCTCGAGGTGATTTACTGGGGACTGAGCCACGGTTACGCCCTGGACCGCGCGGCCGGGAAGGTCTGGCTCGGCACGCCCGGTTCGCAGGGCTGGCAATGGGAGGCGCAACCTGGCGCCGCCGCGCCGGTGGCGAAGCTGCTCGCCATCGCCTCCGACAAGGCCGACCCGGAGTTCGTCGTGGTGCCCGCCAAACTGGGCCATCCCAACCGCTGAGCCGCCATGAAGAAGATTTCGCTTTTTCTCCTGGCCAGCCTCTTCGCCACCGCCGTTGCCGCCGTCGCGGCCGAGGAGGACATCACCAAGGCGATGGACAAGGCGGTGCTTGATTACACCGAACGCCTGCGCGCCGCCTCCGCGGAGCTCGCGGCCACGCGCGAGCGCATCGCCCGCGAGAAAGCGCCGTTGCTCAAGGCCCAGCGCGAAGCCGAGGACCGCCTCCTGGCCGCCGAATCCGAGCTCACGCGGTTGCAGACCACGGCCGAGCAGTCCGGCAACAACCGCCGCAAGCTGGTCAAGGAAACCGAGACCCTGCACAAGAACGGCACCTACCTGAACACGCTGGCCCAGGAAAGCCTGAAGGCGGCCACCGACAGCCAGGCCCCGGGTGAGGACCAGTTCCTGGCCGCGAAATTCCGCGAACTCGAGGCTTCGTTCGCCGATCCCGCGAAGGTGTCGGGCGGGCGCGCGTCGGTGGAAGTGACCACCTTCCTGCTCGAGCGCGTGAAACAGTCCCTCGGCGGCTACGCGGCGCCGGGCAGTTCGCTGATCGGCGAGGGCAACGAGGTGCGGACCGGCACCTTTGCCTTTGTCGGTCCCCAGACCTTTTTCCGCTCGGCCCAGGGCGAGACGGGTGTCGTCGTGCGGTTGCGCGAGGGCTCCACCTATCCGGTCACCCATGTGATCAAGGACTGGCCCGCGGACGGGGCGCAGGCCTATTTTTCCGGTGGGGCGGGCGGCATTGCCGCCGATGCGACGGGAGGCAAGGCCCTCCGGCTCAAGCTCACCACCGGCACCGTCTGGCAGCACATCCAAAAGGGCGGCTATGTCGCGTACGCGATCCTGGTCGTCGGGTTGCTGGCGGTGCTGCTGACGCTGCAAAAGCTCTATGACCTGTCCTGCCTCGCGGTCGACAGCCAGCCCGTGGCGCACGCCTTCCTCGCCAAGGTGGCGCAGGGCGGCCGGGCGGCGGCGGAGCCCGCGCTGGGCACGCTGCGCGCGACCACGCGCGAGATGTTCGGCGTCGGTCTCCAGAATCTCGACAAGTCGAAGATCGTGTTGGAGGAACACCTGCAGGCGCTGCTCCTGAAACAGCGGCTGCATTTCGAGCGCTGGCTGCCGCTCCTCGCGGTCATCGCCACCGCGGCGCCCCTCATGGGCCTGCTGGGCACGGTCGTGGGCATGGTGAAGACGTTCGCCCTGATCACGGTGTTCGGCACGGGCAACGCCGCCAAGCTGGCGAGCGGCATTTCGGAGGTGTTGGTCGCCACCGAGCTGGGCCTGGCGGTGGCCATCCCGACGCTGGTCGTCCACGGCTACCTTTCGCAGCGCATCCACAAGAACCTGGCCACGCTCGAACGCTACGCCCTGGAGTTTGTCACCGCCGCGCAAGCCCAGCCCGCCGTCGCGCCGAAAGCGGAGAAGCCCGCCGCATGAACGACGCACTGCACGCCCTGGTCCAGCGCGGGGGACCCGCCGTCGTCGCCATCATGGCGCTTTCGGTGGTGTTGTACTCGCACTGTTTTCACATCCTGCTCGGCCTGCGCCGCGGGCGGTTCAACTCCGACGCCGTTCCCGCGCCGGAGCGCCTCGACTGGCTGCAGCGGCGCCAATGGGAACTGCGCGACGATTTCCGCCAGCAACGCGTGACCCTCGGGGCCATGATTGCCGCCGCCCCGTTGCTCGGCTTGCTGGGCACGGTCAGCGGCATGGTGAAGACCTTTGAAAGCCTGTCGACGAGCACGGGCCAGAAGTCCATGGAGGGCCTGGCGGGCGGCATCTCGGAAGTGCTGGTGGCCACCGAGTCGGGCCTCAGCGTGGCCATTCCCGCCATGATGCTGGTGTATTTCGCGCACCGCCAGATGACCCGCCGGCTCCACGAGCTGAACCAGCAGGAGGAAGCGCTCCGGGGAGGAGTCGCCCCATGATCGGGAAACACCGCAGCCACGGCCATTTCGAGGCCACCCACATCGACATGGTGCCCATGGTGGACTGCATCATGGTGCTGTTGATCTTCCTCATGATCAGCAGCGCGTTCGTAAGCGATCCCGGCATCGAGGTGCAGAAACCGGACGTCAGCGGCGTGCAGATGGGCGACCAGAACGCCCTGCTCATCGCCATCTCGGTCGACAACCGCATCTATTTCGACGGCCAGGAGGTGCAGGCCGACCAGCTCGCCGGGCTGGTGAAGCAGGCGGCGGTCGGGCGCTCTCCCGCGGTGATCATCCGGGCGGACCGCGGGAGCAGCCACGGCGTGTTCGCCACGGTGTACGAACAGGCGAAGCGCGCCGGCATCAAGCAGGTCCAGTTCGCGACTGCGCGCGCGGAATAATTTTTCCCCCCACGATGGCCCTGGCTACCACCCTCGATTCCGCCGCCGTCCCGCGCCGCCGGGGCGGGGGAATCGTGCAGGCCACGGCCAGCCTGCTGTTGGGCGCCGGGATCACGCTGGCCCTGTTCCTCGGCATCGCCCACTTCGACCGCTCCGCCCAAGGCGAGGCGCCCGCCGAGATCATGGAGATACGCGCGGTTTCGCTGCAGGAGCCGCCCCCCCCGCCGCGCGAGGTGCACCAGGAACAGACGATCGCGGAGGTGCCAATGGCAGGATTCGATGCCGCACCCACCGACAGCCCCGTGCAAATCGCCGTCACGCCGCCCGACCTGCGCGACCTCATCCCGCAGACGATGGCGCCGCCGGCCGAAATCCAGGTCGGCCAGCTCTATCACGACCTGAAACCGAAGATCGATATCAACTTCTCCGCCGACCACGTCTACCAGATGGTCGAGGTCGACCAGTTGCCGCGGGTCCTTAACCGCGTCAACCCCACCGTCCCCCCGAGCGTGCGCCAGAATGCGTCCATGTTGCGGACCAGCCTGCTCTTCGTCGTCGACGCCGATGGCCAGATCAAGAACGTGCGGGTGGTGAGCACTTCGGGCAACCCGGACTTCGACGCGATTATCATGAAGAACATCCTGGAATGGTCGTTTTCGCCCGCCGTGCGCAAGGGCGTGAAGGTCCGCTGCCTGCTCCAGCAGGCGGTCATCATCAAGTGGAATTCCGCCTCCGTGTTTGAAATCTGAGCCATGAAGACCCTCGCCCGCCAAGTTCCCCTGTTGTTCGCCTTCGCCCTGGCCGGGTTCGCCCAGGATGCCACGCGCGAAATCGACGACACGCTGATGCGGCAGCAGTTGTCCGACCAGAGCGAGCGGACCTCGAGCAAGAAGCAGAAGGGTCCCGAACTCGATCCCAAGCGAATCATCAACGAATCGAACAATTTCCTCAAGGAGCGGGAACCCGAGATGACCGCCGAGGAATACGCGATTTATGAGCGGGTGCTCACCATGCTCGGCACCAAGCCCGAGTTCGCCCTCAAGCTGCTGGAGGCGATGATGACCGAGAAGGAAAAGCCCAGCCCGGCCTTCGAGTTCATCCTCGGCAATGCCTACTACGCGACCGGCGCCAACGACAAGGCGGAGACCAGCTATAAGAGCGCCGTGGAGCGCTACCCGACATTCCTGCGGGCCTGGAACAACCTCGGCATCCTTTATTACGCGACCCAGCGCTACCCCGATGCGATCCGGTGCTTTTCCAAGTGCGTGACGCTCGGCGACCGCGAGCCGCAGACCTTCGGCCTGCTCGGCTACAGCCTCGAGCAGGAGAAACGCGTGGTGCAGGCGGAAATGGCGTACATGCAGGCGCTCACCGGCGATCCGGCCAACCTCGACTGGCTCGAGGGCTTGCTCCGGATCTATGTCGAGGGCCGGCAGTTCGGGCGCGCGGAATGGCTCGTCAAGGATCTCGTGAAGCAGCAGCCGAAGGAGCCCCGCTTCTGGTTCGCCTACGCCAACATTCTCCTCAGCCAAAACCGCAAGCTGGAGGCCATCGCCCTGCTCGAGGTGCCCGCCAGCCTTGGCGTCGCCGGCGCGACCGAGACCCTCCTGCTGGCCGACCTGTACGCGGACCAGAAACTGGTCCCCGAGGCGATCGCCGCCTACCAGCGCGTCATGGCGACGACGCCCAAGCTCGGCGAACAGAAGCTGCTGACCCTCGCCCGGCTCATGATCTACAGCGGCAACCTCCCGCAGGCCCGCAAGGTGCTCGACGGCCTGGCGGGCAAGGTCACGCCGGAAGGCCGCAGCGGGTTCATGCTGGCGCGCGCCGACCTGTTGCTGGCCGAAAACAAGTGGCCCGAAGCGCGGGGCGCGCTGGAGGATTTGCTCAAGGTCGAGCCGCTGAATGGCAAGGCGCTGATCAGCCTCGGCAAGGTCTATGTCGCCGAGGACAACCTCGCTCGCGCCCAGTTTGCGTTCGAGGCCGCCTACCAGGTGCCGGACAGCTTGTACCGCGCCTGTATCGAACTCGCCACGCTCGAGCTGCGGAACAAGCACTACGCCAAGACGGTCGAATACCTCGAAAAAGCGCTGACCTTGGAACGAACTTCCGCCGTCGAGGATTTCCTCGCCAGGGTGAGGCCGCTGGTTGAAACTGATACCAAAGGTTGAGCTTTCCCATGATCCCCAGGCGCCCCCTTGTTCCTTCCCTGGCCCTCGCGGCCCTTCTGCTGCCGGTTCCTGGCAATTGCGCCGCCGCCAGCGCGCCGGCCGGGGAAGCCGGCAAGGACTTCACCCTTTTCATGGGCAGCGACATCGAGGTCGGCCGGAACCGCGAACTCCAACTGGTCCGCGATTTCAAAAAGGGCGACTTCATGGTTCGGGACAACGGCGCGCTGGTGCGGGTGCCCGTGTCCGCGAAAAACGGCATCGATTTCAAGATCTCCCGAAAGCTCAAACTGGCGGAATCCGCGGTCAAAATCGACGGGCTCGGGATCAAGCGAGCCTACACGCTGGCCCATGATCCCGGCCGCCAGCTCATCGCGGCGCAGGCCGCCGCCCAGGCGTCGGTGCCGGACGCCAACACCGCCGCCATGCAACTCGCCCGGGCAATGGATGAGAGGGGCAGCGCCACGAGTGCGCCCTCTTCCACCGGTCCCGGCGCCGGTCCGGGACTTGACCAGGGCGAGCTCACGCGCACCCAGACCAACCTCATGAACGCCACCCGTGCGGCCGACGCCGCGAATTCGGCGGCGGGTTCCGGCGTGAATAGCGCCGGCAGCGAGGCCAGCCGCCTGGCGGACGAGGTCGGCGCCGATGCCTTCGATGCCCTGGAGATTGTCTTCCGGATTTCCTCCCCCCAGCCGATTGCCGATGCCTACCTTGTGGTCATTGCGCAATACCGCGCGCCCGATTTCAAGCCGGGCCTCACGAAAAACTGGGTCTACGCCGAGGAATTGGGGACCATCGACGACCAGCCGCGCCGGGTATTCATCCGCCAGGGAGGTTTTCCCCCCGGATTCCAACTGGTGAACCAGGACGTGCATTTCTACCAGCATGGGCGCGAACTCGCGAGCAACGTGGCGGCCAAGGCCGTGCCGCTCTCCCGCGAGGAGGCGCACGAGTACATGGTGGTCGAGTACCTGACGGAGAGCAAGGATGCCACGAACGGCCCGTCGATCGCCCTCGGCATCGATCGGCAGGAGGCGATGCCGCATTACACCGAAGCGCTCCTGCAACGCCAGATTTTCATCAAGGTCGACAAGGCCGGCCGGCCTCAGGGCGTTTACGGCGACAAGTATTGCATCCAATCCACCGGCGACAAATTCCTTGATGGCCTCGTGTCACGGGTGCGGTTCATGCCGGCGGTGAAGGAGGGCAAGGCCATCGAAAGTGTCGCCCAGGTCAGGATTGCCGACCTGATCACGCCCTAATGGAAGGTCCCGCAGTGGAGCCGGGCATGCTGGCCCCGTGGCATCTGGCGTTGGCGTGATCGGATTCGAATTCCCCATCAGCCCTGCCCGGCGCCAAGTTGCCGCAACAGCTCGTAGGGGTAGAGCCCCGTGCGGTGACCATCGCTGAATTCAAAGCGGATCGCGTAGTTGCCGATGCGTTCCCAGCCCGTGACTTCGACCGTGCGGTAGTCCCGCGGGGCTTCGCCCCCGTAGACCGTGCCAAAAATGTCGCGTTCGCCCTTCACCTCGGCACTGGGCGAGGCGGCGCGCAGCGTCGCGAAAGTAATGTAGCTTTCCTGGCCGTCATCCCACCGGATGGCGACCTCGGTGCCGATGAGCTGGATGTCCACGGGCGAAGGCATGTGAGGTAGCAAATAGGACCGGCACGGCGGGGAAGGGAAGCACGGAAATCGCCAGACGTCTTCCGTGCCCAACATCCTGATGCCTGGCAGTGAGTCCACGTCCCGAATGGCGGATCGGCCCTGAGCTTGTGTCGAACGGGCAACGCGCTCCAGACCCAACCCGCAAAACGCGTTTTGCTCCGGTCTGGAAGAAACGGTGCGGTTGTAGCCGGGGTCGTTGACCCCGGACCGGCCTCAGCGAGGCCGGCTACAGTGCCGCTGTTTCCCAGGAGCAAAAGGTGGAGCGACATGACTCCAAGGCGCTGGCTCTGAGCGGCTTCGCCGCGACGCGCTGGGGTCAGCGCGTTCCACCTTTTGGTGGTCGGCGATTTCCCAGCCGCAGCGCAGGCTGCGCGACTGGTCCCGGGTTCGCAGCTCAGCCGCAGCGTAGGCCGCGCGACTGATCCTTGGTGGCGAGCACGCCACATCAGGAAGCGAACAACAGGACATATCGCCGACAAGGACTCTCGGGGCGTGCAAACCTGGCGTCGGTGTGGAAACCGACTCCCACCTACTGAGTGGTTGGCTTAGCCATTCGGCTCCGGGCCCCGAGCCTGTCGCGGGGGTCCGGCGTCGCGCATGAGGTCGGCGCAAGCGCCGACGCTACATTAAGCCACTGCACGAACCTCCACATGACGGTCACGAAAATCCGGCGCCGGCTATGACTTCCCGAAGCTTGCTGCGCGGGGCGGGCGATGTATCCACTCGTTCTCTCGCCATGAAAATCCATGCCTTCCCCCTCCTGGTCGTTTCCTGCCTTGGCCTGCTGGCCGGCTGCAGCAAGCAATCTGCTCCCGCTTCCGCCGCCGGCGCCCCCGCGCCCCCCGCAGCCGTCAAGATCGGCTTCCTGGTAAAGCAACCCGAGGAACCATGGTTCCAGTTCGAGTGGAAGGGAGCGGACGCCGCCGCGAAGAAACTCGGCTTCGAGGTCGTGAAGCTCGGCGTGCAGGACGGCGAGAAGGTCATGACCGCCATCGACAGCCTCGTGGCCGGCGGGGCGCAGGGTTTCGTCATCTGCACCCCGGACGTGCGCCTTGGGCCGGCCATTGCCGCCCGCGCGAAGTTGAAGGGGCTCAAGGTCATCACCGTCGATGACCGCTTTGTCTCGGCCGACGGGAGTTTCATGACGGACATTCCCTATCTGGGCATGTCGGCCACGAAGATCGGCGCGGCGCAGGGCGAGGCGCTCTGGGCCGAAATGCAGCAAAGGAAGTGGACCACCGCGGAGACGGGCGTTTGTGCCATTACATTCGAGGAACTCGACACCGCCCGCGAGCGCACGGACGGTTCGATCGCGGCGTTGAAAGCCGCCGGGTTTCCGGCCGATCGGATTTTCAAGGCCCCGCAAAAAACCACGGACGTGCCCGGCAGCCTCGACGCCGCGAGCGTCCTGCTGACCAAGCACCCCGAGGTGAAGCGCTGGCTGGTGCTCGGCATGAACGACACGGCCGTGCTCGGCGCCATCCGTGCGACGGAGAGCCGCGGGTTCACCGCGGAAAATGTCATCGGCGTCGGCATCAATGGCACCGACTGCATCGACGAGTTGCGCAAGCCGAAGCCCACCGGGTTCTTCGGGTCCATGCTCGTCTCAGCCCCGGGCGAAGGTGCCGAGACCGCCGCGATGCTTTACCACTGGATCAAGGAAGGGACGGTCCCGGCGATGGACACCCGCAAGACCGGCATCCTGATTACGCGCGCCAATTTCGAGGCGGTGCTCAAGCAGGAAGGAATCATCGAGTAGGCTGGATCCGTTGTAGGAGGGGCTTTACGCCCCGACCAGTCACGCGCTGCAACGGGATCGCGGGCGCAAACCCCGCTCCTACAGGTTTCACCCGTGTCCATTAGCCGGAATGCGCCCGGGTGAAAGCCGGCGGAATACTCAGGCGACATGGTTTACTCGGCCACCCGGCTGGCTAAGCTGGAGCCACCATGAAAGCGAATTCCACGCGTTTGCCTCATGTGGTCGTGCTTGGGGCCGGCTTCGGCGGGCTCAGTTTTGCGAAGGCGTTTCCCTCGCACATGGCGCGCGTGACGGTGGTGGACCGGCAAAACCACCACCTTTTCCAGCCGCTGCTTTACCAAGTGGCGACCGCCGGCCTCTCGGCGCCCGATATTGCGCAGCCGATTCGCCGCATCCTGCGCGAAAAACCGCACCTCACGGTCCTGATGGGGGACGTGAAACGCATCGACCTCGCCGCCCGCCGGGTGGAGCTCGATCGCGACGCGCTCGATTTTGACTACCTGGTCATCGCACTCGGTGGCCAGACGAGCTACTTCGGGCACGACGAGTGGGAACAATTCGCGCCGGGGCTCAAATCCCTCGACGATGCCGTCCGTCTGCGCCGAAACATGCTGCTGGCCTATGAGAAAGCGGAGGCCGAAACCGACGAGCGGAAGCACGACGAATTGATGACCACGGTGGTCGTCGGCGGCGGCCCGACGGGCGTGGAGCTGGCGGGCAGCTTTGCGGAGCTGGCGCGAACGGTCCTGTACCGCGACTTTGACCATATCGACGCCCGCCAGGCGCGCATTCTCCTCGTGGAAGGCGGGCCGCGCGTGCTGGGGACTTTTCCGGAGGATCTGTCTGCCAGCGCGCTGCGGCAGCTCCAAAAGCTGGGCGTCGAGGTCCGCCTCAACACCAAGGTCACGGCGATCCGGGCGGGCGAAGTGGAGCTCGATGGCGTGCCGCTGCGCGCCGGCAACATCGTGTGGGCCGCCGGCGTCGGCGCCAGTCCGGTCACGCGTTCACTGGGCGTGGAAACCGACCGCGCCGGCCGCATCAAGGTCCGGCCCGACCTCAGCCTGCCGGGGCATCCCCGGGTGTTCGCCATCGGCGACCTGGCGACCTTAAGGGATGCCAACGGCGTCGTCGTGCCGGGGGTGGCGCAGGGCGCCATGCAGGGTGGGGCGCACGTCGCGAAGCTGCTGGCCTACGACATCGCAGTGGGCGACCGGCCGCCCGAACAGCGCCCCGCCTTCGCCTATTGGGACAAGGGCAACATGGCGACGATTGGCCGGTCCAAGGCGATCGCCGAAATCGGCCGCATGCATTTCAGCGGATGGCTGGCCTGGATGATGTGGCTGGCCCTGCACCTCGTGTTTCTCGTTGGGCTGCGCAACCGGATCTCGGTGTTCCTGAACTGGACCTATTCCTACTTCACGTACGGCCGGGGCGCCCGCATCATCATGGGCGGGGAAGGAAAATAGCCCGGGGACTCTTGAAAACTGAAAATCGTGAAATCCGTAATCTTGAAATTGCGGTCAGCGGCATGGAGAGATTTCACGATTTAAGATTTCACGATTTTCAGTTTTCAAGATTCCCCGCCTGGAGCGGGCATTTCACAATCCTCCATGCGCAACCGACACCCCCCGGCGCTGCGCACCACCCCTCTCATAGAGGGGAATCCAAACCTGCGCAGCCGAAGTCCCCTCTGTGAGAGGGGTGCCCGACAGGGCGGGGTGTGTTAGTTCGTTTCCAAGTGTGGAAAATTGCGCCTAAGGCGTCGCTCCTCACCACGCTTCGGGCTTGGGTGGCGGCGGCTTCGGCTTCTTCAGCCGGCCCTGATAGCTGCGGTCGATCTCCTCGATTTCCGGTTCGGGAATGCGGGTGAACGCGATTCGCATGGGCGCGTCCTTGGTCGCGCCATGCGCGCCACCGAGATAGACGGTATTCTTGCCGAGGACCTTGTTGAGATGGTCAACCGCCTCGAATAGCTTGCCGCGCGCCTGCTCGGTTTTTTCCTCGAACAGGTCGGGCGTGTGCAGCTTCAGGTCGATCAACCCGGTGAGATGCACGCCGATGCGCAGCGGCTTGTGGCGCGCCAGTTTCGCGGGCCGCTTCCGCCACAGGTCGTTCAACGCGTGGGTCAGCCGCAGCGTGTCCTGGGTTTCCGTCAGCCGGATTTCATCCGCCCAGCGCGTTTCGTCGGCGTAGTCGACCGAGACGCTCAACGTTGAGGCGTAAAGTCGCGAGTGGCGGAGGCGCATCGCCGCCTTTTGCAGGAGGCGGTGCAACGTGGCGAGGGCGTCGGTCGGATTGCGCTTCGCGGGCGGCAGCACCGCTCCGTGGCCGATGGTTTTGCCGCCTTCCTGCTCGAAAAAGTCCAGGTCCTCGCAATGGAGGAGGCGCCAGATTTGTTCGCCCCGCACGCCGCCCCAGATGCCGCGGAATTCGTGGACATTGGCGGCATAGAGCCGGGCCATGGTCGTGATGCCATGTTCCTCGAGCCGGCGCTGGATGTTGGGCCCAATGCCGGCGATGTCCCCCGGCTTGAGGTGGAGGAGTTTCGCGGGAATGTCGGCGTCGTCGAGGATCACCAGCCCGTCCGGCTTCTGCATGTCCGAGGCGACCTTGGCGAGCAGCCAGGTCGGGGCGATGCCGATGGAACTGCGGAGCAGGGGGCCCACCTGGCGCGCGATGTCGGCCTTGATCTGTCGCGCGAGCTGCTCCGCCTGGCTGACGTTGAGGAAGGCGTGCAGCTTCGCGGTCACCTCGTCGATCGACTGCATCTTGGTCTCGGCGACGTGCGGGGCGATCACCGCCGCCAGCCGGCGGTGGTAGTCGATGTAGATCTCCGGGCGCGCCTCGACGATGACGATGCCCGGGCAAAGCCTGCGCGCGTCGGCCACGCGCGCGTTGCGCGTCAGGCCCAGGGCCTTGGCCTCGAGGCTCACCGCGACGCAGCCGGTGGTCTCGGCCATCACGGGCACGATGCCGACGGGCTGGCCGCGCAATTCGGGCCGCTCCTGTTGCTCGACCGAGGCGAAGAACGAGTTGAAATCGATCGTGAGGTAGCGCAGCGGCACGAGGCAGAAAGATACGCGGATTGGCGGGGAGGCAAGGTCGCGGATCGGCATGTCTGTTCGTCTTCTCTCAATCTCTGCGCATGTCTTGCCCGGATGGCGGAACCGGGTTGCGCCGCCCGGGTGCGCGGGTGTTGGTTGCGGTTGCGTTGGTTCAACCCCCATTTGCCATGAATGCCCTGAAGTCTCCTGGTTTAACGCGCCGCCAGTTTGTCAAGACCGGTGCCGCTGCCTCGCTCCTGCCGCTCCTCGGTTCCGTCACGCCCGTTTTCGCCGCCGGTTCGGATCGCATCCGGATCGGACTCGTGGGCTGCGGCGGAAGGGGAATCGCCGCGGTCCGCAACTGCCTGGGGGCCGACCGCTCGGTCCAGTTGGTCGCGCTGGGCGATGCCTTTGCCGATCGCGTCGACGCGGCGATGAAGGAGTTTGTCGAGGGTGGGGGGAATGAAACGCGCCCGCCGCTGCCCGTCGACCAGTTCGCCGTCACGCGCGAGCATTGTTTCAGCGGATTCACCGCGTACCAGCAGGTGATCAATTCCGGCATCGACCTCGTGCTGTTGGTCACGCCGCCGCAGTTCCGCCCGCGGCACCTGCAGGCCGCCGTGGAGGCGGGCGTGCACGTGTTCATGGAAAAGCCCGTGGCCGTGGATCCCGCGGGGGCGCGGCTCGTCATGCAGCTGGCCGACGTCGCGGCGCAAAAGCGGCTCGCGGTCGTCGCCGGCACGCAGCGGCGCCATTCCGCCGACTACCTCGAGACGATGGCCCGCATCAAGGACGGCGCCATCGGCGAACTCGTGGGCGGATCCTGCTACTGGATGCAGGAGGGCCTCTGGCACCGCGGCCGGCAGCTGGAGTGGAGCGAAATGGAATACCAGATGCGCAACTGGCTTTATTTCACCTGGCTGAGCGGCGACCACATCGTCGAGCAGCACATGCACAACATCGACGTCATGAATTGGGCCTTTGGCGGCCCGCCGGTGAAGGCGTTTGGCATGGGCGGCCGGCAGAGCCGCACGGATCCCAAATACGGCAACGCGTGGGATCACTTCTCCGTGGAATTCGAATATGCCAACGGGGTTCGCGTGCAGAGTCTCTGTCGCCAGGTGCCGGGCACGTCCACCCGGGTCAACGAACGGCTCATCGGCACCAAGGGAACAGCGCGTCCGTCCGGTGTCATCCAAGGCGAGCAGGAATGGAAATATTCCGGGCCGCCGGTGACGCCGTACGACCAGGAGCATATTGACCTGATCCGCAGCATCCGGGCCGGGACGCCGCTCAACGAAGGACGCCAGGTCGCCGAATCCACCCTTACGGCCATCCTGGGCCGCATGTCGGCCTACACCGGCCGCGAAGTCAGCTACGCGTGGATGCTCGAATCCTCGAAACTCGACCTCACGCCGCCCGCCTTCGCCTGGGGCGACGCGCCGAAAGTCGAGATCCCGATCCCCGGCCAGACTCCGCTCGTCTGACCGGTGGTAACCAAGGTCCAAAGGGCGGCACCTGCCTAAGTGCGCAATTTGTGAACAAGTTTTGACGATTCCGGACCCCTTTTTCCTTGATTGTGGGGAGGAAAATGGGGAGAAATGGGTCGTTCTGGGGAAGTAGGGGACCCAGAGCCCACCCATGGCGTCATCCGGCACATTCGTTTATTCAGGGCGTTTTGAGCACACGCTCGACGACAAGAATCGTCTCACGATTCCGTCGGCTTGGCGCTGGACGCACACGGACACGGAGCAGTTCCTGGCGATGCCGCACCCCGATGGTTACATCTCGGTGCTCCCGCCCGCCCGCGTGCAGCGGTTGCTCGCGCAGGTGGCGGAGAAGGCCATTTCCGACAGCGCCGCACAGGCCGTGCAGGCGCAGATTTTCTCCAACGCCCTCACGTTCACCTTCGACAAGCAGGGCCGCTTCGGCGTGACCGCCGACCTGATCCGCCTCGCCAACATCGCGAAGGACGCGGTGCTCGTGGGCATGGGCGACACCTTCAACATCATGAGCCCGGCGCGCTGGACCGAGATGCAGCGCCGCACGGCGGGCGAGAATTTCGGCGACCTCATGCGCCGGCTCGGACTCTAACTTTCCATGAAGACCCTCCTGACCCTCATCAAGCCCCAGCCGCTCCCGAAACTCTCCACGGTTTTCTGCGCGAACCGGCGGTCGTTGCTGCGGGAGCCGATCTCGATCGTTTTGCCGTGGAAGAAACCCGATGCACGCGCCCGGAATTGAGATCTTCCCGCGCGCCATGACCCCGGGGCACGTCCCAGTGATGCTGCACGAGGTGTTGGAGTTCCTCGCGCCGCACGAGGGGATGCACATCCTCGACTGCACTTTCGGCGGAGGCGGCCACACCCGCCTGATGCTCGACGCCGGGGCGAAGGTCACCGCGCTCGACCAGGACCCGGCCGCCGCCGAGCGCGCCGCGCATGCCGCCGTGGGCTTTCCCGAGACGTTTCGGTTCATCGACCTGAACTTCGGTGACCTGGCCTCTTTGCCGGACACGGGTTTTCAGGGGATTCTGTTCGACCTCGGGGTGTCGTCTTTCCAACTCGACGAAGGCGGACGCGGGTTTGCCTTCCGGCATGACGCCGAGGTCGACATGCGCATGAATCCGCGCCGCGGCCAGCCGGCGTCGGCCTGGCTGGAGACCGTCAGCGAGCAGGGCCTGGTCCGCGCCATCCGCGATTTTGGTGAGGAAGACCAGTGGCGCCGCGTCGTCCGCGCGATCCTCCTGGCGCGCGGCACGGGCCGCCTCACCCGCACGAGTTCCCTCGCGGAACTCATCGCCGATGCGATCCCGCCCGCGATCAAGCACCGCAGCAAGATCCATCCCGCCACCCGTTCCTTCCAAGGCATCCGCATCGCCGTGAACGACGAGATCGGCGCCATCGAGCGCGCGCTGCCCGCCGCGTTCGCGAAGCTCGCCCCCGGCGGCGTGCTGGCGGTCATCAGCTTCCATTCCCTCGAGGACCGGCCGGTGAAGCACTTCTTCCGGCAGGTCTGCGGCCAGCCCATCGACCGGAACGACGCCACGCCCCAACAGCTGCGCACCAAGCTCGCCAACCCGCTCACCCGCAAGCCCGTCACCCCTTCCGCCAGCGAAATCGCCACTAACCCCCGCAGCCGCTCCGCCCGGCTGCGCGCCCTCCGCAAGCTCTAAGCCCCCATGAAACCGCCTCCGGCCCCCGGTCTGGTCAACCGCGTCATTGTATTGACCCTGCTCCTGCTCACCTTCACCGGCAGCCTCGGCCTCGGCGCCGTCTGGATGCGGCAGGAAATTTCCCGCACCGCCAACGCCAGCCGCGCGCTGGAGGACGATCTCACCGCCATCGGCCGCCGCCTCGACGAGGTCGAGGCCCAGGTGGCGGCCGCGGTGAATCCCGATGCGCTGCGCCGCCAGAACGATGTGATGCGGCTGGGCCTCGTGTCCCCGCGGGAAATCCAGGTGCAGCGGGTGGCGACGTCGCCCGAGCGCATGCTGGCCGCGCGCCGCAACCACGAGATCTTCAGCCTCGAGCCGGCCGCCCCCGCGGTTCCGGCGTTCGCGGCCGTCACCGCCGCGGCAGTTGCCCCCCGGGCTCCGGCGAAGTCCGCGGACTCCTTTCGCTTCGTGGTCGCGTCGCTGCAATAACCCATGTCGAAAGGTTACGCCTCCAACCGCCTCACCTTGCTCGCCATCGGCGTGCTGGCCGGATTCATGTGCGTGGGCGTGAGGCTGGTCTTCCTGCACGTGGTGGATCGCGACAGCCTGCTGGCCTACGTGGACAAGGCGCGGCGGCAGATCGTGGTCGAGCACGCGCGGCGCGGGGCCATTCTCGATGCCAAGGGCAACCTGCTCGCCACCAGCAAGTCGGAGGTCACACTCGCCGTCGATCCCTGGGCCCTCGTCGAATACCTCGAGTCCGACCGCAACGACGCGCGCCGGGCCCGGAAGGCCCACGACGAACGCGTGAAGCGCGTGCAACTGGCGGCGCTGCTCGGCCTGCCCACCGCCGAGGTGGAACAGGCTTTCGTTCCCGCGATGCGCGCGGTCAGGATCGAGGCCGATCGCCGCGACGGCACGGTCGACGGCCAGGTGCGGGACCGCTGGGTAAAGCTCCGCGAGGGCGTGGACGAGCCGACCTTCAAGCAGATCGAGGACCTGAACATCCACGGTTTGACCCATGAGCGCGTCTACCGCCGGGTCTATCCGGGCGGGGGGCTGGCGGCCAATCTCATCGGTTATGTCAACCAGGAGGGAAGCCCGGTGACGGGAGCGGAGCGGCACTTCGACCTCTACCTGAAAGGCGAGGACGGCTGGATCGAATCCGAACAGGACGGCGCCCGTCGCGAACTCGCCCAGTTTCGTTCGCGCGAAGTCCCCGGCCAGGATGGCAACGACGTCGTGCTGACCATCGACTCCGTCGTCCAGCACATCATCGAGAACGAACTCCGGGAGCTGGCGACCAAGTTCAATCCCAATTTCGCGACCATCATCGTCAGCGAGCCGCACACGGGCCGCATCCTCGGCATGGCGAACTGGCCGAGCTACGACCTGAACAACTACAGCAAGGCGCCGCTCGAAGCGCAGCGGAACTACGCCGTGACCGACATCATCGAACCGGGCTCAACCTTCAAGATCGTCGCCGCCGGCGCGGCCCTGGACCTCGGCTTGGTGCAGCCTTCATCCGCCTTCGACTGCGGCATCACCGCGATCAACTACAAGGGACGCGACCTCAAGCTGCCCAGGGAGGACCATCCCTTCGGCCAGCTTTCCGTGGCGGAGATCGTCAGCCATTCCAGCAACCGGGGCGCGGCGCAACTGGCCATGCTGATGGGGGAGGAGCGCTTCCACGAATACGCCCGGCGGTACGGCTTCGGCCAGAACACGAAATTCCAGCTCGGCGGCGAAGTGCGCGGCATTCTCGAACCTCCCGAGCGCTGGGATGGGCTGACCATCACCCGCATGCCGATGGGCCACGCCGTGGCCGCCACGCCCCTGCAAATTCACATGGCCATGAGCACCGTCGCCAACGGCGGCGTCCGCCTCCGTCCCCAGATCATCCAGGAAATCCGCGACAGCTCGGGCCGGGTCACCCGCGCGTTTGAGCCCGAGGAAGTGCAGCGCGTCCTGCGGCCGAGCACCGCCGCCTTGCTGGCGCACCTGCTCCACGGCGTGGTCGGCCACGGCGGCACGGCCGACGGCTTCGACATCAATGGCTTCGAAGTCGCGGCCAAGACCGGCACCACCCAGAAGATCATCGACGGCAAATACTCCACCTCCCACTACGTCGGCTCCTTCGTCGGCTTTTTCCCCGCGAGCCGTCCGGACGTCGTGATCTCCGTCATCGTCGACGACGCGCAGGTCCCGGGCGACAAGAATTACGGCCGCGCCGTTGCCGCCCCGGCCTTCAAGCACGTGGCCGAGCAATTGATCCAGTACCTCGACATCCAGCCCGCCCAGTCCACGGTGCCCGCGTTCATTGCCATGCAGGGAGGTGTCCGGTGATTGGCTACCTCACGCCCAACCATCCCCTCGTCGCCGCGTTCCGCACCCTGCCCAAAAGCCGCACCCGGCCCGTCGATCCCGCCACCCGGCAAATCTTCAAAATGGCCCCCAAGCTCTCCGACTTCTTCCAGGACGGTGAAATCCGCGCCAGCAAGGGCGACCTTGACCGGCCGATCTCGGGCCTCGCGATGGACAGCCGCCGCGTGATGCCGGGCAACCTGTTCTTTGCGCTGCCCGGCCGCCGTGCGGACGGCAGCTCGTTCATCGACGAGGCCATCCAGCGCGGCGCGGTCGCGATTGTCGGCGAGAAGATCCCCGCCGGCACCGCCGCCCGCGTGACCTACGTGCAGGTCGCTGATGCCCGTCGCACGCTGGCGCAGGTGGCCCAGCGCTACTTCAAGTTCCCCGACAAATCGCTGGAACTGGTGGCCGTCACCGGCACGAACGGCAAGACCACCGTCACCAATCTCATCAAGCACCTGCTCTCCACGGCCACGCAACGCGTCGGCCTCGTCGGCACCGTGAACTACGACCTGGGGGCCCGCATCGTGCCGTCGTACCGCACCACGCCCGAATCCCTCGAACTTTACGGCATGCTCGCGCAAATGCGCGACGCCGGGTGCCGGCAGGCCGCGATGGAGGTCAGTTCGCACGGCATCGACCAGCATCGCGTGCTCGGCATGCAGTTCGGCGTCGCGGTGTTCACCAATCTCACCCGCGACCACCTCGACTACCACAAGACGCTCGAGGCGTACTACGAGGTAAAGTTGCGCCTGTTCAACGGCGGCACCGGCGGCGCCCCCCGCGTCGCGGTGGTGAACATCGACGATCCCTACGGCCGGCGGCTGGCCGCCGAGGTCCCGAAGCATGTGCGCGTCGTCACCTTTGGCGAGTCGCCCGCCGCGGTCATCCGGGCCGAGAACGTGCGCCTGAATTTCAAGAGCACCTCGCTCACGCTGGTCTGGCCGGAGGGCCGCCTTGAGCTCGAGAGCCCGCTGATCGGCCGCTACAATGTCAGCAACCTGCTCGCGGCCTTCGCCGCCTGCCATGCCCTCGGCCGCGACCCGGCGGTGATCGGCCTGCGCCTGAAGAGCTTCCCGGGGGTTTCCGGCCGCATGGAGCGCATCGACGAGGGCCAGCCGTACAATGTCCTCGTGGACTATGCGCACACCGACGATGCGTTGCGCAACGCGCTGGGCATGCTCCGCGCCATCACGCCCGGCAAACTCTATGTGGTTTTTGGCTGCGGGGGCAACCGGGACCGCACGAAGCGTCCGCTCATGACCGCCGCCGTGCAGGAATTCGCCGATTTTGCCTGGGCCACGGCGGACAATCCCCGCAACGAGGCGCTGGCGCAGATCTTCGCCGACATGAAGGGCGGGGTGACGCAGCCCGGCAAGATCACCTTCGTGGAGGATCGCCGCCATGCGCTCAGCCTCGCGCTCGATGCCGCCCGCGAAGGCGATTGCCTGCTGGTCGCCGGCAAGGGCCACGAGACCTACCAGGAATTTGCCGACACCATCGTGCCGTTCGATGACCGCCAGGTCGTCCGGGAATTGATCGGGATCAAGTCGATCAAGCCGGCGTGAGATCGTGAAACGCCCATTCAACACCCCCCGGCGCTGCGCGCCACCCCGCTTGCTCGAGGGGAGCCAAAACGCCGCAGCCGAAGTCCCCTCCATGAAAAGGGGCGCCAACAGGGCGGGGTGTGCCGGGCCAGCCCGCTAACGCATTAGCTCCCCATGCCAACCTTCGCCGCAGAAAAGCTCGCCACCTGGACCGGTGGCAGCTGGTCCCAGTTACCGGGGACGGCGATCTCGGGCTTCAACCAGGACACCCGGACGCTGAGCACCGGGCAGGTGTTTGTCGCGCTCAGGACGGACAAGCGCGACGGCCATGACTTTCTCGGCGAAGCGCAAAAACGCGGCGCCACGGCGGCCCTGGTCGGTCGCGTCGCCACCGGCGAATCGTTGCCCCAGCTGGTCGTGGCCGATCCGCTCACGGCCTTCCAGCGCATCGCCCGCGAGCACCGGCGCGAGTTCCACGGCACGGTGGTCGGCGTGACCGGCAGCGTGGGCAAGACCTCGACCAAGGACCTGCTCGCGCTGCTGCTGGGCGGCGAGCCGGGCGTCCTGGCCACCGCCGGCAACCTGAACAACCACCTCGGGGTGCCCCTGACGCTGACCCGCCTCGACCCGGCGATCCACCTCGCGGCCGTGATCGAAGCCGGCATCAACCGCCCGGGGGAGATGTCCGGCCTGACGGAGATGATCGAGCCGGACCATGCGCTGGTGACGCTCGTCGCCCCGGCGCACCTCGAGAAACTCGCCACCCTCGACGGCGTCGCCGCCGAAAAAGTCACCTTGCTGCGCGGCGTGCGCCCCGGGGGCCGCCAGGTCTTTCCGGTCTCCTGCTGGCGGCACGCGGTCTTCCGCGAACTCGCCGATGCCCTGGTCCTCGTGCCGGAAAACGAGGGCATGACCCGCGTCACCGCCCGCACGATGAAGTTCAATGTCTTTCACCGGCCGGAGCGGACCGAGGTGCGCCTCGAGGGCCGGCGGACCTTCGTGCTGCGCCGCGTTTCTTCCGGCATGGCGCAGAACACCGCGCTGGCCCTGGCGCTGGCATCGGAACTCGGGGTGGCGGACGCCGTGATGCAGTCCCGGCTGGAGCAATGGCAGCCTTCGCAATGGCGCGGCGAACTGCGCCAGAGCGGAGAGGCGGTCGTGTACTGCGACTTCTACAACGCGAACCCGGCCTCGATGACCGACGCGATCGATGCTTTCAGTGGCGCGGTGCGTTCCGAACTGCCGCGCATCTATGTGCTGGGTTGCATGGAGGAGCTGGGACCGGAATCGGCGGAGTACCACCGGCTGTTCGGCCGCACGCTGCACCTCCGGAAAGGGGACCATCTGTTTGTCATCGGCAGCCAGGCGGAAGCGCTGCGGGAGGGGTTGCTCGAGAATGGCAACGATCCCGCCCAGCTCAGCGTCGTGACCGAACTCTCGCCGGTGCGCGAGCGGCTCGCCGGATTCAAGGGCGCGGTCTTCCTCAAGGGCAGCCGCCGCTACCAGCTCGAAACCGTCCTCGCGCCGCAGGCGGTGGGCACGCACTGACCATGCTCTCGATTCACCACAGTTTTTCGACGCGGATTTTTCCCGAGGCAGGGCAGGGGGCGCACGATTCCGCCGGGCAGCCGGTCGTTCCGGCCATCGCCCGCCAGTCGCTCAAGAACCACCTGCTGCGTTGGTCGTGCGCGGCGCGCAGATCCCTGGAGGGCCCGCGTCCCGGCGGGCCGCAGGCGTTGCCTCGGTCACGGCCCGCAGAGACGCGGAGTCTCCACCCGAAAGGCCTTTCCCATGCGCGGTAATTTCAGCCCCCTGGCGGAAGCCGCCCGCCTTCACGCCGCCCGCACCGCCGCCCGCGGCACGGGGGCGTCACCGTCCGCGCCGGCACGCGTCGCCGCGGCCGAGCCGCGCTGGTGCGAATGGCCGCGCCGCCCGGCGTCGAATCCCCCCTTCACCAGCATTCGCCAGGCGCTGCTGGCCATCCAGGCGCGCCATGCTTAGCTACCTTTCCCAGTATGATCACGCCTTCGGGCCGCTCCGGTTGTTGCAATACATCACGGTGCGCTCCGTCGGGGCGGCCGTCACCGCGCTGCTGATTGGCTTCGTGGTGGGGCCGGTGATGATCCGCCGCTTCCGCGAGCTGAAATTCGGCCATGGCTACATCGACGAGCGCACGGGTGCGCTCGGCGCGACGTACTTCGACAAAAAGCATACGCCGACGATGGGCGGGCTCATCATCTTCATTGCCGTCTTTTTCAGCTCCGTGCTTTGGGCGGCGCCGAATGTCTGGACCGTCGTCGCGCTTTTCGTCTACACGGCGCTGACCGTGCCCGGCTGGCGCGACGACTACCTGAAGGTCGTGCACAAGAACAAGGACGGCATTAAATCCTGGGAGAAAATCGGCTGGCAGTCCTTCGCCACGGTGATGGCGCTCGCCATCCTGCTCTGGCATCCGCAGAGCCACGCCAAGATCCAGGAATTGTGGGTGCCGTTCTTCAAGCGGGCGGTGCTGCCCGCGATGCCCCCGGCGCTGCTGCTGGTGCTGATCTACCTCTGGATCGTCGGTTTCAGCAACGCCATCAACCTGACCGACGGTCTCGATGGCCTGGCGGTCGGCTGCACGATCACCGTGGCGCTGGTTTTCGGCATCATGGCCTACGTGGCCGGCAACAGCATTTATTCGCAATACCTGCTGATCAGCTACGTGCCTGGCACGGGCGAACTGACCGTCGTCTGCTCCGCGCTCATCGGCGCGTGCATGGCGTTCCTGTGGTACAACTCCCACCCCGCGGAAGTCTTCATGGGTGACACCGGCTCGCTCGCACTCGGGGGGCTGATCGGTGTCATGGCCTTCATGGTTCACCAGCCGCTCACGCTGGTGATTGTGGGCGGGGTCTTCGTCCTGGAGGCGGGATCCGTCATCCTCCAGGTGGGCTGGTTCAAGTACACCCGGCGCCGGACCGGCACCGGCCGGCGGCTCTTCCTCATGGCGCCGATCCACCACCATTTCCAGAAGAAGGGCTGGCCGGAAACCAAGGTGGTCCTGCGCTTCTGGATCCTCTCGCTCGGCTTCGCGCTGGCCGGGCTCGCGACGCTGAAGTTGCGCTGATTTTCCCTCTCAACCCAACCCTCCCGCCCCCTCCCGCTCCCATGTCCGCCATGATCAAAGCCCTGAAGAACCAGCTCGACGCCCGCCTGCCGTTTTCGCGCACGACGCTGCTCATCGTCGCCCTGTGGGCGTGCGCGTTCGCGACGTTCGTCGCGCTGGGGCTCAGGCCCTGAAGTTTTCGTCCCCGCCACCGCATCGTCAACACCCCGCCCACCATGCCCCTCGACTATAGTTGCGAGCACACGCCCAATTTCCGCGATCTCACCCGCACCAGCCTCGTCCTCTTGCGGCAGCCGGTCGTGAGGTCCCTTGCCAAGCTGCGCCGCCTCCGCGCGGGCCAGGCCGTGCCCGAGGGCCCGGTCATTCGCAGCGCCAAGTCTTTCGCAGGAGTCCGCTGACAGGTTCTTTATACCCACAATCAATCGGAACCTTACCTTATTTCTGTCAGCGGACACCTGCTCTTTCCTTCCCGCGCATGACCGCGCAAATTCCTTCTCCTCCCGCCTCGTTCTCCGCGTTGCTCGATCGCCCGGTCGCGATTCTGGGCGCGGGCGTGAGCGGACATGGCGTGCTGGCGCTGCTGTCCGCGCTGGAGGCCAGGGGCGTCATCTACGACGAAAAGGCCGGGGGCACGGCCTCCACGTTTACGCTCGCGCAGGCGACGGCACACGGCCTCGCGGTCTTCAGCCCCGGCTTTGCGCCGAACCACCCCTGGCTCGAAGTCGCGCGCGCTGCCGGTTGCACCTGTGTGGGCGAACTCGATTTCGCCTCGCTGTTCTGGCGCGGCGAGATCGTCGCCGTCACCGGAACCAATGGAAAAACCACGCTCACCGAGTTCCTGGCCCATGCCTTGCAGTCGGCCGGCCGTCGTGCCCACATCGCCGGCAACGTCGGTTATCCCTTCAGCCGTTTTGTGGTCGAACAGACCGGTCGTACCGACATCGCGGTGTGCGAGGTCAGTTCGTTCCAAGCTGAGACGCTGCAATACCTGCGGCCCACGTCGGCGATTTGGACCAACTTTGCCGAGGATCACCTCGAACGGCATACCGGGATGTCCGGCTACTTCGCGGCCAAGTGGAAATTGGTCGAGCGGACGCCGTCGCATTCGGTGTTCCTGGGAACATCGGCCGCGGATTATGCGCGGACAGCCGCCCAAACCTTCCGCGATTTGCCGCCGTCGGCGTCGGTCAATACCGCTGGCCAGTCCCTTGATCCAAGGTTGAGCGACACCGTCTTCGCCGGCTACCCGCAATACGAGAACTTCCTGCTGGTGGCGGCGTGGTGGCGTCATTACGGCCTGCCGGAAGGCGCGCTGTTTGAGGCGGCAAGGA
The DNA here is from genome assembly GCA_035549955.1 of Lacunisphaera sp. GTDB lineage: Bacteria > Verrucomicrobiota > Verrucomicrobiia > Opitutales > Opitutaceae > Lacunisphaera. The sequence continues at coordinate 40,737 of DASZPS010000177.1, read as the reverse complement.
CCTTTAAGCTCGGCAGTCACCGACTCGCGCGCGTGGGGGAGAAGCGGGGCGTTACCTTTTGGAACGATTCGAAAGCCACCAATTTCCACGCCGTCGAGGCCGCCTTGGCTACTTTTGCCGGACCGGTCCTTTGGATCGGCGGGGGCAAGGCCAAGGGCGGCGATCTTGGCGGCTTCATCCACCGCATCGCGCGGCGCGTCCGCCACGCGTTCTTGATTGGTGAAACCTCGTCCGCCTTGGCGGGTCATTGCCGGGAGGCGCAGGTGCCCGCCACTGCCTGTGCCAGCCTGGCCGAGGCCGTCACCGGCGCCTTCGGCCGCGCCGCGGCCGGCGATCACATCCTGCTCAGCCCGGGCTTTGCCAGTTTCGACATGTTCCGAGGCTACGATGACCGTGGCCGGCAGTTCCAACAGCTTGTGGAAAACCTGTGAATAACTCCGTTTTTTAGATAGCAAATCTCCCACCTCGACCCTCATATATCGTCATGAAAATCCTCAAGATATTCGGAGTAGTTGTCACCATGCACCTGCTCGCGTTCATCTTCATTTTCGCCAGTCCCGGGTGCTCTTCCGGCCCGCGGAACCAGCCGACGCCTGATGCCACCGTGCCGGCCGGCGCCCAGGCTTCCGCGCCAACCTCCTTTGCGGGACCGGAGGCCAGTCCCCAGCCCATTGATTTGGGCACGCCGGTGGCGACCTACACGCCGCCGATGCCAGCGGGTCACGCCGCGCCAACCCGTCCGGGTTCCGCGGCCGCCGTCGTGGTCACACCCGCCAAGCCGGTGGAAAACGTCGCGCCTGTCTCGACCTACACCGTCGGCAGCGGTGACAGCCTGTGGAGTATTGCGAAGAAGAATGGCATGACCGTCGCCGAATTGGCCAAGGCCAACAGCATTCCCACCAACACGGTCCTCAAGCCCGGTCGCAAACTCATCATCCCGGGCAAGGTCGGGGCACCCGCCAAGGAAGCCGCAGCCACCGCGCCCGCCAACATGTCGTTGCCCGCGGAAAAGAACGCGATGCCCGTGCGTCCCGCCGGCGAAAAATACACCGTGCAGGTCGGCGAGAGCCTCGGCGTCATCGCCCGGAAATTCCAGCTGACCGTCGGTGAACTCGCCCGGGAGAACCACATTACGGATCCCTCGAAAGTCCGCGCCGGCCAGGTGCTGTCGATTCCGGGCGGATCGACGGTCAAGGTCAAAACCCCGGCGGCCACCGCCAGCGCGGTGCCCACCGCCAAGCCGGCCGAGACGCCGCCGACCCAGCCCCCGGCCGACAAGCCGGCCGGGCCGCACTTTGACATCAGCCCGCCGCCTCCGGGACAGGATCTCGATTCGGGCCTGAAATCGACTGAAGCCACGGTGCCGGTCATCAAGGTCGAGGACGCCACCACTCCGCCGGCCAAGAACTGAGCCGTCACCGCCATGGTGAGCCCGACGAGCGCCGTTCTTCCCCGCCGACCTCTCTCGATCACCCCTGCGAGCGTCATCGTTGTCTGCGTCGCGGCACTGGTCGCGATCGGGCTCGTCGTGCTGTTCAGCGCAAGCTCGCCGATCAAGGGCGGTCCCTACGCTTACCTTTGGAAGCAGTTCATTTTCCTCGCGCTGGCCATCGGCGCCGGCTGGCTCGTGGCCATCGCGGACCTGGAACACCTGCGGAAATTCGCGTGGATTGCGGCGGGCATCTCGCTGTTCCTGCTGGTACTGGTCTTGATCCCGCACATCGGGATCACCGTGAAAGGCAGCCGTCGCTGGCTGAATCTCGGCTTCACGCGCCTGCAGGTGTCGGAGTTCGCCAAGCTGGCCCTCGTCTTCTCGCTCGCGCACTATCTCGCGCTCAACCAGAGCCGGTTGCATGATTTGTGGCGCGGTTTCGTCATTCCCGCCGCGTGGACCGGGCTGTTCGCGGTCCTCGTCCTCGCCGAACCCGATTTCGGCACGGCCTTCCTGCTCGGGTCGATCGGGATGATCATGCTCTTCCTTGCCGGCGCGCGGTTGAAATTCCTGCTGCCGTCGATCGGCAGCGGACTCCTGGCCTTTGCCATCCTGGTGATGCACAATCCCGTGCGCCTGCGCCGCATCACGTCGTTCATGGACATTGAAGCCAACCGGGGGGACGGAGCGTACCAGCTTTGGCAGGCCATCCTCGCGTTTGCCGCGGGCGGCGTCGACGGCGTCGGCCTCGGCCAGGGGCGGCAGCAGAATTCCTTCCTGCCGGAGGCGCACACGGATTTCATCTTCGCCATCATGGGTGAGGAGTTGGGGCTGATTTTCACCCTGCTCGTGGTCGCGCTGTTCGTGACCGTTTTCGTCGCCGGCCTGATGCACGTGCGGCGCGCGCCCAACCTGTTCCAATTCCTGCTCGTGACCGGTTGCCTGCTGCTCATTTGCCTGCAGGCGATCATCAACCTGGGCGTGGTCACCGGCATGTTGCCGACCAAGGGCATGTCGCTGCCTTTCATCAGCGCGGGCGGCTCCAACCTGTTGCTCATGGGCCTGCTCGTGGGTATAATCATCAACAGCCAGCGCACCTGGGAACGTCCCAAACCGCTCGTGCGGCGCCGGGCGCTGACGGAGGTCACGGCGTGAACGCAGCAAGGAACACGTTTCAAGCAACCAGCACCGGTCCGAGGGTCGGGCGACGCTCCTGTTACCTGGCACTTGCTCCTTGTTACTTCAAACCGGAGGTGGGCTCGTGAGCACGTTCGTCATCGCCTGCGGTGGGACGGGCGGCCACCTCTCGCCGGGCATTGCGCTGGCCGAGGCGCTCGTCGCGCGGGGCCATCGGGCCACGCTGCTCATCAGCCACAAGAAGGTCGACACCCGGTTGAGCGAAAAATACCCGCAGCTCTCCTTCGAGCGCGTGCCGGGTGCCCCCTTTGGTTGGAGCCCGCTCGTGCAATTCAAGTTTCACTGGGAGCAATCCAAGGGATTGCGTTTCAGCCTGGGCCTCCTCAACCGGATCCGGCCCGACGTCATCATCGGCTTCGGTGGCTTCACCAATGCCAGTGTCGTGCTGGCCGGACGGATGCGCAGCGTGCCGGTGGCCTTGCATGAGGCCAATCGGATTCCCGGCCGCGCCACGCGGGTGCTGTCACGGATGGCCCAGCGCCTCTATTTGCCGCCAGGGGTGCGCCTGCCTGGGCGGCTCGGCCTGATGGTGCGGCACACGGGCCTGCCGGTGCGCAGCGAGATCATCCGCTTGTCCCGCGCCGAGGCGCGGGCGCGGCTCGGGGTCGACCCGGCGCAGAAACTCCTGGTTGTGCTGGGCGGCAGCCAGGGTTCCGGTCCGCTCAACGAGTGGGTGGAGACCAACCTGCCGGTGCTCGCGCAGCAGGGCGTGCAGGTGTGGTGCGTCACCGGGCTGGGCAAGGGCGAGGTGGGCATGCGCGAATTTCCCGGCAAGGACGGGCAGGTCGTGCGCGCTTGGCGCGAACAGTTTTCCGACCGCATGGGCGTGCTCATGTCGGCGGCCGACCTCGTCCTCAGCCGCGCCGGCGCCGGCACGCTCGCCGAGTTGGTGCGCTGCGAGACCCCCGCGATCCTCATCCCCTATCCCTATGCCGCCAACGACCACCAGCGGGCAAACGCGGCGTTCTTCGAACAGCAGGGCGGCGGACTGGTGATCGCCGAGACGGCCCTGGACACGCTGCGCCAGGAGGTGCTCGACGTGATTTTCAACGACTGGTTGTTGAACAAATTCTGCGCGAACCTGCGGCGCATGTCCGAGGAGAACTGCATCGACAACATCGTGCAGGACCTCGAGACGCTGGCGAGCGGGGTGCCGCCGCCGCGGCCGCTGCGCTCCGCGTCCGTGCCCTCCGCATCATGACCTCGCTCACCCAACCAAGCGGGTGGCGCGCGACCTCCGGGCGCGCGCCGCACGCGGCCGGAGGCCGCGTTTCATCCCGGTCATGAACCGGCCTCCCCAGGTATTCGGCCTTGCCGCGGAAAGGGTCCACCTGCTCGGCGCGGGCGGCATGGGCATGGCGCCCCTCGGGCTCTACCTCGCGCAGATCGGGTTTCGCGTGAGTGGCGAGGATGACGGCTGGAACCCGGCGGTGCGCACGCTGCTCGAGCGAGCCGGCGTCGTCCTCATCCCCCCGGGAATGCTCCCGGATGATGCGCAGCTGGTCGTTCATTCCTCCGCGGTGGCCGCGGCCCACGCTTCGCGCCGGCGGGCGACGGCCCGCGGATTGCCGCAGGTGCGGCGCGGGGAGATGCTGGCCGAAGTCGTGAAGGGTCGGAAGTTGATCGCGATCACCGGTTCCCACGGGAAGACGACCACCACCGCCATGCTCATCACGGCGCTGCAGCGCGCCCGCTTGCCCTGTGGCTGGATCCTGGGCGGATTGTTCAACGATGACGCCCTTGCCCCGGCGCAGGCCGGGGAGGGCGATTGGATCGTGGCCGAGGTCGACGAAAGCGACGGCACCATCGACCGGTTCAGCCCGGAAGTGACGCTCGTGGTCAACCTGGACTGGGATCACGCCGATCGTTATCCGCGGCTGGCGGATCTCGAGAGCGCCTTTGCGGCGCTGCTGGCGCGCACGAAGGGCGCGATTTTCATCAGCGACGCGTGCCAGCAATCGGCGCGGATCGTGGCCTGCGGCGGTCTGGCGGCACCCGTCCAAACCTTCGGCCGCACCGGGGAATTCGCTTGTCACACAATATATGACAAGCCGTCGGGGCAGACCCTCGGCCTCGGCGGGCGGTTCGTCGTGAAGGAGGCGCAGGTGCGCACGCATGGCGAGTTCAATGCGGCCAATGCGACCGCCGCCCTGGCCGTGGCGCAATTCGTGGGGGCGGCAATCGCGCCGGACTCGCTGGCGGCTTATGCCGGCGTGCGGCGCCGGCAGGCGGTGCTGCACGCCTCCAGCATCCGGGTCTACGAGGATTACGCGCATCACCCGACCGAGATCCGTGCCTTGCTGGGGAGCCTGCGGCGAGCTGGCGGGAAAAGGCTGGTCGTGATTTTCCAGCCCCACCGCTACTCGCGGACGGCGCAATTCAAGGCGGAGTTCGCCGCCGCCCTGGCGGGAGCGGACAGCCTTTTCCTGATGGATGTCTATGCCGCCAGCGAATCGCCCGTGGCCGGCGGCACGACCGCCGACATTTATGCCGAGTTGAAGAAAAGCGGCGCCGCGGAGCACGTCACGTATCTGCCCGGCAACGATGCCGGCCTGCTGCGCACGCTGGAGGCGGCGCTCCGTCCGGGCGACACCCTGGCTTTTGTCGGCGCGGGCGACATCGAACAGGCGGCCCGGGATTTTGTCACGCGCCTTGAGGCGCGGGAACAGCGCGAAGCAGCCTGGAGCGACTTGGTGACCGCGGCGCGGGCCAGGCTCAGCCCGGAGAGCAAGTTGCTGGAGCGCGAATCGCTGTCCGGGCGCACCACGATGCGGGTGGGGGGACCAGCCCGCGTATTGGCCGAGCCGGCCACCCGGGAGGACTTGCGGTCCTTGTTGCAGGAGGCGGCGCGCCGCCAGCTGCCGGTGCTGTTGCTGGGGCGCGGATCCAATCTCATTATTCCGGACGAGGGTGTCGACGGCCTCGTCATCAGCCTGGGCCACGCGAATTGGCAGAAGTTCGAACCGCAAGCGGATGGTCGCGTGCGCGTCGGGGCAGGCCTGCGGCTGAAAAACCTGTGCGGCCTCGCCACGAAGGCGGGGCTCAAGGGCTTCGAGTTCCTGGAGGGCATCCCCGGCAACGTCGGCGGCGCCTTGCGCATGAATGCGGGCGCCATGGGCGGCTGGATGTTTGATGTCGTGGAGGAGGTGGAACTGATGACCCTCGCCGGGGAGTTGCGCGTCGTTCCCCGCAGCGAAATGCACGCCACTTACCGCCATTGCGCGGAGCTTGACCACGCGATTGCCCTGGGGGCCCTGCTGAGGCCGGTGGCCGTCGGGGAAGCGACGGACATCCGCCGCCAGATCGACGTTTACCAGAAGAAGCGCGTGGAATCCCAGCCGCGCGAGCCGAGCGCCGGATGTATTTTCAAGAACCCGCCGGGCGAGTCCGCCGGGCGGCTCATCGACGAGTCCGGCCTCAAGGGCGAACGGGTGGGGGACGCGGAGGTGTCGGCCGTGCACGCCAATTTCATCGTCAATCGCGGCCAGGCCACCAGCGCGGACATCATCGGGCTGGTGCGGAAAATCCGGGCCCGCGTCAAGAACGCCAAGGGCGTGGACCTTGAGCCGGAAGTCCTGCTGTACGGCAAGGAGTGGAAGGACGTCTTATGAATTTCCGATTTATGGTTGTCGATTTTGGATGGGGCGCGGAACCCCGGGTAGGGGCGCAGTCTTGCTGCGCCCAATGTTCGCGCAGCGAACATTCCTGGCCGGGGCCCTTTGAATTCGGCTCGCGCCGAATTGGTCGCAGCGAGACTGCGCCCCTACCCGAGGAGGAGCGGCTGTGAATGCGTCCCCCGTCATCGCCGTCCTCGCCGGGGGCACCTCGGCCGAACGCGAGGTTTCGCTCGGCTCGGGCAAAGCCGTGGCACTGGCCATGGCCTATTCTCATCCGACCCAGCTGTTCACGGTGGAGAGCGACGCCCTGCCGGAGGGGCTTGATCCGACGCGGCACGTGGTCTGTTCGACGCTCCACGGGGTGTTTGGGGAGGACGGCGGCATGCAGCGCCTGCTCGATGCCGCGGGTTTTGCCTACACGGGCTGTGACGCCAAGGGCAGCGACCTGTGTTTCGACAAATGGCGCACCCGCCTGAGCGTGTCCGCGATGGGCGTGCAGGTGGCGCCGGGCCGGAATTTCGCGGCGACCGCCAAGCCCTCGGCGGCCGCGCTGGTGGCGGAGCTGGGCGAGCAGGTCGTGCTCAAGCCCAACCGCCAGGGGAGCAGCGTCGGCCTGCAGATCGTCACTTCCAAGGTCGGCCTGGAGATCGCCCTGGGCGGCATCCGGCAGGGTGACTGGGTGGTCGAGAAGCGCATCCTCGGCCGCGAACTCACCGTGGGCCTGCTGCGCGGCCGGGCCATGGGCATCGTGGAAATCGTGCCCAAGTCGGGCGTCTTCGACTACACCAGCAAGTACACCAAGGGGCTCACCGAGTACCTTGCCCCGGCCAAGCTTTCCGACGAAATCGTCCAGCAGGTGCGAACGGCGGCCGAAACCGCCTTCGCCGCCTGCGGTTGCCGCGACTACGTGCGGATCGACTTCATGCTCTCCGCGGAGGGCGAGCTGTATTTGCTGGAAATCAACACGCTGCCCGGCATGAAGGAGACGAGTCTGCTGCCGATGAGTGCGCGTTGCGTGGGGTTGGATTTCGTGGCGTTGTGCCGCGAACTGGTGGCTCCCGCCATGGCGCGATTCCGGCCGGCCGCCGCCTTGTCCCCATGAAAACCTCCGCCGCTCCCAACGCCGCTTCCGCGGGCCGATCCTGGCGCTCCATCCGCCAGGAGGTGAGCGCGCCTGCCATGTCGCGGCGGGGCCGTCGCCGCCAGGTGGGCTCGTGGTTGAAGGTGGGTTTCCTGTCCGTCACGGCGGCGGCGGCCGCATGGGGCGTTTTCACCGTGGTGCATTCCTGGAGCACCGATCGGGCCTCCCTCGCGGCGGCCGTCCAAAGCGCGCCCGTGCGGCAGGTGTCCTTGGTGACCAACGGTGTCCTGACCCACGACTGGACAACCGGGGTCTTGGCCCTGCCGCCGTCCATCAGCCTGCTGGCCCTCGATCTGCCCGGCTTGCGCGACAAGGTGGTCGCGCACGGCCAGGTGCAGTCGGCCGTGCTGACCCGGAAATTTCCCGACACCCTGGTCGTTACGCTGCAGGAGCGCTCGCCGGTGGCGCGCATCCGGGCCAGCGAAGGCGTCGGCCTCGTGAAGGAACTGCTGGTGGCAAAGGACGGCGTGGTTTACGAGGGACTAAACTATGCCCCGTCGCTCCTCGCCACCCTCCCCTGGCTGGATGGCGTCCGGCTCGTCAGATCCGGGCGCGATTACGCGCCCATCGCCGGCATGACGGACGTGTCCAACCTGCTCACGACCGCGCAACTCGAGGCCGCTCATCTCTACCGCGACTGGCTGGTCGTCTCGCTCACCCGCCTGGATGAAGCCGATGAAATCATTGTGAAGGCCCGGGACGTGCCGCAGATCGTCTTCAGCCGGAAACGCGACTACTTCAAGCAGCTGGCCCAGCTGAACTATGTGATCGAGGCGGCCAAGGTGCTGCCCGACCCGACTTTCCAGTCGGTCAACCTCACGCTGGAGGGCCAGGTGCCCGTGCGCCTGGCCGGCACGCCCGAAGAGCTGACCCCCGCGCCCAACCGGTCGCAGTTTTCCCTCCCCCCACCGCCCAGCAGTCTTTAACCGTGATTTCCAATAGCAGCAAAATCATCGGCGCCGTCGAAATCGGTACCGGCAAGGTCGCAGTCCTTGTCGGCGAAATCGCCCGCGGCCGCAGCCTCAACATCATCGGTGTCGGCGTGGCGCCTTCCCGCGGCGTCATGAAAGGCGAGGTGATCGACTACAAGGCGGCCTGCGAGGCCACCCACCACGCGCTGGAGATGGCCGAGAAGCGCGCTGGGGTCCGCCTGGAGGAGGTCTGGCTGGCCCAGAGCGGCGGCCACCTTGACGCGTTCTACAACGAGGCGTCGGTCAACGTGAAGTCCGCGGACAACACGGTGACCGCGCTCGACATCGACTCGGTTTGCGCGCTGGCCAAGGAGAAGGAACTGCCGGCCGGCCGTTCCCGCATCCACGACATCCGCCGGCCTTTCCGGCTCGACGGCCGCGCCGTGCCGGACCCCGAGCACCTGTCCGGCCGCCGCCTCGAGGTCGGGTACTGGATCGTGCATGGCGCCGAGAACAAGGTGAGTGACAACATTCACGTCGTGGGCGGCTATCACCTGGAAGTGCGCGAACTCGTCCTCGGCAGCCTGGCGAGCGGCTCGCTGCTGACGACACCCGAGGAGCGGTCGCAGGGCGCCTTGGTCATCGACATCGGCAAGGGTGTGACCGACTACGTGCTCTATCGCGACGGTCATGTGCTCGTCACGGGCACGCTGCCGGTGGCGGGGGACCATCTGACCAACGACCTCAGCATCGGCTTGCGGGTCACCGCGGCCCAGGCCGAGTTGCTCAAGCTCCGCCACGCGCGCGGCACGGTGCAGACGCGCGACAAGGCCGACAAGGTCTGGCTGAACGGCGACGGCGCATTCGGCGATCGGCAGCTGCCGCGGATGGCGATCGAGACGATCGCGGCCGCGCGCACGATGGAGTTGCTGGAGGTCGTGCGCCAGAAACTCGGCCCGGCCTTCGTCCCCGAGCATTGTGGGGCCGGCGTGATCCTGACCGGCGGCACCGCCAAGCTTCCCGGCATCGAGGAGGCGGCCACCCGCGTCTTCAATCTGAACGCCCGCCGCGGCGAATCGCCCGCCTGGGTGAAGGACGAGCTGAAGGACCCGATGTTCAGCACCGTGCTGGGCGTCTTCCAGTTCGGCCTGCGCACCGCCCACGAGCATGCGCTCCCCGTGCGCCGCAAGCCCGGACTCCTCAGCAACCTGACCCGGATCTTCGCGACCTCCTGACCATGGACAACCCTGCCAACGAACTTCCCCTCGAGGCCATGGCCGACCGCAACGTCGGCATCAAGTTGATCGGCGTGGGCGGGGGCGGCTCCAACGCCGTCGACCGGCTCAAGATGGAGAACCTCGACCGCCTCCAGCTCGCGGTCATCAACACCGACCTCAAGGCCCTCAGCACGTCGCCCGTGCAGGACAAGATCCTGATCGGGGCCACGCAGACGCGCGGCCTCAGCGCGGGCGGCGACCCCGAGCTCGGCCGGCGCGCCGCCGAGACCGATGCGGACAAGATCGCCGAGGTCGTGCGGGACACCGACTTGGTTTTCCTCGTGGCGGGGTTGGGTGGCGGCACCGGTTCCGGCGCGGCGCCCATCATTGCGCAGCTCGCCGCGGAGGCCGGCGCCGTCGTGATCGCGTTCGTGACCCTGCCGTTCACCTTCGAGGGTGGACGCCGCCGCAAGCAGGCCGAGGAGGCCCTGGCCGAATTGCGCCGCGTCTGCGACGCGGTGATTCCCCTGGCCAACGACATGCTGCTCCAGGAAGGCACCGAGCAGACGAGCGTGCTCGACTCCTTTGCGCGGGCCGACGAGTGGATCGGCCGCGGCGTGAAATCGATCTGGGCGATGCTGTCGCGCACCGGGTTGATCAACGTGGATTTCGCGGCAGTGCGCCAAGTGTTCCAGCACCGCGGTGGCAAGACGCTCTTCGGTCTCGGCGTCGGCACCGGGGAGAATCCCGCCGAGGCCGCCTTGCAGGACTTGAAGAACTGCCCGCTGCTCCACACGCCCGAGCACGCCCGCCGGGCCGACCGCCTGCTGGTCAACATCACCGGGGGCGCGGACCTCACCCTCACCAAGGTCAACGAACTCATGTCCGCCGTCACCGAGCAATTCGGTCCCGAGGCGCACGTGGTCATGGGTGCCGCGATCGACGAGGCGCTGCAGGGCCGCGTCGAGATCTGCGTCATGGGCACCACCGAGGTGGGCAGCCGCAATTTTGTCCGCCGGCCCGCGCCGGCGCCCCTGCGGAGCAAGCCCGACAAGCCGGCGGTCACGGCGACCAGCGCCGCCGCGGACATGACGAATGTCCGGACGACCGTCACGACCGACGCCACCGGCGCGCGCGCGACCGCGGCCGTGCACGTCAACAAACCGCAGCAGGAGGAATTTGGTTTCCAAGGCGAGCCGGCGGAGAACCGCGGTGCCTTCGACAAATCCGACCGCAACCTCTTCGAGGGACAGGATCTCGACGTGCCGACCTTTCTCCGCAAGGGGATCAAGGTGGCCTTGTGAGCCGAGGGTTCACAGTTGAGAGATGAGGGTTGAGAGTTGAGAGACCCGGGGCACTGTTTCGACATCCGGAAGCTCCCAACTCTCAGCTCCCAAACGATAACCTTCGCAACATGTTCATCGACGAAACCACCATCAAGGCCCACGCCGGCGACGGCGGCCGCGGCTGCCGCAGCTTCCGCCGCGAGAAATACGAGCCGTGGGGCGGGCCCAACGGCGGCGACGGCGGGAAGGGCGGGGACGTGATCCTGCGGGGCGACCATGACCAGAACAACCTGGTCGATTTCAAATACAAGCCGCACTGGGACGGCGAGCGCGGCGGACATGGCTTGGGATCGGACTGCAACGGCAAGGAGGGCCGTCCCGCGGTCCTGCGCGTGCCGCTCGGCACCATCGCATATCGGAAGGAAACGGGCGAAAAGGTCGCGGAGATCCTGCACGACGGCGAGGAGTTCATCCTGCTCAAGGGCGGCAAGGGCGGCTTCGGCAACACGCGGTTCAAGTCGTCGACCAACCGGGCGCCAACCAAGACGGGACCTGGCGAACCGGGCGAGATCGGCGAATTTCGCCTGGAACTGAAAAGCATCGCCGACGTTGGCCTGGTGGGCTTTCCCAACGCCGGGAAATCCTCGCTTACGAACCTCATCACCAATGCCCGGCCGAAGACCGCGCCTTATCCATTCACGACGCTTCATCCCCAGATCGGTGTCATGGTGTTTCCCGAGGAGTACGACCGGCTCGTCCTCGCCGACGTGCCCGGGCTCATCGCCGGGGCGGCCGACGGCAAGGGACTCGGCCACCGTTTTCTGCGGCACATCGAGCGCTGCAAGATATTGCTAGTGATTGTCGACATGGCGGGCACGGACACCCGTGATCCGCGCGATGACTACAAACAGCTGCTCAAGGAGCTCGAATTGTACGATCCCGCTCTGCTGGATAAGCCGCGCTTGGTCGCGGCAAACAAAATGGACGAGCCCGCGGCGGTTGCGAATTTGAAAAAATTCAAGACCCGCCATCCGAAGGCCGATATCATACCGATTTCGTGTCTCTCCGAGGAGGGCATCCCGAAGCTCCGCAAGGAATTGTTAAAGCGGGTGCGCCGCATGAGAGCCAAAGAAAAGAAATCGCCAACCCCTGTCCGGCACGTAACCTAATAGCTATGAGTATGGCCCCCACCGAATACCGCCCCCTGCTGATGCGGGCCAACCGGCTGCTCGGGTCGGCGTTGATTGAGCACAATCTCGTGAAGTTTGAGGACCTCGAGGCGGCCAACGAGCGCCTCCTCGAAGTGGCGGCTTCCGGGCAGGTGAGGCAAAGTTCCGTGCTCAGCATCCTCGTCTACGAGAAGAAAGTGATGCGCGAGGAGGACTTGCTGCACCATGTGGTGGACGACCACGGGGTGGGGGTCGTCGACCTGCGCGGCTACGAGGTGCCGGAGGAGGTCAAGAAGGAGATCGACCTGGACGCCTGCTGGGCGACTTGGAGCGTGCCTTTCGACCGCGAGGAGGATTTCCATTTTGTCGCCACGGCCTACTACCTGAGCCCGGCTGTGCGCAGCCACTGGGAGAAGAAACTTGGCGGGCAGATCATCTGGCAGGCCACGACGATGGACATCATCGCGGATTTTCTCGATCGCGTGACCGCGGAACGCGGCGACGCGAACAAGGGCAAGCCCGGCACCCGCAATCCCTTCGCCACCGGCAGCAAGCCAAGCGTGCCCTCGGCCGCGCCGAACGCGCCGGCCGCCCCCGGACCCGGCAGCGGGCTTCCCGTCAATCCGACCAGCCACATTCCCTTCCCGGGCACCTCGAACAAGCCCGCTACCACCCACTAGGCCATGCCTCTCGGACGCACCCAGACACAGATCATCGACAAGCTGGAGGAGATGGGAAAGCTCACGGCGGAGCAAAAATCCGTGCTCCTGGCCCGGCCCGATGAGCCGACGGGCGACCAGCTCGACCAGATTCTGCAGGCGGACCATCACATCACGATGTTCCAGCTGCTGCTGGCCAAGTGCCGCGCGCTGGGCCTCGCGCCCTACAACGTCGCCCGCTATCGCGTCCATACGACGACCTTCGAGAAGATCGACCTCGAGTTCTGCCAGAAGAACATGATCCTGCCGGTCGGGCAGGTCGGCGACTTCCTGCTCGTCGCGTTCGCCAATCCCTTCGACACGACCGTCGCGTCCAAGATCCAGGACAAGACCGGCCAGCGCGTGGTGCGCCTGCTCGGCCGCGAGGCCGACATCCGCGAAAAGCTCAAGAAGGACGCGGTTCACGACGAGGTGCAGTTCTCCGACGTGGTCGACCAGCTCGGCGCCCAGTTCGACGAGGAGGAGACCGAGATCAAGGACGAGGATCTCGAGAACGAGGATTCCGCGCCCATCATCCAGCTCGCCAACCGCATCATCGAGGACGCCTACTTTGCGGGCACCTCCGACATCCACGTCGAACCGTGGGAGAAGGAGATGGTGGTCCGTTACCGCATTGACGGCCTGACGCAGGAAAAGCTGCGCCTGCCCGCGAAGGTGGCCGGCGCGCTTGTCGCCCGCCTGAAGATCATGTGCAACCTGGACATTGCGGAGCGCCGCCTGCCGCAGGACGGCCGCATCGTCTTCAAGCAGTATAACAAGAAGAACATCGACATCGATCTCCGCGTCTCGACGGCCCCGCTCAACCACGGTGAAGGCGTGGTCATGCGTATCCTCGACAAGCAGAAGTCCACGCTGCCGTTGCCGGCGCTGGGTTTCACCGAGGCCAACCTTGCCACCTATCGCGAGTGCATCCGCCAGCCTTACGGCATGATCCTCCACTGCGGACCGACGGGCTCCGGCAAGTCGATGACGCTCTACTCGGCGCTGAACGAAGTGAACACGCCCGATGTGGTCATCCGCACCGCGGAGGATCCGATCGAGTACACGCTGCCCGGCATCAATCAAATGCAGATGCACCGGCAGATCGGGCTCACTTTCGCCGCCGCGCTCCGCGCCTTCCTGCGCCAGGATCCCGACATCATCCTCGTGGGCGAAATTCGCGACAAGGAAACGGCGAACATCGCCGTCGAGGCCGCGCTCACCGGCCACATGCTCATTTCCACGCTCCATACCAACGACGCCCCGAGCACGATCGCCCGCCTCACGGACATGGGCATCGAGCCGTTCATGATCTCGTCGTCCCTGGTTTGCGTGTGCGCCCAGCGCCTGATGCGGCGCGTGTGCAAGGTCTGCCGGCAGGCGTACCAGCCGGAAGGCCGCGAGAAGGACATGCTGGAGCGGGCCATTGGCTGGTCAGGCCAGATCTACAAGGCCAATCCCAAGGGCTGCACCAAGTGCAACAACACCGGCTACAAGGGCCGCGTCGGCATCCACGAATTGCTCGTCAACAACGAGGAGTTGATCGAGGCGATCAACAAGGAGGCCGAGACCGCCGAGTTGAAGCGCATCTGCATGAAGAACGGCATGAAGACGCTTCACCAGGACAGCCTCTTCAAGGTGAAGGAAGGCCTCTCGACACTTGCCGAGGCGCTCAGCACCGTGCCGCAGGACATGGAACTCCGCGAAGGCGCCAAGTCGCGGGTTTGAGACGGCGGAGCCGCCATCGTTCTCGTTCTCCCAATCGTTCTCGTGCGGGCAGAGGAGAGAATGAGAATGATGACGATTACGAGAACGATCCAGTGCAACCAACCGGGGCCGATGCGCAAGGGGAGCGTTCCTCGCGTGGATCAATGTAAGCCATGTCCTACTGGCCCGAGTTCCTGACCATTGTCGTGGCGCACGGGCTCGCCGTGGTGAGCCCTGGACCGGACTTCGCCATCGTTCTCCGGCAAAGCCTGCGGCATGACCGGGCCACCGCCTTGTGGACCAGCATCGGCATTGGCTGCGGGCTGTCGGTCCATATCACCTATTGCCTGCTTGGGCTCGGGTTGTTCCTGCAGAAGTCAGCCACCGCCCTGACCACGGTGAAATGGCTCGGTGCGGCCTACCTGGCTTGGGTGGGCGTGGGCGCGCTGCGCGCCAAGCCCAGAAGCGGCGACGTTGACCTTTCGACCGGGGCAACGGCTCCGACGGCGGGCGCCGCTTGGGCCACTGGCTTTCTGGTGAATGTGACCAATCCCAAGGCCGCGCTCTTCTTCATTTCCCTTTTTCCGCTGGCCGTGAGTATCACTACGCCGAAGTGGATTCAGGTGGGCTACGGCCTTTGGATGGTGGTGACCACCGCGCTGTGGTTTAGCTTCGTGTCGGTGGTCTTCACGCAGGAGGAAGTGCGGCGGAGCTTCCTGCGCCACGGCCACTGGATCGACCGCGCTCTGGGGGTGGTCTTCCTCGGCTTCGCGGCCAGCCTGGCGTTCGCGACGTTACGGTAGTCAGACGGGCGGTAGTCGCTGGTTCGATTCCTTGCCCGACCTGCCGAATGAACAGATGATTCCGAAGGGAATTAAAACCCCCGCCAGCCCGATTGAGGAGTCCGTGCTTGTCTGCTTTGCCGGGTCATCCAACCACCATATGAGGCGAGTCAGGCAAAAGCCCACGGCAGCAAACTTTGCCGCCCACCAAAGTCGCGTGAAGAATCGCTTCATCTGTTTCCCAGCGGCTACACGAAAACCCGGTGGGACGCCAGACTCGACGCTGGCGGGGCGGCATTGCTGAATTGGAGCCCGCGTTCCGGGATTGAACTCCCGCCGGGCTTCGCGCAGGGTCCGCCGTCGCGCGTCGCAGCCCACAACCTGTCCTACCACCCATGGATCGCCTACAAGGCCTGTTCGGCATCGCCCTCATCCTCGGCATCGCGTTCGCCTTTTCGAACAACCGCACCCGCATCAACTACCGGCTGGTCGTCACGGGCATCGTGTTCCAGGCGGTGATCGCCCTGCTGATCTTCAAGGTCGGTCCCGTGGCAAAATTCTTCGAATTGCTCGGTCATGGCATCGGCAAGCTCGAGGAGTTCGCCCGGCAGGGCGCGGCCTTCGTCTGCGGGGGCATCATCGTCGACCAGTTTGGCAAAACCGGGAACTACGTCTCCGGGGGCTTCGTTTTCGCCTTCAACGTCACGGCGACGATCGTGCTGGTCTGCGCGCTGGTCGCGATCCTCTATCACTTCGGCATCATGCAGCGGGTTGTGGCGGTCATCGCCCGGGCCATGAACTTCATCATGCGCGTCAGCGGCGCGGAATCGCTGAGCAACGTGGCCAGCGCGTTCGTCGGCCAGGTGGAGGCGCAGGTGATGATCCGGCCCTACCTTAGCGGCATGACCAACAGTGAGTTGCTGGCTTCCATGAGCGGCAGCCTGGCGTGCATCGCCGGTGGCATCCTGGTCGTCTACGCCAACATGGGCGCGGCGGCCGGCATGGATCTGGCCCCCAAGCTCATCACCGCCTCGCTCATGGCCGCGCCGGGCGCGCTGGTCATCGCCAAGATCGTCTTCCCCGAGACGCAGGAGAGCCAGACGATGGGCACGGTGAAACTCGAGGTGAAGAGCGACTACAGCAACGTCATCGACGCGGTCTCCCACGGCGCGGGCGACGGCTTCAAGATCGCCCTGAACGTCATCGCGATGCTCATCGGCTTCATCGCGGTCATCGCTTGCATCGATTGGATCCTGCTTTCGATCGGCCACGTGTTTAATCCCGCATTCAACCTCTCCCTGAATTGGATCTTCGGGAAACTGTTCTACCCGATGGCCTGGGCGATGGGCGTGCCCACCGCCGACGTCAACAATGTGGCGACCCTCCTGGGCCAAAAGCTGACGATCAACGAATTCGTGGCGTTCCAAAACCTGACGAACAAGAGCGTGCCCATCGTCACCGAAAAGGGACTCCTGATCCTCAGCATCGCCATCTGCGGTTTCGCGAACTTCAGCAGCGTGGGCATGCAGATCGGCGGCATCGGCGCCCTCGTCCCGGAACGCCGGGCCGACCTGGCCAAGCTTGGGCTCAAGGCTCTCCTCTGCGGCACGCTGGCCTCGTACCTATCGGCGACCATTGCCGGAATCGTGGTCTGAGCTGGGACCTTGCAGTTGATGGTGGAGCGACCTGCTCCCCAGGGCGCTTTGCACGCAGCGGACGTCCTCGGCGCGTTGGGGAGCAACGCGCTCCACCTTTTGGTGTGCTCATTCTTCCTCCGAACGTCGGTTTCAACTGCATCGGTTTTGCTGAGGAGCAGGTGTGCGATGGAGCGTCGGACCTTGGTCCGACCTTGCGTGCCGGGCCGGCGCCGGCGCCCACCCTGCATTCCTGGCAGCCGCAGCGGCGCCGCCCTGCGCCACGAAGACGTGCCGATTAAGCCCCGTTCATTAAGTCCAGATGAAGCAATGTGAGCACACGGTGCGTGAAACATCCGGGCGGTTTGGACGTCTAGGGCAGAGTTGCCATGAACGGTTTCATTCACGCCATGCTGATGCTGGGAAGTTTCGCGGCCGCCGCGGCGGTCGCGCTGGTTTGCGTTGTCGGGCTGATCGTCTGGGTCGCCGGCGGCAAGGTCGCCACGCGAAAGTGACGATGGGGAAAATCTTCAACCACGGATTGCACGGACCTGCTCGAATCGTGCCCCTGCGCATCACGGCGGTTTCGACGACTCAGGCGGGATCATGCAGTTGGTGGGCGTCGGTTTCCACACCGACGCCAGGTTCGCACGCCTCGTGAGTCCTTGTCGTCGATATGGAAATCGACGACCACCTTTCGGTCGGTTCGCTACCGAGCGAAACGGCGCTTCAATTGCATGATTCCGGCTCAGGGCGATCTGTCCGGGCCGGGCGTGCTGGGGTCAGCGCGCTCCAGCCGGTCAGTTGCTGGCCACGAGGTCGGCCAGCTTGAGCTTGGCGACGCCCTCGACGGGCTTGCCCTTTTCCAGTGCCGGGGCAAATGCAACCTGGTCGATGGCCCCGTTGAGTTCGGGGGGAAGCTGGGAGGAGCCTTTCGCGTCCGTCGAAAGCCTGATGATCTTCCCGTCCTTGCCGACCCGCGCATAGATTACCTGGTCGAGCGGGGTCGAGCCCAGTCGCGCGATGAACTCCGTGCGGGGTACCATCAAGATCGGCGCCGGCGGACGGGTTTCGTTCGGGTGCTTGGAAAGATAATCCATCGTCATGAAAAGCACCGCTTCGTCCCGGGTCACATCCGTGCGCCGGGAGGAGAGGTTGGTGACAATTTCCTGGCCGCGCGAATACAGGGCGATGCGGTAGCCCTTGATCTTCGCGCCCGGCGGAAAGCGGCGCACTTCGCAGGTCACTTTCCGCGGGGTCGGGTTGAGGTCGGCGATGGGCTGGATCGTGACGCTGGTGAGCGTCAGGTTGGTATCGCCCGGCAGAGTGTATTCGGAAATTACCGCCAGGTGGCATTGCTCCAGCGGAGTTGGGGCGGAGACCTGGAAGGAAACATTATAGCCCGTGTCGTCGAGACCGCCCGCGGCTTCGCTCTTGTTACCGTTGATGTCGGTGCGGAGCTTGGCGGAGATGTCGATGTTTCGCTCGAGCGACGGCAATTGGGTGAGGGCGGTGTTGTCGGCCGAACTGGCCAGCGCCGGGTTCTGCGGCGCCACTTCGCCATTGGGCAGGCCAGGCTGCGGGCGCTGCGCAAAGATGCCCGCCTCGACGGCTTCCCCCAGGACGGCCTGCCGCTGGTCCTCGGCGGCATCCTGGAGATACATGCCGGTGATCATGCTTTCCATCTCCGCGGCCGCCTGGATCCGGCTTTCGCCCTGGGCGCCGCGCACATTTTCAATGGTGGCGTGCACATTGCTGAGCTTTACGCCGCGATCCAATTGGAGATCCTTCGCCTCGGAAAGCGGAATAATCGTCAGCTTGCCGTCGATCAGGACTTCCACGGCCTTCTTCTGGGCGCCGACCACCCGGAGGTGCTTGCCGTTGCGAACGACGGAAACGTCCTGCCCGACGAAAACCGAATACTCTTTGGGCGCCTGGTCGTCGGCCGGCCAAAGGGGCAACGCGAAGGTGAGGGTCAAAAGGGCGGCCAACGCACGGCCGACTCTGCGGGGGGGAAGGGCGGCAGGGAGCATGTTAGTGGGGGATCAAAACCAAGCTAATCCGAATGCCCGGCCAAGCCAGTGTCATTTTGTCCTTTTCCCTTCACACTATTGAACGCCCGGACTGCGCCGGCGGCCTGGCTACAGCTTTCGGACCAGCACGCGTGAATTGCGTCCGCTTTCCTCGTAGGCTTTAAGCCGCGACTCCGGCAGCACGTCCTTCTCCGCCTCCTCGAAACCGACGACCGACGTGAAGAAAGAGATTGCTTGGGTGGACAAGGCGATGACCGTGGTCGCGCCACGCTCGCCCGCAATCATGCAGGCATAATCGACCATCTTCTTGCCGATGCCGCGATGATGGTAGAAAGGCATGACGTACAACGAGCCCACCTCGGCGAACTTCGGCTTGTCGGGATAGAATTTCAGCGACACGCAGGCGATGATGTTCTCGTCGATTTCGAAGACGAAAAAATCGTCGATGTTCTTTTCGATGGCCGCCTGAGTGCGGTACAGCAGCTCCTCGCGCTTCACGGCCTGCCGCGTGAGATTGTAGATGGCGCGGACGTCGCGTTTCGTGGCCTGGCGGATCTGTTGGTATTCGTTGCCGTGGATGAGCGTGCCGACGCCTTCGTTGGAGAAGATCTCGTTGAGCAGGCCGTCCATCAGCCGGCCATCGAGCAGGTGGATGCGCGGCGTCCCGGTCTCCACGGCCTTCACGGCATGGACGGCGGTGCCGCGCATCGGCTCGTTGATGGATTCGGGTTTGCTCTCCAGGATGCCCCGCAGCGTGGCGGCGGAAATCTGGTGCTGGAGCTTGCCGTTCAGCTCGAGGCCATCGTGCGGGGTGAGGTAGATGATCTTGGTGGCGTTGAGGGCCTCGGCCAATTCGGCGGCCATCAGGTCGGAATTGATCCGCAGCGGCCGGCCGTCACGGTCGAAACCGATGGGATTTACGACGGGCACGACCTGCGACTCGATCAACTGGGCGAGGAATTCCTTGTCCACCCGGTCCACGCGGCCGGTGAACTGATGGTCGACGCCCTTGATGATGCCAATCGGCACGGCGCGAATGGCGTTGGTCAGGGCGGCCTTCAGGCCGTTTTGGGTGAGACCCTCGATCACGAGGTGCGTCACGCGCGAGGACGCGCGGATGGCCAGGTCGAGGGTGGCGGCGTCCGCCACGCCGGTGCCCTGGATATCGGTGATGGGAATCTTGCGCGTCCGGGACAGTTCCTCGATCTGGTGGCCAATGCCGTGGACGATGATGATCTTGATGCCGAGGCTGCGGAGCACGGACAGGTCGATCAGGATATTCGGGAAATTATCGTCCGCGACGATGATGCCGTCCAGGGCGATGACGAAGGTCTGGCCCTGAAACCGGGGGACGTATTTCAGGATGCCGCGCAGGTCGGTCGGTTTGATGTCGGCGCCGTTGCTCATCGATGCAACATTCTAATCAGGCATCGCGCGCGCGTCGTCAATGGGGGAAACAGACGGCACGAAGAAGCAGGGAGGCAAAGGCAGCGCGTGGAGTTTGCCGGCCTGGATTTCCCGCGTTAATTTCATTTCACCGTGAATGTCCACGCGGCCGCCGGCCCCCGCGCGACGATGCGCGCGGTGTAGCGCCCTGGCGGCAGTGAAGTGGTGGGAAACGTCGTGCCATAACTGGCATCGCTCCACCGACTCATGAGCGCGGGCCCCGGCAGGTTCTCAATGGTCGGGATCAGCACGAGTTCGTTGCCGCGCTGGAAGAGGGTGAGTTGGTCGAATTGGGCCCGCTGGTCCGCGAGACTGGCGGTGAAGTAAAGGCTGTAGTCGGCGCCATGCGTCACCGTGGCCGGCGCGACGACACTGTCGATGCTGGCCAGCAGCTTGGGCGCCTCGGCGAATTTGCCGGTGAGGTCGGAGCCAAGGCCGGGAAATTCGCGGGAGATCGCGGCCGGGGCCTCGGTCGAGCCGGGTCTTTCCACCGGGCGGCGGGTATCGACCGGAAGCTTGTGCCATCCCGCGGCCAGGAGCCGGGCGACCGTGGCCCGATCCTGGGCATCCTGGTAGGGGCGGTAGGCGGGGCCCGGTTTGCGATACAGGAAATTCACGAGCGTATAGCCGACGACGAACACGACAATCGCCGCCACGATCCACTTCATGGGCCAGGGCTTGGGGGTGGGGCGATGTTGCGCGGCGGACATGCCGTGGCAGACAACAGAACCGGGGATCGGACCTCAAGCGGATTGGCTGCGGTCGAATGCCCGGCCATGCGGGAATCAGGCTCGTGGGCGCCGATCGGCGCGACTGATAGTCCCCGGGATTGGCGAAGCGTCTGGCTCAAATACCTGTTGCGCCGCGGAGCCCGGGCTGCTCTGTTGCCGGGCTCAAATGAAGTATTGGTCGCAGACTTACATTCCCACGCTCAAGGAAAGTCCCGCCGATGCGGAGATCGCCTCGCACAAGCTCCTGCTCCGCGCCGGTTTGGTGCGCAAGCTCGGCGGCGGGCTCTACACCTTCCTGCCCGCGGGCCTGCGGGTCATGCACAAGATCAGCCAGCTGTGCCGCGAGGAGATGGACCGGGAGGGTGCCATCGAATTGTCGATGCCGTTTATCCATCCGGTGGAGAACTGGGTGGACGGCCCGCGCTGGGCCGCGGCGCGCGAGATCATGTACCGCGTGGATCACGCCGGCGCCGGCAAGGGCCGGAGCAAGGAGCCGGAATTCGTCCTCGGCCCGACCCACGAGGAAGTCATCACCCCGCTGGTCAAGACGGAGATCACCAGCTACCGCGACCTGCCGAAGAATTTCTACCAGATCGGGACGAAGTTCCGGAACGAGATCCGCCCGCGCTACGGCCTGATGCGGGCGCGGGAGTTCGTGATGAAGGACGCCTACAGCTTTGACGTAAACGACGAGGCGGCCATTGAGAGCTATAACAAGATGAAGCGCGCCTACACGGCGTTCTTTTCGCGTTGCGGACTCAAGACCATCCCCGTCGAGGCCGACACCGGCGTGATGGGCGGCAGCTTTTCCCACGAGTTCATGGTGCCGGCGCCGGTCGGCGACGACGACATCGTGTATTGCGACGAGAGCGGCTACAGCGCCAACCGCGAGAAGGCCACCAGCGGGATCGTGCCCAAGGACCTCGTTGACGCTTCGCCGGCCGGCGCGCTCGAGGAATTTGCCACGCCCGGCATTGTCACCATCGCGGCGCTCGCGGCGGCGCCTTACAGCGTGCCAGCCGACAAACAATTCAAAACCCTCGTTTACATGGGCGATGGGAAACCGTTCCTGGTCGTCCTGCGCGGCTGCGACGATCTCGAGGAGGCCAAGCTTGGGTCATTGGGCTTCCAACTGTGGCGCCCGGCCACGCCCGAGGAAATCGAGCCGGTGATGGGCGCGAAGCCGGGCAGCCTCGGCACGGTTCGTGGGACTATCAAGCATCCCGCCGCGCTGGCCGGCATCTTTGCCGATCACGCCATCCGCCTTGTTGGCAACGGCACCACCGGCGCCAACAAGGACGGCTTCCACCTGCGCAACGTAAACGTTGGGCGCGACCTCGAGATCACCAAATTCGGCGACTTCCGCACCGTGCGGGCCGGCGAGCCCGACCCCAAGTCCGGTCACCCGCTCAAGATCGCCCGCGCCATCGAGGTCGGGCACATCTTCAAGCTTGGGACGAAATATTCCGAAAAATTCGGGGCGGTTTACACCGACGACCAGAAGAAGAGCCATCCGATGGTGATGGGCTGCTACGGCATCGGCATCAGCCGCACGCTGCAGGCGGTCATCGAGCAAAGCAACGACGCCGACGGCATCATCTGGCCGTGGCACGTTGCGCCCTGGCAGGTGCTGGTCGTCAACCTCGATCCGCAGGATGCAGCCGCGAAGGAATTGTGCGCGAAACTGGCCGCGATTGCCGAGGCTGCGGGCGCCGATGTGCTGGTCGACGACCGGGCCGAGCGGCCCGGCGTGAAATTCAAGGATGCGGACCTCATCGGCCTGCCGCTGCGCCTGACCGTCGGTGGCCGGGGCCTGAAGGAGGGCATCTTTGAAATGAAGTGGCGCACCGCGAAGGATGTGTCCAAGGTGCCCATTGCCGGGGCGGAACAAGCGCTCGCCGACGCCATCCAAACCGCGATTCGCCAAGCATGATTGATCCCAAAGCCACGACCCGTCCGAAGGTCCGCCCGGAAACGACGCCGCGGCCCCAGCGGTCCGAGTTCTGGCATCTCGTGGTGCTCGATGACACCAACCGGATGGGCTATGTGGTCATGGTCCTGCGCCGCGTCCTCGGCATGGAGGAAGCCCGCGCGCGCAAGCACATGCTCGAGATCCACGAAACCGGCCGTTCGATTGTCTGGACCGGCAACCGCGAACAGGCCGAAGCCTACATGTTTGCCCTGCAACAATGGCACCTGACCGCCATCATCCAGCCGGATGAAGCAGCCTGACGCACCCCGGCGCTCCGCGCCACCCTCTCCAGCGGGAAGCGCCGAAAGCATGGGTTCGGGTCCCCTCTCGAGAGGGGTGCCCGCAGGGCGGGGGGTGTTGCCCGGGAATGCTCGCCGACCCCGCCATGAAACAGGTTGAAATCAAGCTGAACATCAGCGCCGTGGCGCCGTTGCTCGACGTGATCAAGCATGCGGCCGACGACCTGCGCTCGACCCTGGCCATCCGCGCGAATTTTCCCGAGGAGGATGTCGAATTCATCGAAACGTGGACGCAGGAGCTGATGGCGGCGCAAAACAGCGATGTGCGGGCGCTCCTGGGCCTGTTTGATTCGGATTTCTTCACCGACGGCGCGATCTCCATCGATTCGAACAATTGCGAGTCGCTGCTGCGCGGCTGCGCGGCGCTGAGAATCCGGATCGCGAACCGGTGGTTGCACGAACTGCCGGTCGAAATCATGGAGGACGAGGACGCGCCGGTGGCGGAAGTCCCGGAGAACCTGCGCCTGCCGTTCGCCGCGTACACGTTTCTTGACCAGGTCCAGAAGATCATCCTGGAGCACCTGAACCCGACGGCGGGGGAGTGAGGGGAGTCCGGATTGCGCAGCTCCCTTCTCGATGGCCGGTGGCTTCGCGACTTGGTTCCGACAGCAGAAATCACATTTCGTAAATCATTATTTCGCTTTCGGAGGATTCGCGTTTGACGGGGGACGCGTGGGGGGTAGTTTCCCCGCCGACACCCTGCAGTGTTCGAGGTGCCTTTTTACACGCTCTTTTCCTTTGTAATCATTTGGGAGCTACCAACAGCCGCATGAAGGCCAGGCCGTAAACCGGAAGGCTGAAATGCGGCGGGCGGCGCCCACCTTAAACATAAAAAGGACATGAGCCTTTAGGTGCCACGGCACAATTGCGGGGTGTCTTTATTTTCCCTCCACCCGCCATGGAACGATTGCCCTATTACCACATCCTGCACCTGCTGTCGCTGATCGTGCTGACCGCGCATACGTTCATGGCGTTCGCCAATCCCGATCCCGTGAACAAGAAGCGCACGATGATCATCACCGGGATCGCCACCCTGCTCCTGCTCGTCAGTGGTTTTGGCATGCTGAGCATCCTGAAGATCCCGATTTCGACCGGCTGGGTGATCGTGAAACTGATCTGCTGGCTTTTCCTCTCCGGCCTGGCGGGGATGGCGTACCGGAAGACCGAAATGCGCGGGGTCTTCAGCGTGGTTGCCCTGGTCCTGATCACAGTGGCGCTGTTCATGGTGTACCTGCGGCCGTTCTGAGGCCCGATGACCGAAACGCTTTGCGGGCTCTGGGTCGACGACCACGGAAAGGCGCACGCATGTTACGCCACGCCGGAAGGCGGCCGGCGTGAAGCCGCCGGGGAGTTCCGGCCCTTTGCCTGGCTGGGCAGCCAGGTGCCGCACGAAGGCGTCGCATACGAGGAATTAAGGGGCGAGGGGACTTTCCGCTGGCTGGCGCACGCGCCGTCGCTGGAAACCTTCGAACTGTTTTTCAAGCAGGTGCGGGATGGCGCCGCCATCGACGTGCTGAAGCCGTACGAGAGCCAGTGGTTGCTGCAGCGACGCGCCCGCCTGTACGCCGACCTGCCCTTCGCGCAGTTGCGCCGCTGCCAGCTCGACATCGAGACCGGCGCGGCCGAGACGGGCGCCTTCAGCGATCCGCGCAACCCCTTGGACCGCGTGCTGGCCATCGGCTTGCAGTGCGGGGGCAGGCGTGAATTGCTGACGCTCGGGGAGGAGACCGACGCCGGCGAGAAGCGATTGCTCCTGGCTTTCAATGATGTCCTGCGCGAACTCGACCCTGACGTCGTCGAGGGCCACAACCTGTTTAAATTCGATCTCGACTACCTCCGGCAGCGCGCGAAGCGCCACAAGGTGCCCTGCGCGTGGGGCCGGTTCGGCCTGCCCGCCGAGTTTCGCAACAGCAAGCTGCGGATTGCCGAGCGCTGGATCGATTTTCCGCGCTGTGACATGCCGGGCCGGGCCGTCGTCGACACCTATTTGCTCGTGCAGCAGTACGACCTGACCGCCCGCGAGATGACTTCCTATGGCCTGAAGGATGCCGCGGTTTATTTCGGCCTCACCCCCGAGTCGGGCGAAGGCCGGACCTACATCGCCGGGGCGCAAATCCAGCAGGCATTCCGGGAAAACCGGGAGCAATTCCTCGCGTATCTCGCCGACGATCTCCGCGAAACCAAGGGACTGGCGGAGGTGCTGCTGCCAACCTATTTCGAGCAGGCCCGGGCGTTTCCGCTCCTGCTGCAGGAAGCCGCGCTGCGCGGCACCGCCGGCAAGATCGACCTCCTGTTTCTCGAGGAATATTACCACGCCCGCGCGGCCTGTCCGGCACCGGTCGAGATTGCTTCCTTCGAAGGCGGATTCACCCGGAGTTTCCACGAGGGGGTTTTCAAGCACGTGCTCCATTTCGACGTGGCCTCGCTGTATCCGAGCCTGCTGCTGCTGATTGGGCGAAATCCCCGCAGCGATACGCTCGGTGTCTTCATCCCGATGCTGCGCCGGCTGCGCGAGTACCGACTCAAGTACAAGCAGCTCGCGAAGTCCGCCCCGACTGCCGCCGAACGCGACGAGGCCCAGGCCCGGCAGGCCACGTTCAAGATCCTGATCAACTCGTTCTACGGTTACCTGGGATTTTCCGCGGCCCGGTTTGGCGATGGCGAACTGGCCGCCGAAGTCACCCGCCGCGGCCGCGAATTATTGCAGGCGCTGATCACGGAGTTCGAGCAACTCGGGTGCGTCATTCTCGAGGCGGACACCGATGGCATCTACCTCTCGGCGGAGAAGTATTTCAGCCAGCCGGAGGAACTCCTGGCGCTCGTCGGCCGCAGCCTGCCGCCCGGCATCGAGCTGGAATTCGATGGCAGTTACGACGCGATGTTCTGTTACAAGGCCAAGAATTACGCGTTGGCGGCGAACGGTGAGGTGACTTTGCGCGGCTCGGCGCTCCGGTCGCGCGGCATCGAGCCCTTTCTCAAGCGGCTGGGCGACCAGTTGATCGCCCACCTGCTCGGCGTGTCGCCGGATTCGCCGGCGGCGGAGGTGACGCGGCTGCGGGAAGCCATCGGAAGCCGGACCCTCCCGGTGGCGGAACTCGCGAAATCCGAGACCCTGGGCCAGAATCCGGAGGCCTACGAGCAATGGGTGGCCGGCGGCGGCAAACCGCGCCGGGCGGCCGCCGAAGTCGCCCTGCTGCTGAACCCGCGGCCGCGCATGGGCGAGCGGGTTAGTTACTACATAATTGCAAAAAGCAAAGGCCAGAGCTCCGACTGGCAGCGGGCGCGCCCGCTGGCGAGCTTCGACCCAGTGCGCGCGCCGTATGATCCCGTATATTACTTGGAAAAAATTGACGACTGGGTGGAACGGTATGGACGTTTTCTGGGTATTAAGCCACAGAACGATCAGCAGGAAATGTTCCTTTCGTAAATGCGCACCCGGATCTGTCTTTATGTTCTGTTGCTGCTGCCGCTGACCGTGTATTGGCAGACGGTTTTTCCGGATTACGGGTTGCGCGATGATTACGGCTTCCTGCGCGAAGCGGAGGAGGAACCGGGCAAGCTGGTGAAGTACACCGCCTCGGCGGGCCGTCCCCTGTATGGCGCGCTCCTCGAAAGTTCCTACGCCGCCGTTGGCCAGGTGGACTTCCTGTGGTGCATGCGGCTGACGAGCGTGTTGCTCCTGACCGTGCTCGCCGTCGTGCTCTGGCGGCAGCTCTACACGGCCGGCTGGAACGAGGTGGAAGCGGCCGCGGTGGGATTGGGCGTGGCCTTGCTGCCGGCTTCCCAAGCGGTGGTCGCTTCGGCGGCCGGTTGGCCGCAGGCACTGACCTTATTGCTGGGGATGGCGGGATTCTCGGCGATCGAGACCGAAATCGAGCGGGGCGGACTGAAGCGCGTCGTCGCCCTCGCGGGCGGCCTGATGATCTACACCGCGGCGGGCCTGATCTACCAGTCGAACGTCCTGTTCGCCCTCGTGCCGCTGGTCGGCGTGTACTTGGTGCGCACCGGCCGCGAACCGCTGAGCGATCTCAAGTGGGCGCTGATCCACCTGGCGACAATCGTGGCCGGGCTGCTGCTCGGCTACCTGCTGGTGCATTCCCTGTTCAGCAACGGCGTGTTCGAACCTTCGGACCGGCTGCGGTTCGACACCAATCCCTTGACCAAACTCGTCTGGTTCTTCGCTCATCCGCTCCCCAATGCGCTGGCGCTGTTCGCCCTGGCCGACGACAACCATTTCGGCGCGGTTTATTACGGTATCTCGATTGCCGGCGTGGTGGCGGTGATCAGCCTGGCCTTTCGCCGGAGTTTCTCGCTGGTGGATGGCGTGGAAAAGCGCCGCTGGAAAGTCTGCCTGTTCGCCATGCCGTTCGTGATGCACGCGATCAGCCTGGCGGCCGCGGAGCGCTTCGACGGTTACCGCACCCTCTTCGCCCTGTCCGGCCTGTTCCTGGTGCTCGTGATCTACGCCTGCCATGGGCTGCTTGCCGATTGGAAGGTCAAGACGAAGCTGGAGTATCCCCTGATCGGCCTCGTGTTCCTGACCGTCGCCTTTGCGGCCAATCGCAATACCCATGTTTTGCTGGGCATGCCCCAGGAGTCCGAATGGGAAATGATGAAGAACGAGACGCTCCGGGCGAACATCAAGACCGCCCTCAAGGTATACGTCATCACCCCGACGCTCGCGGATCGGAGCACGGAGCGGATTTACCGGGACGAGTTTGGCTGGGTCTCCAGCAGCGATCCGAAGGTGGCCGCGGAAATGTTCAAGGCCGCCGTGCGGCAGAGATTTCCGGGCGGTCTGCCCAAGGGCGCGAGCTACACCGTGGCGGCCGGCCCGGCGGCCCCCGCGGTCGGGACCTATGACCTGGTGATCGACATGCGGCGCGTGCGGGCCTTGCGGGGAGGGTGAGGTCGCCCAGCCCGCTCGGCGTCGCGAACCAATAGGTAGGGTCGGCGCTTGCGCCGACCTTGCGCGGAAGGTCGCCGCCAACGGCGACCCGGCATCAAATCTGTCCGACTACGCCCAGCTCAAGTCCGATTTGTTGATGGGCCATTGCCGGATCCGCTTTCCGGTGGCGGCGAAGATGGCGTTGCAGATTGCCGGCATGATGACCGGGTAGGGCGGCTCACCGAGGCCAGTCGGGGGCACGGGACTCTGGATGAAGTGCACCCCGATCCTGGTCGGCGCCGCATTGATGCGGATCAGGGGGAAGTCGTGGAAATTGCTCTGCATCGCCCGGCCTTCCTCGTAGGTCATCTCCTGAAGCCAGACGGCGCCCAGCCCGTCGACGACCGACCCTTCGACTTGGTTTTCGGCCCCGCTGAGATTGATGATCGGGCCGACGTCACAAACGGCGGTGACTTCGGGCACACGCAGGTTGCCGTCGGGGGAGACTGACACCCGCGCCACCATGGCGACGTAGCCCGAGTGGCTGAAATGAAACGCGACGCCGCGGCCTTCGCCGCGGGGCAACGGCGAGCCCCAGCCGGATTTTTCGGCGGCGAGCCGAATGACGCCTTTCATGCGCGCGGTGTCGTACGGCGGACCCCCGCGGCCGCCGGCGGGAGGCACCTGGCGGTCTTCACCCAGCAGCTCCAAGCGGACCTCCACGGGATCGCGTTTCGCGGCGTGGGCCAGTTCGTCGATGAAGCTCTGGAAGGTCCAAGCCAGCGCATTGCTGCGCGGGGCCCGCATCGGGCCGGATGGCACGATCGTGGAGATGATTGACTGGTCCAGGCGGAAGTTCGGGAGGAAACGAGCGGGCAGTTCGTCAGCGCTGAGATCGGCGCCCCCGGCGGGCTTCTCCGTACTTTTGTATCCGAACGTGACGAAGTGATCATGCCAGGCACTGATCCTGCCCTTCGCGTCCACGGCTCCCTTGAGGAAATGGAACCCGCCCGGGCGGTGGTAGCAGTCGTGCCGCATGTCGTCCTCGCGGGTCCAGGTGAGCTTCACGGGCGCGCCGTTGGTGCGCATCGCGATCGCCGCGACTTCCGCCATGTAGTCGTTGGCCAGCCGTCGGCCGAAACCGCCGCCGCCGCGCACGAAGTGGAGATTCACCTTCTCCTTCGGGAGGTTGACGGTCTTCGCGACGAGGTCCTGCCCTGAGCCGGGTGTCTGGGAGGTGGTCCAGCACTCGATGCCGCCATCATGCATCCAAGCGGTGCAGCCCTGGGGTTCGAGGGTGGCGTGGTTGAGATAGGGATAGGAATAGGCCGCTTCGACGACCTGGCCGGCCGAGGCAAAGGCCGCGGCGACATCGCCGTCGTTGCGGACATTGGTTCCGCCGGTTTTGGCGAGTTCGGCCGCCTTGGCCGCGAACGCTTCCGTCCCTTGGCCCGCGCCCGCGCTCTCGTCCCATTCGACGAGCAACTGCTTCTTGGCGGAAAATGTCGCCCACGTGGAGTTGCCGATGATCGCGACGCCGGGCTTGAGGCCGTTGATATTGTCGGTGCCCTCCAGGATGAAGCAGTCGAGGATTCCCGGCAGTTTCTTGATGCGCTCGGTGTTGGCGCTGATCACCTTGCCGCCGTAGACGGGGCATTTCTCGTAGGCGGCGTATACCAGGCCCGGAAATTTCTGGTCGATGCCAAACAGGCGCTGGCCGGTGACGATGGCGGGATTGTCCACGCCGCCCACCCGGGAGCCCATGACGCGGAACTCGCCTTCTTTTTTCAGGCGGACGGTTTTCTCGTCGGGAATGGGCAGGGTGGCTGCCTTGGTCGCCAGTTGGCCGTACGTGAGGGAACGGCCGGTCGCGGGGTGCAGGACCTTGCCCTTCTCGGTGGTCAACTCGGCGGCGGGCACGCCCCACGTCTGGGCGGCCGCCTCGACCAACATGGCGCGGGCGGTGGCCCCCGCCTGGCGCAGGCGCATGTAGTTGTCAGGCGTGGAGCGGCTGCCGCCGGCGAACTGCGCGCCGACGTCGCTGCGCAGGCCCGCCTGTTCAATGACGATGGTCGAAAAGTCCGCGTCGAGTTCCTCCGCCACGATCATCGGCAGGGAGGTTTTCACGCCCTGGCCTGTCTCGGGATTCTTGGCGAGGATGGTGATGATGTTCTGGGGAGTGATT
This sequence comes from Lacunisphaera sp., assembly GCA_035549955.1. Classification (GTDB taxonomy): domain Bacteria; phylum Verrucomicrobiota; class Verrucomicrobiia; order Opitutales; family Opitutaceae; genus Lacunisphaera. The sequence continues at coordinate 10,392 of DASZPS010000177.1, read as the reverse complement.
TTGATGAACGGATTCGGCGTGAACTGCTTCGCCGTGTCATCCAGCAGGTTGGCGGCTTCGGCAAGGACGGTGCCGGGGGCGGCAAAGCCGATGACAAATCCACCGCCCGCCAGCGCGGAGACCCGGAGGAACTCGCGGCGGGAAACGTCCTGGGGCGTCGTCGGTTTCATTTGGCGCCTCCCTTGGCGGTGGCGAGGGCGGCGGAAGCGTCCTTGATCGCCGCCCGGATCCGGATGTACGTGCCGCACCGGCACAAGTTTCCCGCCATGGCGTCGTCAATCTGCGCGTCGGTCGGGGCAGGATTTTGCCTCAGGAAAGCCGCGGCGGCCATGATCTGGCCGGCCTGGCAGTAGCCGCACTGGGGCACGTCATGGTCGCACCACGCTTCCTGCAGCGGATGGTGGCCGGCCGGGTCCAGGCCCTCGATGGTGGTGATCGGCGTGTTGCCGACGGCGGAAACGGGCAACTGGCACGAGCGCACGGCCGCGCCATTCACGTGGACGGTGCAGGCGCCGCAGAGGCCCATGCCGCAGCCATATTTGGTGCCGACAAGGTCGAGGTGGTCGCGCAAGGCCCAGAGGAGCGGCGTATCCGCCGCCACGTTGATCGTGCGCGCCTGCCCGTTTACTTTCAGGGTATAGGAAGGCATGAGGGGTTGGAAGCTCCCCTCATGGTGTGCGCCACCCCCACGGCGTCAAATGACTTACGTCGGCGTGGAACGATGGCTCCAGCGCCAGGTACCGGGCTCTTCGTTGGATCGAGGGTTGTCGCGCCCCGCCCGGGCCAGGCAATCACGCACCTCCTCGTCGCTGGTCGGCGTGAAATCCTTGTACCACGCCCCGACCGCCACGAAGTCCGCGGGTCGCAACGGGCACACCAACAGGTCGACTTCATGCGCGAGTTCCCGGCACGTCTCGGAGGCGCCGACGGGCACCGCGACCGTGATGCGGGAGCAGCCGGTTTGCCGCAGGGCGGCGACGGCCGCGCGCATGGAAAATCCCGTGGCCAGGCCGTCGTCCACCACGATCACGGGTTGCGATTCGATGCGCAGCGGACCTTCGGGCCGATACTTTTCCTCCCGGCGTCGTAACTCGAGTTGTTCCTGCCGGATGACATCGGCGACCAAGGATTCCGGCACCCGCATCCGCGCGATCAGTTCCTCGTCCAGCAGGCGGATGCCTCCCGAGGCGATGGCGCCCATGGCGAGCTCGGGGTTGCCGGGCAGTCCCAGCTTGCGCACGAGGAAGACCTCCAGCGGCATGCCCAGCGACGCGGCGACTTCCGCTCCCACCGGCACCCCGCCTCGCGGCAGGGCCAGCACGACCGGATGATCGCCCAGGTCCTGCGCGCACAAATGCCACGCCAGCACCTGGCCGGCATCCCGGCGGTCGCGATAGTGGCCGCGATCCATCATCTCGAAAGATGGGCGGCAAACCAATCGCCCGCCAGCTCGGCGACCGTTTCCAGTGTGCCCGGCTCTTCAAATAGATGGCCGGCGCCTGGCACGACCTCGAGCCGCCGCCTGCCCCCGAGCTGGCCGAATGCGTGGCGGTTCATGGCCAACACCTCGGTATCGTCGCTCCCCACAATCAAGAGGGTGGGCGCGGTTACGGACGGCAAGCTCGACATGGCGAGATCCGGCCGCCCGCCGCGGGAAACGACCGCGCGCACGTGCTCCGGGTCGGCCGCCGCGCCGACCAGCGCCGCGGCTGCGCCGGTACTGGCGCCGAAATAACCGAGCGGCAGCCCGCCGATGTGCGGATCCGCCATCACCCAGGCCTTGGTGCGTTGGAGCCGCTGGACCAGAAAGGGAATGTCAAACCGCAGGTGCGCGGACTGGGCGTCCTGTCGTTGTTCCGGGCCGGTGAGCAGGTCAAAGAGCAGCGTGGCCAAGCCCCGCAGGTGGAGGATTTCCGCGACATGCTGGTTCCGCGGGCTGTGGCGGTTGCTGCCGCTGCCATGGACAAAAAGCACCAACCCGACGGCATTGGCGGGCACTTCCAGCAAGCCATGAAGGCGGGTCACGCCTGCGCCGATCGAAATCTCCGTCCGGGTGATCGAAGGATGGGCGATGGAGGTCATACCGGCAGTGTAGCCACGGGCGGCGGAGGCGAAACCGGTTCGGCGCCCCAACACCTCATGGGGGAATTTCGGGGAAGACGGGATCGTCAATGTACACCGTCATCTGGCAAATGGCAAAGCCTCGCTGCCTGAGGCCGCGTAGGGGCGCAGTCTTGCTGCGCCCATTCCGCGCCAGGCGCGGAATCCCCCGTTCCATCCGGCCACGGAATCCCGGCGCACTCGGATAGTTCGCAGCAAGTCTGCGCCCCTACCTGAGTCGCGCCGCCCTAATGCCCCAAGCCGGTGCCGGCCAGGCTCCGAAATCGATCCGCCTCTCAGGGGGGATTCGAATTATCCGATCGAATCACCGCCTCGCCAATCGCCTCGTCCTCGCCCGGGTACTTCGGCTTGCCGTAGTAGTTGTGCAGCTCGACCGACTCGGTGGTCGTGTAATTCCGAGCCGGATCGTAGGGCGGGCTGTTGCGAATGGCGTCCCGCGTGAGGTCCACGGTGATCCGGCGCAGGGGCCAGTCGATATCCGAACTCCACCACGGCGACAGGAGTACTTTTTTACCGGGCAACCAGTTCCGAGGGTCCACCACCAGGTAGCGGACGGTCCAGCGCAGGTCGTCGATGAGGAAGTCCGCGACATGGCCGATTTCGCCATCGGTCGCGTGGACATGATGTCCCGTGGCGGCGCTCACGCTGAACAGGTGGGCATCGCCCACGAGATCGGAATCCCGGATGGGTGCAACGGACGGGGGAGGGGGAAGGGTGCCTACGGTCACGCCGCCGACCACGTCGCCGTAGAAGCCGCCCAAGTACGGGGGCCAGCCATAGTGCTTGCGCATGGCGGCTTCATATTGGCGGGAGACCGGCCGATCGGTTTCCAAGCCGGGACTGTTCCGGATTTGTTCCCGGGTGAGTTCGACGGGCAGGACATGGTTGTCCCACTCCGGCGCCAGCACGCTTTCGGGGGAAATGAGGACGGACCGATGCTTCAGCCATTTGCCGGTATCGATGACGAAATAGCGGAGGGCCCAATGGAGGTTGTCGAAATAGAGGTCGGTGACCTTGCCGATTTCGCCGTCCCAGGCGCGCAAGGTGCAACGTTTCAGTTCGGTGGCGGTTTTAAACATGGGAGGAGAAGGTTTGGGATTTCAGGTTGAGGAAGAAGTGTGGCCGGGCTGGGAGATTTCCTTCAGCGCCTCGCCGGACAGTTGCATGCTTTCGACCGCGACATCGCCCAGGGAAACCATGCCCACGAGGTGCTTGTCGCGGTTCAGGACGGGCAGGCGGCGGACCTGCTTCACTTCCATGAGGCGGATGACCTCTTCGACGTCCTGGTCTTCGAATGCGTAAACAATATCTGGCGTCATCACGGCGCTGACGGGCGTGGCTTGCGGAGCGCGCGCCTCCGCGAGCGCCCGGACCGCCAGGTCGCGGTCCGTGATCATTCCCGCCAGGTGGTCCTGGTTGCTGCTGTCGCGTTCGCACACCGGGAGTGCGCCAATGTTAAGGTCGCGCATGATGCCGGCGGCCACGATGACGCTGACGTCGGGGCCGACACACCGCGCGCCGGGAGTCATGATTTCGCTGACTTTCATGCTCCAATTTACCCCGGCGCAAGTCGGGCGATATAGGGAAATTTACCGTTGCCACCACCGGGCGCGGCGGGGTCCCCGGCTGATGATGTCCCCACGGGGAGGGGCGGCAGAATCTGAATGCCATCTCGCTATGGCGGCAACGGGTCCTGATAGGTGCGCCCTGACCCGCGGCTCCAGCTTCGCTCGACACGTTTACCGCGGAGGTGCGGGCTCAGTTGACGACCGGTCCCGACTGCGACCAAAGGGGGGCGATTTCGCCGCTCTTGCTTCTCCCACCAAGTATTCGAAGACAATTTCTCCATCCTTCGCACCTGATTCCCTTTTCCCTTCACCTAGCAATACTACCAGGCATGTCCTCCCTTCTTGAATCTTTTGACTGCGGTAATCGCACCTTTTTTCCTACCGGCCACGTTTCCATGTATTCAAGCGGTGACGGTTGGGGAATACCGCCCTCAGTCCCTCCCTTGACGATCGATTCCGACAGTACGTAGGGAGTGAAGTCGTACTGGTTCCTCGCCGCCCTGTTTAGGTGGACCGTCGTCAGAATAGAAACCTCCCCAACCAAGGAATCCAATTGATCATTGGCGCTGCCGGTCAATTGCAGGCAGCCCAGGATGGTTGAGGTAAGCGCGATGACCGCGATCAAGGGGAAGATGGCTTTCATTGGGAGAAGGATGTATCGCCCGCGTGAATGAGTCAGTGGAGTTCGGTTTTGGGGGCCAATCACCGCACTTTCCCCGCCTCTTTAAGCGACTGCCCGCGATATTCCCGGTTTTGTAGGTCGGCGGGGGGCAAGCGCGGATCGATCATGGGTCGGTTGGCTTGGGCAGATGGGTGGCTGAAAGTTGCGACTGGAATTTCCCGGGGCCTTTGCCAAGTGATCAATCGCGGCAACCACCGGCGCAACCTCTTCGCGACCGAGGGGGCAAGAGCCACCTTCGTGGCTTGTCTGTTTTCCGCCTGCGCGAAGTCGGGTGGTTGCTCCATGCCTATGTCGTGATGCGCAATCACTGCCACCTGGCGGGGGAAACGCCAAAGGGAAACCTGGTGGCGAGATCGAACGGAAGTGGTTGTCGAATTCCCCCTGCTCCATGACGAAACGGACAACGTCCGATCCCGAATTTCTGAAAATTGGGAAACGGGCAACCTGACCACTTCGGCTTGGCCCTCGATGGAACAGTTTACAGCCACTCTTCGCGAACATTTGGACGGAATCGATACTGCTTCTTCCGAACTCCTGACGCTTCGACCTTTCCCTCAATGAAGCGCCTGATCTCGTCGAGATCCCGACGTTCGCCGGACAGGTAAGGAATCAAAAATTTCTCCGCACTGGCAGCGGCTTCGGCAAATCCCCTTTTGAACCTGCCCGGTGTGAACATATCGCGTTTGACCAATGGTTCGCCGAAGAATTCCGCAATTACTCCAAGTCCAATCTCGTTTGCCAAGTCGTCCGGTTCGTTGATTCTGGATTCGCCGGGAACCAGAGTAATCAGAAAATCCCGGCTGTGTCCTGTTCCCTCACGTACACGGATGGCAAAATCACGTCCGCCTATTTCATGGACCCCTTTCGCCAGCTTTCGCATCGAAAACATTCCGCGTCTCGCAATAGGCGCGAAGTGATTTTGAACAAGTTTGTCGAAGTTGACCGGCCAAAGCTCGGTTCCCAGCTTAATTGGAAGCGAAAACACCAGACTGCAAAGCCGTGCAGTGGCAGAGTGCATGTTATTCGCGGAGTGGTACTGGATAAGCCCGTTTCAAGGACCATCGAAAAGGCCGTGTTGGAGCCACTTCGGTCTATTTTGCGGCTTGGCTGCGTTTGACCACCCAGTCGATCGTGGCGGTGTCGTTGTCACCGTTGCGCCAGACGACGCTCAGGAACTCGGCGGGGTGGATGTCGTGCTGCTTGAAGAAGCGCCGGTCGCCGCCGCACGAGTACATCAGGCTGGCGGGGAGCTCGCCGCGGAGCTTGGCCTTGGTCTTCGGGATGATGCGCAGGAGCCATTCGATGCCCTTCACGGCGTCGGTCTTTGCGGGCATCTTCGCTTCGTCGAGCACGTTGGTCGACGCCTTGCCCTGCTGGACGTTGAGAAAGTAGTCGCGGCGGACCGTCTCGACGGCGAGCGCGCGGTCGTAGCCGGGTTCCCCGCCGTTGTTGTGGTCCTCGGCGTAGTCGTACATCGCCTGGATGCCGATGCCGTTGGCGGCGAGAAAAGCCTGCTCGTCGGCGTTGAAGTAGGTGGCCTTGTCCGTGTTGCCGGAGGCGTAGAGCCTCACGGCCTTGTCATACAGTGAACGGAATTTGTCGGCGAAGTCGTAGTGTTGCATAGGGCGAGAAGCGGTCAGTGATCAGCTGTCAGCACTCAGCTAGGTGGAGATGTGCGGAAAGGCAAATCGCCTGGCTGAATGCTGAAAGCTGGTCCGGCTGACCTACGGCACCGTGAAGTCGATCAGGCGCCGCTGGCGGTCGACCTTCATGACCGTGACTGCAATCTTCTGGCCGAGCTCGAACTTGCGCTTGGTTTTTCGGCCGATGAAGGCCGTGCCGGCGCCGTTGAGCACGTAGAAGTCGTCCCGCAAGGACGATACGGGGACCATGCCGAAAGCGCCGGCCTCCGAGAGCTCGACGAAGAACCCGTGATTGCGGACGTCGGTGATGATGGCCGGAAAGACCGTGCGCTTCTTCTTTTCCGTTTCGCGATCGAAGAATTCCATCAGCTTCACCTTCACGGAATCGCGCTCAGCCTCGGTGCTGTTGATCTCGGTAAGGCTCAGGTGTTCCGCCAACTGGTCGATGTGCGCGGCGCGATAACCCGGCTGCTTTGCGAGCCAGGTGGCGAGAACCCGGTGCACCACCAGGTCGGAGTAACGCCGGATGGGCGAGGTGAAGTGGGTGTAGTCCTTCTTGTTGAGTCCGTAGTGCCCGTCGGGCGAGGCGCGGTAGCACGCCTTGCGCATCGAGCGGAGCAATTGGGTGCGCAGGATGAAACCCTGCGGATGGTGCTTCAATTGCGCGAGCAGCTTCACGACCTCCTCGCGGTGCATCAGGTCGCCGGTCTTGATGTTGAAGGTGCCGAGGAACTGCCGGAGATCGTCGAGCCGGGTGTCATCGGGTTCGTCGTGGACGCGGTAAAGCGACGGCAGGCGGTTGGTGCGCGTGAGGCGGGCGACCGCCTCGTTGGCGAGGAGCATGTATTCCTCAATGAGCTGGTGGCTCTCGTCGTTCTCGATCTTTTCGATGCGGTCGGCGTAGCCCTCGGCGTCCACGAAGATCTTGGTCTCGGGCATGTCCAGGTCGAGCGAGCCGCCGGCCATGCGCTCGCGGCGGATTTTCGCGGCGATCGTCCACAGCTGGCGGACCCACTTCTGGAGGTTGGACAGCTCGGCCGGGGAAAGCTCGTTCAACGCGCGCCCGGTGGAACCCGTCTGGTGCGCGGCGGGCAAGGGGAGGCGGCGGATCTTCGCCGGGTCATCCTCGAACATCAGCGCGTAGGCCTGCTTGTAGGTGAGCCGTTTGACGCTGCGGATGACCGTGTTGGCATACTCGACGTGCCGGATGGCGCCATTGCGGCCGAAGGTGAAGATCGCGGCCTTGGTGAGGCGGTCCTTCGCCTCGACCAGCGAGCAAAGCCCGTTGGAGAGCTTCTCGGGCAACATTGGGATCACGGTGCCGACAAGGTAGGTGGAATTGCCCCGCAGCTGCGCCTCGCGATCGAGGGCGGTGCCGGGCTTCACGTAGTGGCTGACATCCGCAATGTGGACGCCAACCCGGATCTCGCCGTGGTCGAGATACTCGATCGACAGCGCGTCATCGAAGTCCTTGGCGTCGTCCGGATCGATCGTGAAGGTTGGCACGCCGCGGAAATCGCGCCGCCCCGCGAGGTCGGACGGTTGCACCTCGGACGGGATCGCGGCGGCCTCGCGGACGACCGGGTCGGGAAACGACGTCGCGAGGTTGTATTTGTGATAGATGGCGGCGAGCTCGGCGCGCGGCTCGAAGGCGCGGCCGAGGCGCTGCGTGATGATGCCGTCGGGATTGAGATGGCGTTCCTTCCATTCGTTGAGGCGGACGACGACCTTGTCGCCGACCATCGCCGGCGGCTTCACGTTCTGGCCCGGGCGCGTGGGATCGGGGACGATGATATCGTGCGAAATGCGCGGGTCGTCAGGAATGACGTAAAAGTACGTGCGGCCGCGCTGCAGCGTGCCGGTGAGCGTGGCGGCGCCGCGTTCGAGCACCTCGATGACGCGACCGGCCTGCTCGCCGGGTTTGAGGAAGTGGGGAAAATCCCGTTCCTTGGGCGAGCGCAGGCGGACGACGACCTTGTCGCCTTGCAGCGCGACGCCGGTGTCCTCGCCGGCGATGTAGATGGCGGGCTTGCGCGGTTCGGTGACCTTCACTTCGGGCGCGACCATGGCGGAGCCTTTCTGGCGAAAGGTGATGGTGCCGGTGACGAGGTCCGCTTCCCGGGGCAGGCAAAGTCGGTCCTTTTTGATGAGGGTGATCCGCCCGGAGCGGACGAGGTCGGCAACCTCGGCGGAGAAGGCACGGCGCTGCTTCGGGTTTAACCGCCATTCCTTGGCGATGGCGTCGGCCGGAGCGGGCAGGTAGTTGCGGCGGGAAAGATGAGCGAACAGTCGCTCGGTGATACTTTTCATTGAGGGGAGCGGCCGGTCGGGCCGCAGTGCTGAGGAGGGAACGGCTTCGTGCCGCGACATGGAGTCGATCACCAAAGCATCATTACAGGTCGGGACGTAGCGTCCCTTTCACATACACGCGATTGCGCGGGCGGGGGGCCGGGATGTTTGGGATTTTCTGGTCGCACCCTAGGCAGGGTACTGTAGGGTTGCAACATGCGAATTGCGCACGCGGTCAGCGAATTGTTTCCGTATCTGAAGACGGGCGGGCTGGCGGACATGGTTGCCGCGCTCACCGGGGCACTGGTGGACCAGGGCCACGACGTGGCGATTTTCCTCCCCGGATACCGCACCGTGCTCGAAGGAGCGCCGGCCAAAGGGGCTCGACTCACCCATAAGCTGAAGATCGAGATGGGCGACGCCTTCCTGGCCGGCGACGTCTACACCCTGAAGCCCCGGCCGGGCCTGACGCTCCACTTGGTGGCGCGCGAGGAGTACTTTGACCGCAAGCTGCCGTACTGGACCGGCGAGCGCGACTACGACGACAACGACGCGCGCTTCATCTTCTTCCAGAAGGCCGTCGCGGAACTGCTGCGCCTCACCGATTTCAAGGCCGACATCGTGCATTGCCATGACTGGCAGACGGGCATGCTGCCGATTTTCCTGCGCGATGCCGAGCGGCGCTACGGCGTGACGCTCGCCCTCAAGACGGTTTTCACCATCCACAACATCGCCTACCAAGGCATCTTCCCTCGCAAGTCCTATGCGCTGACCAACCTGCCCGAGGAGCTGATGAGCATCGATGGCCTCGAGTACTACGACCAGTTTTGCATGATGAAGGCCGGCATCGTCTTCGCCGACCTGGTGACGACCGTGAGTCCACACTATGCGCAGGAGATCCAGACGCCCGAGTTCGGCAACGGCATGGATGGCGTGATCGGAACCCGCATCGAAGACCTGCACGGGATCATCAATGGCATCGACACCGCAGTGTGGAACCCGGCGATCGACGCGAGTCTGCCCGCGCGCTACAGCGTCGAAAACATGGCGGGGAAGGCCGTTTGCCGGGCGAAGCTCCTGCAGGAGTTCGGTTGGGAAGCGAAGGCGCCGACCCCGCCCAAACGCAAGACCGGCAACACCAATCCCGGCCTGCCCGGCATGCCGCCAAACGGCTTCACCGGTCCGGTGTTTGGCATGGTTTGCCGTTTCACCGGAGGCAAGGGCCTCGACCTCGTGCTCGGCGCGGTGGATTTCTTTGCACGGGAGGATTGCCGCCTGGTGGTCCTGGGCGGTGGGGACCGTAAATACGAGGAGGCGATGCGGGCCATGGCGGCGGCGCATCCCGACCGGATTGCCGTCAGCGTGCGGCACGACGAGGCGATGAGCCACCTCGTGGAGGCGGGTTCCGACTTCTTCCTCATGCCCTCGCTGTTCGAGCCGTGCGGGCTCAACCAGATGTACAGCCAGGCCTACGGCACGGTGCCGCTCGTGAGCCGGGTCGGCGGCCTGGTGGACACCGTGATCGACTGTGGCGAATCTCCGGGCACCGGCACCGGCATCATGTTCCCACCGACGCAGGCCGCGTTCAACGACGCCTTGGCGCGCGCCTTGGTCCTCTATGAGAACAAGCCCGCCTACGCGGCCGTGCAAAGGCGCGCGATGCTGCGGGATTTTTCGTGGAAAACGGCGGTCGCGGCCTACGAGCGACTCTACAGCGACGCCCTGTGAGGGACGGACGATGCCTGCCGCCGACCCGCGTGGAAGTGGGCGTCGGTTTCCACACCGACGCTGCCTTGTCGCCGGTGTGGAAACCGGCGACCACCTGGCCCGGACATTTCACCGTCATGAGCGACCCAATCACCAAGATGTCCGTCCGCTCTCCGGGCCGAGCGACCTTGTCGCGGCGCGCCCCGACAAGGTCGGCCCGACCGGGCGCACACCTCACACTTCTGAGCCGGGATCATGCAATTGAAGCGCCGTTTCGCTCGGTAGCGAACCGACCGAAAGGTGGTCGTCGATTTCCATATCGACGACAAGGACTCACGAGGCGTGCGAACCTGGCGTCGGTGTGGAAACCGACGCCCACCAA
>DASZPS010000176.1:0-5509 GCA_035549955.1 Lacunisphaera sp. | reverse complement strand
GCAGATATCGTGGACCATCTCCGCTGCGGCCTGGCTGAACCCGGCGGATAATTGCTGTTTCTTCTGCTCCGTCTTGACCGCCTCATACATGCCCTGAAGTTGCTTGAGCATGGTGGCGCGTTTCTTTCGCTCCATTCCGTCAGCTGCGTGCCGGCGGACGGACTGTTGGAGGAGGTCAACGTCGAATGGCTTCTTGAGATACTCGTTGGCCCCAAGGCTGATCGCCGCTTGCGCAGTCGCGAGCGCGCCATAGCCGGTCATCATGATGATCGATACCTCGGGGTCGATCTTGCGCATGGCTTCCAGTCCTTGGATGCCGTTTTTCTGCGGCATGCGGATGTCCATGATAACCACGGCGAAGTTCTCGCGGCCGAGCAACTCAAGCCCGCGGTCGACGCGGTCGACCGTCATCACTTCAAATTCGTCCTGCAGCAGGTAACTAATGCTCTCGCGCGGACCGAGTTCGTCATCGACCACCAGCACCTTGGGCCGGGAGGTGACGGGAGGGTTGGATTGAACAGGCGAGAAGGTTTCGGACATAGGAGAAGGTGACGCACCAGAGCTTTGGGTGGGATGCAGCCAATTTGCAACCCGAAGGTTGGCTTGGGTCCTTTCTGGCCGACTTCCGAAGCGAAACCACCACCGCCTCTCCGCTGGATTCAAGGCGGTTGGACGGACATCCCGCCGAAGTGGAAAAACTGTGAGTCGACTTTGTCGCCAGAGAACCTGATTGCCCAACGGGCCAGTAAGACAACCCGGAGTTCTGTGAGCAAGTTAGCCTCGGATGCGGTAGCGTCCTAATTTGAAAACGGGGTATCACCACCCGGATAAATTGGGTGGGGCATCGTGTCCTAGGCCGGGCATGTCCTCGACCCTCCAAGAGCCTCCACCCGTTTCGGGCGCGGGCAATAGTCTTGCCGCCCCGAAGGGCAGCACCATCTATTGTTTTGGTATGCCTTGGGCCACCCAAGAATTCACCCGCGAACAGGTTAACAGCGCCGGGCTTGCGCTTCTCAAAACCGAAATTTCGCATCAGGATTATTTTGAGGCGTTGGAGGCGGTGAACAATTGGAGGGCCATTCACGGATGCCCCCTTCAGTCCATGAGAATGACTCTTGAGGGACGCGCCATGCGCGTTGATTCCTCGGTCATCGTTTCTCAGCGAACGAAGCGCATTCCGGCGATCCGGCTAAAGCTCCGTGAAAATCACGCCCGTGGGCTGGAGATGAAATTAAGTCAAATGCACGATATCGGAGGTTGTCGTGCTGTATTTCGCAATGTTGCGCAAGTTGAACAACTGGTGGCGCATTACAAGGCGGCGACGGCCAAGAACGCTAGTCGAAGCGGAGTGTTTCACCGCGAATATGATTACATCCAGGTACCCAAGGAAACCGGCTACAGGAGTGTTCACCTCGTTTATCGCTATCAGAGCGACTCAAAAAAACTCAGGGCCTACAATGGGCTTAAGATAGAAATCCAGCTGCGTTCCCGCTTGCAGCACTATTGGGCGACGGCGGTCGAAACCGTGGATTTCTTCACCGGACAGGCTCTTAAATCCAACATCGGTGATCTGCCTTGGAAGCGATTCTTTATTTTGGTTTCCAACGAATTTGCCCGGTTGGAAAAGCGTCCACTCGTCCCCGGGGCCCCGGTTAATGAAAACGAGGCCAAGGCCGAATTGTTGAAGTATTCCAACCAAATCAAAACCCTTGAGGGATTCAAAGCGGCCACACGTGTCGTTACTGAGAAGGGGGCAACCATGAAGGACACGCCGTTTTTCTTGCTTCAACTTGACTTGGATAAGCGGTTGCTGAAGGCCACGCCGTTTTCAAAGACAGAAGCAACTAAGGCCCAGCACGAGTACGCCAAGCGAGAGGCCAATAGCGATCCCGAGAACATCCAAACAGTCCTTGTTTCAGTAAAGTCCATCAAGGCGCTTCCCAAGGCGTACCCCAGCTTCTATCTGGACATCACGGAGTTTGTTAAAGTACTCGACGCCATCTTGGCTCATTGAGCGGCGCGGGCCAGGAACCCATGCCAGATCAAGACTTGATTCAAATTAGGACACTACCTCGGAAGCGTCGGCGATTTTAGGTCTCTTCTTGCTCTGCGGTCTCTTCAACCTCCGGCAATTCCTCTTCTCCTCGACCGTCTATGAGGTCGCTGAATGCAAGCATTTCATGCCTCAGGCGGGCTGTTGCATCGCGCATTCCGGCCCGCGCAGCAGCGATTCCGGCGATAAGTCTGCGTTGCTCGTTGGGGTCGGTCGGGAACGCAATCTCGATGGCCTCAAAGTCTGCGATTTGAGTCCGTCGCCGATTGCTGTGCCCTGTTGTAATCGCCCTGAACGCCCGCTGATAATACCGGGTGCGGAGGAGAATCTGGACGAACTCGGGAAGCAGGCGTTCATCGGTGATTTCATAAATCGGAAACTCCTTCGTCACGAGAGCACCGTCGAAATTTCCGGGGACAACTGAAACGCACCCTTTCCACAGGTCGATTGAGGAAAAAACAACGTCGTCTGCCCGCGCTGCAAACCAATCGCCCGGACTCGTCGAGAAGTAGTCACCGAGCCATGTTGGCGGATTGTTGCCCTTGCCCGCAGGGCGTGGACGTATTTCGCCCGTCTGTGAAAGGGTCATTACGACGTATTCTCGGTCGGAAATAAACATCTTCTCGGCGTTTAAGCGTCGCCGCATTAGGTCTCCGATTTGCGCGCGCGTCCATCCCGCCGGAGCGATCCGCGCGGCCTCACGTTTGAAGAGGTGGTATTTGGGGTCTAGCCGGTGGCTGCTGTGTGCATTCCAAAGGTTCGAGAACGTGAGAGCCATGCAGTCAGGCAGCGTTGAACCTCGATAGGTCGCGGGCGATGCGTAAAACTGCCGCCACTCATGCAAAATCGTGCCGTGCTGTTCCTCCGCCACGGAGCCGTTGCCTCCTTCGCAGTAGAGGTCGTTAGCGACGGTAATAGCTCCCGCAGGCGTGTAGCCCACGTGGTTTGCTTCGGCCAAGAACGTCGAGTAATCGAGTCCTGCTCTAAGCAGCGCTTCTGCGATGAGGTCGGAAGGACCGACGGGGACCGTTGTCTCGTCATCTTCGTCCGTCTCAAACTTGCGTAAGCGTTCTTCGGTTCGCTCGTATGCGCGGTCAAAAGCCCGCTGCTCTGCCGTAGTAAATTTCTGGAAGAAGAGAATCGACGTCTTGTTTTGCGCTCCTGATTTCCGGAATGCGTGATCAGGCAGGGAAACGATGGCCAAGATTTTGCCCGACCTTGCGAGGATTTCCCTCGTGCGCGGGCAGTTCGACTGCTCGCCTTGGTTGTTGAAAAGGCCATCGGGGAGAACGAGGCCAAAGCGCCCGCCCGGCTGAAGGAACTGAATACAGCGTTCGACGATAATCTGCTCTGAATCGACCTTCGCTCGTCCATCCGCTACCCGGAAATTGGCGAGTTCATTTGTGCCTAGGTGGTCTTCGTCGTTGAGTTTAACTTCGTCGCCAAACGGAGGGTTGCCGACAATGCGCGTAAAGCTCGCGTTGGGAGAATTGAGGCGCGGGTTTGTGAATGCAGCATCGAGGCAAGAACGGTCTGCTTCGATGTTGGTGTGTCCGTCGTGATGAAGGAGGAGGTTGATTTTGCAGATGCGCGCAAGCACCTCGTGAATCTCGACGCCGTAGACGTGGCCAAGCGCGAAATCAGCTTTTAACCGAGCGGCGTTAGGCTGACCGGCAAATTGCGCATCCATGCGGTGCCAAGTTTGAAGAAGCACCTCGAGAAGGAACCCGCCAGACCCTACAGTGGGGTCGAGCACGTAATCCGTGTGGGAAACGTCCAGTAACGCCACGGTGAATCGTGAGAGCTGGCGCATCGTGAAGTATTGGCCGAGTTCACCACGAAACACAGAGCCGAAGAACTCCTCGAACGCCCGTCCGATACTGTCCACATGCGTTCCCGTGAAGCTCAACGACTCGAGTGAGTTCACCACGTCAGCGATTTTGCCTTCGGGCAGGTTAATACGCGTTCCGGGGGGGAAAATCGACGGGTCGCCCCGTGCGGCCTCGGCGAAAAGCGTGTGGATGCGATTTGCGACCGCAGCGACAGTTTCCTTAGTGCCAAACTGGAATCGTCGTGGCCTTCCTGTCGGTGTGGTCCGTTCATCCACAACCTTCGCGAAGAGGAGTTTACTCCACTCGTCGAAAGCGGTCAGCGGGTCGCGTCGTCCGCCAGCCCAGATGATGTAGTGCGCACGGCGGATTTTGCTGCTCAGTGTCGGTGTATCAACCGGCTTCACGTCCGTCTTCTCATCGCCAGCGATGTGAGCAAATTGTGGGGTTTCGCCATACTGCCGAGGCACCGCATTTCGGTCGCCCCTTCGATTTACTTGTCGCTCGGCGGCTGGAAACGCTCCTACGTCAAAGAAAACTGATGTGTCGCCCTCATCGTAAAGACCGAGTGGCGCGCGCAGCGAATTGGCATTACCGAACAGCTGTTCAATCCCTTGGCCCGCTGCTCGGCGCGATTGGCCGGCTGCCTTGTTCTCGACTACCAAGTAGGGGGTCCGGCACTGGTCGTCGGAGTAAACAACGATGTCCGCGAAATCATTCGGGGTGCGACGCGGCACCGTAACCTCGACGCGAATCCGGTTCGTCGGATAATCCCGGTTGATAACGAGCCACGCGACGAGGTGTGCCCTAACCCACTCTTCGGGGTCTTTCCACGAATAAGTCTTTTGCTGGTTCAGTCTGTAGGTAACCTGTTCTTCACTGATGGTAATGAAACCGCGTTGGATTGCTTCCGTGAGGACTTCAGTCGCGAGGACGTCTTGTGCAGAATCGAAGGGCATTGATAGGGGACGGTTGAACTAACTGGGTGATTGAGCCCGCAGGAACGAAACGTGCCTCGTGGCTCCGAGGCACTGGCCCTTCACCACCTATTTGAGCAGCACAAATCGGTCAAGCCGTGGCGACGACGGGTACTGGCTCAGTCTCGATTTACTAAGGGGTTGTTTCTGTACCAACTCCCCGTCCGCAGCATTCTGCTCTTGTTTCAGAATCACCGGTTTTGTTCCCGGCAGTTCCCAAACTTGGTCGGCTGATTACGATCGACCGCTACCCTTTGATACCCCGCGAAAACAGCTCGCTGATAATATCTTCGAGCGGGACGTCCTGGATCGTGATGTCGTCGACGGGGCCTTGGGCGAGGATTTGGGAGCAGACGGTCGTGACGTGCTCGCTGGGGACGTGCAGCACGAGCTCGCCGTCCTCGCCGTCCTTGGCCGAACCCTGGGCGGGCTGCCAGCCGGCGGGGAACGAGGCGTCGCGGGGCTTGAAGCGGATGATGCGCTGCCGGGCGCCGGCGCCGGCGATCGCATCGAGGTCGCCGTCGTAGATTTTTTTCCCGTGGTCGATGACGATCACCCGCTCGCACAGCGTCGAGATGTCGGCCATGTAGTGGCTCGTGAGCAGGATCGTCGTGCGATGCTTCCGGTTGTAGTCGCGCAGGAAGCCGCGC
>DASZPS010000175.1:0-42489 GCA_035549955.1 Lacunisphaera sp. | reverse complement strand
CCGCATCTTCAGGTTCAACAGCTCGACGCCGAAGGCGAAGGCCATGGAGAAATAGATGTAACCCTTCGGGATGTGCTGCCCGAGCGACTCGCCCACCAGCATTACGCCGATCAGGATCAGGAAACTCAGCGCAAGCATCTTCAGGGTCGGGTGCCGGTTGACGAAATCGCTGATCCCACCGGCGAAGGCGAGCATCACGCCCAGCGCGATGATGACCGCGGCTATCATCACCCAAAGCTGGCCGGCCATGCCGACTGCGGTGATGACGGAGTCGAGGGAGAACACGATGTCGAGGAGCAGGATCTGGATGATCGTCGCCTGGAAGGACGCCGCCTTCTTCCCGCCGCTGGTGGCGTGTCCGTCCTCCCCTTCGAGTTTCTCGTGAATCTCCATCACGCTCTTGCCGATCAGGAACAGGCCGCCGACCATCAGGATCAGGCTCTTGCCCGTGACGTCGACGTTCGCGACGGGGAGGACGAAAAGCACCTTCGTCAGGCTCATGACCCAGGTGATGCTGCACAGGAGCAGGATGCGGGTGACGAGCGCCAGCATCAGCCCGGTTTGCCGCGCTTTCGCCTGCTCGTCGCGGGGCAATTTGCCGGCGAGAATCGAGATGAAGATGATGTTGTCGATGCCGAGTACGATCTCCAGCGCCGTGAGCGTCAGGAGCGAAATCCAAATCTGCGGGTCAGCGAGCCAGTCCATGGTGCGAGCCAGTCAGCCAGCGACCCCGCCTGCGTCAACGCCGCCCCCGTTGGAAACGCCGGCGGATTTTTCCATGGACCGCCCATCAGGCTCGACTCGCCGCACCCCGCGGCATTCCATGCCGCATGTCCGCTGCGAAATCCTCCTGGCTGAAGCCGTCGATCGACTGGCTGCTGGTGTTCGTGCCGGTCGCGTTCGCCCTCCGGTACGTGCCCGGCTGGCAGAACGGCACGGCGCTCTTCATTGTTTCCGCCCTGGCCATCATTCCGGTCGCGGGCTGGATGGGCCATGCCACCGAGCAACTGGCCTGCCGCATGGGCGAAGGCATTGGCGGCCTGCTCAATGCCTCATTCGGCAACGCGGCGGAGTTGATCATCGCCTTGATCGCGTTGCAGGCCGGGCACATCGAGGTCGTGAAGGCCTCGATCACGGGCTCGATCATCGGCAACCTGCTCCTGGTGCTCGGCCTGTCGATCTTCGCGGGCGGCATGCGTTACAAGACCCAGAAGTTCAACAAAACCGCCGTGCGCGCGTCATGCACCGCGCTGATCCTGGCCGCCTCGGCCCTGGTGATCCCGACCGTTTTTCATTTCGCCGCCGCCCGTGCTCCCGACGGTTGGACGCCGGAGGCCGAGCAGCGGCTGTCGCTGGCGATCGCCTTCGTGCTGATCGCCACGTACGGGGCGATCCTGGTGTTTTCGCTGGTCACGCACAAACAGCTGTTCGTGGGCGGGGAGGCGGACATCGCGAAATCCGAGGCCGAAGCCGACGGCGATGATCACGCCACTCCCTGGTCGATCGGCAAGTCCGTCGCCGTCCTGCTGGGCGCCACCGTCACCGTGGCGTGGGTTTCCGAGTTCCTGGTCGGCGCGGTCGAGGCGGCGCAACACTCGCTCGGCGTCACCGAGGTTTTCGTCGGCGTGATCATCGTGGCGATCGTCGGCAATGCCGCCGAGCATTCGACGGCCGTCACCATGGCCCTGAAGAACAAGATGGACCTGTCGCTCGGCATCGCGGTCGGCTCGAGCCTGCAGATTGCGCTTTTCGTGGCGCCGGTGCTGGTGTTCGCCAGCTACCTGTTCCCGCACCGGCTGAACCTCGAATTCACGCTGCCCGAGATCGCGGCCGTCGTGATCGCGGCCTTTGTCACCGACCAGATCGCGGGCGACGGCGAAAGCAACTGGCTGGAGGGACTCCAGCTCCTGGCGCTCTATGTGATCATCGGCCTCCTGTTTTTCTTCCTGCCGGCGACGCACTGAGCGCCGGCCGCCTGAATACGAGCCGGCAGTGATCAAGCCCGCGGACTTATTGCCACGAAAAACACGAAATCCCCGCCCGCTCGGGAAAGTGTCGAGGCGCCATAGGCGCGCGGACATCATGACCAGCAAGCCAGATTCATTTTCGTGTTCTTTGTGGCCAACCCGTTCGATCACGGCACCAGCCCGGCGAACGACAGGCCAAACTTGATCCAGAATGGGATGGTGAACACCGCGAGCGCGGTCGTCCCAAGGATGATCTGGACCGCGACCAAAGGCATGCCGCCGTAAATCCGGGCCACGATCACCGAAACGACGGCGGTCGGCATCGCCGCCTGCACCACCAGCACCTGTTTTAACTCCACGGAGACGGGCGCAAACCGGGCCGCGAGCAGATAAACCCAAGGCAGCACCGCCAGCC
Source organism: Lacunisphaera sp. (assembly GCA_035549955.1). Taxonomy (GTDB): domain Bacteria; phylum Verrucomicrobiota; class Verrucomicrobiia; order Opitutales; family Opitutaceae; genus Lacunisphaera. The sequence continues at coordinate 40,107 of DASZPS010000175.1, read as the reverse complement.
GCAACAACCACGCCGTGCCGATCACGCGCGGGTTGATCAGCTGCCGCGGATCGTTGAGGTGCGGGGCGAGGCTCGAGCCGGTCATGAGCAGGCCAAGCGGGACGGCGCATATCGCCAGGGCATGCACAAACTGCCAGGCCACGGCGGGGATGTATTCGTGCAGGCCGGTCAGGCGAACCGCCAGCGCAAGGCAAAGGGCGAGCAGCGGCATATTGAGCAACTTCCGCCAGGCCGCGCGGGGCGATTCCCCCGTCACGACGAGCACACCCGTCGTCCAGATCGCCGCCTCAACGCCGGCGTTGTGCATGAACAGGAACGCGCGGCTCTCCGCGCCGAACAGCGCGTCCATGATCGGCAGCGGGAGGTAGCCGTAGTTGGTCAGGCCCACCGTCAGCGCGAACGTGCGCAGCCCGTGGCCGACCGTCAGCCCGAGCAACTTTGCCGCATACCAGGCCGCCACCAGCGAGATCGACGTGAGCAGGAATCCCGCGATCGGGGGCCAGAGGACCTGGCCCGGCCCGCCGAGATCGTGGCGCCCGGCGACGGATTCGAAAATCAGGCACGGCATCAACACCCGCACGATCAGGATCAGCAGGGTCTCCTCGCCCGCCTCGCTGATCCAGTTGGCCCGCCGCAAGGGCAGGCCCAGCCCGATGAGCGCGATCACCGGCGCCACCGCGAGGAACAACTGGCCGTAGGACATCATGGCGGAGGACAGAGCACAGGGGACGGAGGACGGATAACAATATCAATCTGGCAGGTCGGAAACGTAGGGGCGCAGTCTTGCCCGTTCGACACGCTCAGGGCCTTGAGCCCGCCGAAAGGCTGCGCCCAATCCCGGCTCGGCGGGATTCCTCCGGCGAAAGGACCGAGCTCGCTCGGTCCTTTCGCAGGCACTTGGGAGGCATTGAGCAAGCTCGACCCATGCAACAGGCAAGGATACGGATTCCGCGCTGCGCGCGGAATGGGCGCAGCAAGACTGCGCCCCTACGAATTCGGAAACTCGGGTCGTCGCCAGTGATGGCGGCCTAGCCGCTGCCCATCGCCGTGCCGGCGAGCCAGCCGGTGGTCCACGCGTTCTGGAAATTGAAGCCGCCGGTGATGCCGTCCACGTCGAGGCATTCGCCGGCGAAATGCAGGCCGGGTACCAGGCGGCTTTCCATCGTCTTGAAGTCCACCTCGGCGAGCCGCACGCCGCCGCAGGTGACGAACTCCTCCTTGAACATGCTCTTGCCGTCCACCGCGAATTCCGCCTCGCACACCTGCGCGGCCAGCGCCCGGAGCGGCGCGTTGCCGATGCCGGCCCAGACGGCGTCCGGTGCGAGGCCGGCGGCGAGCACGAGCTTCTCCCACAACCGCGCGGGCAGGCCCAGCGGACACCAGGTCGTGACCTGCTTGCGCGGATTCGCGGCGCGCGCCTCTTCCAGCGCCGCGCGCGCCGAGTCGCCGGTGAAACGCGGCGCCCAGTTTACCCGCACGCGGAACCTGTAGCCGGAGTCGTGCAGCGCTCGCGCGCCCCAGGCCGACAGCTTGAGGATCGCCGGGCCGCTCAATCCCCAGTGCGTGACCAGCAGCGGCCCGCGCTCTTTCAACCTCTGGCCGGTGACTTCCGTGGTCGCCTCCTCCACCGACACGCCGGCCAGGCCGTCGAGGCGCGGGTCCTTGATATGGAAGGTGAACAACGAAGGCACGGGGGGCTCGATGGTGTGCCCGAATGCCGCGGCAATCGCGAACCCGGCATTGCTCCTGTTGCCTCCCGTGGCGAGCAGCAGCCGGTCGGCCATGACGGTCTCGCCGGTGGTGAGGTACAATCTGAAGGTGGAACACGCTGACCCCAGCGCGTTTTCTTCCCCCGCAAGCGCGCTGGGGTCAGCGCGCTCCACCGGTCGGGCGGGAGCCCGACCCTCCTCCCGACCCAATGCGTTGGGGTCAACGCGTTCCACCTGTTTCACGCCACAATTTGTGCGGATGACCACGCCGGCCTTCGCCGCCGCCGACAGCAGGCAATCGATGATCGTCTGCGAGCTGTCGGTGACCGGAAACATGCGTCCGTCCTCCTCGGTTTTCAGCGGCACGCCGCGGGCCTCGAACCACGCCACGGTGTCGCGCGGCTGCCAGCGGGAAAAGGCGCCGCGCAGCTCGCGCCCGCCGCGCGGATAACGCTGCACCAGGTCGCGCGGCTCGAAGCAGGCGTGCGTGACGTTGCAGCGGCCGCCGCCCGAAACCTTCACCTTGGCCAGCAGGTGCGCGGTCGCTTCGAAGATCGTGACCGCACAATCGGGCGATGCCTCGGCCGCGGCGATCGCGGCGAAGAATCCCGCCGCGCCGCCACCGGCGATTGCGATCTGGCGCTTGCCCATGTGCCCCAGCGTGCGCGGTGTGACCGGCCTTGGAAGCACAAAGGTCGGGCCAAAAGGTGGGCGTCGGTCTCCGCCCCGGCGCCAGGGAGTTTCGCGGCAGGAATGATTCCGCTGATTCGGAATTTCACCGCCATTGCGGCGTGTGGCGACTGCGTACATTTCGTCGTCGCCCTGGAAAGCGACGACCACCATCGGTCCCCGAAAATAAAACACCGCAGCCGTTGCCGGCTGCGGTGATTGCACACACCACGTCACCCGACGTGGCAAATCTTACTTCTGCTCGCCTTTGCCGGGTTTGCCCGGGCCGCCGGGTCCGCCCGGGCCGCGGCGTTCACCCATGCGATTGCCCATCTTCTCGCGCATGGCCTTGGCCTTCTCGCGCTGTTCCGGCGTCATGATCGCCTGGCGCTTTTCCAGGTAGGATTTCCGGATCGCCTGCACCTTGGCGCGGGTCTCGTCCGTCGCATTCTCGCGCGGCCCGAGCGCCTGGATCTCGGCCCGTTCCTGTTCGTTGAGCTGCTTCATCTGGGACTTCTGGTCCTCGCTGAGGCCGAGTTCCTCGGCCATGCGATCACCCATTCTTTCGCGACGTTCGCCCCGGTCGCCGCGTTTGCCTTCCGGCGGACCGCCGGCGGCGGCTTCTTCGGCCCGCAGGGCCGGCAGGGTGAACAAAGCGGCGCAGAGCGCCACGGTGAGATATTTTATTGGGGTTTTCATGGGACGGATGAGTTGGTTGCAGGCTAGACGCCCAACGCCAATCGAAGTTTCCCGTCGCGCGGGATTTTTCCGCCGCCGCTTAACGTCAACTTAATCCTCGACCCGTCCCACGCGCGCCGCCCGGCCCCGCGCCGGCTTATAATCACCGCTGGATTTCCCCCTTAACGGCGCCTTTACAGGAAGACGCTGCCCGCCAAGCTGCGGCGCATGATCGAAGTCAGCGGCCTCTGCAAACGCTACGGCAACTTCCCCGCCGTCAATGACCTGTCCTTTGTCGTGCAGCCCGGCGAAGTGATGGGCCTGGTCGGCCCCAATGGCGCGGGCAAGACGACGACGCTCCGCTGCGCCACCGGCATCATCCCCGCGACCGCCGGCACCCTGCGCGTCGCCGGCATCGACCTGGCCGCCGACCCGGTCGCCGCGAAACGCCAGCTCGCATTTTTCCCCGACGAGCCGCGCCTCTTCGAGCACCTGACCGTGCGCCAGCACCTCGCGTTCGCGGCCAAGATCTACCAGGTGCCGCAGCACGAGACCCGCGCCGAGGCCCTGCTCGCGGAAATGGAGATCGCCGACAAGGCCGACCAGCTGCCCGGCGAGCTCTCGCGCGGGATGAAACAGAAGCTCGTGATCGCGTGCGGCCTGCTGCACGCGCCGAAGGTGATGTACTTCGACGAACCCCTCACCGGCCTCGATCCCCTCGGCATCCGCCGGATGAAGGACACCATCCGCCGGCTCGGGCGCGAGGGGGCGGCGATCATCCTCAGCTCGCACCTGCTCAGCCTGCTCGAGGAGGTTTGCACCCATGTGCTCATCATGAAGCAGGGCCAGCGCATCGCGGGCGGCACGCTGCCCGAAGTGGTCGCCCAATTCAGCCAGGGCGAGGCGGACGTGAGCCTCGAGGAGGTTTTCATTCGCGCGACGGGCGGCTCGGAAACCTGAGGCCATGCCCGTTCTCCGCGCCCTGGTCTACCTCCGCCTCACCACCCTGCGCAACCGGGTGGCGAGCCAGCTGCGCCGCTTGCGCCAGCCGAAGTACCTCTTCGGCGCGATCGCGGGTGCGGCCTATTTTTGGTTCTTCGTTTTCCGGCACACGGCGGGCCGCGGCGGGGCGGCGAAGGCGTTTGACGGGGCCGCCGGCGCGGGACCCGTCGAGGTGATCGGGGCGGTCGTGCTGACGTGCTTCATCGTCCTCATCTGGCTGATGCCCGGCGACGATGCCGGGCTGACGTTCAGCGAAGCCGAGGTGGCTTTCCTGTTTCCCGCTCCCTTCGCCCGGCGCCAGCTCATCCACTACAAGCTCCTCGATGGCCTCATCACGTCGTTCATGGGCGCGGTGTTTTTTCTGCTCATCACCGGCGGGTGGAATACGGGCGGCCTCAGCGTCCTGCGCCGGCTCGGCGCCTGGTGGTCGCTGAACGCCAACGTCACGCTGCATCACACGGTCGCCGCCCTCGCCATCGCCCGGTTGGTCCGCCTCGGCCTGCGCGTGACGCTGCGGCGCGTCCTGATCATCGCCGGCATCGTGCTGGGCATCGCGGCCCTCGGGGTGCTCGCGCATGACCGGGATGCGGCGTCGTTGGAATGGCTGCTGTGGCCGGCCAAGGTGGCGATGCGGCCGTTCTTTGCGACCGGCGCCGGCGACTACCTGCTGGCGTTGCTGCCCGCCGCCGGCCTCGTGGCCCTGCAATACTTCATCATCTTCCGGATGGAAGTGCCCTTCGAGGAGGCTTCCATCGCCCTGGCGCAGAAACGGGGTGAGGCGATCGCCCGGATGCGGGCGGGAAAGTTCATGTCGTTCGCCGGCCGCGGCCGGGTCCGGCGCGCGCCGTTCCGCCTGGGCGACCGGCTGCCGGTCGAAGCGGCTTTCCTGTGGAAGAACCTCATGGCCGCGCCGTCGTATTGCAACCGGAAGGTCTTCCTCGGGGCCGCGGTGGTGATCTATGCCAGCCTCACCTGGCTGAAATCGCGCACCGATTTCGAGGGCCCGATCTTCGCCTTCACCGTGGCCGTCATCTCGGTGACGCTGCTCGCCTACATGCTGCTTTTCGGCCCGCAACTGGCCCGCAACGACCTGCGCGGGGACCTCGCGCACGCCGACATGCTCAAGGCCTACCCGGTGCCGGGCTGGCGCATCCTGCTCGGCAGCCTGCTCGCACCAACGGTCATCATGACCGCCATCTCCTGGCTCTTCCTGCTGGCCGCCGTCCTGGGATTCGTGCCGCCGGGCGGGAAAATCCCGTGGCTCACGCCCCAACTGCGGATCACGGTGGGAATCGCCCTCGCGGTAATCATGCCGTTCTTGTGCGCCGTGCAATTGCTCGTGCCCAACGCCGCCACCCTGCTCTTTCCGGCGTGGGCCCAAACCAGCCGGAATCTCTCCGGGGGCATGGACGTGCTGGGCCAGCGGCTGATTCTTTTTGGCGGACAGATGCTTTGCCTGATCGTGGCCTTGCTGCCGAGCGTGCTGCTGGCAGGCGGAACCATCTTCCTCACCCAATGGCTGGTCGGCCTTCCCACCGCCATCGTATTGGCCGCCGTGCCGGTCTTGGGCGTGTTCACCCTGCAATTGTGCCTCGGCGTCTGGTGGCTCGGCCCGCGCTTCGACAAGCTCGATATCTCGGCGGAATTGCGGCCCTAAACAGGTTTACCGTTTGGAGATTGCGGTTAACACTTCGCGCTGGCCGCGACACGATCAGTGCGCCCGCTCGAGACTTCAAACCGCGAACTCCAAAACCGAAACCCTTTCATTGTGGATCTCGCCCGCCTCACCTCCCTCGCCCGCCCGGTCGTGGCTTCCGCCCTGCGCCGGCTGCCACCCGATGTGCGCCAGGTGGCCGAACAGGTGCCGGTCTGCTTTGAGGCCATGCCCAATGCCGGGATCCTGGACGAGGGCTGGGAACCGGATATCCTCGGCATGTTTGTGGGACATGAACACGGCGCGGAAGGGCACGGCGATGGAGACCTGCTGCCGCCCCAAATTCTCCTCTTCCTCGAGAACATCTGGGACTATGCGGAGGAGGATGAAACCATCTTCCGGGACGAAGTCCGCCTGACTTACCTACACGAATTGGGCCATTATCTTGGCTGGGATGAGGACGAAGTCGCCCGCCGGGGGCTGGAATAAATCACGGCGCACGAGCAAACCGGCGAGGCCGCGCGTCAACGGGACCGAGGTCCCCTCGGACCCTCGCCTCCCACTCCGGGTCCATTGTCCCTGGTCCTTGGTCTCTGGTCCTCTTCCCCGCCTCGGGCGGGGCGAACTAGGGCTTTCATTCCCCTCCCGAATCTGTTTTGTTCCCCTCCCAGCGGCAGGGCACACCCCGGCCAAGCTGCTGTCCTATCCACCACATGAAGAAGTTCCTCACCGCCGTCCTCGGTCTCACTGTCCTGGTCGCCGCGCTGCCCGCGGCCGACGGGTTAACTCGCAGCCATGTGCTCACCCAACTCGATTCGTGCGAGGCCATCCTGCAGGAAATCCAAAGCAGCACGCGGACGGCCATCGCCGCCAAGGACCTGCGCAACGCCCGCGGCATCATCATCGTCAACCAGTTCCAAGGCGGCCTGATCTTCGGCATCAAGGACGGCTACGGCGTCGCGATGGTGCGCCGGCCCAACGGCAAGTGGTCCGTACCCGCCTTCCTCAAGGCCGGTGAATTCAGCTTCGGCCTCCAAGCCGGCGCCAAGGCCATCAATGCGGTTTACCTGCTGATGGACGACAACACCGCGCGCCTGCTGCTTCGCAACCGCATGAACCTCGGCGCCGACGCCAAGGCGGTCGCGGGCATCCGCGCCGCCGAGCGCGAAGCCGTCACCAAGGCCCTGCCCGGCGACGCCAACGTCCTCATCTACACCAACGTCGAGGGCCTCTATGCCGGTGCCACGATCAAGACCGGTTATCTCTCGCCCAACCAGAAGGCCAACGAGCTGTTCTACGGCAGCACCCACCGCATGCCGGAACTCCTCTACAGCGACTGGGTCACTCCGCCGCCCGAGGCCCGGTTCCTCATGGACTACGTGACGAAGCTCACGCAGTAAAAGGCGTCCTTTCCTGAACCCGTCCGCACCGCCGGACGGGTTTTTTTGCGGGTGATTCCAGGCAGCCCCAAGCCGCAAACACGTTTTGCTCCGGCCAGGAAGAAACAGTGTGGTTGGAGCCGGGGTCGGTGACCCCGGACCGGCCTCAGCGAGGCCGGCTACAGCACGGCTGTTTCCTAGGACACGATGTGTCGGACCACTTTACGAAGCGGGTCGCCCGAGCCTCAATGCCAAGGCACGGTAAATACCGATATTAATGCCTATAATCATAGTTATTAAAGCCTTGCGCGATCGCGAAGCGCCTTGGCACCCAAGCAGCATCGTGCCCCTCACTTCATATCCCAACGCTACCCATGAAATCCTTCATTAAACTAGCCGGCCTGATTGCCTTGGTCGGCTGCCTTCTCTCCAAGGCCAACGCGACCGTCTATGACTTCACGTTCACCAATACGGTCTCTTATGCCGAAACTCCCGGCATCAACGTCGGTGACACCTTTGTCCTCCACCTTTTCGCGGACAACGGCGGCTCGAGCCTGAACAGCCAAACCTGGACCCTGGATGACACGCTCGGTTTCACCATCGACGCGGGTTCCTATTCGGCCACCTACAGCCTCGTGTGGCCGTTCGGTTTCATGATGCAGACGGACAGCACCGGCGCGCTGGTGACCACGAGTTTCTTCGGCACTTCCGATAGTTCAAACAACACCGACAACTTCGGTTCCTGGGTTGGTGATTATGTGTTCGGAAACGCCGAGTTTCACGACCGCTTCAACCGGCGAAACAATATCTCGGCGAATAGCTTCAACGACACGCGCAACTGGACGGTTGGACTGGCTTCCGCCGTTCCTGACGCGAGTTCAACGCTGTCGTTCCTGGGCATGGCTGTCTTGGGCCTGGTCGCTTTCGTCCGCCGGAAGTAAGCTGAACCACCTGGCTTTCCACCCAACCCGTCCCGCACTTGCGTGACGGGTTTTTTGTCGGTGGCGCCCCACGTGACTTCATGCCGCCGGGTTCGCTGAACCCGGTGCGAATGCAATCTGCCGGTCCGTCCGGGGCTCAGCGACCTGCAACGGGAGCAACCAAACACGGTCGGCCCAAGGGCCAACCCTGCAGCGCACTTCCTAACCTTCCCGCCACGCGGTCAAATGCGCGATCAACAGGCCCACGACGTCGTGGGCGATGCGTTCCTGCGCCTGGATGCGGGTCGCGCCCGGCGTTTCGATCGTCCCGGAGTTCAGGGCCAGCCGGCCGTTCGGGAGTTGCTGGCAGATCGCCCACCACGCCATCGGTTCCTTGATCTTCATGGCCTTGTCGGGTTCGGCGTAACCGGTGGTCGCCACGGCCAGGTCGGCGCCAAACCGCCGCGTTGCGCCGTAGGCCATTTCCGCCGCGACACGTTGCGACACGCAATTGAACTTTCGCGCGTGCGCGCGGTTCACGTCGAGCAGCTTGACCTTTTGCTCGAGCGAATAGGCCGTGACCCCGCCGAGGAAATATTTCGACGAGCCGGAGACTGACGCCACCAGCGCCTGGACGTGACCGGCCGTGATGCTTTCGGCGACCGCCAGCGTCAGCGCGGGTCGACGGAGCATGAGTTTCTTGAGTTGGGCGGCGTAGTCCATCGGAAGGTCACTTCGCGTGGGTGAGGAACCAGTCGTAGAGATCCCGGCCCAGGTAAACGCGGATCCAGGCATCGTGTCCCATGTCGGCCTCGATCGTGAAACGCACGTCGGGGTGGCCGAGTTTTTCCAGTTCGTTCAGCACCGGATAGAAATACCGGACCTTCACGCCATCATCGCGTCCGCCGGCGAAGACCCACATCGGCATCGGCGGCTTGGCCAGTGCGGCGGCCTGTGCCGGCACGCCGTAGCCGACGACGGGCGCGATCGCGGCGAATTTCCCGGGGTGCCTGGCCGCCAGGTACCAGGTGCCATAACCGCCGAGGCTGATGCCGGTGAGATAGACGCGCTTGGGGTCGCCCTTGTATTTCGCGAGCACGGCATCGAGGTTCGCCATCACGTCATCCGCCATCGTGTTCCAGCCGTTCGTGCGGGCGTCTGGATCCACGTGGTCCGCGGGAATGTCCTCCGACAACTGGCCGTTTAGCGCCGCCTTGCTGCGCGCATGCCACGGGTACGGATTGAGCGTGCCATCGTCCCGCCGCGACGGGATCTCGGCCCGCGTGCGGTTCTTGATGTAGTCCACCTCGCCCTGGTCCTGCATCGGCATCTGCGGCGAGATGATGACAAACGGCAGGTCCTTCCTCTGGCACCATGCCTCGAAGAGCGGGCCGTGTTTCAGCACGTAATCGAGTTCACCCTTGCCGTCGCCGCGCTCGCCGTTGCCGTGCAGAAACAGGATCACCGGCCATTTGTCCTGCGCTTCGAAGCCGGGCGGCAGATAGACGAAGAAGTCGCGTTCGGCGTTGAGCGTCGGGCTGTGGTAGGTCTCGCGGAGGAGCCGGGGTTCGGGCTTGGCGGCGCCGCTGGCGGCGAGCAAGCCCAGCAGCAGGTAAGGGAGGATTTTGCGCATGGGGTGGGATTTCAGGCTGCGCTTTCTGCCAACTTTGTCCAATCCGCGTTGGCCGGTCGACGGCGGGCCCAGGTTCGCCCGCCTCGTGAGTCCTTGTCGGCGATGTGTCCTGTTGTTCGCTGCTGCGAACCCGGGACCAGTCGCGCAGCCTGCGCTGCGGCTATGAAATCGCCGACCACCAAATGGTGGAACGCGCTGACCCCAGCGCGTTGCGGCGAAGCCGCTCCGAGTCAGCGCCTTGGGGTCAAGTCGCTCCACCTTCCCCTCCTAGGAAACAGCGGCGCTGCAGCCGGCATGGCTGAGGCCGGTCCGGGGTCACCGACCCCGGCTACAACCACACCGTTTCTTCCTGACCGGAGCAAAACGTGTTTTGCGGCTTGGGGCTGAATGGTTCCGGCTTATTTCAGCTCCAACCCCACCGGGCAATGGTCGCTGCCCATGACCTCGGGCGAAATCCAGGCCCGCTTGAGCGCCGGGCGCAGCTTCTCGTGCGCGACAAAATAGTCGACCCGCCACCCAATGTTCCGCGCCCGGCAATTCATCATCTGGCTCCACCAGGTATAATGGCCGCCGCCTTTTTCAAACTCACGAAACGTGTCCACGAATCCCGCCTTCAGCACCTTGGAGAAGTTGTCCCGCTCCTCGTCCGTGAACCCAGCGTTCCGCCGGTTGGTCTTGGGGTTCGTCAGGTCGAGCTCGGTGTGCGCGACGTTCAGGTCCCCGCAAAACACCACCGGCTTGCCCTTCTTCCCGAGTTTTTTCAGGAACGCGAGGAACGCCGGGTCCCATTCCTCCGTGCGGTATTCCAACCGCGTGAGGCCCCGCTGCGAGTTGGGTTGGTAAACGTTCACGAGGTAGAAGTCCGCGTACTCTGCGGTGATCACCCGTCCTTCGTCGTCGTGGCCGGGCAGGCCAATGCCGCAAGTCACGATTTTAGGCGTCACGCGCGTGAAGATCACGGTGCCCGAATAACCCTTCTTCACCGCCGAGTACCAGTGGGCCTGGTAGCCGGCCGTCCACGCGACATGTTGCACGTCGCCGGGATGCGCCTTGGTCTCCTGCAGGCAGATGACGTCCGCGTCGACCTTCGCCATGTAGTCGAGGAAGCCCTTCTTGAGCACCGCGCGGACCCCGTTGACGTTCCAGGAAATCAGTTTCATGCGGGCCAGTCCGCGTGATTCGGGGCAGGCCGGCAAATCCTTTTGCGCGGGCTGTGCCGGTCATGTGACAAAACCCGCTGTTGTCATCCCCGGCCGCACTGTCGAAACTCGGCCTTCCGTGAGTTCTCCCTGCTTCCCGCCCCTGCCCCTCGGGCAATCCATCCCGCCCAGCCCGCATGCCGTGTCGTGCAGCCTGCCCACGATGCGATCCGTGCGCGGCTATGAGGAAAAGGATCCGGAAATCGTCCGCCACCTGACCAACGGCTACCCGCGCTTCGTCGTCCATCCCTTCGCCAGGAAGCTCGCCGCCCACTTCACCGCGGCGACGCCCGCGCTCTACGGACGCACCCTCTGGCTGACATCCTCCGCCGCCATGGCCCGCGCCTTGGTCGCGCACCTGACCAACGACCGCGGCGCGGAGCTCTTCACCAGCCAGGGCCTGTTCGGCGTCTCGCACCCCGAGTCGCCCGAGACCTTCGCCCGCGCCAAGGTCTTTCTCCAGAACATCGGCGGTTTCCTTTCCTCGCGCGAAGCCGAGGACGCGCTGGTCGCGCTCAAGCTCCTGCCGGCGCCGCACCCGGAGGACGTGTTCAAGGGCGAAGCCGCCGCGGAGATTCGCCGCCAGCTGCGGCCCGTGCTGCCCGGCGCGACGGACGCCGACCTGATCCTCGCCAACTGCGGCATGAGCGCGATGTACGCCGCATTTCGGGCCGTCGCCGCCCTCCAGGCGCCGCGCGGCCGCACGGTCTGGCTCCAGCTCGGCTGGCTCTACCTCGATTCGATCGCGATCCTGCAAAAGTTTACCGCCAAGCCCGCGGACTACGTCTATGTCCGGGACGTCTCCGATCTCGCGGCGCTCACGCGCATCTTCGCCGCCCATGGCGCACGCATCGCCGGCGTGGTCGCGGAAGTGCCGACCAACCCCCTCATCCAAACGCCCGACCTGCCGGCCATCGCCGCACTCTGCCGCCAGCATGGCGCCCGGCTCCTCGTCGACCCCTCGATGAGTTCGGTGTTCAGCTTGAACGTCCTGCCCCACGCCGACCTGGTCGTCAGCAGCCTGACCAAATACACGGCCAGCGAGGGCGACCTCACCGCGGGCCTCGTCGTCGTCAATCCGGGCGGTCCCGACGCCGCCGCCCTGCGCCACGGCATCGCGGCCGGGGTGGAACCGCTCTATGCCCGCGACGCCGCGCGCCTGGCGTGGCAGGTCGGCCAGACGCGGGAAGTGCTGGGGAAGATCCAGGCCACCACGCCGCAGGTCGTGGCCTTCCTCGAAAAGCACCCGGCCGTGCAGGAAGTCTACTGGGCCCTGCAGGCCGGCAGCCGCGACAATTACCTGAAGCTCGCCCGCTCGCCCGACGCCACCGGTGGCATGATCACCTTTACACTGAAGGAACCCGGCGGGCTCGAGAAATTCTACGACCGGCTGCGCCTGCCCAAGGGCCCGAGCTTCGGCATGAAGACGACGCTGATCTGCCCGTTCATGTACCTGGCGCACTACGACCTCGTCACCACGCCCGCCGGGCTCGCGGAACTCGCCGCGAGCAGGCTCGACCCCGATCTCCTGCGCCTGTGCGTGGGCATCGAGCCGGTCGAGGAGATCATCGGGGCGCTGCGCGAAGCCCTCGGCTGAGGGTCCGGAGTTTTGTAACGTAATACGTTACAAATGTCCGGACCAAGCCGGCAACGAATCATGGCCGAATCCTCCTGCACCCTCGAGCTGAAGGTCGTGCCCAATGCGCCGCGCAACGAGCTCGCGGGCTGGCTGGGCCCGGTGCTGAAGGTGAAGATCCACGCGCCGGCGCTCGAGGGACGCGCCAACGAGGAACTGCTCGGCTTCCTCGCCGAAAGGCTCGGCCTTGCGCGCCGCCACCTCAACCTGGTGCGCGGCGACAAGGCCCGTCACAAGGTCGTCCGCATCACCGGCCTCGACGCGGCAGGTGTGTACGCCAAGCTGGGAAGCTAGGGCGGTTCAAAATGAACGATAGCCGTTCCAAGTGCCCACACCCCATTCTCTCCACCGTCATCCTGATCCCGCGGCCGCGGGAGAAGGATCAAAGGAGCAGACGCTGATTGCATCCCCGGCTTGGATCCTTCGCGTTGCTCAGGATGACGGGTAGTGGGTCCATTTCAGTCTGATGTAGGGTCGGACCTTGGTCCGACCTCGCGCATGAGGTCGGCGCAAGCGCCGACCCTACATTCAAATCACCGCGAAAGAACCCAATGGACCCACTACCGGATGACGGAGGCGGGGAATTTGTTTTTGTCCAGGCATTGCCGGCTACGACATTTTTGAAACCACTCTAGTCACGCCGGCAGGAACGGGTAGTCGGTATAGCCGCGGGGGCCGGACGAATAAAGTGTCGGCTCGTCCACGGCATTCAGCGGGGAGTTGAGCAGGTATCGCCGCGGCAGGTCGGGATTGGCGATGAAGGGCCGGCCGTAAATGATGGCGTCCGCCAGCCCCGCCTGCAGCGCGGCCTCCCCGGTTTCCCGGTCGAATCCGCCGTTGCGCAGGAGCGCACCGCGGAAATGCCGCCGCGCCACGCGGGCGAGTTCCACCTCGGCGGGCGCATCATGCTGCGCGTGCCGCAAGTCGAGGAACGCCGCGTTGCGCTGCTGCAACTCCTTCGCCACGTACTCGACCAGCGCTGCCGGCTGGCTGTCCTTCATGTCATTGAACGAGACGAGCGGCGAAATGCGCAGGCCGACGCGACCGGACCCGAAGACCGCGATGGCCGCGTCAACAATCTCGAACAGCAGCCGCGCGCGGTTCGGCAGGCTGCCGCCGTACTGGTCGGTCCGGTCGTTGACGCCGTCCCGCAGGAACTGGTCGATCAGGTAACCGTGCGCGCCGTGGATCTCGACGCCGTCGAAACCGGCCGCGAGGGCGTTTTCCGCCCCGCGGCGAAACAACGCGACAATCCCCGCCAATTCGTCGGTGCGCAACGGGCGCGGCACCGGATACGGTTGATCGCCTTCCGGGCCGTGGGTGTAGATCGTGTCGTTGCGAATGGCTTTATTGGACGACGAAACGGGCTGGAGCCCGTGGTTCAGCAACGGGTGCGTCGCCCGGCCCGGGTGCCACAATTGCAGGACAATCCGCCCGCCGGCGGCGTGCACGCCAGCGACGACATCCCGCCAGCCTGCGACGTGCGCCGGGCTGTAGATCCCCGGCTCCAAGCCGAAAGCGCGCGCCTGCTCGTCCACCATCGTCGCCTCGGCGAGGATCAGCCCCGCGGAGGCGCGCTGGCGGTAGTACTCGGCGATCAGCGGTCCCGGCACATGGCGTTCATCGGCCCGCACGCGCGTGAGGGGCGCCATCAGCACGCGATTGGGCAGCGACAGCGAACCGACGGAAAGAGGCGTGAGGAGCTTCATGGGGGCGCACCATGGGAAGATTGTGCAAAAACGCCAACCGCGGCGCCGGCTAATAGTTGAGCTTCCGGCGCCATTTGCGGTTTATGTTCACGATCGGGGATCCGCCGGGCTGAAATCGTACGTCGTAAATCATGACTCTTCCCGGGTCAGCCGCTGGAATCGCCCCGCCAGCAACAGCGCCGCGCACGCCAGCCCGCTCGCGAGGCCGACCCAGACGCCCACGGATCCCAGCCGCGTGTGAAAGGCCAGCGCGTAGCCCAGCGGCAACGAAATCACCCAATACGCAATGAAGGTGATGACCGTCGGCACCTTCACGTCGGTCAGGCCGCGCAGCGCGCCAGCCGCGACGACCTGGGTGCCGTCGAACAACTGGAAAAACGCCGCCACCGCGAGCAACTGCGTTGCCAGGACGATGACGGCCGCATCTGCGGTGAAGCCCCGCGCCAGCAGGGAGCCGGCCGCCAGGAACAGGGTGGCAAAACCCAGCATGATCATCCCGGCCAGCCCGAATACTCCAAAGCCGATCGCGCGCAGCGCCGCGCGCTGGCCGGCACCCAGCGCCTTGCTGATCCGGATGCTGACCGCCATCGACAGTCCCAGTGGAAACATGAAGGTAAGCGCCGCGCAGCTCAGCGCAATCTGGTGCGCCGCCAGCGGGGTGGCCCCCAGCCACCCCATCATCAGTGCCGCCGCGCCAAAGGCTCCCGACTCGAACAACAGGCTCCCGCCCGCGGGCACACCCATGGCCAGCATGGCGCGAAACCTCGCCCGCTCAAATCCGCCGGCCACGGGTCCTTCGCGACGCAGCCAGAGCGCGATGATCGCCACCGCCACCGACCGGGCCAGCAGCGTCGCCACGCCCGATCCGGCGAGGCCCAGGGCCGGCGCGCCCAGGTGGCCCCAGATGAACATCCAGTTCAGCAGCGCGTTCAGCGCGATGTCCGCCAGCATGATGCTCGTGCCGACCCAGGGCCGACCCATCGCGTCGAGGAATTGCCGCTGCACCTGGAAGTACAGCGTCGGGATGAGCGACGCGGAGATAAGCAGGAAGAACGGCTTCATCACCGCCACCACTTCCGGCGGCTGGCCAAAACGATGCAGTTGCGTGGACAGGGCCGCGAGCAGGCCGAACGCCGTCACTCCCACCGCCGCGCCCATCGCCCGCCCGTGCCGAAGCCAGGCCGCGCAGCCGGCGTCATCACCAGCCCCATGGTCGCGCGCCGTGAAGACGCCCACGGGCAGCAGCAGGCCGATGCCCACGACGAAGAATGAACCGAAGATGCCATGCGTAAACGCCGCCGCCGCCAGCTCCACCGTGCCGATTCGCCCGATGAACGCGTTGTCGGACAGGCCGATCAGCATCTGGCTCACCTGCCCGACGATCATCGGCAGGGCCAGCGCCAGGGTCAGGCGGAGTTCGGACAATACTTCGGAAGATTTCACCACGGAGGCACAGAGGACGCAGAGAATGGTTTTGGTTTGAAGCCAATTTCTGCTCCGTGTCTCTGTGCCCCTGTGGTTAATCAGTCACTGTCATGACCCTCCCCGCCCTCGCCCTGATCCTCGTCGCCGCGTTCATCCACGCGACGTGGAACCTGGCCGCAAAGCGCGCCGGCGGCGGCCTGCCGTTTGTGTGGGTGTCCAGCACCATGGCCCTCGGCCTCTATGCCGTGGCCGCCACCTTCTACTGCTTCTGGCGCCAGCCGGTGCTGCCCGCGGGCATCTGGTGGGTTGTGCTCGGCAGCGGCCTGCTGAAAACCGCCTACGCCCTCCTCCTCCAGCGCGCTTACCGGCATGGCGATTTCTCGCTGGTCTATCCGTTGACGCGCGGCACCGCGCCGCTGCTGGCGACGATCGGGGCGATCGCGTTTTTCGGCGAGCGCCCGACCGTCCTCGCGCTGGCGGGCGGGGCCACGATCGTCGCGTGCATCTTTTTCCTGACGGGTGGGCCGGCCTTGCTCCAGGCGGACCGCGCCCATCTGCGCCAGGGCGTCCTCTATGGCCTCGCCTGCGGCACCTGCATTGGCACGTTCACCGTGTGGGACCGCCAGGCGGTGGCGCACCTGCACCTGCCACCGGTACTTTACGACGCTGGCACGCAGGTGGTGCTATTCTCCATCGTGACCCCGTTTGCCTGGAAGCGACGCGCCGAGGTGGCCGCCGCCTGGCGCGACCATCGGGGCAAGGCGGCGATCGTCGGCCTGCTCAGCCCGGTGGCCTATGTCCTCATCCTGACGGCCATGGTCTTCACGCCCGTCAGTTACATCGCCCCGGCGCGCGAGATCAGCATCGTCATCGGCGCGTTGTTCGGCGCGCACCTGCTGCGGGAAGGCGATGCCACGCGCCGGCTCGTCGCCGCGGGCGGAATGGTGGCGGGCATCATCGCGCTGGTGGCCGGGTGACGTCTCCGGACCGGCGGCTTTCCGTCACATCTTTTTAGCAGGATTCGCGAACAATTTGGCGGGGAAAGGTTCCGCCTGGCGGCCGGGAAAATTTCGGGCGCGCGTTGAACCTGCCATTTCTGGTCGGGTCATTCAGGTTCAACCCTCAACCAAGGAGAACATCACCATGAACTATTCCATGCGTCATGTAGTGTTAGTGTCTGCGCTGGTTACATTGCCGTCCCTCGCCCTGGCCCAGGCCGGGGTCACGGGTGCCGTCACGGGCGCGACCCGCGTAAATCCGCCGGCGATGCCAGCGGTGCCTCCCACGCCACCGCCCCCGGCCACGCCCCCGCCTCCGGCGCTGCCTCCGCCCTCCGTTCAAGTAAGCGGCGCGGTCAACGGCGCCGCGGCGGCCGCCACCGGCGTTCGCCCGCCCGTGGCACCTCCGGCCAACGCGAATGCCTCCGCCGCCGCCCAGGCCGCCGGTACCGCCGGCGCCGGGATCTCGCCGGCCGGCGTGAACGGCAATGCCACCACCAACGTCACCCATTCGGGCCAGGCCAGTGCCCCGGCTCTCGTGACGGGCACCGCCGGCCAGACGAACCAGAACGCCAGTATCGCGGTGAATTCCGCCGCGACGGTCAACGAGATCCAGACGACGGCGTTCGCCGCCCGCCGTGAGCTCGCCACCCACATCGAAAGCAGCATCGATGTCACGGAGTCCCGGGTCGTCGCGCTGCGCGCCCGGGCCGACGCCGCGGGCACCCGCGCGCGCTCGGACTTCGGCCGGGCGATGAACGAGGTCCGGCTGCGCGAAAAGGCGCTGCGCGAAAGCCTGCGCGCCAGCGTCCGCGCCACCCGTGAGTCCGCCTGGGGCGAAGTGCAGTCCGCCCTCGCCCGGGACTACAGCGCCTACGCCGAGGCCGTCGCCTCCGCCGAGGCCGCCGCCCAAGGCTCGGCGTCCACGGGCGTGACCACGCCCTGAGTCCGGCCACCGGCCCGCGCGAACCGCGTGGGGCCTTCACTCCGCTCACTCCGCGCCCCGGCATTCACGCCGGGGCGCGCTGCGGCGGCCTATTGTCCTGTAACCCTTCCTCACCATGAAAACCCTTCGCTTTCCCCTCATCATCGGCGTGCTGGCCGCGGCCGGCATCGCCCTGTTCGCCCAGATGCCCGAACCCGTCATCACCGCGGCCACCGGCCTCGACTACAGCCGCGGCAGTTATGGCTTCCCCACCGATACTGAAGTCACCGCGATCCCGCTCGACCTCGGCTACGAAGCCGGACCGTGGACCTGGCGCGCCAACCTCTCCCACCTGACCATCAAGGGTCCCGCCGCCATCGTCGGCGACGGCGGCGTGCCGCGGCCCACCACCGGCACCGAATCGGGCATCGGTGACATCTACCTGAGCGGCACCTACCGCGCCGGCCCGGTCGTCGGCGGGGTCAACCTGGATTCCACCGTGCGCGTGAAGCTGCCCACGGCCAACGAAGCCCGCGGCCTCGGCACGGGTGAAACCGACTACTATGCCCAGCTGGACGCCTACCGTACCTACGGCCGGGTGACGCCGTTTGCCAGCGGTGGCTACCGTTTCCTAGGCGCCAACGCCACCTATGCGCTCCGCGACGGCGCCTATGCGTCGGCGGGCGCGCACTTCCGCGCGAGCCCCGCGACCGTGCTGACCGCTTCCTATGGTTGGGGCGAGCGGCTCCTCGCCACCGGCAGCCATACCGAGGATGCCACGGTCATGGTCACCCACGACGTCAGCCAGCGCTGGCGCGTGATGGGTTACGCCATGACTGGCTTCACGGACGCCAGCCCCGATTTCGGCGCCGGCGCGCGGTTGACCTGCCGGTTCTAGGCTGATGCCCGGAATGTAGGGTCGCCGCTTGCGGCGACCTCGTACGCGAGGTCGGCCCAAGGGCCGACCCTACAACCGGAGCCGGTCACAGACCGGCCCCACTTCACTTCGCCTGCGGCACCGCGTCCCCCATGAGCGTGGGGACGCGCCCGCGCTTGCGGCGGGTTGCCCAATGCACAAAGCGGTCGAGATAAATGTAGATGACGGGCGTGATGTAGAGCGTCAGCAGCTGTGACACCACCAACCCGCCGACCACCGCGAGGCCGAGCGAGCGGCGGGAGTCCGCGCCGGCGCCCAGGCCCAGCGCAATGGGCAGCGCACCCGCGAGCGCGGCAAAGGTGGTCATCATGATCGGGCGGAAGCGCACGAGGCAGGCCTCGACAATGGCCTTCTCCGCATCGAAGGCCTCGCCCTGGTCCCGCTCCTTCGCGATCGCGAAGTCGATCATCATGATGGCATTCTTCTTCACGATGCCGATGAGCAGGATGACGCCGACGTAACCCATGATGTTCAGCTCCTCGTTGAAAGCCCAGAGGGTGACGAGCGCACCGAAACTGGCGGCCGGCAGGCCCGAGAGAATCGTCAGCGGATGGATGAAGTCCTCGTAGAGCACGCCGAGCACGATGTAGATGACCAGCACCGCGGTCAGCAGCAGCAGTCCCATGCCCTGCAACGACGCGGCGAAGGCCTGGGCGGAACCGACGAAATTGTAGCTGATGGTGGCGGGCAGTTCGGCCCGGGCGATCGCCTGGATGGCCGCGGTGGCGTCGCTCAGGGAGACGCCAGGCTTGAGGTTGAACGACAGGGTGACCGCCGGCATCTGCCCGAGGTGGGCGACGGAAAGCGGCCCGACGCTCCGGCGGATGCTTGCCACCGTGTCGAGGGGCACGAGCTTGCCGCCCTGGCTGCGCAGGTGGATGAGCGAAAGCGCGGAGGCGTCGCGTTGGAACTCCGGGGCCACCTCCATGATGACGTAATACTGGTTGGTCGGCGTATAAATGGTGGAGACCTGCCGGGTGCCGAACGCGCTGTAGAGCGCCTCCTCGATTTCCTGCGGGCTGATGCCGAGCGTGGCGGCGCGGTCGCGCTGGATGTCCACCCGCAGCTGCGGGCTGGTGATCTGCAGGTCGGTGTTGACGTCGGTCAGGCCGGGAATCTCGCGGAACTTGTGTTCCATCTTGTCCGCGGCCTCGTACAATTCGTTCAGGTCGCTGCCCGTGAGCGTGAACTGGTAAAGGGCCCGCGTGAACTGCCCGCCGATGCGGATCGGCGGCGGCACCTGCGGATAAACGCGCAGCCCCGGGATGACGGACAGTTTCTGGCGCAGGTCAGCGACGATCGCCCCGACGGGCGGGCGCTGGTTGCGCGGCTTGAGCCGCATGAACATGCGGCCGGAATTCGTGTTGTTGTTGGCGCCGCCGGCCCCGAGGGCCGACATGAACGCATCGACGTAGGGCTGCTGCGCGACGATCGCGGCCGCGGCCTGCTGGTGCCGCGACATTTCGGCAAAGGAAATGTCCTGCGCCCCCTCCGTCAGCACGAGCACCATGCCGGTGTCCTCGGTGGGGATGAACCCCTGGGGCAGCGCCTTCACCAGCACCACCGTCAGGACCGCCATGAGCAGCGCGACGAGTATCACGACGCCCCGGTGCCGCAGGCTGGCATGGAGCGTCCGATCATAGAGCCGGTGCATGCCGTTGAACAGCCGCTCGCTGAGCTGGTAGAGCCGGCCATGGGGCATGTCGTGGGCGTGGGCCGCGCCGACGTTCGGCTTCAGGAAACGGCTGCAGAGCATCGGCGTGAGCGTCAGCGACACCGCACCCGACACCAGGATCGCCGCCGTGATCGTGACGGCAAACTCGTGCAGCAGCCGGCCGAGGATGCCGCCCATGAACATCAGGGGAATGAACACCGCGACCAGCGACATGGTCATGGACAGGATGGTGAACCCGATCTCCCTCGCGCCGCGGAAGGCCGCGTCCCGCACGCTCATGCCGCCCTCGATGTGGCGCACGATGTTCTCGAGCATGACGATGGCGTCGTCGACGACAAAGCCCACGGAGAGCGTGAGCGCGAGCAGCGAGAGGTTGTCCAGCGAGTAACCGAAAAAATACATCACGATGAACGTGCCGAGCAGCGCCATCGGGATCGCGAAGCTCGGGATGATCGTGGCCGGCAGCGAGCGGAGGAAGACGAAGATGACCAGCACGACCAGGCCGATCGACAGCATCAAGGTGACCTGCACGTCGTGCACCGAGGCCGCCACCGCGATCGAGTTGTCGCGCAGGATGCTCATCTGGATGGAATCGGGCAGCTGCTTGGCGAACGCCGGCAGCAGCGCGCGGACGCGCCGGACGACCTCGACCGTGTTCACGCCCGGCTGCTTTTGCACGGCGAGCATGATCGCGCGGGAGGGATCGAGCTTGCCGTCCTTGCTCTCGCCAAACCAGTTGGCACCGCGGATTTCCTGCACGCTGTCGATCACCTCCGCCAGTTCACCCAGGCGCACGGGCGCGCCGTTGCGGTAAGTGACGACGACCTCGCGGAATTCGGCCGCGTTGGCCAGCTGGCCGCTGGCGAGGATTTGCGTCGACTGGCGGGCCCCGTCGATCAGGCCGGTCGGCTGGTTGACATTGTGCGCGTTCAGCGCGGCCTGCACCTCCTGCAGCGTGACCCCCCGGCTGGCCAGCAGGCGCGGGTCGAGCCGCACCCGCAGGGCATATTTTTGCGCGCCGAAGATCTGCACCTGCGCCACGCCATCCACGCTCGAAATGCGCTGCGCCATGATGGTGTCGGCAAACTCGTTCACCACCGGCAGCGGCAGCGTGGGCGAGGAAAGGGCGATGAAGAGGATTGGCTGGTCGGCGGGATTGGTTTTCCGGAATGACGGCGGCGCGGGCATGTCGCGCGGCAGGCGGCGCTGGACGGCGGAGATCGCGGACTGCACGTCCTGGGCGGCGGCGTCGATGTCGCGGTCCAGCGTGAACTGGAGGGTGACCTGCGTGCCGCCCGTGTTGCTGACCGAGGTCATGGAGTCGACGCCGGCGATGGTGGACAACTGGGCTTCCAGCACGGTGGCGACCGCGCTGGCCATCGTCTCGGGCGTGGCGCCGGGCAGCGAGGCGCTGATGACAATCGTCGGGAACTCGACGTTGGGCAGGTCGCTCACCGGCAGAAGCCGGTACGCCATCACGCCGAAGATGCACAGGGCCGCCGTCAGCAGCGTCGTCATCACTGGCCGGCGGATGCAGAGTTCGGGCAGGTTCATGACGCCGGTCAGGTCTTTTTCTTGGCCGGCTTGCCGGCCGGGGGATTTTCCGCCACGGGCGCGCCGGAGATTGCCCGCGGCTCGGCCTTCATGCCGGGCAGCAGCCGGAGCTGGCCGTCGGTGACGACGGTCTCCCCGGCCTGCACGCCGGCGGCGAGCAACGTGTTGTCGCGATCGGCCCGCGCGATCGTCACCGGGCGCAGTTCGACGGTGGAATCTCCCTTCAACACATAAATGGTCGAGCCGTTCTGGCTGTTCAACACCGCCGTGGTCGGGACGACGATGGCCCCGGCATCGACGCCGGTCTGGGTGGTCACGTAGACGAAACGGCCCGGCCAGAGCTCATGGTCCGCGTTGTCGAACGCCGCCTTGAGGGTGATCATGCCCGTGGTCGGATCGACGGTGTTGTCGATGAACTCGAGCCGGCCGTTGTCGCGCTTGATGCCGGAGGAGCGATCGGTGACGCCCACCGTGACCTTGCCGGCCGCAATGGCGGCCCGGATCTCATCCAGGAATCTCTCGGGCACCGAGTAGGTCACCGCGATCGGCTCGAGCTGGTTGATGGCGACGAGCGGGAAATTGTTGTCGTTGGCCTTCACGAGCGCGCCCTCGTGCAGCAGACGCTGGCCGGTGCGGCCGGAGATCGGGGCCTTGATCTCGGCGTAGCTGAGCAGGAGCTCGGCGTTGGCCACGGCGGCGGCGCGCGCCTCGACGTCCGCCTTGGTCGTCTCGGCCTTCGTCAGGTACTGCGCATAGGCTTCCTTGGAGATGGCCGATTGCTGGTCGAGGTGGGAGTACCGCTCGGCGTCCGTGTTCGCCTGCAGGGCCTGGGCCTTGGCCGTGGCCAGGGCCGCGCGGGCCTGCAACAGCGCGTTTTCCAGCGGGCGGCGATCGAGGGTCACGAGCGGGTCGCCCGCCTTCACGTCCTGGCCTTCCTGGAAATGGATTTGGGCAATGATGCCGTCGACCTGCGACTTGACGCTGACGCTGCGCAGGGCTTGCACGGTGCCGATGGACTCGACCCGGCGCGGGACGTCCTGCTGCACGGCGAGCGCCACCTGCACGGGCACGGCGGCCGCGTTCCCGCCGCGGGCCGCCGGTGCGGCGGTGCGTGCGCAGCCGGCGAGAACCAGCAGGAGAGCAAAGAGAGCCGCGACCGGCCGGCGCTGGAGAGGAGAAAGGTGCATGAGGGAGCGAGTCGAAAGCCGACCGTGAAGTGGGCCATACCTAGCCCAAGTTAGCCTCATGGCAAGCGCTCGAAAACAGACGGCGGCACCCCGGCCTGTCACGGCGAGGAGTCGCGCGAAACGCGCGACCAGCCAATCCATCTGGCTGCTTCGCCCCGGCTGGTGAAGCCAGCCTCGCGGTGACAAACCCGGGCACCGCCCAACAGACGCTGCCGCGCCAGCCGGGTTTCCTTTCGCGATTGTTTCCGTCGCGCTTTTTGTGGCCAAGTCCCCTTCCGCGACCCAAGCTCCGCCCATGTCCTTTGTCCTCGCCCTCGACCAAGGCACCACCTCATCGCGCGCCATCGTTTTCGACCGCCGCGGGCGGTCGCGCGGCGCGGCCCAGCAGGAGTTCGCCCAGCATTTTCCCGCGCCCGGCTGGGTCGAGCACGACCCCCGCGACCTGTGGGAAAGCACCCGCCGCACCGCCCTCGCCGCGCTGGCCGAGGCCAACCTCACCGGCCGTGACCTCGCGGCGCTGGGCCTCACCAACCAGCGCGAGACCACCCTGCTCTGGGACCGCCGGACCGGCCGGCCGCTGCACCGCGCCATCGTTTGGCAGGATCGGCGCACCGCCGGCCAGTGCGCGCAGCTGAAACGCCGTGGCCTCGAGCCGCTCTTCCGGCGCAAGACCGGCCTGCTCCTCGATCCCTATTTCTCCGGCACCAAGCTGGCCTGGCTGCTCGATCACATTCCGGGCGCGCGGCGGCGCGCCGAGCGGGGCGAGCTCGCGTTCGGCACGGTCGACACCTGGCTGCTCTGGCAGCTGACCGGGGGGCGAATCCACGCCACCGATGTATCCAACGCGTCGCGCACGCTGCTGCTCGACCTCCGCACCGGCGACTGGGACGACGCGCTCCTGAAAATCCTGCGCATCCCGCGCGAGGTGCTGCCGACGGTGCGCGACAGCGGCGGGGTGCTGGGCGAGGTCACCAGCGTCCCTGCGCTCCGTGGCGTGCCCATCGGCGGCATCGCCGGCGATCAGCAGGCGGCCCTCTTTGGCCAGGCCTGTTTCCGCCCCGGCATGGCCAAGAACACCTACGGCACGGGCTGCTTCCTGCTCCTGCATACGGGCGAAAAAGCCGTCGCGTCCCGCCACCAGCTTCTGACCACCATCGCGTGGCGCATCGGCGGGAAAATGGAGTACGCGCTCGAGGGCTCGGTGTTCATCGGCGGCGCGGTGGTCCAATGGCTGCGCGACGGCCTCGGGCTCATCGCGCAAAGCGCGGACGTCGAAAAACTGGCGGCCACCGTTCCCGACAATGGCGGCGTTTACCTCGTGCCGGCCTTTGCCGGGCTCGGCGCCCCGCATTGGGATGCCGCCGCGCGGGGCGTCATCACGGGGCTCACCCGCGGCAGCACCGCCGGCCACCTCGCGCGCGCCGCGCTCGAGAGCATCGCCTGCCAGAGCGCGGACCTGCTCGGCGCAATGGAAGCGGATTGCGGGCAAAAGCTGCGCGAGCTCCGCGTCGACGGCGGCGCCACGGTCAACCACGGCCTCATGCAGTTCCAGGCGGACCTGCTGCGCGTGCCGGTCGTGCGTCCGCGCACGACTGAAACCACCGCCCTCGGTGCCGCGTACCTCGCGGGACTGGCGGTCGGCTATTGGAAAAACCGCGCCGAGATCGCCGCGCTGTGGTCCGCCGGGCGCACCTTCCGCCCCGCCGCCCCCGCCGCGGCCATGCGCCGCCTGCAGGCCGGCTGGCATGCGGCGGTGGCGCGGGCGAAGAGCGCGCCCTGACCGCGACTTTCGGCTCCGGCGCGCACCGTCCCCGGGAAGAGCTCAGATGCATGCCCGCATTCCATCCGAATTGAAGCCCGCCTTCGAAAAGGAGATTCGGCGCGTCCGCCTCATCTCGGCCATCCGGCTCTTTCTGCCAGCCGTGCTCCTTTTTGCCGTGGTCGCCTACTTGGGGATAGCCTGGAAAGGTCACGCCGTGCTCCATCTTGTTTTCCAGCTGGTGGGTGCCGAGGTGCCCGAGGGGAGGCTGCTCACCCTCATTTTCTATTCCCTCATCGTGATTTCATCACTCGGAACATTTCTCCTGTTCCGCCATATTGTCCGGAAGCCGCTGTTCCAGGATTTCCCGTATTGCCGCCGCTGCGATGCTTTCGACTTCGATGAAACCGGTCATTGCGCCGCTTGTGGATCGATCCTGAATGACAAGGCGTCATTCTTTTTCCTGGAATATGACGACGAGCGCAAAACGCTCGCCTCGTTTGGCTTGGTGGAAACGAAGCGAACCTCCCCACCTCCCCTCTGAGCCAAAAGCCATTCAGCCCCAAACCGCAAAACGCGTTTTGCTCCGGTCAGGAAGAAACGGTGTGGTTGTAGCCGGGATCGGTGACCCCGGACCGGCCTCAGCGAGGCCGGCTACAGCGCCGCTGTTTCCCGGGAGTGAGTGGGCGTCGGTTTTTCCATTCGACAAGCTTAGCACCCCGAGCCGGTCGAGGGGCTCCGACGCTGGTTTCACACGCCTCGTGAGTCCTCGTCGGCGATATGGAAATCGCCGACCATCAAAAGGTGGAGCGCGTTGCCCGTTCGACGAGCTCTCAGGGCCTCGAGCCTGCCGAGACGGCTCCCCATCGCGCCGCGGACGTCCGCTCCGAGCCAGCGCCTTGGGGTCAAGTCGCTCCACCTCCAAGCTTTTTTTCAGCTGAGACCGCCGGCCACTGGCGCTTCGGCTGGCTCGAATGGCCCGTCGCGAACCCGGCCTTCCATCATTGTCACCAAGCCAACGAGGGCGCACAATCTTCGAACCAGGATTTCGCCGGCGTGCTGCGGTGGAGTACCGGGTGTTCGGCCCGATACCCCTCACCCCAAGTCGCTCCTGCTCCCGTTGATCGGCTCAGCGTCGCCACGGTGGGCGGAAGCTGCCGAAGCCACGGTGCGGCTCAAGGCAACCCTGAAGGCCGCCCCGGGAGGTTTCCCGACACCGCACCACGCGATGGCACGGACTGGGTCCGAGCGCGTCGGCCAAGACGCCATTTACTTGAGCTAAATTGCGGTAAGTTCCTCAGCGTCAAAAGCCCGGGCTTGCAGCGCGGCCTCGACCCGGCAATTCTTTGGGACCACACACGCCCCGTCGTATGAAAACTTTCCGCCTGTTAGCCGCCCTGCTGACTGTCGCCCTCCTCCCCGCGTCGATTTTTGCCCAGGACAGCGGCGAAGTCGCCACCCTCCTCGCCAAGGCCCGCAAGGGCAACGGCCTCGCGCAATACAACCTCGGGCTCGCCTACGCCGAAGGCAAGGGGGTCGCCGCCGATCCCATCGAGGCTTTCGTCTGGCTCTCGCTCGCCCGCGAAAACGGCGCCCGCGGCCGCGCGCTCGACAACCTGATGGGCTCGCTCGACAAGGCGACCCTCGAGCAGGCCCAGAAAATTTTCGCCACGCGCAAGGCCGAGCTGGCCAGCGCCAATCCCCCGCCGCGGCCCACCCCGGTCCGCCCCGCACCCCCGCCGGTCACCCGGCAACCCACCCCGGCACCGGCGGCCCCGCCCGCGGTCGTCGAAACCCCGGCGCCGGCCGTTCCCCCCGCGCCGGAGGACAACAGCGAGCTCGGCAAACTCCGCGCCGATCGGGAACGCCTCGTCGGCCTCTCCATGCAGAACGAACAGGCCGCGCGCGACGCCGAGGCCAGGCTGGCCGAGCTGACCCGCACTTCTGAAACCAAGATCGCCGAACTGACGCGGACCGCCGATAACACCAAGGGCGAATTGACCCGCGTCCGCATGGCCCTGGCGGCGGCGCAAAAAGCCGCGGCGACACCCGCCAAGCCCGCCGCGCCGGCTTATCCGGATCTCTCCGGCAAAGTTTCCGAGTTGGAGACCCAACTCACCGCCGCCTCCACCGAACTCAATCGCGCGAAGCAGGAGGTGGCGGCGGCGACCAAGGCGAAGGACGAAGCGCAGGCGGCGCTCGCGGCCAAACCCGGCGCGCCCGCCTATCCCGACCTTTCCGGCAAGGTGGCCGAACTCGAATCCGCCCTTGCCGCCGCGAAGAACGCCAAGCCGGCCTACCCCGACCTCTCAGGCAGGGTCTCCGAGTTGGAGGCCGCGCTCACCTCCGCCCGCAACGCCAAACCCGCCTATCCCGATCTCGCGGGGAAGGTGGCGGACTTGGAGCAGCAGCTCGCCGCGGCCAAAAGGGCCAGGCCGGCCTACCCTGATCTTTCCGGCAAAGTCTCCGAGTTGGAAGTTGCGCTGACGACCGCAAGGAACGCCAAGCCGGCGTACCCGGATCTCTCGGGCCGGGTGGCCGAACTCGAATCCGCCCTGACGGCGGCCCGCAACGCCAAGCCCGCCGCGCCGGCGTATCCGGACCTGTCCGGGAAGGTGCGCGAACTGGAGACCGCTCTCGCGCAGTCCGAAGCCGCGCTCAAGGCCCGGCCCGCGAACACCGACAGCGCCGCCCTGGCCCAGAAGACCAGGGAACTGCAGGCCGCGCTCGCCGAACTCGAGGAGGCGCGGACCTTCGGCCGCAAGGTCGAGGACACCCTCAACAAGGTGAACGACGACAAGGCGAAGGTTGCCGCCGCGGCCGCCGCCGAGCTGGCCGAAGCCCGCGCCTTTGGCACACAGGTCGAGAACACGCTCAACAAGGTCTCCGACGAAAAGGCCACCCTCGAAAAATCCCTGCGCGCCGCCGAGGCTGCGCGCGACAGCTATGCCGCCGAGTTCAACACGGCGAAGTCCCAGCTGGCGGCCTTGAAGTCCGCCGCTCCCGCGGCCCCGGCGGCGCCGGCCTATCCGGACCTGCGCAACAATGTCGCCGAACTCGAGGCCCGCATCACCGCGCTCACCGAGGAAGCCAGCCGCGCGCGCAAGGACACCACCAGCCTCGCGCTCTCGAGTGAAGCCGCCCTCCGCAGCGCCTCGCGCGACCTCGAAGCCACGAAGTCCGCCCTTGCCGAGACGCAGAGCGCCCTCAAGGCCCGCTCCGCCGCCCCGGCCTACCCCGACCTTTCCGGCAAGGTCGCCGAACTCGAGGCTTCCCTGGCCAACTCGACCCGCCAGCTCGCCGCCGCCGCCACCGAGGCCGACCGCGCCAAGCGCGAGGTGGCTCAGCTGAACAAGACCATCGCGGAAACGCCCAAGGCCCCGCCGGCTCCGGCGTATCCCGACTACACGAACCACGTGAAGGAGCTCACCGCCGAGGTCACGAAGCTCCGCGCCGACCATGCGCAGCTGCAGCAATCGCTTGCGACGGCTGAGCGCCAGGCCACCGAACAATCCGCCGAGGCCACCCGCGTGAAACAGGAGCTCGCCGCCCTCGCGAAAAGCCGCGACGAAAAGCCGGCCGCCCCCGCCTACCCCGATTTGCGTGACCGCGTCGCCCAACTCGAGCGTGACCTGGCATCGAAGCCCGCGGCCCCCGCCTATCCCGACCTGTCCGGCAAAGTCAGTGAACTGGAAACCGCGCTCGCTTCCGCCCGCAACGCGAAGCCGGCCTACCCGGACCTGACCGGCCGCGTGAACGAGTTGGAGAAGGACCTCGCGGCCGCCCGCGCCCAGGCGGGCGACCAGTCCGCCGCGACCAAGGTCCGCGATCTTGAGGCCCGCGTCGCCGCCCTGACCGCCGAGGCTTCGCTGCGCCAGCGCGAAACCGCGACCCTCACCGAGGCGCGCGCGGACGCCGAAAAGGCGCGCGACGCGATCGCCAGGCAATTCGACGACTACAAGGGCTCGACCGCCGCGGCGCTGCGGGAGAATTCCAGCCTGCAAGCCAGTGTGAAACTCCTCGAATCCGACAAGACTTCCCTGCGCCGGCAGGCCGAATCCGCGGGCAACGAAGCCGCCCAGCTTCGCACGCAGGTCGCGTCCCTCAAGGAACAGGTTTCCGCCAAGCCTTCCGCCCCCGCGTATCCCAATCTCGCCGGGAAGGTCGCCGAGCTCGAAGCCGCGCTGTTGACCGCGCGCAACGCCAAGCCCGCCTACCCTGACCTGTCCGGCAAGGTGACGGACCTCGAGATGAAGCTCGCCGCCACGAAAAACACCAAGCCGGCGTATCCCGACCTGTCGGGCAAGGTGGCGGAATTGGAGGCCTCGCTCGCCTCCGCCCGGAATGCGAAACCGGCCTACCCCGACTTGTCGGGCAAGGTAACCGACCTGGAACACCAACTGGCCAGCGCGAAGTCCGCCAAGCCCGCCTATCCTGACCTCTCCGGCAAGGTTTCCGACCTCGAAAGCCAGCTCAAGGACGCCACCGCTTCCCTGACCGCGCTGACTTCCGGGAAGAAGGACGCCGACTCCCGCCTCGCCGACCTGACCAAGGCGTATGAAGCGGCCCGCGCCCGCACGGCCGAACTCGAAAGCGCGCTCACGACCGCCCGCAATGCCAAGCCCGCCTATCCGGATCTCTCCGGCAAGGTGACCGACCTGGAGATGCAGCTCGCTTCGGCCAGGAGCGCCAAGCCGGCGTACCCCGACCTTTCCGGCAAAGTGAGCGAACTGGAATCGGCGCTGGCGTCCGCCCGCAACGCGAAGCCCGCGTATCCCGATCTCTCCGGCCGCGTCGCGGAGCTGGAAACCGCCTACACGTCCGCCAGTACGAGCCTGGCCCAAGCCCAGGCAGCCCTCGCCTCGCGGCCGGCGGCGCCCGCCTATCCCGACCTCTCGGGCCGGGTGAAGGAATTGGAGGCCCAGTTGACGGCCGCGGGCAACCGGCCCGCCGCACCCTCTTATCCCGACCTTTCCGGCAAGGTCACCGAACTCGAGACCGCCCTCGCCGATTCCGGCCGCAAGCTCACCGCGGCCGACGCCGCACAGGCGGACCTGCGCCAGCAGCTCGCCTCCGCGGAAAACGCCAGCAAGGTCAAAAGCGACTACGTCACCGAACTGGAAGGCCGCCTGCGCAAGCAAGCCGCCGCCAGCAATGCCGAAGCCCAGGTTCGTCGCGAAAACCAGGAACTCACCAGCCGCGTGGCCAGCCTCACGGGGGAAGTCACCCAGCTGCGCGAGGACCGCGAGCGCATGCAGAAGCTGATCGCCGATTCCGGCCGCAAGCAGCGCGATTCCAATGCCGACGCCGCGCGCATCAAGGACCTTGAATCGCAGGTCGCCGCGGGCCAGTCCGCGCTGACCGCGGCGAAGGCCGAGGCGACGCAGGCCCAGGCGAAGGCTTCCGAACTGCAGAACGCCCTCGCCGCGAAGCCGGCCACGCCCGCTTACCCGGACGTCCGCAGCCAGGTCACCGAACTCAAGGGCCAGCTCGCGGCCCTGTCCGGCGAAGCCGAACACAGCCGCCAGCAGCTGGCAGCCGCCACCAAGTCCCGCGACGACGCGCAGGCGCAAATCAGTTCCCTCCAGGCGCAACTGGCGGACGCGAAAAAACCCCGTCCGCCGGCATATCCCGACTTGTCCGGCCGCGTGGCGCAGCTCGAATCCCAATTGGCGGCGGCCAACAACCGGCCCCCGGCGCCATCCTATCCCGATCTTACCGGCCGGGTGAGCGAGCTCGAAGCCCGGCTGGCCCGCCAGGCCACCGAGCTGGCCGCCGCGACCACGGCCAAAGCCGAAGCCGACAAGCAAATTGCCGCCCTGACCAAGGCGCGTGACCAGCGCAGCGAGCCGATCACGGCCGCTTCGCCGACCTACCCGAATCTTTCGCTGCGGGTGCGCGAGCTGGAGACCCAGCTCGCCACGGCCACGGCCGAAGTCCAGGCCCGCACCCAACAGATCTCGGAACTCACCAAGACCAACGAGGCGACCCAACACAACCTGGAGACCGCCAAGGCCGCCCTCGCCAAGACCACCACGCCAACCGCGCCCGCCTACCCCGACCTGCGGCCGCGCGTGACCGAGCTCGAAGCCCGCCTCGCCGCGACCGAAAAATCCCTGGCGGCCAAGCCGGCGGCCCCGGCCTATCCCGACCTCTCCGGCCGGGTGGCCGAGTTGGAATCGCGCCAGTCGCGCCTGACGGCGGATCTTTCCGCCGCGAACACGGCGAAAGCCAGCGCCGAGCAACAAGTGGCGGCCTTGACCAGGGCGCAGGCGGCAGCCCCGGCCTATCCCGATTTGCGCAGCCGCGTCCGGGAGCTCGAAACCGATCTCGCGGCGACGCGCAACACCCGCGCCACGCCGGCCTATCCCGACCTCCGCAGCCAGGTGAACGACCTGAAGGGCCAGCTTTCCGCGCTCTCCGCCGAAGACGCCCATACCAAGCAACAGCTCGCAACCCTGATGAACGCCCGGCCCGCGGCGCCCGCCTATCCGGACCTGCGGGGCCGCGTCGCCGAACTCGAGGCACAGCTCGCCGCCGCCAGCCAGCCGGCCGCCGCGCCCGCATCGGATAATTCCGATCTGCAGAAACGCCTGGCCGATACCGAGGACCGGCTCGCGACCTCCCTCCGCGGCTATGCCCTCCTCGAAAAGGAGCGCGACGCCCTGCAGGCCAGCGCCGGCAAGAACAACGACACGCTGACGGCGCAGGTCGCAAAGCTGACCGCGCAGGTCGAGCAATTGCAGGCGACCCAGGCCACCCAGGCCAGCGAAGCCCAAGCGGCGGTGGCGGCAGCCCAGGCCGAAAACACCCGGTTGAGCGAGTCGCTCGCCGCGCTGCAGCGTTCGACCGGCCAGGTGGCGGGAGATGCCGCCGCGTCCCGCGCGCTGGTGCAGCAGCTCCAGGGCGCCAACGCCGTCCTCGCGCAGGAAAATTACCAGCTCAAGACGACGCTTTCCCGTTCCACCGGCGGAGCGGCGCCGACCCGCCCGCCGGGCTCGCTCACCCCCGTGCCCGCCGCGCGCATCCACGTCGTCGCGAGCGGCGATTCGCTCTCCAAGATCGCCCAGCGCTACTATGGCACCGCCAGCCGCTGGCAGGAGATCTACAACGCCAACTCCGGCATCCTCGGCCCCAACGGCATTCTCCGCGTCGGCACCGAGCTGAGGATTCCGTGACGTTAGCCGGTTGGCGGTTCCGGCGAACGGTGGAGCGCGTTGCTCCCCAACGCGCTGATTGATTTCCGTAGCCGCCGAACCAACGCACTGGGGAGCAGTGCGTTCCACCCGGTTGCGCCCTTCAATCAAAACCCATCCACTGCAACGATTCCCGCCCCACCCTTCCGCCACGCCGCTCGTCACGGCCACGCCTGTAGCCGGGGTCGGTGACCCCGGACCGGCCTCAACCGGGATCTTGCAGTTGATGGTGGAGCGACCTGCTCCCCAGGGCGCTTTGCACGAAGCGGACGTCCTCAGCGCGTTGGGGAGCAACGCGCTCCACCAGGTGAGCGTCGATTTCCAGATCGACGACAGAGCGTCGGTGCGGAAACCGACGCCCACCCAACGCACAGTTTAGAATCAAGGAGGCTCAAGCCACGCCTTCGAGCGTGGCTTCACTTCCATTCGCGGCAGCCGATTCGGCCCGGTCCCGGATGTCCACGACGCGGCCCTCGGCCATCGTTACCACGCGATCGGCCAGCCCGATCAACCGCGGGGCATGGGTGGCAACGACGATTGTCCGGCCGCTGTTTCTCAGGCGCTGCAGGATGGCGGCCAACCGCTCCTCCGCCGCGGTATCCAGCGCCGAGCTGGGCTCGTCGAGCAGCAGGATCGGCGCGCCGGCGTAAATCACCCGCACCAGGGCCAGGCGCTGGCGCTGGCCGCCGGACAGGCTGCAGCCGTTTTCCCCGACGTGCGCCAGGAAACCCTGGGGCAGTTTTTCGATGAAATCGAGAATCCCCACCTCCGCGCACAAGGGCAGCAGGCGGCGCATGTCCGGGGAAATTTCGGCCGGGGCCAGGTTCTCCACGATGGTTCCGGAGAGCAGCTGGCACTGCTGCGGCAACACGGCGAGGTTCCGGCGCAGGCTGTCCAGCCGCAGGTAGGCAAGATCGTGCCCGCCGACGAAAATCCGGCCGACCGCGGGCTGGTAAAGGCGCTGGACCAGCGCGAGCAATGTGCTTTTTCCGCTGCCCGAACCACCGCTGAGCGCGGTGATCCTGCCCGCGGGCATCACCAACGAAATGTCCTGCAGGGAGGTGTCGCGTCCGGCATGGTTGAAATGCACGTTCTCGAAACGAATCTCCGCCGCCTCCGCGGGTTCGAGTTCGATCGTTCCCTGGTCCCTTTCGAGCTCCAAGTCCATCAATTCAAACAGCCGGTCGGCCGCGATCAGGGTCTCCTGGACGGAATTATTCAGGCCAATCAAGGCCGTGATCGGACCGGTCAGGTAGCCCGCCAGGGTGTAGCAGGACATTAGCTGTCCGGGGGTCAGGCGCGCGTCCAGCACCAGGTTCGAGCCCAGCCACAACAGTCCCACCAGGTGCACCTGGGTCACCAGGACGGCAGCCGTCCCCCCGCCCAAGCCGGCCACCGCTCCCCGCCACGTGGCCTTGAGCAATCGCACCAGGCGCATCTCCACCCTGAGCCCGGCCAGATTTTCCAGGCGGTGGACCCGGATCAGCCGCTGCGCCTGGAGCGATTCGACCAGCTGCGCATCGAAGTCCGCGGCCCGCTCCATCGCGGTGCGCTGGATTGTCCGGTTCAGGCGGTTCGCCACAGCGTAGATGAGCGCGTAAGCCGGCAGCAAGGCGGCCGAGAAAAGGCCCAGCTGCCATGACCAGCAGAACATGAGGGCCAGCGACGCGGCCACGACCAGCGGGTGCAGGATCAGGTTGAGCAGCGTCTGGTTGAGAAAGGTGCGGATCTTCACCGCATCGGCCACCCGGGAGGTGATCTCGCCGACCCGCATCGTGTCGAAGAACGGTTGCGGGAGGCGCAACAAATGCCGGTAGTAGGCCAGGATCAGCGCCGCATCGATCTTCTGGGCCATGCGCAACGAGAGCGTGGACTGGCACCAGCCGAGCAGGAGTTTGAATCCAGCGACCACGAGCATGCCGCCGGCCAGGAGATTGAGCAGGCGCGCATTCCCGTCCGGAATGACATGGTCCACGACTTTTTGGACATACACCGACATGCCGAGGCCCAGGATGGTCGTCACGATCGCGCCGACCAGCGCCTGGGCCAGCGCCGGTTGGTGCGGCCGGAGGAGGGACCAGAATCGCCGCCAGGGCGACACGGTGTGGTCACCCGGCTGGAAAAGCTCCCCCGGGGCCATCAGGATCAGCACTCCGGTCCAGGTGGCCTTGAACTTTTCCTGGGACCATTTCTCTACCCGCCCGACCGCGGGATCCATGACCTGCGCGTGCTTCCGGTGCCAGGCCACCAGCACGACATAATGCAGCAACCGACCATCAACCAGGCAATGGGCGATCGCCGGCAGCGGCACGGTGGGCAGCGCCTGCGCCGGGCCCTTCACACCCTTGGCGCTCAAGCCCAGGCGCCGGGCCGCGCGCACCAAGCCGGCGGCGGTGGTCCCAATCCGGTCGGTCCCGAGTTCCTGCCGGAGATTCGCCACCGGCAGGCGCAGTCGAAAGTGATCGCAAATGAACGCCAGGCACGCCGGGCCGCAATCGCTCACATCCCGCTGCTTGTGTCTGCTCATCCCTGGATTTCCCGGTTTCCGACCGGAATTCCGGCGGCCATCCGTCAGGCCATCGACCGCCAAAGCAGGGTGCCGAGGTAGGACAGCAGGTTGCAGCCCGCATGCACCGCCGTCGTCACCCAGAACGCGCGCGCGGGTGAGGATTTCACCAGCGACAGGTAACACCGCGAAAACATGTAGAAGGCCCACACCGCATGCAGACCCCAGGTGACCGAGGGAAAATGCAGGGCGCCGAAAAAGGCGGCGGAATACCAGAGAATCCGGGGCCGGTCTCCCAACCAGCGGCGGAGGAAAAAGAGCACCGCCGCGACGATCCCCGTTTCCAGGCAAGGCGCCAGGATCATGCCAACGACAATCGCCCCGACGGGGGAATCGAAGACGTCGCCGAACGCCGGACCGGGGTGGATACTGACGACGACATACCAGATCACCGTCTGGGGGATCCACGTGAGCAACGTCGTTCGCCAGATGACCGGCCACGCCGGCCCGGTCGCCCGGGGCAATTCGCCCGCGGCCTCGGGGGCCCGGCGTTCCGGCGACGACGGGGGGAGTGCTGCCGGGGACACACCGGCCTCGGCAGCACAGGATGGCGTCGGGTCAGACGTCATACGGACAACTGCCGTCGAGACCCCGGTACCAACCCGGTGGCATCGGCGCAGTGAAGAACGAACAGATTGCGCCGGCGATGGCGCCGAGACCGTAGAAAATGTCGTACGCCAGGGTGGTTTCGGCGCTCGGTGCGCCGCCCAGGATTTCACCGAGATCCACTTCATTCAGTGCTTTCATGATGATGGAGGATGGGAGTTTAGAAGCTGCCGTCGTTCCAGCCATCCGCAAAACCGTGCTTGATTTCCGACCAGTGGGATTCCGCCCACAGGAAGGTGGCACCCAGCAGGGCAATGGTCACCGGGGCAAGTCCGCCGGCGACCTGGTCATATTCGCTCATGGTTAGTTCTTTCATCGTTATTGTTGGTTTATCCCGGCGGAATTGCCGGAAAGGTTCACGGGTGATCCGGCGGACCGGCGCGGCGATCGCCGCGCGGGTCGAACCACGCGCTGGCATCGTCATAAAGGACCTGCAGGAGACTGCGGCGGGCCACGACATAACGGACACCCAGCGTCAGGCCCTTCTTCAGCTCCGCGCGCCTGCCATTGGGCAACGCCAGGTGCGTCGCCAGCGGCCGGATCAGGACCTTGAAGTATCCCACCGGCCCGCCGGCCCCACCCGGCACCAGATCGGCGCCGATTGACTCCACCCTGCCCTCGAGCGCGCCCCACTGGGTATAGGGAAAGGCATCAACCTGGAGCCGCACCCCCTGCCCCACGCGCACGTGGCCGATGTCGCGCGTCGAAACCTGGCTCTCCACCTGCAGAGCGTCACCGGGCGACAGCGCGCCCAGCAGCTGCCCGGCCAACAGCTGCGCGCCGGAGTTCCAGCCGTTGAAGCCCACCAGCACGCCGGCCGCCGGGGCCCGCACGACGTACTGGATTCGCTGCTCCTCGAGGCGCCGCAGGCCCGAAACGAGTTCGTCCTGCGCGGACTGCTCCTCCCGCCAGCGTGCCGCCCACCGCGCGAGCGTCTGCTCGCGGAAGAGCCGCGCTTCCGCCTGCAACCGCTCGACCTCATAGCGGGCGTTGTCGAGCTCCTGCCGCGTGGCGATCCCCTTCTCCGCCAGCGCGGCGTAGCGCGCCAGCTCGCCCCCCGCTTTCGTCGCGGCCAGCCGGAATGCATCCAGTTGCGCCTGGAACTGCGTGCGCTCGCGCCGGCAGATTTCGACCTGCAGGGCCGGCCCCGGATCGTCGCCCTGCATCAGGGTGGCGAAGTCGGCGAGCAGGAGCGCTTTCTCGGCCACTTGGGCCGACAGTCGCCGCATCTGTTCGTCCAGTTCGCCCGCGGCGACCACCAGCAGCGGCTGCCCGGCCGTTACGGGCTCGTTATCGTGGACCGGCACTTCCAAAACGCGGCCCGAAACCGCCGCCCGCAACTCGGTGCGATCCCCCCGCGACCGCACGAGGCCCGGGGCGCGCACCGTGACGTCCACGGGAATGAACGGCAAACTCACGATCGCGCCGATCACCCCGACGAGCACCAGCCAGTAAATTCCCCGACGCTCCGGCCCGTGCTGCGCCCACAGGGACTCGACAGTGTCTTCGGCAATGGCAATCGGGGCGTACATGCTTCGCGGACGGCCCCACCGCAACCCCATCCTTGCCGGTCGCCGGCTGTTTCCAAACGGTCCGACGTAATTTTTCCGTAAGCGGCGGTTAGTTTGCCTGCGTCGAATGTGACTACCGACCTGTCATATTTGAGCCCATTTGTCCCCGCGGTCGATGGGCGGTGGCGCACTGTTCCAGTTCATTTCCGCCGCCAACGCCAGCGCCCGTTCCCGCACTTTGGCCCATTCCGGGGCAAAGGCCAGGGCCTCGTCGGTCCATAGTGCCTCGTTGCCTTCGCCGCTCATGCTCTCCAGCTGCACGTCGAGCTCCTTGATTAACCCCAGCTGGCGCGTTGTGAGGGTCTTGCGGGCATCGGATTCCAGGAATGGGTTCCGCCATCCCTCGAATTCAAGGGCGAGCGCCTCCGCCAGGCAGACAAAATCAGGGAATAAGTTTTCCTGAACATGCACCGGCTGAAATAGCGCGCGTACGCTCCATTCGAAGCGCCGGGCGATTGCCGCCGTCTCGTCATACTCTTCGTCGTTTCCGCGCCCGAACAACCGTTTGAGCCAGTTCATGACCGCCGGTTCACATCCAACCCACGACCGCCGCCAGCGACACCACCGAGGTCAGCACGCTCAGCGCGATCGTGCCGCTGGCGAGGGCTTCGTCGCCCTTCAACTCCAGCGCCATCGTGTACGAGACGATGGCCGTCGGGCAGGCCATCAGGATGAGCACCATCTTGAGCTCCGCGCCACCGAGCCCCAGCGCGCGGCCGGTCACCCAGCCGAGCAGCGGCGAGGCGAGTGTCTTCACGAGCGCGGACGCAAGCGGTGTCCGCCAGGCGCCGCCCAGATTCACCGTGATCAAAGAGCCCCCGACCCCCAGCAGGCCCAGCGGCAGCGCCATCTCGCCGAGCGCGGTCGTCGTCTTGTCGACGAACGGCGGCATCGTCCAGCCCGCCAGCGCCCAGCCGATGCCCGCCAGCGTCGCCAGCAGCGGCGGTGTCGTGGCCAGCTGTTTCAGGAACGGTTTCACCATGCCCCAGCCCAGCCGGTGCTGGCTGAGCAACAGGACCACGACGCCGCCGATGTTGTAGAACACCATCATCGGCGCGACCGTCAGCACCGCCGCGGTCCGGGCCGACATCCCGCCGGCCAGCGGTGTGTCCGGGAGCGAGAAAATCACCGGGAGCCCGACAAACGCCAGGTTGCCCCGAAATCCGCCCTGCACGAAAGTCCCGGCCGCGGCTCCCGGCACCCGGAGCAGCGCCCCCACGCCGTAGCCCACGAGAATCACGACCAGCGTCGCCACCAGCATCGACGTCAACATGAGTCCGGCCCCGCCCGCCTGCTGGAACGAACCCGCCAGCTGCGAAAACAGCAGCGCGGGGAGGCCCAGCCAGTAAGTGACGCGGTTGGCCTCCTTCAGGAAGTTCTCCGAAACAAATCCCGACTTCTGCAGCCCCACGCCGACCGCGATCATCAGAAAAACGGGAGCGAGGGTGTTCAGGATCTGCATGCGGCGTGGACGATGCGAAGTCGGGCGCGGCGCTGCAAGCGTCGGGTGCCGGTCAGCTGGCTCGTTCTCGTAATCGTTCTCGTTATCCTAATCTCTATTTGGGAATGTTCCGCATACCGGAACGAGAGAACGAGAACGATTAAGAGAAAGAGAACGATTTCCGGCCGGAGCCGCGCCGACCGCGATCATCGGGAAAACGGGCGCGGGGGGGTGTTGAGGATCTGCATGCGGCGCCGAAGAGGGGGAATCGCATCCCCGCTGCACGGCATCTGGTCGCCAGGAAGGCGGTCCGGAGTGCAAAGGGGGGGCTTTGCGGCTCGACTGGCAGTAGCCCTGCCTCGTTCTCGTAATCGTTATCTTAATCTTAATCTCTGGTTTGGAGCGTGAACGAGATGAGGGTGAGGAGAACGATCAGGGTAATGAGAACGAGCACGATTTGCCTTGAGGTGGCCCGCTTTTGATTCGCCCCGGCGCGCCCCGCCTGCTGGCCTCGGGCCATGTCCACCCCCTCCCTCGCGTTCATCGGCACGGGCGTCATGGGCCGCAGCATGGCGGACCACCTGCTCAAGGCCGGCCACACCCTGCATGTCCACAACCGCACCAAGGCCAAGGCCCAGGACCTCCTCGCCGCCGGCGCCCACTGGCATGACAGCGCCGGGGCCGCGGCGGCGCAGGCGGAATTCGTCTTCACGATCGTCGGCTTCCCGCAGGACGTGGAGGAAACCTATTTCGGTCCCGCCGGCATCCTCGGCCGGGCGCGGGCGGGCGCGGTCCTCGTCGACCTGACCACCTCCAGCCCCAAGCTCGCGCAGCGGATCGCCGCCGCGGCCACCGCCAAGGGCTTGTCCGCGCTCGACGCGCCCGTCTCGGGCGGCGACATCGGCGCGCGCGAGGCCCGGCTGGTCATCATGGTCGGCGGCGACGCGGCCACCTTCGAGAAGGCGCGGCCGTTCTTCGAGCTGATGGGCAAGAACATCGCCCTGCATGGCGGCCACGGGGCGGGACAGCACTGCAAGCTGGCCAACCAGGTCGCCATCGCCTCGACGATGATGGCGTGGTGCGAGGCGCTGGCCTACGCCAAGGGCGCCGGCCTGGACCCGGCGCGCGTCATCGAGAGCATCGGCGGCGGCGCGGCTGCCAGCTGGTCGCTGAACAATCTCGGGCCGCGCGCGCTGAAGGGCGACTATGCCCCCGGCTTCTACGTGAAGCATTTCATCAAGGACCTCCGCCTCGCACTCGAGTCGGCGGCCGAGCTGAAGCTGGAACTGCCCGGGCTGGTCCAGGCCAAGAAG
This sequence comes from Lacunisphaera sp., assembly GCA_035549955.1. GTDB lineage: Bacteria > Verrucomicrobiota > Verrucomicrobiia > Opitutales > Opitutaceae > Lacunisphaera. The sequence goes on along the minus strand of DASZPS010000175.1, from coordinate 766 downwards.
CTCTACGATCAGGTCGCCGCCCGCGGCTGGGAGGATTCCGGCACGCAGGCGCTGTTCCGGCTGTATACGGAGCGCCGGTGATGGGCGCAGGATCGGCGCTTGCGCCGACCCCACCTGAATTTCGTAGGGGCGCAGTCTTGCTGCGACCATTCTTCGCGCAGCGAAGAATCCCAATCGTTTCCGGCCGGCGCTGTTCCGGCTGTATGCGAGGGCCGGGTAATTAGTATAGGATCGGCGCTTGCGCCGACCTCACGCACAACGTCGGACCAAGGTCCGGCCCTACAGGAGTTTCGTAGGGGCGCAGCCTTGCTGCGACCAATCCCGGCATGCCGGGATTGCCTGATCGGTGCAGGTGACGAGGATTCCGCGCCGCGCGCGGAATGGGCGCAGCTAGACTGCGCCCCTACCCAAAATTGAACGCCGGACTGCACCCTTCCCTCGATTCGTTTCAGATCACTTCGCCAGCGGCTTTTCGCACATGAGGGCGAAGAGGTTGTTGTCGAGGTCGCGGAAAAACGAAGTCCACAGCTCGTGGTTGGGCATTTTGGCGGTCAACCCCGGCGGACGCTCCTCGCGGGCGCCGCGCGATTTCAACGCGGCATGCACCGCGTCGATGTCCGCCACCCGGTAATAGAGGAGCGAGGGCGCATGATCCAGTTCCGGCGACGACGGCACGCTGATCATCAGGCGGACGCCGCCGAGGTCGAAGAACGCCAGGTTGGGGCCGGCGTCGAAGAGATGTTTCAAGCCGACCACGTCGCGATAA
>DASZPS010000174.1:0-1843 GCA_035549955.1 Lacunisphaera sp. | reverse complement strand
GTCCTGCTGGACAAGGACAACACCGAGCTGTCCCAAGCAACCGTGACCGGCGATAGCCTGCTTGGCCGGGTGGCGTTCCGCGCCGGGCGCTTGGGTGACCTGACCAGGACAGAGGCGTTCAAGTTGAGAATCTCGGTCCCTCGCGGATCAAGACTCTACGCCTTTCAGTTCAGATAGCTGAACACCGCGGGCCACAGACCGCATCCCTTGCGCGTCCGCCCGCGGCAGCAGTTGTGTCCGTCAAGTTCAGCAAAAGTGGATTCGTGGAGAGGATGGGTTGGTGGGGAAAGAGATATTTGGGATGGGGTGCAGGGGAAGGGGCGCAGCCCCTTCCCCGCTCTGGGTGGGTTCAGGCGGCCTTGGTGGTGGGAGCGGGTTTCTTCAACAGTTCGCGCAGCGGCTCCATGTTGAGGTAGCGATTGGCATCGATCCATTCCTCGTGGGTCTCGACGGCGAGGGCGCGGATCAGGCGCAAGCAGCACGGCTCGTCGGTGAAGATCCGCACGATGTGGGTGCGGCGTTTAAACTCCTGGTTGAGCCGTTCCAGCAGGTTGGTGGATTTGAGGTGTTTGTGGTGCGCGGAAGGCAGGCGATAGTAGGCGAAGGTCTCCTCGATGTTCGCTTCGACCCAACTGCAGAGCTTCGCGTGCTTGTCCTGCCAGCGGGCGAGCCAGGCGTGCAGGTCGGTGCGAGCCTCCCCGACATCGCGCCGATCGTAGAGCCAGCGCAGTTCCTGCAGGCAGGCGCGGTCCGCCGAGCGCGGGAGATGATCGAGCGCGTTGCGCAGGAAGTGCACGTAGCAGCGCTGCCACAACGCGGTGGGCAGCACCTCGGCGACCGCTTTCTTCAGGCCGTCGTGGTCATCGGTGACCACCAAATGCACCCCGCACAGCCCGCGTTGTTTGAGCCCAATGAGAAAGTCGCGCCAGGCGCTGGCGCTCTCCCGATTGGCCAGCTCCACGGCCAGCACCTGGCGGCGACCCTCCCAGTCGATGCCCAGCGCCACCAGCACCGCCCGGCTGCGAATCACCCCCGCTTCCCGCACCCGTTCGTAGCGGGCGTCGAGGATCAGGTAGGCAAACTCCTCGGTCAGCGGCCGGCGCATGAAGTGCTCCAACTCGGCATCAAGCTGCACAGTCACCGACGACACCGCGCTGGCACTGAAACCGTGGCCGCAGAGTTCCTCGGTCACCGCCCGCACTTTGCGGGTGGACACTCCCTGCACATACATCTCGGCCAAGGCCAACAGCAGGGCCTTCTCACTGCGCTGGTAGCGGGCGAAGACCTCGGTCCGGAACAACCCGCCGCGATCCTGCGGCACCCGCAACTCCAGGGTGCCAATCCGGGTCGTCAGCTTGCGCCCGTAATAGCCACTGCGATAGCCGCGCCGCTCCCCCGTCCGCTCTCCTTTGCTCGCCCCGAGGGCATCGTCCATCTCCGCTTCCAGCACCTCCTGCACGGTCGTCTGCAACAGCGCCCGCAGCGCCTCGTCGCCCTGTAATAGCGCCAGCAAGTGCTCGCGCGTCATGGTGGTTTGCTTCATGTCCTTTTCCGGACGGGTCATGGTTTTTTCCTTCATGGTGGTTTTTGGCTTAAGCACCTAACCACCTACCATGATCCGTCTTTTTGCTGAACTCTCCGAACACTACCTTTTTGGGAGAGCAGCGCACTGAGTGTGACCAGTCTGCGACTGGTCCTTGATCCGGTCACAGACCGGACCTACCCGCCAGAACAGGAGCGCCCCCGGCTTGCCCTACCTACTTGGGTAGCCGGGGGCGCAGCGACAGTTCTGAGGATGTCGCCAGTATTCAGCGCGCCACGGGCGAGCGCATTCGCCGGCCCG
>DASZPS010000173.1:0-10643 GCA_035549955.1 Lacunisphaera sp. | reverse complement strand
CCCCCAAAAACTCCGCCGGCAGCGGCGCCACGGCCTTGAACGGGAAGGTCTTCCCGTCGTACTCGTAGCTGAAGGCCGTTTCAAGCGAGTGCAGGAACAGTCGCTTGTTCTTCGTCGCCTTGGCGAACTCCCGGTTCAGCGCGAAATCGCCATAGGTCTGGTCGCCCACGATGGGCAGGTGCCGCTTCGCGCACTGGACCCGCAGCTGGTGGCTCCGCCCCGTGCGGGGCTCGAGCCTGATCAGCGCCGTCGAGAAATTTCGCTGGGCATGCCGGAGCACCTCGAAATGGGTCTCCGAGGGGATGTTGCCGACGGCGGCCGTGCGCACCTGGCCGCCCTTCTTCTGCACGGCGAGGAGGTCGCGCCAGATTTCCTTCCGGGTGTGCGGGTGGCCGAAGACGAGGGCGTTATATGCCTTGCGCACCTGTTTCCGGGCGAAGTGTTCGCGGATCACGCGGGCGAGCGACTCGGTGGCGGCGGTCAGGATCACTCCCGAGGTCGCCGAATCGAGCCGGTTGAGCAGCCACAGGCGACGTTGGCTGCCGTCCGCCGCGGTCCATTGGAAGCACTGCGCCTCCCGGTCGTAACGGCAGGTCAGCAGCGAGCGCGGCTGGTCAGGGGAATCGTTGGGGTGCGAGAGCACACCGGCCGGCTTGTCGAACGCCGCCAGGCCGTTCCCGTCGCGCGCGAGCAAACGCACCTCCTCGCGCAGCGGCAGCGTTGCCCAAAAATCGGCCGCCACGGCGCTCACTGGTAATAGAACGCGAAAACGAGCGTCTGCTCCTCGCCCAGCACGGCAATCATCTGCTCGGTCCATTTGCGATAGGGCTGGCGCGCCTGGATCGCATTCTGGCAGGAGAAAACGCCCTGCTTGCCCGCGTCCGAATCCTCCACCTTCACGATGTCGGTCTCGCCCTTGGAATTGATCTTGAAGGTGATGATCACGTGCGAACCGCGCGGGGGCATGACGCGGCTTTCCGCGAGGATGTGATACCATTGGACCTGCACGATTTCCTCCAGCTCGGCGAGGTATTCGCCGTATTCGCTCCATCGGGCGTCGCGTCCGATGATGCCCACGTTCGAGACCCCCGCCGCACGGTTGGTGAGAATGGTGGTGCGGGGCGCGGTGAGCCGCGGCCGGGCCTTGGGTTGGACCTTCTGTGTCGGGTTCACCTGCACGAGCCCGCCATTCGGGTCGGTGGCGTCGCGCGATCCCTCCACATTCTGGTCGGCGCCGGTGGACGGAGCCTTGGATTGGGACACATTCGATGCGACCCCGTCCTCGGACTTTCCTTCCGATTTGTCGAAGCCGCTCAAAGTGGCCTGTTCCATGCGCAACTTCTGCTCGGTTTGCTCCGTTTCCGCAGTCGTCTTGGGTTCGGGCAGGGCCGCCTGTCCCAACTGCGGATCGGCGAGGTCGCCGCTCACAATGGAGGCGTCGTTTTTGATCTGGTCCTGGGCATTCGTGATGCTCGGCCGGTGCTCGGGATCGAGTTCCTTCGGCTTTTCCATCTGTGCCGACTGCTGGTTCCGGTTGCTGAAATTGTCGGTCTTGTCCGGCTCGTTGGCCGGCGCCTCGGGGTTGGTGTCGACGAACTGCGACGGCAGCCGCTCCTTCTCGGGCGCGGTCATCGGTGCCAGTTCGAAATCGAAGGTCTTGCCGGTGTTCGCCCGTTGGACGGTGATGCCCGTATGGACGCCCGAAAACTCGTTGAAGCTAAACCGCGGCGACAGCAGCAGCAGGGCGACGTGGAACAGCAGGGTGCACGCAATCCCGATCAGGATCGACCGGTCTGCCCGGTCCCTTTCCGGCGCGAGGTCGTGGCCTTGCGGTTCAGCGAGTTGTGTCGTCACGGTTGGAATTTGAACGCCCTAGACCAGCCTGAGTCAAAAGTTGTTTCATTTCGTCGACCGGAAGGCCCACAATATTTGTCAGCGACCCCGTATAGCCGGCCACGATGAGGTCGGGGTGCTCCTGGATGGCGTAGCCGCCGGCCTTGTCGAGGGTGTGCACGCAGCTCAGGTACCGTTCGATGGTGGCGTCGTCGAGGACCTTGAAGGTCACGTCGCTCGCGACGCCCTGGTCGAGCTTCATGCCGTCTCGCAGCCGCCGCACGGCGAGGCCGGTGAAGACCGTATGGGTAGTCCCGCTGAGGAGGCGCAACATGGCCCGGGCGTCGGCTTCGTCTCGTGGTTTGTTGAGCACCGTCCGGCCAACGAACACCGTCGTGTCGGCGCCGATCACGGTGGCGTCGGGATGCCGCGCCGCCACCCAGTCGGCCTTGAGCGCGGCGTTGTGCCGCACCATCTCGCGCGGGTCGGCGTCAGGGGCCTCGTGTTCGGTCACCTCGGCTGGGACGACCGCGAACGTGTAACCGAGTTGCCCGAGCAGTTCCCGACGTCGCGGAGACGCGGAAGCCAGGATGAGTTGGGATGACGAAGGCAATGATGTAATGTGGTTTATGCCTGTCATCTGGAGCGACTTGGCGATGGATGATGATTGCAGTCCGGCCGCTTGCTGGCAGGTTGTCTAACCAATTTTCCCATGCGCCTCGGCCTTGCCCAGATCAACACCATCGTCGGTGACCTCGCCGGCAACAGCCGCCGCATCACCGAGGCGTACCAAAACCTGGTCGCGCAGGGTGCTGAATTGATCGTGTTCCCGGAACTGGTCGTAAGCGGCTATCCCCCGCGCGACCTCCTGTTTAAGAAACGTTTCGTGGCGGATGTGGAGGCCGCGACCCGCGTTTTGGCGGCCAGCATCGGCGATGTGCCGGCGATCGTCGGGTTCACGGAATCCAACACCACCGGACAGGGCCGCCCGGCCTTCAATTCCGCGGCGTTTTGTCATCGCGGCCAAATCGTCGCGACCGCCCGCAAATGCCTTCTGCCGACCTACGACGTGTTCGATGAAGACCGGTACTTCGAGCCCGCCGCCGCCCCCACGATGGTCGAGTTCGGCGGCCGCCGGATCGGGATCACGATCTGCGAGGACATCTGGACCCATGCCATGATCTCGACCCGCCGCCTCTACAACGGCGTCGAACCGGTGCGGCAGCTTGCCGCCCAGCGCTGCGATTTCATGGTCAACCTCTCCGCGAGCCCGTGGAACTATGGCAAGGGCAGCGTCCGCCACACCCTGGTGGCGGACACGGCGCGTGTCCTCGGCTGCCCGGTGGCCTACGTCAACGCCATCGGCGGAAACGACGAACTGATCTTCGACGGCCGCAGCATCGCGGTGGATGCGCGGGGCAACATTATCGCCGGGCTCAATGCCTTTGCCGAAGACTTGAGCGTCGTCGACGTCGGCGGATCCGGCTCTCAGCTCACTGCTCTCAACCCTCGGCCTATTTCCCCCACCTTCAAGCAGGACGAACTCGCCGACATCCATGACGCGCTGGTGCTCGGCCTGCGCGATTACATGCACAAGAGCGGCTTCAAGAAGGCGCTGTTGGGCCTTTCCGGCGGCATCGACTCGGCCCTGACCGCGGTGATCGCCGCCCGGGCGCTCGGGCCGCAGAACGTCATCGGCGTCAGCCTGCCGTCAGTGATCTCCAGCCAGCATTCCCGCGACGACGCGGGGGCGGTGGCGCGCAGCCTGGGGATCGAGTTCCACACTTTGTCGATTGCCGACGTCGTGGCGGCCGCCGAGGGCACGCTGGCGCCGCTGTTTGCCGGCCGCCCACGCGACATTGCCGAGGAAAACATCCAGGCCCGCGCCCGCGGGCTGTTGCTGATGGCGATTTCGAACAAGTTCGGCGCGCTGCTCCTCACGACGGGCAACAAGAGCGAACTGGCCGTGGGTTACTGCACGCTCTACGGCGACATGTGCGGCGGCCTCGCGGTCATCAGCGACGTGTTCAAGACCCAGGTTTACGACCTCGCCAACTGGATCAACTCCGCCGCAACAGCACGGGCAGGCCGCCTGACGGAGATCATCCCGGCCAACTCGATCACCAAGCCGCCAAGTGCCGAGTTGCGCCCGGACCAGACCGACCAGGACACCCTGCCGCCCTACCCGGTGTTGGACGGCATCCTGAAAGGTTATGTTGAGGAAGGCCTGTCGCGCGCCGACCTCATCGCCCAGGGCTTCGCCGAGGCTGTCGTCAGCGACATCATCCGCAAAGTCGACCTCAACGAGTACAAGCGCAAGCAGGCCGCCCCCGGCCTGAAGATCACCCCCCTCGCCTTCGGCGTCGGCCGCCGGATCCCGCTCGTGCAAAAGTACGTGAGCTGATTTCGGGCGTGTTCAACTTCTCATCCACCAATGGGCCCAAACCACTAACCGCTAATTATCGCTAATTGGCGCTAATCGAATGAACCCGGAACCAATGCAGCAGGAGGGATATGATCTCATGGCCGCCGTCTTTGAGGTCTACAATCAGATGGGCAACGGCTATACGGAAGATGTCTATCAAGAAGCCTTGGAGCTCGAATTGGCTGACCGAAACATTTCTTTTGTGGGCCAACCCGAGTTGGCAATCCGATATAAGGGGCGGACGCATCGCCGGAAATTTCGACCTGATTTGACGGTATCGTCCGGTATTGTCGTCGAACTCAAGGCTGCCACCACCATCACCTCGGAACATGAAGCACAGGTGTTGAACTACCTGAAGGCCACGGGCAAACCAGTCGGCTATCTCGTGAACTTCGGTAACAAAGAGAAACTTGAATGGAAGCGATTTGCCCGTACTCGAAACATTAGCGTCAATTAGCGCCAATTAGCGGTTAACCATGCCTTCCTCAGAACAACTTTTCACCCGCGCGCAGCAGCTGATTCCCGGGGGCGTGAACTCACCGGTCCGGGCGTTTCGCTCCGTCGGCGGCACGCCCTTCTACACGCAGTCCGCTCAGGGCGCGACGCTCACCACGGCTGACGGGCAGGAACTCATCGATTTCGTCTGCACGTGGGGCCCGGCCATCCACGGCCACAACCATCCGCGCATCAAGGCCGCCATCGCCGCCGCGCTGGAGAAAGGCACGTCCTTCGGCACCCCGAATCCGTACGAGGTCGAGATGGCCGAACTGATCGTCTCGTTTTTCCCGTCGATCCAGAAAGTACGCATGTGCAGCAGCGGCACCGAAGCCACGATGTCGGCCATCCGCCTCGCGCGCGGGTTCACGAGGCGCGACAAGATCGTCAAATTCGCCGGCTGCTACCACGGACATAGCGACTCGCTGCTCATCAAGGCAGGTTCGGGCGCGTTGACCCATGGCCACCCGGACAGCGCCGGTATTCCCGCCTCCTTTGCCCGCGAGACCATTGTCCTGCCCTTCAATGATCCTGCCGCCCTCGATGCCGCGTTCGCCGCCAATCCGGGGCAAATCGCGTGCGTCATCCTCGAGCCCTACATCGGCAATGTCGGGTTCATCAAGGCCGACGCCGGTTACCTGCAGCATGTGCGCAATGCCACGGCGGCCCATGGCACGGTGCTCATTTTCGACGAAGTCATGACTGGGTTCCGCCTCGCGCGCGGTGGCGTGCAAGAGCTGGAGAAAATCGCCCCCGACCTCACCTGCCTTGGCAAAATCATCGGCGGTGGCCTGCCGGTTGGCGCCTTCGGCGGCCGGTCCGACATCATGGATCTCCTCGCGCCGCTCGGTCCCGTCTATCAGGCGGGCACCCTCAGTGGAAATCCCCTGGCTCTGGCGGCGGGCATCGCCCAGCTCCGTCTTCTCGACGAGGTGAAACCCTATCCCCGCCTCGACGCGCTCGGCCGGCAGGTCTGTGCGGCCGCGCTGGCGGCGGCGAAGGCCAAGGGCGTCGCCTTGCAGGCCCCCCAGTCTGGCTCGATGTTCAGCCTGTTTTTCACGGCGTCCCCGGTCCGCGACATGGCCTCTGCCCTGACCTCGGATGCTGCCCTCTTTGGACGCTTCTTCCATGCCTGCCTCAAGCACGGGGTGTACGCCCCGCCAAGCGCTTACGAAGCCTGGTTCCTGAGCACGGCGCATGAAGGATCGGCCGTTGAGCGCGCTTGCGAAGTCATCACAAACGCCATTAAGTCCCTCTAGCCTGAATATCTCCCACACATGAACCCGAAGCCGCTGAAACATTCATTTGCTCCAAGCGGCGAAGCGATTTTGTCGCGGTTGGTCCCGACGCAGTCGGCCCGGCAGGGCGATCATCATACGCTTCTGAGCGTAGGATGTTCGGGCTAAGGAACATTCCCGTCCAACCGTTATCTCCTTGGTATGAACAAAATGAGCCCACATCGCGCAGTGTTCCGCCTCGGCGGGCTGGCTCTGTTGCTCTGCTCCTTCGCGATTTCCTGGGCCCAGCCGCATAACGCCCCCGTGATCGGCATCGACGAGCTTCAGCCGGGAATGAAGGGCGAGGTCTGGACGGTCTTCAAAGGCAACGAGCCGGAGCCGTTTGCCGTCCAAGTCACGGGCATTATGCGCAATGCGCTCGGCCCCGGCAAAAACATGATTCTTTGTGAGCTCACCGATCCGCGGGTCCAGGCCATGGGTGCCGTGGCCGGCATGAGCGGCAGCCCCCTCTATCTCGATGGCAAACTTGCCGGCGTGCTCGCCTACCAGATCCAGCGCTTCGAAACCGTGCGCTATGCGGGCTTCACGCCCATCAATGATATGCTCGAAATCAGCGCGCTGCCGGCCGGCAAGGTCGGCATTGCGCCCACGCCAATCCCGGTCAAAGGCAGCAGCGCCCGGTCTGGTGCGCTCGAAGGCAATATCTCACCCCTTTCGCCGGCGTTCTCCGCGGGAGGCCTTTCGCCCCAGGTGGCGGAAATGATCGCGCCCCAGTTCCAATCGCTCGGTCTTTCCTTCAATTCGCTCGGTGGGAGCACTGAGTCGGGCGAATCTGGCTCGAAAATGGTCGAGCCGCCCAAGCCGCTGCAGGCCGGCGGCGTGGTCGCGGTCGCGCTGGCCGTTGGCGACATTTCAATCGCAGGCACGGGCACCGTTTCCCACGTCGACGGCAAACACATCCTGGCCTTCGGACACCCGATGATGTCTCTCGGCGCCACGGAACTGCCCATGGCCGCAGCCGAGGTCGTGGCCATCCTGCCCAGCCAGCTCAATTCCGTTAAGGTCAGCAACACGGGCGCCATCATTGGCTCATTCAGCCAAGACCGCCTCTCCGGCATTTATGGCGAACTCGGCCGCCAGCCACCCATGGTGCCGGTCGAAATCACGCTGCCGGATCGCCTCACCCGCAAGTCACTCAATTTTTCCGTCGTCCGGCACGAACAGGTTCTGCCCATCATCGCCGCCACGGGCCTGGCGCAGGCGGTCATGGGCTCGAACGAATCGGGCTTCACCCACGGCTTCAAGGTCGTCACGACGGTCGAGTTTCCCGGCATGGAGCCGGTCAAGCTCAGCAAAATCTACCCGGGACCGCAGGGCTTCAACCAGGGCCTGACCGAATTTGTCGGCAACCTGTCGATGTGGCTGTTCAATCCCTACGAGCGCATCTTCCCCGACCGCATCAAATTCAGCGTCGAGGCGACGCCCGATACGCCCCAAGGAGTCGTCGAGCAAATGCAGGTCTCGCGGGCCGAGGCCGCTCCGGGCGAGCACGTCGATTTGACCGTGGGCTGGCGTGGTTTCCAGCGGATGCCCGAGCAGGAGTTGCTGGGTCTCGACATTCCGCGCGAATGGGCCGGCCGTGACCTGGAGGTGGTGGTGACTTCCGGTCCGATTCTCGACGAGCTCACCGGGCGCTCGCGCACCTTCCAGGTTGCCCAGCTGCGCAGTTTTGAGGAATACCTGTCCGCCTTGCGCGAATTTCGTGATTCCGACGGCCTCTACGTCGCCGTGGTGGAACGCTCCCGCCTGCTGACGGACCAGCGCGACACCACCCCGGACATGCCCGGCTCGCTCGAGCGCATCGCCCGGGGCGCCGACGAAGCCCGCTTCCAGCGCCGTGACGCCCTGACGCCACTGTGGGAAAGGCACATCCTTCCCGACATGCTTTTCAACATCCTGATCCGCAAGCCGCTCAGCGTGACGGAGTGAGTTTCCGGTTTGTCCGTTGGAGGGGCTTTACGCCCCGACCGCGAGCGCCGTTGGATCCCAGTCGGGGCGTGAAGCCCCTCCTACCTACCATAATCTTACAGTCTTTCTCATGCCTCTCCGCACTTCCGCCTTTCTTGCGTCTTCCGTGCTTTTTGTGACCAGCCTGGCCGCCGATCCGCTGACGAAGCAGCTCGATCTCGATTTCGGCCGCGATGTCGCGAGCCGCAACCTCAAGGGCCTCGCGGCCCGCTCCGACGGCCGCCTGCTGCCTGGTCCCGTTTTCACCGACCTCTCCGGCCCGAAAATCGGCGAGATCCTCTGGACCCTCAAGCCCGCCGGAGCCAATCGGTTTCTCGTGGGCACCGGCCCGGATGGCAAGGTGCAGGAAGTCACCTTCAATCCCAAGGACAGCAGCTACACGGTGCGCGAGGTGGCCGATGTCGACGAAACCCAGGCCATCGCGCTGCTGCCGCTGGCGGATGGCGGCCTGCTGATTGGCACCTCGCCGACGGCGGCGCTCTACCTGGTGCGGGACGGCAAGATCGCCACGCGCGTGCCACTGCCCGCCGATTCCGTCTTTGACCTCCTGGCCCTGCCCGACGGCACCGTGCTGGCCGCCACCGGCAACCCGGGGAAAATCTTCCGCGTCGACCTGAAGAAATTCGCCGGCGTCGGGGTGATCGCGGGCAAGGTCGAGAATGACGCGCAGCTTTCCGACCGGGGCATCACCACCTTCGGCGAAATCCGTGACCGCAACGTCCGCCGCATCGCCCGGCTCGCTGATGGCAGCATCGTGGCGGGCTCGGCCCCCAAAGGGAACATCTACAAATTTTCGCTTCCGCAAGGCGGCCTGACGCCCGAAGCCCTGGCGAAGGGCGTGGCGCCAATTTTCCTGCAGGAAAACCGGGACGGTGAGGTGGTTGACCTGATGCCTTTGCCCGACGGGAGCTTCTATGCCGGAATCGTGTTCAGCGCGGGCGACGTCTTCCGCCTGGCCAAACCCGGCGATACCAAGGACGACACCAAGGACCCGACAAAGGATACTTTCAAGGACCGCGACCCGAAGCCGGCCTTCGGGGGAAGAAGCACGGTCGTGCGGTTTCCGCCTGACGGCTACCCGGAAAACCTCGTGGGGCGTCCCGGCATCTCGCTCTATCGCCTGGCCCGTCATGGCGACTGGCTGCTGCTCACGGCTGGCGAACAGGGCGACACCCTGGGCTACGATCCCGTCGCCCGGCGCACGCTCACCTTCGCTGGCAGCGCCTCCGGGCAGCTCAACGACCTCGCGCCCCTTGACGCCGGCCGTTTCCTGGTGCTCCGCAACAACGCGCCTGGCCTGGCGCTGATGAGTTTCGCCGATGCGCCGGTGCGCGAACTTGAGACCAAGCGGGTCGATCTCGGCCAGGCAGCCGACCTCGGTGCCCTGCGCTTTCCCCGGCTCCGCGGGATCGACCTGCGCGCGATCAAGATCGAGGCCAGCACGAATTTTGGCGGCGACGAACTCGAAGGTTGGTCCGCCTGGACCGAGCTCAAGCAGGCCGACGGGGCGTTTTCCGCCGCCGGGCTGCGGGGCCGCTATGTCCGTTACCGGCTGCACCTGCCGGGCGGCGCGGCGGACTTCCAGGTCGACAAGGGCTCGCAATATTACCTGCCACAGAACCGCCGGCCCAACCTGGCCGATTTCCGCATTTTTCCGCCCAACCAGGGCCTCGTGCTCGCCGCGGAGCAACCCGTCAATGTCGTCAGCACCGTCGGACAGCTCCTTTTTCCCAGTTCGCGCGATGCCAAGGAAGACGGCCCGGAAAAGCGCAAAGGCACGTTTTTGAACAGCCAGGTCATTCCCCAACCCGGCACCCAGATTGTCTACTGGGCGGTCAACGATCCCGATGGTGACAGCCTCGCCTACACTTTCTCGATGCGGTCCGAAGGCGCCGACGCCTGGATCGATTTGGCGGTGCGCAGCACCGACAGTTACGTCCAGTTCGAAACGGGCGGTCTCCCGGAGGGATATTATCAAACCCGGTTGGTCGTGGCGGAACAGGCGCCCCGTCCCGCCGACCAGCGCCTGACGTATACCTTCGAAACCGAGCCGCTGCTCGTGGATCACACCGCGCCCGTCATCACGTCGACCGACACCAAACGCGCGAATGGCAGCCTCCTCATCACCGCCACCGGCCGCGATGCCCTCTCGCTGTTGGAAGGCGTCGAGATCGTGCTGAACAACGGCACGCGCGACGTCACCCTCCATCCCGCCGACGGCCAGCTCGACGGTCGCGAAGAGACTTTTGTCGTGGAATTTCCGGAGGCGAAAACGTCCGGCGCCACTTCTGCCGAGATCATCCTCTACGATCAGGCCGGCAACGCGACCTCGACGCGGGTGGCATTGAAATAGATTGTAGGTGCGCAGTTTTGCCCGTTCGACCGGTTCAGGGCCTTGAGCTCCGCCAAAAGGCTGCGCCCGCTTCCGGCGCGCCGGAATTCCTTCACCGCGCAGGGGCCGGGCAGGCTCGACCCCTCCAAGGGACAATCTGGATTCCGCGCTGGGCGCGGAATGGGCGCAGCAAGGGCTAGGTGCCACACATCGCTGACACTTTAGGTGCCACACATCGCTGACAGATTGGTTGGGTGATCTGGCAAAGATCGGGGAGGGTTTGGGAGGGGCG
>DASZPS010000172.1:0-44108 GCA_035549955.1 Lacunisphaera sp. | reverse complement strand
GCCCCGGAGCGCGCGTTGAAGCGCCGGGGTGAGCGAGATTAAACCAACGCTATAAAGGTAGATGCTGCGTGCGAAGGTCAGGGGCACAGGGGTTCAATTCCCCTCACCTCCACCAATTAAGAAGCCGCGCCCCAAAGCGCGTGTCGCGGAGACCATCAACTGTCAGTCACTGACGGCTCATAGTTCCTACCCATTAAATGACAGCAGATGGTCACAATTGGCGCGGGAAGGCCAGACGGTGTCGTAGACGAAGGTGTTAACCCCTCGGGTCACACTGGTCCCGGCGCGCTTTTTTGAGCATTTGCGCCACGTATTCTCTACATTTGGGCGACCGCATGATGCCAGGGTTCGGCAGGGTGTCTCCCAAGGTTTTTATCGTCAGACCCTCACCCGTCTGTTTTGCCCTGCTGATCCGGAGGTCAACGTGCTGACGGAAACGCTCGAAGCGCACCGCGGTCACGATGCTCTTGTGACTCTTGCCGCTCGCGGAAATTTTCGCGCAGGCCTTGGCGTCGATTCCCTCCAGCGTCGACAGATCAACTCCGAGCTTCGTGGCGATTTGCTTCAGGGGCGGCGGAAACGGACTGGTTGCAAACTCCCTTAACTCGGTCTCGATCTCTTTCCGTCGTGCGCAAGTAATCCGTCGATGTTGCCACGCTTTGGAGATCGGTCCTCTTAGCGGTCGTGGCTCTTCGGTGGGATCCAGCTCCCCTTGGCACACGTCCATCACGGGTAATCCCAAAGAGAGACACAACTCGATGAGGCGCTGCAGCGACGGCAGCTTTTCTGAATGACGCCAGTAGGAGAGAAGAGACTTCGAGACTTTGAACAGCCGTCGCTGCTTATTAACGGAATCCGCCCCCTGTGCCTCGGCCCATCTGAACAATGAGGCTTTCATAGCGCGTCCCGATATGCGAATTCGTCCCCCAGTTACTTCTGCGACGAGAATACCCAATTCTCGCGCTATCTCGATGTTTTCTGGCGTAGCACGAACCGGTGGACTCGAACTGAGAGGATACTCGCACCTTTGGCAGCAGAAGATATTCCCTTGGGCACGATAGCGAGATTGTGATGCTCCGCATTGGGCACAGGTAGTTCGTAGGTCGAAGCAATGTTTGTGACAGGCGCTCGTGAGCGCTAGGTCCCAAAGTCCGCGAAAATACGCCTCCTTGTCTTCGCTTAAGCATTGAGGACACCAGGCAAGGTGCGACCGCAGTAAACGGGCATGAGAGACCTCCTCGGTCGCGAGGCACCAGTTCATTCGCGGCACGCATGGCCTGCCGGTCAACTTCGCCAAAGCCTCGGCGAATTGCAGCCCCATCGCCGAGACGCATACCGACCCGTGCGCTAAACTGGAGGCACCTATTTTGCGAACTGTCACGAGTTCTGGGAACGAGGGCTCAAATTCCGCCAACCGAGACCCCCAGAGCAGTGTTCCAACCGTGAAATCGTTATCTCGCGCCACGCGGTCGAAATAGCTTGTTAGCGACTCAACTTGATCAGTTCCAATTCCGATCGGTCCATCGCTTATGAATAGGGTTCGCGGACGAACATTAACGTATGAGTCATCCGCATTCATCGGGATCACCGCATCGCGGGCGGCTCGGTTTTGATCTACCGGGGAGATTTTTCTTGGACAAAAGTGGCTTCGGAATGGTGCCTTCACTGCGTTCCGAGTTCTCCCTATTGTCGGTGTTCGGGGAAACACTTCGAGAGCCCGCAGCAGCCGCTTCCTCGCGATCACTCAGCAATAGTTTCTGGAACCTCTCGTCCGAGTCCTCATCGTCCTCGATTGCATCTTCGCCGTTTCGTGCTTCTTCCAAAATCCGTAGGCGCGCTTTCGTTCCGTCTCTCCTCTTCAAGATATCTTCCCAACAAATCTTTAGCCGGCCCGCGTCTTCGGCCACGCAAGACGCCCGCACCAGCCAATTCCTGAGAGCGCCTACTAAACCAAGGCAACCCTGATATACCTCCTCCTGGCGACTCGCTAACGAAAACTCAAGATACGAGGAGTATTGAGTGTCGAGTAAGTGGAGAATCCCTAGGAACGTGTTCCGATCCGCGTCAGTGTTTCGATACCGGGCCAGATGGACTAGCTGATTTCTTCGGATAATTTGCCCATCAATTCGCGTCATGGGCAATAGGTCGTAAGTGCTACACAAAACTAAGCGGGTCCGCGTATCGTCAGTAAATGACCTGATTACGTCTGCGCGGCGCCGTATCGCGGCCGGCTTGCGGAGGTCGCAACCGTAGATGAAGTGTGCCGCCTCATCCAGAAATAGCGTTTCTGTGCGCCGCATAGTTAGGCACTTTCTAAGCTTATCTCGTGCTTGCTTGAGGCTATCGCTGTCGGGATTCGGATGCTTCAGAGCTCTAAGAATGTGGGCATAGTCATTTGACCAGCTGTGCGATCCGTTATCAGAAATTCGGTCCATCTCCACATAGGCTGACGGCATAATCGTCGGGTCGGCTTCCATCTCTGCCCTGTGTCGATCGAGAATTTCTCCGTGAAGGCACGTTATCACGTGTGTTTTTCCTGCGCCGGTGCATGCCACGAGTTGCGCCAACCAAGTGTCGTCCGGGGTGGCCAATATCACCTTCAGTTCGTCGGTTGCTTTTTTGAAGGCGCGATGTGTTATCGTCGTTGATCGATCTCTCAGCGGGAAATTCGACCAATACTGCTGGATAGTGGTTTTCATTCGCGCCTCTTGTTTTCAATATCCGGCAATTCAATTTTCCCGGCCGCCGATCCTGCTGGCGGTGAATAACCAGGACTAGGGGCGGAGTCCTTTTCGTGTATCGAGGCGGAGGCTTGGTCGTCTTTCTTTCCGACAACTTTTTTGTTGGCCTGAGCACGCCACTGCGCGCGTTTTCCTTCAGGCGTAAGGCGCCATTTCCTGAAGAACTGCGCTAGACGCGTAGCGTTAATAGCGCGTCTCTTTTCCTTCAGAGTTTTGGATTCCGCCAGAAGCACGGTCGTGGCTTGACGGAGCTCTCGCTCACTTATCCCTTTGAACAACTCGCCAAATCGTCTGCACCGACACTCCACCCACTCCCGCTTGATCCTCACATAAACTACGCTGAGGTTTTCTGGATCCGGTCGGACATGCACCTTCCGCTGCATCATTTCGTGTCCCGCAAATTGGCGACACCAATAGTAGATATTGTTAATCTTCACTCCATCCCGCCTCACCGTGGCGAACGCTGAGTTTGTCGTGGGACAAGTGAGAATATGGAAGTCCCGGTTATAGATGATAATCTTGTGGGTTCTCGGCCCACCAAGCCGAACATCGTCTGCGAAAATCTGTTTTGGCGTTAGTCCCGTGATCGGGTCCGGCTGATTCATCATCCAATCATATAGGAATTCTTGAATAACCTCGTCGACTGCTCCAAGGGCTAGTTCCGCAAGGCACTTCGGGTCATGTGCCCTCACTAGCTCACGCACATGTTTGGTCGCTTTCGTGTTCCCCGGAAGATTATGAATCAGCTTTGAATTCAGCAGCCGGTTGAAGCGCTCCAGATATGCTCCAAATCGCGCTTGTGCGGGGGGGCGGAACATTTGAACAATCTTAAGCCGCGCCAGTAGGTATGAGAAGTAGAGCCCCGTGAACTCCTTGCCGTTATCGGTCACGATTATGGCGGGCAACCGGTGATGTCGCCGCACGCAATCCCTCATTACCGCCATGCAGGAGCGATAACTGGGTGGCTCGTATGAAATCACATGAGCGACCGCTCGCTTCTGCCTTGGACACACCATCACCGTAAGCCAAGGTCGACCCAAGCTAAGACCGTCAGGTGTCAACTCCGTCTCAACATCCAATTCGGTGTGGTCTATGTGTGCTACTGCCCACGCGTGCTCACCGTTAACAGGCAGTCCGTCCGACTCCTCGTCCCAGAAGCCCGACTGTAACGCGTAAGCTGATCTGGGCCCTTGCCGTGCATTGACTGTGCGCTTTGCGTCTTCACGCGCAATGTGCCGATATACTGTTTTCCGAGCAGGCGGCTTCAGCGGTGGATTGAAAGATTCACAGGAGTCACGGCAAAGTCCCCACACTAGCTCAACAGACGGAGCCTGCTTCGTCATGTAGTTCGAGCCGATCACTTCCTTCAGAATCCGGGATACGTCAGCGTCCAATCTCGGATTCGTATTTCCCTTTCTAGGCTCAGGTTTCAGGCCGAGGATTTCAAATCCGGGCCCAAACTTAGCGCCAGCGGCGCGACATTTCTCAATCCACCGAAACTGATTTCGGGTGGGGCGATCTGTTTTTGCCAGTCGGCTCCACGACTCGGGAGCGACGAAGCGCTCAATCTGCGCGAACTTAACCTGCATCACAGGCCACTCAAGTGGCTGGATTGATTTCCATTCTTCATCCGCATTCGGTTCAGCACGTAGCGACACGCCCTCAGCGAGCGCAGTGGAGGCTCCGCTATCCAGCTCTGCTTGGAGGTTGATGATGCTGGATTGACTGATTTCTCCTGAGACGGTGTCTCTTAGCTCGATGTAATCTCTCGCTGCGTCGAATCGGTGAATCACCATCTCCTTGCCGTCCCGCAGAATTTTGGCTCCGACCGCAATTGTGAACTCCATCAGACTACTGCGTTGCAGCGCCTTTTGATCTGAAAAGCGCTCCATTCGATAGGTCGCTGTCTCACACGCCGCGTTTGGAAATACGCGCGCCGTATAATTTGGGGCAATTGGGACGTTCTCGATATCGATGTAGACTTCCTGCCTCGCGATACAGAAGAATAGCGTATCGATTTCTGAGTCGTGGAGCGTCGATTGAATGTTTCGGAGCTCGATTCCAGGTTCCCTACCGACGAGCGCATTGATCTTAGCCGCCACCTCTGCGTTGTAGTTGTCTGTTGGATTCTCGAAATAATCCGTCAGGAACTGAAGATTCGCGATTAGCTGCGTTCGCTCTTTCGACATGACCCAAATTCGATGAGATAGGTCGTAAAACCGGGCGGCGACTTGGGCTGGTGCCGACACCCACTCTCCTGATGCCAGGTGCTGATATCGCCATGGATCGTAATCTTTATGGTTGGGGTCCTGACTGTTGATGAGATCACTCTCCCATTTGCACTCAATGAATCCGGCCCAAGTGTCGGTAAGCTCAAAGAAGTCGGGCGGGTATTTGAACCCGGTCTTTTTTTCTCCGTCCGGATCCCTCGCGATATCAAGCCAGCAGGGCTGGCAAAGAATCATTTTCGGTCGATCTGGATTCGATCGCGATAGGGCATGCCGAAGCCACAAGTAGGACCCTTCACAGGTGCGGCTCTCAAAATTCAGCGTGCAGTCCATAATCGAGCTAGGAAACCTGCCGCGGACCGACCGCCGACCGGATCCCAAGCGGACGGGATCGCTGCCGTTCATTCGCTTGATTTGCGCAATGGCTTTGCTGGAGAGGTTCAACTGCGAGCCCCAGGCCTCGATTTGCTGGTTGGTGATCTTTGTTTTCGGCTGCGGATCGGGCTGATCTTTTTGGCCGTTCACTTGTGGATCCGATATCATGTCTCTTCCCCCCGTGGGGTCATCGCGTGCATGACCTTCGTGCTGATTTGGAGATAGCCCTCCGGCAAACCCGCTACTGTCAGAAAATAGTCAGGAGGGTGGTAGCCGATGGGGCCCCATCTCCTAATAAGCGGCCGAGCGAAGGGAGCATCGCGCTCCGCGGTGGCGACGACCGCGAGGCTGTCTCTTAACGAACCTAGGAGATAGTCGAAAAGATATGTAAACCAATGTATAATAGACATATATGGACGCAATCTAGCCGCCTCAGTTCGCGCAAGCGAGCCCAGAACGTTCCGATCTAATCGCCTCCAATCGACACCCGAACCACGCACATCTTGGCAATCACTAGCTACTTACAGACAAAGTGGTGTAATATATTCGTTAACAATGGGCTATGCTGCGGCGGCTCCGCTATCAACCTTGGCCCCTTAAAGCGGACCGCAGAGGGGTGCCGGCAGCCTTGCCCCTGAACCACTACTCAGAATTGAGTGTATTGGGGTTCAGCCCGAGTTCTCGGAGAGCGGATTTGGTCTCTTCGATCTTCTCTTTGGAGATACCTGCAGTCGGCGAGGCCTCGAAGCTTACCTTCAGCTTGAGATTACGATCTGCCGCATGCTTGGAGAGCACCTTGGTGTAGAAGTTCATCCACATCGGGGGGGGCACATCTCCCGACCAGGTCAGCTTTTTGAAGAAATCACTTTGGTGGCCTGATGGATTGTCGGGCGAGACGGGCTGCTTACCAGTCCCTTGCGGCGGCGTGGGTGGCACTGGCGAGGGAGGCGGGATCGATTTGCCCTCGGCTTCGGCTTTGATTCGAGCCCGGTATACCTCCGCTTGGTCGCGCCGGATGACATAGGTGTCGTCCGACACCTCCACATCCAGGGCGCTGAGCGCCTGCTCGAAGACAAAAGGTTCGTAATGGCCGTCGCCTCGCTTGCTCACGTAGGCGAAGACGCCGTTGGTCACGCCGCGCGCGATCGTCTCCCGGATCTCCTCCGGAAGGAGCAGCCGCGGGAACTGAGGCGTGGCGAAGAATGCGTCGCGCACGTTCTTCGTGCTCCACTCGGGCAATGCCGGCGGCCAGTTGCGGACGAGGAAATTCGGGCTGACCGCCTTCTCGATGTCACCCTCCTGCTGTAGCCGGCCAATCACCAGGTCAACGGGACTGCCGGCGCTCGAGGTGACGAGGCCCAGGTCAGTGACTTTGAGTTCATTGTCCCTTCCAAGGTGGACGATGTGCTTGTAGGTCCGCCAGATCGCCTCCTTGAGGTCGCGCTTGGCGCGGCTGATGTTGTCCTTCAGCTGCTCCAACTGCACTTCATCATACTTGAGGTCGGCCGCCTCAAATTGAATATCCTCCCAGGCGAGCAGCTTGGTCGCTTCCTCGCGAGGCACGCGCGCCGAATCGGCCACCATCCAAACCTGGGCGGTCTTGAACATGCGGGCCGACGCGCCCGATTCACGAATGAAGCCGCCGATGTAGGCCAGGGTCTCTTTCTCCTGCTCCATGGTCTGGTCCAGCCCGGCCACCACGATGGTCAGCGCCGGTCGGTCGGAAATCTGGACGGTCTTTTCGGGAAAATAGAGCAGCGCCAATCGGTGGCTGTTCTTGTCGCACACCTGCTTGATCTCGCGATGCAGGCGATCCGTGACGGCGGGACCCCGAATAGTCGCGCGACGGTCGGCAAACCGCTTGTTCAGGTTTTCCCGCAGACTGAAACGATAGGTGGCCCGCTCGACAGTGAGATAGTAGCAGGCCGTGGTGAGACCCTCCAGCACGGTGTCAACGTTCCCCAGGTCGGCGCCCGCCTCCCCGACCGCCAGCCGCAATTCGGGAATGGTTGCCTCCCGTTTTTCCTTACCCTGGCCACCGTTGGACTCGAAGAAAATGGCTGTCGCAACCTTGCGATGCAGGCGGCCCTTCTTGATTTCCGGCGAGCCCTCCTGGTCCAGGCGCACGGCATGCGCGCTCGGGCTGCCGGCGATGTCGGTCGTGACTGCCGTCTCAAGATTGCGTTCACCGAGCTGCTCGAAGCAGGCCGACCGGAATGTGGACTCTTCGAGTGGGGCCGTCCCCAGGGAAATAAGCTCATCCCGGTGGGCACCCTCGTATCCTTCCTTGTAGGCTCGCGATACCCACAGAGCCAGCAGGCGCAGGATGCCGCGGGTTTGCTGGAACTTCGGCACTCCGCGCCATTTCCGCTCGAACACCGACAGCACCGAGGGATGGAACGGATAGCAGTCCTGGAAACTCTTCTGGCCGGAATCGACGGGGAACCAGCCGGGGATGGACCCCCGGTGCTCCACACACCATTGGGCGTATTCCGCACACGTCGCCGCCGCATCCCGGTCGAGAATCACCTTTCCCTCGACGGACACGGCGTCGAGGTTCCACTCAAAGAGTCGCCGACGGATGATTTCGGAAGTCTCGGCTTCGGCCGCCAGCACCATTGCCTTGCCCAGACGGTCGAGCAGCTTGGTGATCCGGTTGTAGTCTTCCAGATCCTGGGCGTTCATCTCCATCTCCGAAGCGGGGATGGACACCGCCAGCACCACGTTCTTTCTCCCCCGCACCGTTTCGGTCAGGTTGTGCAGGAAGTTGTAGAACTGGTCGGCAAGCCCGCTCTTCCGGTTGCGGCTGATGAAGTTCATCAGCTCGTCCATCAAGATGAGGCACGGCCTTTCGGCGGGGATGATCTTCTTGAGCACATCACCGCCGGGAGCTGTGCCCGACTCGTCATGCTTGGCTACGAGCGCGAATCCTTCGGCTCCGCCGAGCTGGAAGGCGATTTCACCCCATGGGGTTTTCCGCATGGGGGTGCCATCGGCGCCGCCTCGCCCGGCGATGGCGTCGAATTCAGTGCCCACGAACACCGCGGCCTCACCCGCCGGCACCTGTGACTGACCAGATTTGGCAAGAATCTGCGCCACCCCCAGCCAGCGATGGGAGGCCGGACCGTGCTTGCACAGGTGGTAGAGGAGCGTGAGGGAATGTGTTTTTCCGCCGCCGAAATTGGTGGCGAGGTTGAAGATCGCTGAAGTCTGGGTAGTGACGCCATTTAGCCGCCGCACGACCTGGGCGGCGAGGTCGAGCATCGTCTTCGTTAGGTATGTTTTCTCGAAAAAGACCTTGGGATCCTGGTAATCACGCGGCGCGGCACCGTCACGGACCTGGCCGAGGTGGATGGCGAACTCAGCGGCATCTAGCGGCTTGCCTTCGCGCAGGTCCTCGCGGGGGGTGACGACTCGATACCAAGGTTTCAGGGGCATGGCTTATTCCAAGTCGTAGGTGAGCGTGATGCTGGCGAGCTCATCACGAAAGTGCCGGTCCAGAAAACCAATGAACGAAGACAACAACTGCCATTCTTCGGTGGGATTGCGGGACTTAACCTCCGCCACCACCACCCCTCCGAGGCACTGCTGAAAACGAATCCATCCGTTGTATGATTTGTGCGCCCATTTCGCCCTTTTCTTCTGCTTGGGGCCGGAAGGGTGCAACGTGCCCTGATTCTTCCGCCGCAGCTCAATCTCCTTCTTCGTTAGGAGGCTATAGACATTCTCCTCGCTGCGGGGAGTGATGGTCAGGCGGATCATTGGCGGCTCAGTCTTCGATGTAATTTCAATGGGTCAACCCAGTGTTTATCGAGAGCCCCGGTCTTTGATCACTCGTCTAGGAGCCCCAGTTCATACCGGTCCAAGAACGCGAGAATGGGTGTCTCCTCTAGCCTGGTGATCTTCTTGGCCTTCCGGGCCCACGAGCGCGCATTCGCGAGGTAGCTATCGGCAAATCCCTCGGGGGAACTTTCGAGGAGCGCCATACACCCGACACGCAATCGCTTCCAGGAAATCGGACCATAGTCCCGTCGGAATGCAACCAACGCGCTACCAGCCCGGTCGCCTTCCTCCAGCACCAGAAGCCCCTCCACGGTATCGTGGCCCCGTTTGCTCAACGGAATCGGCGGCCGGCCGTCGCGCACCGGGTGATGCAACTCCACCTTGGACGTATCGGCATCGTCGGGGGCAACTGGACAGATCGTGAAGAGTTCCTTCAAATCCTTGCGGACATTGCCTGAGATCAAAAACCGGTCCGTGGCCAGGGCCTCTGCCGTTGCCCACTGCCGAAGGGAGTGCAACACGAGGCAAAAAGCCCTGATCTCGTCGGTGAGTTCATTGCCGAGGCAGGCAGGCACCGGGTTGCGGCCCAGGAAATCTTTGAGCGGTCCCTCAGTTGTTGAGAGTTCCCTCGCATACCGCTGAAGCAGCAGTCCGACCTCGTTCAACACTGTCTCGGACACCCGCTTCGGCAGCTTTTGATTGAGGAGGGCCGGGTTAGTCTTGGCGATCTCCGTGTAGTGCCTGATGTAGTCCGCCAGCGCCGCTTTCTTCGCTTCGCCCTCGATTTTCACGGACACCTTGTAGCGCCGGTATTTCGCGGGCGAATCTGCGTTCATAGCCCGAGGCCCTTCTTACGAGCAAGGACACCGTCCACCCAGCGCTTTTCCTGGGAACTGCCAGGGTAGAGCGCGCTGAGAGCTTGGGCGAGTCGCCAGAAGGCGGCCTCGCGGCCGACACCGTCCTCGACGAGGAAGCGTTTGAGCGCATCGCCCCGACCGGTGGCGAAAAGAATCATGGCTTGATGCACCCGATCGAGAACCGTAGCACCGGGCTTGCTGACGGTCTTCTCCTCCCAAGCCGCCTCGGCGGCCCCGGGGTGATCTCGGGTGAGCTCGGAAAAGAGGTCCATCTGGTTGACCTTCTTTTTGCCCCGGACCGGAGCACCGGGTGCGGCGGCTTGATCCTTACCGAAGAGGTAGGCGGTGCGTTCGGCCACCGGCAGCAAGCGCGCCTGTTCTCCCTTCACTTCAACGACGAACGTTAGGTCTTCCAAGTTGGCACCGAGGCCTTGGGCGATCTTCCGCGCGGCATCGTATTCAAGTGAGTAACCTCCTTTGGCCGGCGCCTTCTTGGTGTCCGCTTCCTCCTCCTCCTCATCGTCATCTTCTTTGTCTTCGGGTCCGGCACCACCTTCGTTGCCCTTGTTGCCTGATAGAGTCCAGAGCCACATAGCGGTTATCCGCGCGTCGGGTTCCAGAGAGGCAAGATCGCTGTTGCTGGTGATACTCGAAAGTGCCTCGCGCGATACTGCGGCCCAAACATGTTCGAGGTATTCTCCTAGTTTTACCTCGTCGCCATTCGCCTTCTCGACCCGGCGATAGCGAGAGAAGATTTCCAGCGCTGGTCCGAGACAGGCGAAGATGGCATCGGCACCGACCACGCCTTCGTTCGCCAGTCGCGGCATCCACTCGTGAATGCGTTTAGGGAGTTCTTGTAGCACATCGCGCCAGTCACCGACCTCACGCGCACCTTCGCGCCGGGCGAACCCCTCACGTGGACGAACGACGAGATGGACCGATGAAGCCAACCGCGCCTGGCCTTGTGCTGACACGCGCGTCTCCATTTCCGTGTCGATGGGCCACGAGGCTGTGATTACCCAACCGGCATTCACGACGGCACCGAGAATGGCCTCCCAACTCGCGGTGGTTTTGCTCGCAAAAACGATGCTACCGATGCCTTCAGGCGCGAGGACGCGCTTGGCCTCTGCAAATGCCCGTCCCAATTCACGTTCATAATAAGCGATGTCGTGATCCGACTGGCTCAATTCATGAGGCCGATCCACCACGATCTCCTCGTCCTTGGGCACGACCGCCAGCCGCGCCAGCTCGGGATCTCCGTCCGCTAGACATCTCCGCAGCCAAACGTAGAAAAAATCCGAGAGGTAAGCATAAGGGACGGCATCGTAATAAGGTGGATCAGTAAAAAACACCTGCGCACTGTCTGTTGGAAGCCAATGCGAAGTGGCAGAACAACGGACCACATGGCCAGCGGACACAGTGTCCATTCGAGTAATTGACAGCGCATAGGCCGTCCGCTCGACCATACTGGCCCACGAGCCGCTCGAATCTGAGATGCCTACGGATTCCGCAAAATCCCACACCATTGGAATCGCCTGGCGCGCGAGCATGTGAACCGGACACTCTGCGTCTGGCTTCCAACTACACAGCCCGTTCGCCAAATCCGTCTGCTTGCTCAAAGCAAACGCCAGCGCGGTGCGCAACGCCCGGGCAAAGTCAGGGGATTCGTTTCTCGCCCAGTGCGCGCTTTCTTCAGCAATTAAACGTCGCAGGGTTGTCAGCGCGACAAGTTGCCGACTTGAGAACAAGTCTCCCCAGCGCTCCATACCATAAATGGGTATGCTGATTCGGCGTAGTTCGTTTGGCGAAAGCGCTTCGTCGGGCACGACACTTATCCCGCCGATGCTCTCTTTTCGCAGTCGATCAGCCTCTGTGCGCGCGATCCTTATGGCTTCCAGGTCACGCGTTTCGGCTAGGCGGTAGCCACGTCCCTCCACCGAAGGATGCAAAGTGGCGACCGCAAGCAAACGTGCATCGTCGGTCCCTCCCCGGCGTTTCTTCAACTGAGCGCGCACGCTTTTGACTGGCGTAGTGTGCCCGGTGACCGGACACGTAGCCGAGCCTCGCTGAACCACCGGTCCGGGCAGGTCGGAGACGTTTTTCGGCTGGAATATCTCCAAACGAGGCTGCCTCACTTTCTTCACGCTGCCGTCGGCATAGGTAACCGTTGCAACATCGGTGACGACGACACCTTTGGCATCGCGCACCCAACGCAACGCAAGCAGCCGTCCGGCTTTCTTCCGGAGCCAAAAACCGCGGATGAGCGGGATTTCAACTGGGATACCTTCACCCGTAGGGTCGGGGGCCTCGGAAAGAATGGTGCGGGCCCATAGATAGGTGATGGGTGTGGCACCATCGCCATCGGCTGGGTAATACGGTGCAAGAGCTGCAATCGCTCGTTCTTTGATACGATCCCCGGCCTCGCTCACGGCGTCGGCCAGACGCAGGCCATGTGCCGGCAACTGTTCAATTGCCATGCGATTGAGCAGAACCGCCACGGGGTTCAGGTCTGATGCACAGGACTCCATGCCGAGGCGCAAAGCCTCGAGAGGAATGGACCCGCCGCCGGCAAAAGGATCGAAAACTCGCGGAGCAGTCTCGGGAGAACCGCCAATCGCAAGATGGGCTGCTCGAACCAAGGCACGTGCTGTGGCAAGGAAGTCCGTGTTCTTGGAGCGCTCCCAATCGGCAAAGTCTGCAAGAAACTCGAATAACCCCGCACGAAGCAGCTCTGGTTGCTCACAGAGGGCTGAAGCTGTGCCACTGGCGCGCATGCGCGAAAAAACCGGCGCGCTGTCGGCTGTATGCAGTGTCATCTGATCCAACGCCCAGCGATAGAGTTGCTCTGCCGCGGCGTCCCTGAACGCGGAGGGACAATTTCCATCGGCCGGATCTGGCCACAGCATGGCGCAAAGCACCGCCCTACACGCAGCCAACGGTCGACGCGCCCACCACATGTGCAGCGTCTTGAAGTGGCCATGCCGCACCCCATTCTCTCGCCGGGCATGAGCGGAGATGCGCTTGATAGGCAGATCCACTTCAATGAGGCGCTTCGGGTAGGATGGGGACATGCTGGGTGAGTCGTGTGGCCGGAACTTGGTGTGGCGAAAAAGGTCTTCGAGGTTTGAATCATTGGCCTTCGTCGAGTCAGCCCTTATTTCATGCCCGAGAAGGATGGCTTCAGGAAACTGAGGACGGGGGCTTGCCCTGAGGGGGTCAGGATCAGTCTTCAACTGCTCGCGTAATTCCATCAGCAGTCGCCCGAGCACATTTTTTCCGGCCAGCGTTCCGTCTTCCTGGGGTTGCGCGCCCCAGAATGGATCTTTTCTGGAGTCCTCGACCACCATGCGTTCGCCCGTCGATAGCAAAATCGCGGAGAACAAATCCCAGTGCTGAGCCAGCTTGAGCCGCAGGCACCAACGCATCAGCGTCACCTTGATCTCGTCCCAATCGGTCCGCGTCTGTTCGATATAGCGGCGACCAACCATTTTAGCCGTCATTGGACTATGTTGGTTTATGATCAGTTGCTGCGCCTCTGGGATGTGCGGGTAGCGTAACGCCTGATAAAGCGCCTCAACGGAGCGGATTCGGATGCCGTTCACGATCACCGGAAACCCGGGAGCCATGTTGGAAAGCCCACCAAAAGGCCCGTCGGTTGCGCGGAAGGAAACTACTTCACTCCTTTCATAGACGCGGGACTTGTCCTTCGGGGTCTTCACGTCAGGTCTTCAAACATCCTGACAATGGCCGTGGTATTGTTGGTGCGCCGGGGGAAAAGCGGATACCAAGGAGCATCGGCCCACCAGGCCAGAGGGCAGTTATTGGGGCAGTTGCGGTAGGTCACGACAAGCCCACCAAAACCGAGGGTGGACAGAAACTGGTATCCGAGAGGGCGTGCAGATTGGTTAAAATGCGGGCTAAGTTCCCGGATGCGACAGCCGGCGATCAGCATCTGTTCTTCAAGCAGCGCGCGCGCGGCACCGGACGAGAAGAACTTGCCGTTTCCGACATTGTCTCCTGAACGCCAGGTCAGCCCAAAAGCTATCTTATATTTTTCCGCGGCTACTCGGAGTTCCTCTTCCAACGTTGTCACGTAGGCCTCAACTCGCACATCCGCTGGAGCTGCCTTTGGGCGCAAAACATCTGAGACATTAACACTGAATCTCCGATCCTCGATCTCAAGGTCGTCCAAACGCCAGCAGGTGAAGGTGATGGATTTACCTGCGGCTTTCGCGATCGTGTTCAGGTTCTCCTTCTTGTTGATCAGCGCACGGTAGTGACCACTCCTGTGAAGTGCGGCAGTGATGACATGGACCGAAGTTTCTTGAGGCGCACTCTGGTTGATCCACTTGCTCAGATCCCGGAACAGGTGATTCCCGGTGAAGATCGCATCATCCAAGTAGACAAAATGGGCTGGCTCCATGGTCGGCTTGGTGGGCAGGCCCTTTCCGTTAAGTCGCTCGCGAAGCAACGCGACCATGTCCCTTTGGCTCATTCCACGTTCTTGGATGTCCAGTAACTCTGCTTGCCCCCAGAACTTCCCTGGATCACCACCGGTCAATTTGGCATTCGTGGTGAGTCCGTCCAGAAACTCGGCCATACGTTGCTTGGATATGTAGCACCGCTCAAGCACATGGCTCATCTCGGCCAGGATTGCCTGCTGATGCTCGGCAGAAAATTGACCTACCCACCGAATCACCCGTGCAGCGTTCATTGAGCCGGGTTCCCCGCCTTCGTAGTCGGCCGTCGTCATCGCGATCTGCTGCGCGAGAGCGTAGTGGGGATGAGCGGTCAATGACATGGCTAGACCTCAGGCGTCACAAACGCCAAGCCTCCTTCAGTTTCTGCAGAAGCATCTTCTGCCGGCTCTCGAAGATTTCAGGCGTCCATTCCTCTTCGTGCAGCACCTGCGTCGTCAGCATGAAGGGTGAGCCCCCGGCTTTGGTGGTAAAGTAGGAGCGTTTCTTCTTCTCGAACTCGTAGTTCTTGGCTGAAGCATTTTGCCGACGATTCAGCAGAGCAAGGTTACCGAGGCGATGAACGTCGCGCTTACGATCCTCCTCAACGGGCCACCACTTCATCCATTGGCTTGCCGCTGGCGGAGTCTGCGGCAAAACGTGCTCAATCGTGATCAGTGGGAAATCATAGCGAGCCTCGCCAGAGCTGAGGACTTCATCGAGGCGAAGAAGGATCATCGTGCGCTTGCGGCCGATGGTGTAGATTTCGCCATCGAGCGCAGATTCCGCATCCACCCGCTCCTCCAGATTGAGCTGCAAAGGGGAGTCTTTGGCGGAAAGGTCGGCACCAGTCCGGATGGCTTCGATCAAGCGTCCATAACGCTCCAACCGGTTGTTCACATCATAGCCCAGCACCCACATGATACAGGCGAGCCGCTCCAGGTCGTCGTAGAACGACACGAGTTTGGCGGAATCGGTGGAGTGCCGGGAGTGAAACAGGAGGGCAGGCCCGGTCCAATCGCGTTCCTCTAGGCGCGCCAAACGACGCAAGGCGCGATTGACCCCTTCGGCGTGGGTCGTGCTGGCATAGCCTTGGTGGCGAATCTGCTCCAATGCGTCGGCATAGGGGGTGAGTTCCTCATCAATAAAAGCCTTGGGGTGATCCTTGGCTTTCACGAACTCGCGAAACTCGGTCAAGACCGTCGTCTTCTGTTTTTTGCAGGCGTGAATGAACCGGATGTGCGAGAAGAGATCAGAGAACTGCTCAGTGCCCAGCAATTCCTCCGCATCCTCCCACTTCTTTGTATAACTGCCGCGCGCATTCTCCGGAATCGCACCGATAATCTCAGCCTTAAGAATATCGGCGACCGAGAGGTCCAGCCCCCGGTCGTTGAGCACAGAGAAAATGCGGAAAGCCGACTCGAGGCTTGGTGTGTAAACGATGATGAGGAACGTCTCGCGGATCAGGTAGGTAGCGAAAGCCTGGCGTTCGACCGGGCTCAGGGCGTCAACGCGCTCGCGGAACAGGAGCAGATTTTCACGAATGCGCTTGCGCGGGTCGGTGAGCTGCGCGGGGTCGAGGGTGGCCAACGGATCGAAGGACTCACCCCTTAGAACGTATTGTTCATAGAACGGGTTTTCGCGATCACGGAGTTGCAAACGGTAGCGATCCAGAGTGCCCATGATGGGATTGCCCTCCTCGTAGAGGAGGCTCTTCATACCCTCGGTTATTTTCTGCGGCAGGGCCTTTAGCAAAACTGCAATAAGCAGGGACAAGGTGGTAAGGCGCTGCTGACCATCAATCACATCGGCCTCCGGTTTGGCCTCCTCCTTGATCAGAACTACGCTGCCGAGAAAGTATGGATCGCCCGGGGTTTTACCTGATTCTCGACTGCCGGCGAGCAAGTCGTCAAACAACTCGCTCGCCTGCTGCACTCCCCAAGAATAGGCGCGCTGATACGAGGGAATCGAAAATGCGTAGGCGGCACTGAACACTTCCCCAATGCGTTGCTCTTTGCCGTGAATCTTGGCCATATAAGGTGGTGATTATTTGGTGCGAGCGGACAAAGAGGTGAGCAGCATCTGCGCGACTAAGCCCATTGTTTGAATGGACGCATGCGCTTCCGCCTCAGTTACGGTAGGCAACCATGGTCGGCCGTGGCCGCTGCCCTGCCGGTTACGCAGTGTATTTATTGCACAAGCGGCTCCATAGAGATGACGTTGGAGTCTATGTTGTGGCGTTTCGCCGGGCGATTCCTTGTCTGCCGTGGTTTTGAGCTGAAGCGCCGCGAAGGCCTGACCGAGCAGCATCGGGAACTGGTGCGGGGGCTCCTGAACGTTGTAGACCTCTCGCAACACATGAGCGGCGGTGGCCTCCAATAAGTCTTTGCTTGTGCCGGTCAAAAGCGCCGCGTCTTCAGCGCCTCGCTGTGCCCGTCTGACATAAGCCGCAAGCGCCGCGGTTAACTCTGCACCGGTCATTGCGTCGAGAACCTTTGCGGACAATTCACCGTCGTCGGTCAGCATGAATCCTTCCGCAGCAAAAGCAGACTGGAGAGATTTGATGGCAACGGCGCCGATGAAGTTGGGGGCATCCGGGCGGAATCCGCCTTGTGCTTTCAGAAATGCCAAGAGCTGAGAAACGCATACGCGACCCGCACCGATGTTTTGACCAACAGCCCAACTAAGCACGGCGCGCACGCGCTTCGCCTTGCCGACAGTTTGTCCCTTGGCCTTCGGGTCCCCTTCGAGAACGCCCGAGCGCTGGAAGATGAAATCCAGATCGGAATGGCTGGGCTCCCGCGTCTGTGCGGGTGGAGCGTCGTCAACGGCCTGGGCAAAGGCGTAAACAAGGGTGTCGTTTAGTGGGGGAACAACACTCATGATGTCGGTTCGCTGGATCCGAATGAAGCCTGTCCTTGCTCGCGCAGCTCGGGATTGCGTCGATCTTCAATCTTAAGGCGATAGTGCTCGATCTTGACGATGGGCTGCCAGTGCAGCTGCGCAGGATCGCGCAGTATGTTTATGGTCGGCACCGTGGCGCAGTGAAGGACAACATACAGCCAATAGTCTAGGCGGAGGCGCTCCGCCGTTTTGTATTCATTATAGGTCAGAGCAATCTCCCCGGTTTCCGCGCGGCCCTTGACCTCAACGAAGCGAACCGAAACGGCCGTTTTTGGGTCTTCCGGATGCGGCTTGCGAGCGACGAGATCAAACCCCCGATTCTCGGACTCGACGCTCTCGACCGTGTAGCCTTCCTCTTCTAGCGACCTAGTCGCGGCCTCAATCGCTATACGCTCGATTTCCGGATCGGCCCGCATAGCCGCGTTGGTCGGAACGTTCCGTTCGGGGTGCGGCAGAACCCAAGCGCGGCCCAGATGGCGGATGTCCGCGATCGTGCATTGCCGCTGTTTTTCCAGCTCGGTGCGGCGCCGGTCGAGCCGCTGGTGAATTTCCTCGATGCGATTCTCGACCTGCTTGATGCGTCCCTCGAGACCCTGCTCTTGCGAGCCTTTGTCCCGAAGGGTGACCAGATCGGCCTGCGTGAGATTCTCCCGGACGAGAATCGCATTAAGGCTGGTTTCAACATGTTGTTCGACGATCCGAGTCTCACGCTCACGCTGGGTCCGGACTTCTTCTAAGAATGGCGTGAGACTCTTTTCGATCAGAACGCCCTGCAGGGCATCTTTGCCAGGGAGGACACCGCCGTCGGGCACCGGCACCGGCCGGTCTGCGGGAACGATTTCGTGGAGCAGGGTCGGGTTATGCACCGTGACCGTTCCCCGCATATCGGTTACGAGCACGAAGAGGCGTCGGTTGAGCACGTTGGCCAGACCATCGCGAATCGTGGCGGAGAAAACGTCCAACCGAACCGGACTGTCCCGATGCAAGTCGTAGAAGACGGCGCCTCGCTCCAGGGCAGCGGTAGTTTCCTGTTCGACCTCTGCGCGGACTGCCTCGAAAAGGGGATGCCCCGGCGTGACCCATTCGGAGGAGGAGTCTCGCTTGAGCAGCTCCTTGTCGAAAATAATGTCCTGATATTCCCGGCCTAGCCGGCCGAAGCGCGGTTCCAACTGCTCGCCGCGCCCGAGCAGGTGCCTAGGGATGCGCCCAACCCGGAAAACGTGAGGATGGACACGGCTATTGGTGACTCGCAGTCCCACATCCCCCGAAGCCTCGACAAAAAAGTCTTCGATCACCTCAGGCACCAGACGCCGCTCACGAGCCTCCGCAGTCTTGCCGATAATCGCCGAGAGGTTGAGCTCACGCTTCACGAGTCCCTCCAGGGCGGAATCGGTGATCTCGGCAAATCGGCGCTTGTCCACATCCTTGATGATACGGTCGAGGATGACCTGCTCGGTCTGGTTGCGCGCATACATCTCGCGCAACATTCGCTCGAGCAGATTGGCGGGGAAGACCTCTCCGAGAACGTTGAAGATTTTGCCGGTCCGACCCGGGTCCAGGTCGCGCTCGATTTGCTCGAGCCGGTCGAAGAGTTTTGAAAGCACGCGGCCCTCGGCCGTGTTGGTCGCGACAAAATTGAAAATCAGACAATCCTTCTCTTGGCCGTAGCGGTGGATACGACCCATGCGCTGTTCGAGGCGGACGGGATTCCAAGGAATGTCGTAGTTCACCATCAACCAACAGAACTGGAGGTTGATGCCCTCTCCTGCGGCCTCGGTAGCTACCAACACCTGGCAGGACTCACGAAACTCACGTTCGGCGAAGATGCGGCTGCCTGGCGTGTCCCGGTCACCGATCTTCATCCCACCGTGGATGGTAGTCAGAGTCAGGCCCCACTCACGCAATCTGCCAAGTGGCCGGCCCTCTTTCCCGTCACCGGTAAGGTAGTCAAGGGTGTCCTTATGCTCAGTGAAGATGAGGAGCTTCATCTTCGGGTCAGCAAACACCCCGCGATCGGTGAGCAGCTGTTTGAGCTGGTTGAGTTTGGTCTCGATCGAGCGTGTCTCGAGCGCACGGGCCTGGTCGATGAGCCTGGTGAGTTCGTGAATCTCCTCGCGCAGGACGGCCGGGTCAGGGCTGATAACGACTTCCTCCAGCTGATCGATGATCGCCTGCTGCTCTTCTTCGGGCAGGTCCTCAAACCCCTCGGGGACCCGTCGGTTGATCTGGTCGCGCCAGTGGCCCTCCGGATCGGCCAGGATTTTTTCGCGACGCTCCTTCATGCGCTCGAGCGTGCGGCGCGCGGCATAGAGGCTGGATGCGAATCGCCGTTGTAGCATTGCCATGGTGAATCCGACGGCACGGGCTTGCGGTGAGTCTGTATCCGCGGCCCGAATAGATTGCTCCTGCACATATCGCGTAAGCGCGTCGTAGAACTCCAGCTCATCGTCCGTGATCTGGAAGCTGGCCGTGCGGACGATGCGTTTCGTGAACAGGGATTTAACCTGGCCCGTCTCGGGGTCTGGAAATGTGACCAGTGCCTCCTTGACTCGTCGCAGGTAGAAGGGGGCTTCACGATTGCGCATGGCCTGCTCCAAACTGCTCACGTCGGCATAGGCGTCGCGGTCGAGAAGCTGAAGGAAGAGCGCGAAGTTCTCCGGATCGCCCTTGTGGGGCGTCGCCGTCATTAGCAGAAAGTGGTCAGTCATCTCCGAGAGTGCCTTGCCAAGCTTGTAGGCGAGCGTCTCCTTGTCGGAGCTGTAGGCGCTCATTTTGTGGGCTTCGTCGACGATGACCAAGTCCCAGCGACTTCGGAATAGGCTGTCGCGAGCATCGTCAACCCGTGACACCCACGAAACCGACGTGATGACTTGATCAAAGTCCTGCCAGGGGTTCGTGCCGTAGTTAGCGCGGAGGAGATCAGACCGAACGACCGTGAACTGTTCCCTGAATTTGTCCTTCAGTTCACGCTGCCACTGAAAGGTGAGGTTGGCCGGGGTGACGATGAGCACCCGCTTGATCAGTCCCCGGGCCTTCATCTCCTTCACCAGCAGTCCGGCCATGACCGTCTTGCCCGCGCCTGGGTCGTCGGCCAACAGGAACCGGACACGTGGTAATTTCAGGAAATAGCCATACACCGCCTCCAATTGGTGGGGGAGCGGATCCACCCGGGCGATCGATAGCGAGAAATAGGGATCGTATTCGTAGGCGAGACCAAGCCGCATAGCCTCAACTCCAAGGCGAAACTTGCGGGCATCACCATCGAATGGCTCCTGGTCCGGGTTGACCTCAAGCTGGGCAATCTGCTCTGGCTGAAGAATAGGCTGATAGGTCCGGTTTGAAATGACGCCCGTGCCTATCAGTTTGATGGCCGATCCAAGGGGAATGGTAGCCAGCACTTGAACCGCCTCTGGGAAAAGCGGGCCGCGCACAATGGCATTGGGCCTAAGTTGATCGACGGTCATACGAAGTTTTGACTGGCAGACTGAACTTGGCCCAAGTGAGTTGATGTCCTATTTGCTGAGGTGGATCAAGGACGATAGGCACCAGAAATGCGATATGCCCTTGATTAGCAGAGAACATAGGACGGGAGGCTGATACTTTCTCGTGCCGTGGGCCAATCAATTGTCTTCGGAACCAGCACTTCCCAAAGTATTTTTCGGCAGGGTCGGCGGACGAGTGCTACTATGGTCCGCCCAACAGGCAGATCATTCGCCGAAAGACTCTCAGGACAGGATCGTCGGCCAAAGCCGACGGATTTCTCTAAGTGCGGTCTCCAACTGGGTTTCTCGGATCCGCGCCAGTCGGTGACCTTCAATTACGTTTCTGGAAAAACAATCGACCAGCCGGGTTGCGTCAGGGTCGAACCGCTGCATCTCCGAAGCCTGCGCGCCACCATATTTGAGGAGAAGAAGCAGGACGATCTCAGACTCATCCTCCGACACCTTGCTCTTGGAGAATCGGAATTTCGTGTAGCAAAACGATCGCTTCGCCGAGCAAACGGTGGCGATCTCCGGACGAACGCTCACAACCACGCCACTGACATCGATTGAGGCGCCTTGGCGAATAAAGCTATGTTCGCCCGTCGGTGGACGGGCCGCGCCCGCGATATCGCAAAAACGGCGGATCATTTCGGCGTTGTTGTTGAATCGCGCGAACTGATTCCTGTTCTTCGCTTCCTTGGAGCGAAGCTGTGCGGCCTTATCTCGCAGCACGGTCGTGTCGTAATCGCCGGCCTTAAAAGCACCAAGCACTGAACTTTGGGCGCTTTGGTAATAGGGTGACCTAAAGGCGTTGCCGAATTTCTGGTCGCGGAGGATGCGTGCCCTTTTCGCGGGCGTGGCGAATACATACTCCCCAAGTTGG
The DNA here is from genome assembly GCA_035549955.1 of Lacunisphaera sp. Taxonomy (GTDB): domain Bacteria; phylum Verrucomicrobiota; class Verrucomicrobiia; order Opitutales; family Opitutaceae; genus Lacunisphaera. The sequence goes on along the minus strand of DASZPS010000172.1, from coordinate 22,398 downwards.
TTCGAGGAGATCCGCGGCTGATCCGAGATTGGCGATGGCTGTCTCACGCGGCTAAAGCATTATTCCTTTTTCAAAGATTACGCCGCCTAGCCCCATGCTGTAGCTCCCCTCCACCTCGAGGTTGTGGTCGATCGGCAACCTGCGGATGGTAATGGCTGCCGCAGCTTCATCAGTCATCGGGAAGAAGGCCCCTTCTGGCTCCGAGAACAAAAAGAAGTCTCCAAAGTGTGACTGGCAGCTCGGGCAAACATTCATGAAGTAGTCCGAGCCAGCCATCCTAGAGTGGCGCTTTTGGTAGTGCGGGTGGATTTCCAATATCTGCTTGAGGAGCGCGTCCGGCATGCGGGCGACGTTGTCGATCAAGATCGGATCACCGCCCTCCTCTGAACCATCTTCCATATCGACCAATGATTTGCAGGCCACGGCGACGACCGGCGCCATGTGACCGCACCGGTAACACGATTCAGTGCTGGAGAGCAGGTATATTGGCGGGTTGAGACGCAGCAATGGCATGGAGAAAACGAGCGCTATCGTTTCCGCGCAATTAAGAGGAGCGCCACAGACGCAATAACGATAGCTGCACCTATAATCAGTTGCGCGCTGAACGCCTTGCCGGACACGACATGGTTGGCGGAGTGCTCGCAGTTGTTGTTGAACAGGTCATACGCGCGTGGCGTGGTCAGTCTTGAGCCAACCCTGGAGAGCACGATTGCAGGGTGCGCGTTCGTGGATTTCGATGATACCACGTCGCCGCTCGCAAAATCCTCGACAGTTGACACGTGCTCCCCGCGCTCAGGGGCGTTGTGAAACACGACGCCGTTGCCGAGCCACACACCTACGTGAGTAAAACCTAGGCATTTGGGCCGTAACAGGAGATCGCCGACGCGGAGTAGATTGGGAGAGTTCACTTGCTCCGGTTATAGGGACGCTGGTTGGTCGGCGCCAAGGACACGCCTTGCTGGGAGGCCTGGGTGTAGATGGCGCTTTCGGTCCGACCCATCTTGAGGCCGATCACCCGAGTGGGGGTATTTTGACCCGCGAGGCTTTTGAGTTGGGATTTGTCCGTGGGGGTCCACGGCTTGCCGGAATTGCGGTCGCTGAGTGACATGATGGTGTTGGTGGTCTGTCTCCGCTTTCGGCTCACCGTGATGGTGGCCTGTGAGAAAGCGGGGGTTCTGGCGTTAGGAGGTTCTTTTTAGGAAACCGAGTCAAGCTGAAAGGGTTTGCTATTTAGAACCCGTCGCCATACGGAAATAGCATGGCACACATAGGCGCGAATATCCGTGCCCTCAGAACCAAGAACAATGTCACACTGCCAGCGCTGGCCCAGAGAGCAGGTATTTCAAAGGGCCTCTTGTCTAAGATCGAGACGGACGACGCCAGCAATCCCTCGATCTCTACTCTATTCAAGATCGCCGAAGGGCTAGGCACATCCGTCGCGGTCCTACTAGGGACCGAAAGGATAGCCGTTAAACGGCAAGCACCGGACGACAGCGCCGAGTGGCGCAAGAAGCTGGCGTTGGCGTTCAAGGGCCGAGAACTCGATCCCCACATTTTGGACGCGATTCAGCATCTGCGGAACCGCAAGGGCATCAAGAGCGACGACCTTGAGCATTGGAAGTTCCTCTACACGAGCATCGAAAATAGCTTTAAGGAATAGCCCCACTGCGCTTGTTTCGGGGGCATGCCCCCATCGACGCGTGCCCGACATCCCTCGGTCGCAGCGCTGATGAAAGCCCACCCGCGACAAACGGATCCGAAGCAGGTCATTCGGGACCTGGCACGCAGTAGAGTAGCACACGCCAAGGCACTGCGCTGGACGGGCCCGCCTTTTTGTCCACGAGAATTTGCCAGCATCTTCGATATCCGCTGCCGGGAAGTAACGCATGACATCGGCGGCGACGGCCGCATCCTCGTGCAACGCGACGGGAGGTTCCGGATCGAATACCGAAAACAGAGCATGCCCGAACGGCAGCGATTCACTATATTCCACGAGTTTGCCCACACGCTGTTTCCTGATTTTGGAGTTCTGCTTCCCCGACATCATGCTCCTGGTGCTGCGCTGACTCCCGAGGAGAAGGAATTTGAGAACCTCTGTGATATTGCCGCGGCGGAGATGCTGATGCCCATGGACGAATTTTGCCGCGATATTCAGGCTCGAACTGCCATTGACGTTGCTGCCGTGCATGAGTTGCGTGGGCTCTATCAGGCCTCCATCGATGCCACCATTCACAGGCTCATCGATCTCGAACAACGATGCCCGTGTTCAGCCGTCTTTTTCACCGACCAGAAGGGCAAGTTTGAGGGAGATGGGCCGCTTTGGGTGAAATACTCGACGCGGGGAAGGCGCTGCCGCTCTTTCATCTGGCCAGGAAGCATTCCTCCAAAGGACTCCGTTGTGTTTGAGTGCTACAGGAATGGTGAAGATGTCTCTCAAGCAGCTAAGGAATCTTGGTTGATCAAGGGTTCCGAGATCCGATGTCTGGTCAAAGCGATCAGATTGCCGGCACTGCCTGAGTTTCCGGACTACGCCAAAGTCGTGGCATTGCTGATTTGTGAGGAGTAGCGCGGCAATGCGTCGTGCGGAGGCCTCGTGGACTAGCGGTTGCCATAACCGTGCAGGCTTCTCCGGCTTGGACTCGCCGGAGCCCCTCGCGTGCTTCCAACGCCGGCGGGCGGCACGACGACCTGACGGTGGTGCCCGCGCCGACGCATGGGGGGCGAGCCACTCCGGCGAGGAAGCACTTGTTCATGGGAGAAGATCTAAGCCCACAGCCCGGGCTGACAGCCTTGCTGGGGTAACGTTTTTAGGCTTTTAGCCTAAAAGCCTAACTTGACATTCGGAATACTGTAAATCAACGTCTTCCACAGTGAGCGATATACGACAAGAGCAGTTTCAGCTTTTCGACCGTAACGAGCCCCCGCCGCCTCCCGGCGAGTTCATTCAAGCCGAAATGGATAAACGAGGTTGGGGTCAGGCTGACTTGGCAAAGATCATCGGCAGGCCCTTGCCGACGGTGAACGAGATTATCCAAGGGAAAAAACAGATCACGCCCGAAACGGCGTATGATTTGGCGCAAGCCTTCAACACCACGCCTGACTTCTGGATGGCCAAAGAAGCAGGATATCGGCTCTCGCTGGTCGGGCGCACACGCAACGACATTTCCGACCGAGCCCGGATGTTTGAAATCGCTCCGATCAAGGAAATGGAGCGTCGCAACTGGATTCGCCAAACGAACTCCATGGCCGAGCTTGAGGCCGAGCTTTGCCGATTTTTTGAAGTGTCTTCCCTCGGAGACACGCCGCGACTCTCGGTGAATGCGCGTTCGCCTAACAGTTCCGAGGGGGTAAACACGAATCAACTAACGTGGTGCTATCGGGCACAGAAACTCGCCCGGACCCTGCACGTAAATCAGTATGACGAAAGGCGCATTCCCGAGCTAAAGACGGCACTTCGCAATCTGTCTTTGCTGGCCCGCGGCGCCGAGGACGTTCCCGCTGTGCTTGGGGAATTTGGAATCCGCTTCGTCGTCGTCGAGGGTCTGCGGCAATCCAAGATCGATGGCGTTGCGTTCTGGATCGACGGAAACAGTCCCGTCATCGCCATGGCGATGCGGTATGACCGAATTGATTATTTCTGGTTCACGCTGATGCACGAACTCTCCCACATCGAGCACAGGGACGCGTCCCCAGTGGATGCCGACATCGAAGAGGTGTCCGCACTTTCTCCCATCGAAGAGCGGGCCAATCGAGACGCGGCAATCACGTTGATCGACCCTAACGAGCTGACCTCCTTTATTCGGAGAACATATCCACATTTCTCCAAGGTGAGCATCATTCAGTTTGCCAACCGAGTTAAGGCCCACCCCGGGGTTGTCACCGGGCAACTGCACCACCGGAAGGCCATCAACTACAAGTCCGGCCGTGCCATGCTTGTCAAAGTCCGCGACTTCCTCTGCGCCCGCGCCGTTACGGACGGATTCGGTTTCAACCTACCCACACTCACAAACGCGTAACTCATGAACGTTACAACCCGTCAGGAACTGTTGCAGGCGATTGCAACTGAATATATCGCCAAACATGGCCCGGCCGACCGCCGCACCATTGCCGCTTGGGCTTTTCGCAACAAGCGGATCATCCCCGATGAAACCGACATCATCGACGCCATCGGGGCCGAAATGGGCCAAGCAATGTGCGCTGAAGTTCACACTGACCCGCAAGGTCGAAAGGTTCGGTCCAAGTATGCCGTTCGTCGAAAAGTGAAGAATCAGTGGGGCGTCTGGACACAGACGTTCCTCTGGGAAACCCATGAGACCATCGACGAGGAATCCATGCACCTGCACTTCGCGCAGCGCCGTCGCCAACTCGTCGGACATTGCCAGCAATTCAAAAACGACGCTGATTCATACAACGAAAACCGGAATCCCGCGATGCCGGTCCAGTATGATTTCAACTTCAACGCCGATTTGGAGGAAGCCGCAGGAGACGCCACTCACCCCGACTTCCCGAGCGACGACGACAGCGAGGACGAGCCGATCTGACTCGTCAGCGGTCCACACTTCACATGCTCAACAATCAAGAGCGCGTCGGCGAGGCTTTCTCGCGGCGCGCTTTTTCTTGGCTGGCTTTGTGAGGAGTTGGACGGCAATGCGCGCTGCTCAGGTCTCGTGGACCCGCATCGCGATGCGCACCATCAGCGTCCGGCGGTAGTGCCAAATTCTCCCACAAGGAATAGAACGTTATTCCACACGGCCCACGGCCGTGCGCCCCTATTCGCCTTCGCGGCTTTGGACGTTACGGCGAGTGGGCGCCAACCCGTTGAACTGATTCCCGCGTGGGAGAAAGATGTTGGCCAACCTCAGAGGACTTCGAGGGCGACGAGCGCCTGGAACTCCTCAAGCACTTCCGGATATCGATTACCCAGGAATTTCCGGACCTTAGCGTTTTCCAGGAGTCGCTTCACGTGGCGCTGCGTCGCATTCAGGTGTAGCGAATTCTCGCCATATTGGTCCTGAGAAAGGCGATAGTCCCGCTCCAATGCCTCCATTTCCTTCTCCATTCTGATCACTTCCTCATCGGAAAGCCCGCGGGGAATCTTCGCTTTGTGCCCTTGAACCAATTGGTCGGACGGAGTGCCAACAATCAAGGCGTCGGCGTAGCCGCGAGTGTAGTTGCTGCTGGAGACCATGAGCTGGGCCATGTCGACTTGTCTTACGGCTTTGGCCTTTCGGAAGCACCGCAGGGCCGACGCGGTGATGGGCTTGTCCTTTAACAAATCGACCGCTTCCGGATGGATACCTTCGAGCAAGTTCACGCTCGCTTTGATCTTGGCGACATCCACGTCGAGCGCCTTCGCGATCTGCTCGGGGCTGACCCCAAGTTCGATCGCGCGCATGATCATGGCGTGTTCTTGAATCAGCGACAAGCGGTTCACCTTGTCGTTGTAGGTGAACGCATCGTCGTCCCGAGCGATCAAGCAGAAGGCCTCGGTCCGACTGAGCTCCTGCAGTGCCTTCAGCCGCATGTGCCCATCGAGCAGAAGGTAGGCCCCCGTGTTCCCCCTTTGTGGATGCACGATCAGCGGCTCGATCACGCCGACCTCGCGGATCGACGCCAGCATTGAGCGGTATTTGCCGAACGCGTGGTCAGTCGGCTTGACCTGCCGAATGGGGTGGATCGCGGTGAGGGGTAACGTGACGCCGCCCAAATCGAACGCAGCCTGGATTTTCTGGCTCATGCGGTCATTTGCGCCCGGTCGGCCAGGAATTTCGGCATCGTCTCGATCTTCTCCGCTCTGAGAAGGTTCACGTAGTCGTCGTCTATCACGAGGACCCTGAAAGCAGCAGACACCGAGAGTAGCCTTACTTCGCACAACTTGGCTTTCTTCACCATGAGCTTCTGGCGCTGGCTCTCATGACGGTAGGCACGAACCAGCGATTCGGCCGTAGTGCGCTGGCCACCCTTGGTGCGACGGGTTCCGTAGCTGCGACCGAAATGGCGCCGCTGATCTAGCACTCGCTTGAAAGCAGTCAGAGTCTTTTGGGTCATGTCCTTGCTTTCGTAGGCCTCCATGAGCACCCGCTGGGCTTGTTCGTCGGAGGACTCCGAGATACGAACGGCGATCGTAAGGGGGATTTTGCCATTAAGCACCGCCTCCAGCAGGCGGTCTTCACCATTCCGGAGCATGTTCAGAATGTCCCGGACATACTCTTCCCCGAGTGCCGTGCGCCGCGCGATATCCGCCGATGAGTGCCCCTGCTCTTTCATCCACAGGATCATTCGGATTTGATCGGTGCCCCGCACCCGGCGGCGCGCGATGTTCTCAATCAGGCTCGCGAGCAGACCGTCAGACTTTGAAAGCCCGCGCACCAGCGCCGGGATCTGCGTCTGACCCAATCGCAGGAATGCCTCCAGGCGGCCTTGGCCACACACGAGATTGAAGGTTTCCCGGCCTTCAGAATCGGGCTCACCGGGCGTGACCGTTATGGGCTTCTTGAGGCCGAGTCTCTCGATGCTTTCGACGATCTTTGCGAACTTCACCTGATCGCGAACGCGCGGGTTTACGACCTTGATTCGTTCGATCGGGATCAACCTGACGCGGGACTCGTCTGCAGAATTCATGCCGCGTCCTCCACCTTCACCCGGCGAGCGAGATCGAAAAAGAACTCCAGGTCGTCGAACCGGTATGCGTCGAGCATGGCATGGTTGTTCTCCGCCAGTCGCAGCCGTGAATCCGCGAGGTCAATGGCCGGGATAAGATAGTAGTCCTTGATGACGCGATTCGACTCGTCCATCCGGACGGCGATGGTGAGGTCCGGTCGATAGCTCTCCTCGAATCTGAGAAGCCAACGCGATGAACCCCTTTCAGTGCGTAGGCACCGGGCGAGCACGAGTGAAACAGTGAGCTCATGATCCAGCGTGAGGAGTTCCGTAACGGGATCCCGCTCCACCGGCACCCCCATGGTGGCAAGCCGGCTGATGACTTCCTGAACGACCTCGGGATGCTTGAGACGCAGGTAGCGGTTGATCTCGAGAAATGAATAGTCGGCCTCTGGCGTGTAGCCGACCAAGGTGTAGGCGCGAATGAGGCTTCCGAAGCGGTGCCTGAACGCGGCACTTGACGGCATGGTTTCCTCTTCGTCGATAAGCAGGCCGGATATTTTGCCCTGTCGGCTCCAGAGCGACTTGAGAGACTCCAGCATCTCCTGGTCGGTGAAACGCCGCGCGCGGGCAAGAATCATCTCCTGCGCCTGGGCAAAGATGCCCGGGTCGACCACCGCTGGAAAGGCCTGGTCGGCCCTGATCCACATTTCCGGCGGATTCAGGACATGCTTTCGCTTCAGCTTGAACGAGGTCCGGTGATAGACGTTGTTGCCGATGTATTTTTCGTTGGTGAGAATCTGGTGGATGGTCCCTCGCGTCCAAGGGCGCCCCAAGTCAGTAAGCACCTTCCGTTCGTTGAGTGCATCGGCAATTTGCCGCTCTGTCTTCTGCTCGGTAATGAAGGCGGTGTAGATCCAACGGACGATCGCCTGCTCCTCGTCTGGGCCGGGCGCCAGCACCACCCGGTCCGTCTGGAGGCTTTTCTGTTCACCGATCTTGAGTTGTCCCTTGGGGGCGCCGGTCTGGTCGATCAGGACTCGGCGAAGGCCGAAGCCTGCGGCTCCTCCTTGTTTGAATCCAAGCTGAATCAACCGACAGGCCCCTTGAAAAACCTTGGTGGAGAGTTCGCGGCTATACTCTCCCGCCATGGAGCGTTTCACGCTCTTGATGATGTTGGAGGTCGGGCTGCCATCATTTTCAAATTGTTCGGCGCAATAATGGACAGCGATGCCTGCGCGCTTGCAGATGTATTCGTAGAACCCGGATTCGTCGGCATCCTGAAACCGGCCCCACCGACTGACATCATACGCGAGGATGGCCTTGAATTCCTTCTGCCCGCTTTCGACTTCGGCAATCATCCCTCGCAGGCTCTCGCGCCCCTTTACGCTAAGTCCGCTTTTCCCCTCGTCAGCGAAAACACGGACGATGGCCATTCCGCGCCGCGCGGCGTATTCTTTGATTCGGTCGAGCTGATTCTCAGTGGAGTATTGCTGGTGCTCGGTCGACATACGCACGTAAGCGGCCACCGGGACCGGCCCATCGGGGGAGGCGGGCAATACCATCTGAGGATTGCCGTTCACGCCTCCCCCTCCCGATCGAATAGATCAGTGGAGCGGCCGCGCGGATTGCTGAGGTGATTCCGCGACGCCGGCAAACTGGTGGAGGACAGCATGGCCCAGAACAGTAAGCCGACGGATTTCTGAGGCTATCTCATCTTGTGACGTGCAGCCGGAGAGATGAGAGAGAAGCCCGATTACGAGGGAAAACGGCGCGTCCATCAAATCTTGTGACGCGAGTTCATGGAGCACTTGCGCGAGATGCCCGCGGATCCCGTAGCTCCCGATCTTCGTCCGTCGGCGCCGGTAGTCTGGATTAGCGCTGCGCCATGCTTGCATCCGAACTTGATCAGCCAATCGAGCGATATCGTCGCGGTGGTCATTCTTCTTCAGCCATCTCGCTTGGGCGGCGCTGCGGCTGGCTTTCGCGCACGCAGGGCGCTGGCAGAATCGCTGACGCTGGCGCACGCGGGCATCAGGCGTGAACCGGCGGCCGCAGTGCGGGCATTTCTTCGTGCTCTTTTTTTTGGGATATTGAGGTCATCGAGGAGGACTCTGGTGCTGGCACATGTCGTTCGCCAGTAGCGGCATGTGACCATTACGCGGAGACAACGACGAAACGAAACGTGCATTGGGAGCGAGGCCCCTTGTGGTGGCACCGTCCCGCTTCTCCGCTACGCGGTCTGCGAAGGGAGCCCGACGGTGTTATTTAAGTGAAATGACTTTCACTTCGATTGCCGTCCTTCCGCCCCTTCCTGCCGAGGCCCTCAAATCCATCCAGCAGGCGCGGGACGAAATGCTGCAGGAACGGGAGTATGAAATCTATCTCACGACCTATGATTCGCACGTGCGCCTGGATGCGCTCGTGGAGATTTTGCCCCGCCTCAACGATCGGGAATACTGGACCTTGCTCCGTGATGTGTGGATTTCCTCGGAAGTGACGCTGCCGGACAAAGACAAGTGGCTCAGCCTCCTTCGGGCGAAGCGGCCCGAACGGGACCGCCTCATGGTCCCAAGCGACCGTCGCTTTTTGGCGCGCCTCCCCGATGTCGTGACGATCTACCGTGGCTGCGGGCATGTCGACGGTATCTACGGACTGTCGTGGACCCTTGACTACGAACGCGCGCGGTTCTTCGCTGTCTACGCCTGTGGCCCGCGGCGTCGCGTGCTGAGTCCTCAATACCACGGCACCACGCCTACCATCGCCAAGGCGACCTGCCCCAAGAATGATGTCTTGAGCTATTTTTCGCGGCGCAACGAAGCCGAGATCGTCGTGGACCCGACAAAAATCCACCTCATCGATGCGCGGGAATGGCGTAGTTCGCGCTAGTCCACTCCCGGGTTGGCCGCTTCGAGGCTGCTATGGGTTCGCCCATTACCCTGCCCGCACATAAGTGGCCGGAAACACCCCGAATCGGTCCCTTCCGGCCACTTATACGCAATGCCGACACGCTTCTCCGACATCAGGGATCGCCCTGTCAGCTGGCCCCGAAAGATGCGGCCGGCGGCATAGGCGCAGACCCCAGAATGCACCTAGTTGCGGTAGTCATCTCAGGATCAAGAGGGATTGGGATCAACTGGGACGAAGCGACCACCGATCCATTTCCCGTATCGGCGCGTTCCATTGGCATTCAACTCAACGAGTAGGTCGGGGTAAGCCGTATCCCTGCCATACACCCGCATACCATGTTTGAGAATTTCTGCCTGCGCCATTCGTCGGCCCTCAGGGGTGTCGACTTTCGACAATAGCGCGCCAATGTGATCGTCGGTTGGTTCTTTCATGACGGATCGTGCTTACTTAGTAGGGAATGAACCTGCCTCGCTGGCCCGGAAGCACCTCGATCGCGATCGGTTTGTTCACTGGACGATACCGCTCATCACAAATCGAGGCGTTTACAACTAACGTGTCGCCCAAGTAGTCGTAGCCATGGCCCCCATGAAGATGTCCACATAAATGGGCGCGGGGCCGGATGGCCTCAATTCGGTGTCGAAGTCGGTCGCAACCCTGATGTCCTGCTCCCTCAACGAGGTCGCACACTCCACGCGGCGGACCGTGCGTGATGACTATGTCGACATCCTCCGGGATGAGCTGCCAGTGCTTTCCGATCGCATCTCTTTCCTCATTGAATGCAAAGTCGCGGAACGCGGGCGTATAAGGCGAACCCCAGAAACGGAGGCCTTCAATCATGCAACCGGAGTTCTCAAGATACGTCACCCCCGACGGAACGAGGGACCGAGCGTTTTTTGGGGCGAGGTCGAATTCCCAGTCGTGGTTGCCGCTGATGGCCAATTTGTGCCTGTGCATTTGGCGTGACATCCACCAAAACGCCCGCGCGATTTCATGTGCGCTGCCGCCTGCTGACATGTCTCCGCAATGCACCAACATGTCGCCATCCGGGACAACTACGTCCCGATGGTAGCCGTGCGTATCAGAAATAACGATGATTATCATGTTCTGTTGTGCTGCGTCAGCAGGCTCGTTCTCGAAATCGGACAACCAAGGTGGCGCGCGGAATCATCGGTCCCCGCGAACAGCGTCGAGGTCATCCTGAAGGTCACCGCCGCTCTTGCGCGGCGTCGCTTTCGGAACGAGCACTTCCGGGGCTTCGGCGATCTCCGACCAAAGGTAGATTGAGTTAGCCGTGTGAAATTCGCCTGAGCGCGGAATCTTGGTCACTTCGGTAGTGGTGAAAATTCCAGGCATGATTGTCGAATTTCGCGTCACGCGCAGCACTCGGACGATTTCACCTACGACCGGCGTGTTCATCAGCCAACCGACGATCACAAAGTCGACCGGCAGCGAAACGCCCAAGTTGAGAACGCCGTAACCGTAGGTTCGCGGATCACCGCTGGGAGTTGCCGGATCGCTCACCGGCGCGACCTTCCGGATCACGACGAGCGGAGGGGGCCATGGGACTACGATGTCAGTGCGCGTGTTCTCTGGCGGCGCGAGAGTCGGTCTGCTGCGATTTCGGGGCGGCTGCTGGTGCTGCTTGGCTGTGGAGTGTTTTTTTGCCGCCATGTCAGCAGTCTACCAAACTCCCAGACTTCTGTCGCCGGGGGAGTGGGCCGCGTAATTCGGTTCGCGCGCTCGCAATTGGGATCAAGCTGCGCCCCGTATTTTGTCTGAACAGGCGAAAAAATTCGCCTCAATAGGCAAAGCCTCAACAGGCAAAATTAGGTGGCACGCCCCAGTGCCGCCAAACGACAGTAACTGTCAGCGCGATGCGCTCGCCAACTCGAGATGGGAGGACATCACGCTAGACAGGTCGAATTGCCGGAACCCCCAGGCGACAAGCGGTCTTCCAGGAAACTACCGCGACACGCCCACCATCCCCTGGCGGGAGCCGATCCCTTCGCACGAGGCGGGCATCCAACTGGTAGTCCGAATCGACACGCACGATGGCGAGATAGTTGAAATTTCCGCTGCATTTAACAGTGACGAAGGAAGCTTTCTTACCTGGGGTGATCGTCTTGATTTCTACGAAATCATCGCCGAGACGACCGTCGTGGCCCTGTGTATGTGCGCGGGTCAGCTCGATCCCGAATCGTTCTGCGGCGTAGAGTTCTCCGATCCGCCCCCAATGGGGGAAGGGATCCGTTGATTTGCTGGCATGGGCAATGGCGTCCATGAGGAGCGTCAGCAACTCTGCGCCCTGCGGCTCCGCGGCTTTGGGTTGTTCCGCAGCAGATGCCCTATCCGCGGCGTCGGCGGGCGCCGGTGACGCATTCTCGTCGTCGATGAATTGGTTGATGTAGATCCACGAAATCCACTCCCCATCATCCCAAATGCCGTCACCGGAGTCCCGAATCGGGACGCCGGTCATCGAACATCTCATGCTGGGATCAGTCGGCATGGAGTTGTAGCAGGTCGTAGCGAATTCTACCTACAAGCGGCTACATCTGGTTACAAGGTCCAGGCCTGACCGTGCTGGAACTGCCGCCCTCCGACCTCGGAGAATCGTTTCACCGTTGAGGGGCAGAGTATTGCAAGTGATTACTCGTCGCCGTATTAGGCTGTCATACCAATGAGGAGTATCGTTTCATGTGCTCACCTCGTTCCCCAAAATTGGCACCTGTAAATCGTCGGACAGCGGACGCGGCTAAACTCGGCGCGGGCTCCGGGCATCCGGAGGCCAGTGAATGCAGAGCCGAAAATTCGTCGCCGCAGAGGGACAACCTGGAGACCATGGGCACATGAATGCCACGACCCCGTATAGGTTCCATGAGTATTACACGCCTACTCAGGGCGTTTTCGCACCCGGTGACACGCAATGGCCGACTGTTTTGGCAGAATTCATCCGCCCGGCCTTGTCCCAGCAGCGCGGGGTTGCCTATTGGTTTACTTACTATGGAGCACATTTTCAGTTGTGCCTTGCTGGATCGAATTTCGCGGCAGTTGAACATATTCTTCAACAACGCCAGGGGCTTTTCAACATTGCAACGAAGACAGCGCCCACTGCCGGTGCAACTGTTGGCACCGCCCTAGGGGGATCTCGGTGGTATGCGAGCGAGAGAAATCCAACTGCGGCCGACGAGGCCCGGCGATCGGTTCTGTTCGTGAAAGTTTTGCACAGAGCCTGCGCGGTATATCTCGATCAGCTTATTCAAGATCCCGGACTCCAAGGACGGTGGCGTGTAGAGCATAATACGGACATCAACAATCCCCTCGGTCGATCGTTTGAATCATTGTTTCACCTCCTGAGTAACCTGTCCCGAACCCGTATGCAGGTAAACCTGCACGCGAACATTAGTCCCAACCAGCGCGAGATTTTCGCCGCTGTGCCGTGCTACCTTTGAAAGGCAAGTCCGTGAAGCGCTCTCGGCTGCTCTTAAACGCCCTAGCGCGGTATCAGATTACAAGAACCCACCCGATCCGGTCTGTTCGCCCTCACTGCGCGTCTCCTTAGCCGAATTCTGGAGCGACCTCCGTGCTTCGCGCTCAAGCTTCGCGGCATGTCCGCTGATCACCTCCGCGCACTTGGCACAGTAGTTTGCGGTGGTCTCATCTCCCGCATACTCGATCGCCATCGCCCCAAAAAAGTGGCTCCATTGGTTTAGAGCCTGCATCGCGAGCTCAAAAATGGGCCACTGAACTTTGCCTTCGCGAATCTCCTCCAGCGTTAGGTGTCCGACTCGTTTGTGAAATTGAACGTAAGTTTCCCGTGGCACGATCCATGTTTGAGACGTATAGGCCGGGAATTGATAGGAATGTAGCGTGTCCGCCCGATCAGAATCTGTAGCAGGCTTAAAAAATTCGGCTGTTTTGCGGATCGACATGAGCGTCGCCTCGCACACGGCATTAAATATCTGCTGCATCGGGGGCGCGTGGTTTACCTCGATTCCATTCATCGCTTCCCGGGGGTAGAATAGGCTGAACGCGTTATGGTAGGCCGAGCATTGCGCGGCCAAGGCGAAGAGATGAGGCAACGCCTTCTTCAGTTCATCGGATGTAGGCGGTGCGTCGGGCATCGTGTTTGTGTGGGTAGCGTGGACGGAGCTGCCACTAGGGCGTTTTTTCGGCTAAACAGGCCATTTCTTAAACTAATGGAGTTACGGCAGTTAAACAATCGCATCGCACCCCCTACCGCAAGTCCCAGTTCGACTATGGTCGCCTGGGCCAGTGAACCGGCCCGACCGCGGCCCCGTTTGGGGCGTTGGGCGAATTTCAATAAAATGACATCGGTTGGTTCCTACGTTCCATAAAATGACAGCACATGCTTCCGGCGCCGCCGCCCCGATTTTCCGTGCTCCCTCTGACTTAGTGACAACTCATGCTTCCGCTCACTGACATTTTGATGTCACCGCGACAGCGCGGCTTCTTCATTGGTGCCTGAGCCAGTCGAACGGCTGATCATCCGATCCTCCTCGGAATACTCGGCCTGACCCATTTGGCTCCCCTGAAGCGGGTTCGGGTCGGACGGCAGCTGGCGGATCGCAAAGCGGCTCCCTGCGGCGAATAGCGTGCCCATTCCCGCATAAGCTGCGGCGAATACGCCTTGCATTCACCGCACATTATGCGGAGTATATGAACCCGTGACCTACATTCATCAACACAAAGACTGGCCTAAGTTCCTCTGGGATAATGGCAAGCTGCTGCCAATTCTGGCTAACGTGAGACTGCAGCAAGGTCGCCTTTTGGGCCGGATGGAGGGATTAAGCTTTCGCTTTCGGGCTGAGGCAGGGCTGGAGAACCTCACCGCCGAGGTAATCAAGTCCAGTGCCATCGAAGGCACCGTATTCGACCCTGAAGCCGTCCGCTCTTCGGTGGCGCGACGAATGGGCCTGCCGACTACTACCGAAGTCCCCGCCGGCCGCGAGGTAGACAGTGCCGTCGAGATGCTGGTCGATGCGACGCAGAACCATGCCCAGCCGCTGACGGTGGATAGGTTGCTCGGCTGGCAATCAGCACTGTTTCCCGCCGGCCGCAGTGGCATGAAACGGATTCTGGTCGGGGCTTGGCGCACGCCGGACATGGACCCGATGCAGGTCATCTCCGGCCCAATCAGCCGGGATCAGGTTCGGCCAAAAAACATCCACTTCGAAGCACCCACGGCAGAGCGGCTCCCGGACGAGGTCGCCCAATTCCTGAAGTGGTTCGAAACCGCTGACGGAACAGACCCGGTCTTGCGCGCTGGCTTGGCCCATTTGTGGTTCGTGACGATCCACCCCTTCGAAGACGGCAACGGCCGTGTCAGCCGCGCCATCGCTGACATGGCTCTCGCGCGAGCCGAGGGCACGGGTTTGCGCTTCTACAGCATGTCGACGCAGATCGAGGCGCAGAGGAAGCAATATTACGATATCCTCGAGCGTACGCAGAAAGGAACGATGGACGTCACCGACTGGCTGGTGTGGTTCCTCGCCTGCCTGGACAGCGCCATCGCCGGCGCCCAAGCCTCACTTATCCAGATCATCCAGAAGGCATCCACGTGGGAGCGCGTCAACGGAGCCCTACAGGTGAACGATCGCCAGAAGCTCGTCCTCAACGCCCTCCTCGATGGCGACAATCCCGAGCTCTCCACCTCGCGCTACGCCAAGCTCGCCAAATGCTCACTCGATACCGCGCTGCGCGATATCAAACAGCTGGTCGATGCCGCCATCCTTGAACCAGGTCCCAGCGGAGGTCGCAGCACAACCTATCGCCTCCGCCCGGGTCAAGCTAGTTAGGCGTTGAGCAGGTCACCCCTTCCTGCCGGATGAGGTCGTAGTCGCCAAAAGGCGCACCGTTTGGCGTTGTTGAAGGTACGATGCTCAAAACAACTAATGCCGTGGATAAGACGGCGAACCAAACGGTACGGCTCGATTTGGGCACCAAAGACGGGGTGTGACCGGGCGCTCGACCCTTAGCCGGGATCATGCAATTGGTGGGCGTCGGTTTCCACACCGACGCCGGGTTCGCACGCCTCGTGAGTCCTTGTCGTCGATATGGAAATCGACGACCACCTTTCGGTCGGTTCGCTACCAACGGAATCGGCGCTTCAATTGCATGATCGCGCCTTGGCGGCCGGCCCCACCCGGTATTGCATGCAGCGCAGGCCGGCGTAGGCTTTGCCTCTCACCCGCCACCCCGCGCCGATGCCGACTCCTGGTTCCCAATTCCGCTCCGCGCTGGCCGCGGAGAATCCCCTGCAGGTGGTGGGGGCGATAAATGCCTACGCGGCCTTGTTGGCCGAGCGGGTGGGGTTCAAGGCGCTCTACCTTTCCGGCGCGGGCGTCGCCAACCACTCCTATGGCTGGCCTGATATTGGCAAAACCGAGCTGGCTGACGTGCTGATCGATGTTCGTCGCATCACGCAGCGGGTGGCGCTGCCGCTGCTGGTCGACATCGACACCGGCTGGGACGATCCGGCGGCCACCGTCAAAGCCGTGGCGTCGGCTGGCGCCGCCGCCGTGCACCTCGAGGACCAGGTGCCGGCCAAGCTGTGCGGGCACCTGTCGGGCAAGCAGCTCGTGTCCACCGCCGAGATGGTCACGCGGGTGAAATCCGCCGTGGCGGGAAAACCCGACCGCGACTTCGTGGTCATGGCCCGGACCGACGCCGCCGGCGTCGAGGGCGTGCCGGCAGCCATCGCGCGGGCACAGGCCTACGTCGCCGCCGGCGCCGACATGATCTTTGCCGAGGCGCTCAAGACGCTCGACGACTACCGGGCGTTCACGGCGGCGGTGAAGGCGCCCGTCCTCGCCAACCTCACGGAATTTGGCCAGACCCCGGCGTTCAGCCGGGAGCAACTCCGGGGCGCGGGCGTCGCGCTGGTGCTGTATCCCTTGTCTGCCTCGCGTGCGGCGGCCGCCGCCTCGTTGGAAGTGTACAACACAATCCGCCACGCCGGCACGGTCGAAGGCATCGTGGGGAAAATGCAAACCCGCGCCGATCTCTATGCCACCCTCGGCTACAAACCCGGAACCTGATCGAACCACCAGCCATCTCCCAGACTATGGCCGGCAGGCGCCGACACCGAGTCACGGAAAGCAACCCAAAGACATTCATGGCCACAAAAAACACAAAATACTCGGTGGCGAGTGGAGCTCCCCAGGCGCCGATGGGCGCTCGGAAGATTCCGATTACATGACAAAACTTGCCTCGTGTTTTTCTTGGCCAAACTGACTTTGCCTTTCCCGGTTTCTTCGTGCCTTTGTGGTTAGCTCCCATGTCTGATCCCGTTCCAACATCCCCAGTCCCCAAGGCCAAGAAATCGGTCGCGCTCTCCGGCGTGGTGGCGGGAAACACGGCGGTTTGCACGGTCGGCCACGCGGGCAACGACCTGCACTATCGCGGATACGACATTGCCGACCTGGCCGCCCACGCGACGTATGAGGAAGTGGCTTACCTGCTCATCCATGAGCACCTGCCCAACCAGGAGGAGCTGGCCGGCTTCCGGGCCGAACTCGGCCGCCAGCGCGGCCTGCCCGATGACTTGCGCACCATCCTGGAGGAAATCCCCGCCGCCGCGCATCCGATGGATGTGCTGCGCACGGGATGTTCCATGCTGGGCAATCTCGAACCCGAGGCCCTGGCGCCCACCGGCGGACCCGCGCACCCCGCCGCGGCGCGCGCCATCGCCACCCGCTTGCTCGCCACGCTGCCGGGGATGCTGCTCTATTGGCACCACTTCGCCACCGCCGGGCTGCGGGTCGAAACCGAAACGGAGGATCCCTCGATCGCCGCGCATTTCCTGCGCCTGCTGCACCAACGTGAACCATCGGCGGCGCACGTGCGGGCGCTCGACCGTTCGCTCATCCTGTATGCGGAGCACGAATTCAACGCCTCCACCTTCACCGCGCGGGTGATTGCCGGCACGGGCTCGGACTTCCACTCCTGCATCACCGGCGCGATCGGCGCGCTGCGCGGGGCCAAGCACGGCGGGGCCAACGAGATCGCCCTCGACATCCAGGAGCGCTATCGGAGCCCGAACGACGCGGAGACCGACATCCGGGCGCGCCTGGCCCGCAAGGAAATCATCATCGGCTTTGGCCACCCCGTCTACACCACCAGCGACCCGCGCAGCGACATCGTCAAGGCCGTCGCGCAGGAACTGGCGCACGAGGCCAACGCCCCGACGCTGTTTGCCGTGGCGGAGCGCCTCGAGCGGCTGATGGCCACGGAAAAGAAGATGTTTCCCAATCTCGATTGGTACAGCGCGGTGGCCTACCATCACCTCGGCGTGCCGAAGCTGTTTTTCACCCCGCTCTTCGTGCTCGCGCGCACGGCCGGCTGGTCGGCGCACATCATCGAGCAACGCCAGGATGGAAAAATCATCCGCCCGGCAGCGAACTACACCGGCCCGGAGGATCGGCCCTTCGTGCCGTTGGAGCAGCGACCCTAATCGTTCTCATCCTCGTAATCTTTCTCGTTCTCTCGTTGCTTGAAGAACGATTACGAGAAAGAGAACGAGAACGATTCCAAGTATGAGCTCCCCCATCTCCAACGTCCGGCCGCCGGCCGATAAACTCCTCGAGGAACTCGCGGACTACGCGCTCAGCACGCCGATCACGAATGATGAGGCCTACGACACCGCGCGTTGGTGCCTGGCCGACACGCTGGCTTGTGGCATCATGGCGCTGGCCTACCCGGCCTGCACCAAATTGCTCGGTCCCGTCGTGGACAGCACCAACGTCCAGCATGGCGTGCGCGTCCCGGGAACCGGGTACGAACTGGATCCCGTACAAGGGGCGTTCAACATCGGCACGATTGTCCGCTGGCTCGATTTCAACGATACGTGGCTCGCGGCCGAGTGGGGGCATCCCTCCGACAATCTTGGCGCCATCCTGGGCGTCGCTGACTGGCTGTCGCGTCACCAGGCCGCCGGTGTCACGCCCAAGGCCTTTTCCTCAACCCTCAAGCCGCCCGCCTCGCACCTCACAATGCGCGACGTCCTGACGGCCATGGTCAAGGCGCACGAGATCCAAGGGGTCCTGGCGCTGGAGAATTCATTCAACCGGGTCGGCCTGGACCACGTGCTGCTCGTGCGCATCGCATCCACCGCGGTCGCCACCGTCATGCTCGGCGGCTCACGCGAGCAGGTCATCAACGCCCTCTCGCACGCCTGGCTCGACGGTTCCGCGCTGCGCACGTACCGCCACGCGCCCAACACGGGCTCGCGCAAGTCCTGGGCGGCCGGCGACGCCACGAGCCGGGCCGTCCGCCTCGCGCTCACCGCCATGACGGGTGAAATGGGTTATCCCTCGGTGCTGACCGCGAAAACCTGGGGGTTTCAGGACGTTTCTTTCCGGGGCCAGGGCCTCAAGCTCGCCCGCCCGCTCGGCAGCTACGTCATGGAGCACGTCCTCTTCAAGATCTCGTTCCCCGCGGAATTCCACGCGCAGACCGCCGTCGAGTGCGCCATCCAGCTGCACCCGCAGGTGCGTGACCGCCTGGATGAGATCGCCCGGATCGAGCTGACGACGCATGAGTCGGCGATCCGCATCATCGACAAGAGCGGCCCGCTGCACAACCCGGCGGACCGCGACCATTGCCTGCAGTACATGACCGCCATCGGGCTGCTCTTTGGCGGCCTGACCGCCGGCCATTACGAGGACGCCGCCGCCGCGGATCCCCGCATCGACGCGCTGCGCGCGAAGATGAAAGTCACCGAGGCCGAAGCCTATTCGCGAGACTACCTCGATCCGGACAAGCGCTCGATTGCGAATGCCGTCCAGGTTTTCTTCCTCGAAGGCACGTCCACCCCGCGGGTCGAGGTCGAGTATCCCATCGGGCATCGCCGGCGTCGCGCGGAGGGCATTCCGGTGCTCCGGGAAAAAGCCCGCGCCGCTTTCGCCGCGCATTATGGCGCGGGCAAGGCGGAGACGCTCATGGGCCTTTTCGCGGATCGCGCCGGGCTCGAGGCGATGCCCGTGCACGAATTCATGGGGCAGTTGGCAAAGGGGTGAGACCGTTTGGCAGGGGCCGCGAGAGCGCGGCCCCGGTTCGATGGCGCAGACGATTTCCGTCTCGCTGCTGAAGGATCGGGCAAGGGCGGGTCTTCAAAATCAGCTAAACACCCCGCCCTGTCGGGCCCCCTCTTCATCCGGAGCCATTCAGCCCCGAGCCGCAAAACACGTTTTACTCCGGTCAGGAAGAAACGGTGTGGTTGAAGCCGGGGTCGGTGACCCCGGACCGGCCTCAGCGAGGCCGGCTACAGCGCCGCTGTTTCCTCGGAGTTCGCTCCACCTCGAATTAGTTCCGGATTAGAGCCATTCAGTTCAGGACCCCTCGGAGTCGGTCGAGGGGCGCACTGACGCCAGGTTCAGACGCCTCGTGAGCCCTTGTCGGCGATTTCCCAGCCGCAGCGCAGGCTGCGCGACTGGTCCCGGGTTCGCAGCAGCGAACAACAGGACATATCGACGACAAGGACTCACGAGGCGTGCGAACCTGGCGTCGGTGTGGAAACCGACGCCCACCAACTGCATGATTTCGGCTTGGCGCCATTCGGCCTTGAGCACGTCGAAATACGACGGGGTGAGTGGAAGATTCGCGATTTCGCCATCTAATCGGATTTTGAAGACACGAGTTCGGTCCTTCCGGCAGCGGGACCGCCGCGCCGCCGTTGTCCTACACCGTGGGAGATTTCCCGTGGGGAAGGCACCCCCTTCCGCACCTGGAGTGATTCTGGATAAATGGCGGAAACTCCATTTGCCAATGATCACCCCGAAGTCCGTCGTATCCCGTCTAACCCTGATCTTCGCCCTGTTTGCCCCGATTTTGCGCGGCGATTTGCTGGTGGTGATCGGTGACAGCGGTGGATATTACGATCCGGCGTTGTATCGCTATGACGAGGTCACCGGCGCCTCGCGGGGGATATTTGGCGCGATGAACGAAGGGTGGTTCGGCCTCTGCTGCGCCCCCTCGGGCAACGGCTACGTGATGGGCAATACGCTCGGCCGCGGGGACCTCTATGGCGTCGACCCGCACGGCCTGCTGATCCGCGGGCCGCTCTGGCGCGGCCCCGCTGCCAGTGAAATAGGTTTCGGTCCGGACGGGTATTTGTACGGTTTCGGATCGGACAGCGAACAGGGGACGAGCGGCATTGTGCGTTATGATAGCAGCAGCGGGGAGAGCCTGGGCATGTTCGCCGCGATCGGCGGGGGGGGCACGACCTGGTTTCGCAAGTTTGCCTTCGGTCCCGACGGCAACCTCTATGTCATCTCCGACCAGGGCATCGTGCGCTTCCGGGGCGGCACCGGCGCCTTCATGGATGTTTTTGTACCCTTGGGCACGGGCGGATTGGCGAATCCCACGGCGCTCATCTTCGGGCCAGATGGCAACCTTTACGTCGCGAGTGGCTCGGGCAATTCGGTGAAACGCTTCAATGGCGGCACGGGCGCCGCGATGGGCGACTTCATCGCGGCCGGGACGGGCGGCCTGAACAACCCGGTCGATCTCACTTACGGGCCGGACGGCCGCCTTTATGTCGCCAGCTACGGCTCGAACCAGGTGCTCCGTTTCGATGCGACGAGCGGCGCGTTTCATAGTGTGTTTGTCACCACCGAGCGCGGTCCGCGCCTGATCGCGTTCGACCGCGCCCCGGGGGCCGGGGAAACGATCTGGTTCGATGACTCCCTGCCGGCCGGCGCCGTGCCCGGCGCCAACGGGGGCGATGCCTGGAACTGGGTTTCAGAAGCTTCACCGGAGGGGCGCACCGACACGCCCGTGTTTGGGACCAAGGCGCACCGCTCAGCCAGCGTGGACGGCCCAGGGGTGCACGAGCATTTCTTCAATTTCGCGCAGCCATTCCCCGTCGCGACCGGTGACATTCTCTTCGTCTACGCCTTTGTGCCTTCGAGCGACGAGCCCTACGAGATCATGTTGAGTTGGAAGGACGAGGTGAATTGGGAGCATCGCGCCTTCTGGGGCTACGACATGATCAATGCTGGCACCGCCGGAACGGCGAGCCGCCGCAACTTGGGAGTCCTGACCAACGAGTACGTCGGCCGCTGGGTGCGCTTGGAAGTCCCAGCCAGCCTCGTGGGGCTGGAAGGACATTCGTTGCGCGGCATGTCCTTCAGCCTCGTTGGGGGATCCGTCACCTGGGATCGGGTCGGGAAGCTGTCCGCCCCCGCCGTCGCTGCTCCTCCGCCGCCGCCCCCGCCCACGTCGAACACGGTTTGGTTTGACGACGCGTTTCCGCAGGGAGCGAGCTGGGATTCAACGAACCACGCGTGGACCTGGCACGAAACCTGGCCCACCCCCCGCACGGGTACCCGGGCGCTCGAAGCTCCGCCGGAGTCCGGTCGGCACGAGGCCTATTTCAACTTTGCCTGGACGCCGCTGGCCTTGGGCGCGGGAGATGTGTTCTACATCTATGTCTACCTCTTTCCGGACAGCCCGCCGCGCGAACTCGTGATTTCATTCTGTGCGGATAATTGGGAACACCGCGCTTATTGGGGCGAGAATCTCCTGCACTATGCCGTGGACAACACGCCGGCGCAGCGCCGGATCGGCGACCTGCCGGCGGCGGGCCAATGGGTGCGGCTTGAAGTACCCGCCAGCGCGGTCGGCCTGGAAGGCCAGGCGGTGAAGGGACTGTCGCTGACCCTGTCGGACGGCCGGGCCCTCTTCGACCAGGCGGGGAAAATCGCGCCCTGAGCCGGGATCATGCAGTTGGTGGGCGTCGGTTTCCACACCGACGCCAGGTTCGCACGCCTCGTGAGTCCTTGTCGTCGATATGGAAATCGACGACCACCCTTCGGTCGGTTCGCTACCGAGCGAAACGGCGCTTCAATTGCATGATCCCGGCTCAGG
>DASZPS010000171.1:0-34672 GCA_035549955.1 Lacunisphaera sp. | reverse complement strand
TGGCGACCGAGGCGTTGAAGCAGACCGATGCGAAGAAGACCTACGCGCTCGCGGAGGCCTTCTACAGCGAGCGGGTGAAGATCGGGTGACGGGATCCTGGTTTTCGATCTCCGAATTTCGGCTGGTTGAATGCCGGCTCCTCGCGATCGGAATGCAGGGTCGGCCCTTGCGCCGGCCTGTCGCGCGAGGTCGCCGCAAATTCGGCCGACTCAAGACCTGAGCCGGGATCATGCAGTTGGTGGGCGTCGGTTTCCACCCCGAGGCCAGGTTCGCACGCCTCGTGAGTCCTTGTCGTCGATATGGAAATCGACGACCACCTTTCGGTCGGTTCGCTACCGAGCGAAACGGCGCTTCAATTGCATGATCTCGGCTCAGGGCCCCGAGCTGGTCGAGGGGGTCCGACCTCGCGCACGCGGTCGGCGCCAGCGCCGACCCGGCACCGAATACATCATGCCGTCACCGCGCCCGCGCGGGCCGCAGGCGTTTCCATCGGGAAAAACTGGTTCGCGTAGCGCTGCATTTCATCCAGCACGGCCTGCAACAGCGGGGAGGGCTCGCCCTGCCAGACCGCCGACAATTCGAGACGGTCAAAGCCCTCGAGCGGCAGCACGCGCACCTGCGGGTGTTGCACCAAATCGGGCACGCCGATGCTCACGCCGACGCCGTCGCCGTTGGCCACATACTGGAGGATGAGCCCGAGGGAGCTCGCTTCGACCGTCATCGGCCACGTGACGTCGAGCCGCTTGAGCCCGGCTTGGAACAATTGCCCGAGCGTGTCGGAATCCGGCAGGCTGATCAACGGCTCGGCCGGCCGCCCCGCCGCCCAGAATTCCGCCGCGGACTTGCGCTTCGATTTCTTCGGCACGAGCAGGACGAGCGGCAGCCGCAGCAGCGCCAGCGACCGGAGCGGCTTGGGCAGCTTCCGGGCGAGCGGCAACACGGCGAGGTCGATCTCCCGGTCACGCACCCAGGCTTCCAGTTGCAGCTGCAAGCCCGACCGCATCGACAGCCGCAGCTCCGGTTGCTTCTGCTTCACGCGCTGGAGCACCGCCGGCAGATGGTCGCGCAGGATCGCCTCGGGCGCGCCGATCCGCAGCTGCGGCGCCGAGCCCTGCCGCAGCTTCGCCGCCATCGGCTGCAGGTTTTCAAAGAAGGGCTGGACGAAGGCCAGCAGCTCCGTGCCCGAGGCCGTGAGCTTGAACGGCTGGCGCTCGAAGAGTTTCACCCCGAGATCCTCCTCCAACATCAGGATCTGGCTGCTGACCGCGGGTTGCTGGATGCCGTAGGGCATGTGCCGCACCGCCGCGCTGATGCCGCCATGCGTGGCAACGTAGTAGAACAATTCGAGGTGATGAATGTTCATGGCATTGCCGGATTCCAACCGTTCGCGCCGGCCGGGGCAACGTAGTTCTCCGGGAAGTGACGGGGGCTCCGCCCATGCGCCCGGGCCGGCCCGAACGGGCAGCCGCCTATTGGTCCACTCAATAGCCCACATCGGGTTTATCGATTAACGCTCCGCCCGGGGAACCCGGTATGCTGGGCGCATGATCACGACTGTCTGCATCCTCTCCCTGCTCAGCCTTCTGGTGGCCTGCGATCCGGTCGAGTGACCGGAGTCCATCCTTTCCCGCCCGCGCGTCTCCTTCACACACCCACGCCCATGAAAACCACCCCAACCCTCCTCCAAGCCGGCTTGATTGTCTTCCTCCCCGCCGGCCTGGTTGCCCAGGAAGTCCTCCAGCTCGATCCCTTCGCCGTCACGGCGCAAAAACGCGTCCAATCCATCGGCGACGTGCCGATTCCCCTCACGGCTTACGTCGGCTCTTTCCTGGAACAGGCGGGCGTCACCGACTACCAGGGGCTCGCCCCGCTCGTGCCGGGTCTCTTCATCCAGGAACAATCGCCCAACAACCCGGGCATCAGCCTGCGCGGCATCACGACCGACAGCGGCGATCCCCGCGGCGAGGCGCGGGTTTCCATTTTCCAGGACGGCGTCTCCATCAGCCGCTCGCGCGCCAGCGTGGTCGAGTTGTTCGACCTGCAGCGCGTCGAGGTGCTGAAAGGTCCCCAGGGAACCCTCTTCGGCCGCGGCGCGGAGATCGGCGCCATCTCGCTCGTGCAGCACAAGGCGGTCAACGAGACGTCCGCCACCCTCTCCGCCGGGTATGGCAGCTTCAACGAGTACCGCCTCTCCGGCTCCTACAACGCCCCGATCCTCTCGGACCGGCTCTTCAGCCGCATTGCTTTCACGCACGTGAAGCACGATGGCACGATCGACAACCTGGCCGACGGATCCGACCTGAACGGCAAGGACACCACCGCGGTCCGCGGCACCCTCCGCTGGCAGCCAACCGCCGCCACCACCGCCGACCTCATCGTCAACTGGCAACGGGACACGCCGCCCGGCGTCGCCTTCAAGAGCGGCGTCATTCCGACCTCGCGCGGCGATGTGAATCCATTCACCGCCGCGGAACTGAACCGCGGCCGCCAGCTGGGCGTCGACCGGACCGTGTGGGGGGCCACCGGCATAGTCGAGCACCAGTTCAATCCGGCCTGGTCGATGACCAGCACCACCGGCTGGCGGGATTATGACTCCCACGAGGAGTTCGATGCCGATGGCTCGAGGCTGTTCCTGCTCGAATTCGCCGAGGACGCGAAGGGCGACCAGTTCAGCCAGGAGTTGCGCTTCAACTTCACGGACGGCCAGCGTTTCAACGGCTTCGTCGGCGCCAGCTACTTTGACGAGACCGGCACGGCCCGCGTGCCCTTCTACACCGACGAGCGACAGCTCTGGCCGTTTCTCAACGGTTCCTTCCGTTCCGGCCTGGTGAGCGGCGGCCTCCCCCCGGCCCTGGTCGACTTCCTGGTCCCCGCGCTGAACCCCTTCGCGCCGCAAGCCACGCTGCCGGTCACGTTCGCCGGCTTTGCCAATCCCGCGCTGCCGCCTTCGCTGCAGGGCCTGTCGTTCCTCGCGGGCTATCCGCTGCAGGGCTATCGCGCCGACGAGTACACGCAGACGGCCCGCACCCGCGCGCTCGATGCGTTCATCGACGGCACCTGGCAGGCGACCGACCGGCTCGAACTCACCGGCGGCCTGCGGCTCACGCGCCAAAGAGTCACGTCGGGCTACGAGGCGCACAATGGCACGCCGGCGACGCTCGGTTTCATCGTGAACAACATTCCCGGCTACCCCTACCTGCCCACGGCCGGACGTCGCGAGTCCTCCGCCAGCGCCTCGTCCTGGGACGGGCGGCTGGTCGGCAAGTACAACCTGTCCAAGACGCTCAACGCCTACGCCAGCGTCTCCCGTGGACACCGGCCGCAAAGCGTCATGGTCAATTCCACGTCGACCACCGTTGCCGGCGAGGAGGTGGTGTGGAACTACGAGGTCGGTTTCAAGGGCTCGCTCGCCGCCGGCCGGATGCAATGGCAGGCCTCCGCCTTCCAGTACGACTACGCCCATTTCCAGACCAACGTGCTCAGCCTCGGCAGCTTCAAGGTGCTCGACGCCGGCAACGCGACGGGCCGCGGGTTCGAGCTCGGCCTGATCGGTTCCGTCGACCAGTGGGCGAGCCTGTTCGCCAACTACGGCTACACCGACGCCACGTTCGACGCCACCGGCGAGAACGGCCAGCCCCAGCAATACGCCGGCTACCGCTTCCGGCTTTCGCCGCGCCACATGTTCTCGGTCGGGGGCACCTTCGTCCTCCATGACCACGACTCCGGGCGCGTGCTTTTCACGCCGGTGTACCAGTACAAGTCGGCGCACTACTTCGAGGACAACAATGCCGCGTTTGGCGGCGGCCTGCGGCAGGACGGTTTCGGCGTCGTGAACGTGGCCGTCACCTGGCGTTCGCCCCGCGACGGCTGGGAGGTCACGGCCCGGGCGGACAACCTGCTCGACGAGCAATATCTCATCGATGCCGGCAACGTCGGCGGCTCCTTCGGCATCCCGACCTTTGTCGCCGGCCAGCCGCGGCGGTTCGGCCTGCAGGTCAGCCGCCGCTGGTAGGCACGGTCCCCCCAGCCCATGCGCCAACCCGAGTTTCGGCATCGCATGAAAAAGCTGTCCCAACCCACCCTCGCCTGGCTGTTCGCCGCCACCGCCTGCTTCGCAGCGCTCAAGGACAACATCACGGCCGAAGGCCTGGTCGTGACCAAGGCCGAGCTGCGCCGCCACCTGGCTGCGCCGGACGATGACCGCTGGCGGCCGGCCACTTTTGGCGAACTGGAGGCGGCCCGCGAGGCCCAACCCAACTACCTCGTCGTGCGATTCCACACCGCTGTGCCCGGCCACTACTACGGTGAAGCCGAGGCGCGCATCGACGGCGCGAAGCACGGCCCCCGGTTGAACGTCGTCCTCCACTTCAACCAAGGCTGGGTCGAATACTACATCCCCCTGGATGGCCAGGCATGGCGGACCCGCGAACGCAAAGGCGACCGGCCGCAACTCCGCACCGGCAGCCCGCTGGTGACGGTCGAGTGGAACGAACTGAACACCAAGTGAGCCGTCACCGGCACCCCATGAAAACGGCACGCTTGGTTCGCGGGATTTGGTTTGGCACCCTGGCGCTTGGGCTCGGCGGCTGCGCGACGGTCAATCGCGTCGCGGTGAACAAGCTCGGTGACGCGCTGGCGGGCGGGGGCACCGTGTTTGCCGGCGACAACGATCCCGACCTGGTGCGGGAGGCGGCGCCGTTCAGCCTGAAGCTGATGGAGAGCCTCCTCGCCGCCACGCCGGACCACACCGGGCTTCGCCTGGCGGCCGCGAGCGGGTTCACGCAGTATGCCTACGCATTTGTGCAGGCGGACGCCGAGGCGCGGGAAGAGACCGACGTCACCGCCGCCGCCGCGCTGCGCGCCCGCGCCTGCCGGCTGTATTTGCGCGGGCGGGACCACGGCCTGCGGGGACTCGAATCCGTCCACACGGGGTTCGGCGCCGCACTTCGGCAATCGCCCCGCCAGGCGGTGCAATCCTGCCGGCGTTCCGACGTGCCTCTGCTGTACTGGACCGCCGCTGCCTGGGCTTCGGCCATCGCCGTTGGCAAGGACCGGCCCGAACTCATCGCCGACCTGCCGCAGGCGGAAGCGCTCATCGATCGCGCCCTCGTCCTCGACGAGGCCTACGATCATGGCGCGATCCATGCGTTCCTGGCGGCATACGAGTTGAGCCGCCCCGGCGGAACTGGCGACCCCGTGGAACGTGCTCGCGTTCATTACGAGCGCGCCGTCGCGCTCTCCGAGGGCGGCCAGGCCGGCCCGTTCCTGACCTACGCCGAAAACGTCTGCGTTCGCCGGCAGGACCGCGCCCAATTCGAGTCCCTGCTCCGCCGCGCCCTCGCCATCGATCCGGATGCCCGCCCCGAATGGCGGCTCGTCAACCTCATCATGCAGGCGCGCGCCCGCCGGCTGCTCGCCCAAGCCGACGACCTTTTTCTCGCGGCCACGCCGGCCAACTGACGCCCGTCATGAATGCCCCTGTGATTTCCGACCGTGTGGCCCGCCCCGTGAATCCGGTGATCGTGATCCTCGTGCTCGCGGCCACGGTCACGCCGTTCCTGCCCTTCGCCCTCGATACGTCCCCAATCGATGTGATCCGGGACTTCCACGGCTGGCGCAAGGCCGACTCCCTGGATTGGGCCCTGCTTGGCGCGGGCCTGGGCTTCTTGACCACCCTGCCGATGGCGGCGGCCCTGCTTTGGTGGCGGATCAAGGGCGGTTTCGCTTCCTGGATGCGAATCGGCGCGGTCGCGGTCGCCATCCACGGAGCCGGAGCCACCCTGCTGTTCGCAACTTTGCTGGCGACCAACCAGCTCCGCGGCGATTGGGCGCAACTGGCATACCTGGCTCCGGCGCCCGTGTTGTTCGTCGCGGGCGCCTGGTTGATTCGTCGGACCCCGGGCGCTGACCGTGCCAGCTTGGTGGCGCTGGAGGCCGCCTACCTCATGCACGCCGTGACCCTGCTGGCCGTGTTTTCGCGGGGCCCCGAGGCCGGTTGGTGGGTCACGTTGCTCTCGGTCGCGGGTGTCGTCGGCGAACTGGCCACCGACACCCCCCGTCCGGGCGACGCTCGCGATGCGCCCCGGCCCGCCAATTCCTGAATACACCCTTTCCCCGCCATGAAATTCCTGTCCTCCCTTCCTTATCTCGGCGCACTGTTCGCGGCGAGCTTCCCGGGCGCCCGGGCGGCCGAGACCGTCACCATCCGCCTCGGCACGATCCTTCCGAGCGGCACCGCGCAGCACGCCGCCCTGCAGGAAATGGGCGAACAATGGCGCAAGGCTTCCGGCGGCACCGTGAAGCTCACCCTCTATCCCGACGGCCGGCTCGGCGGCGAATCGGAGATGGTGCGCAAGCTCCGCATCAAACAGATCAACGCCAGCCTCCTTTCCGCCGTCGGCCTCGCCGAGATCGATCCCGGCGTGACCGGCCTGCAAATCATGCCGCTGGCCTTCGATTCCTGGGGCGCAGTCGACCATGTCCGCGACAAGCTGCGCCGCCGCCTCGAGGACCGCCTGCGCGCCAAGGGCTTCGAGGTGCTCTTCTGGGCCGACGCGGGCTGGGTGCGCTTCTTCACGACGACGCCCGCCGTGCGGCCCGCGGAGATGAAGCCCATGAAGATCTTCGTCTGGGCCGGCGACCAGGCGCAGTTGGAGATCATGCAGTCGCTCGGCTACCGCCCGGTGCCCCTGGAGACCACCGACATCCTGCTCGGCCTGAACACGGGCATGGTTAACGCGGTGCCCATGCCGCCGCTCATCGCGCTCGCCGGCCAGATGAACACGGCCGCCCCGCACATGCTCGACCTCAAATGGTGCCCGATCGTCGGTGCCGCCGTGGTCCGGCGCGAAGTGTGGGAGCAGATTCCCCCCGCCCAGCGCGACACGATCCGCGCGATCGCCGAGGCCACCGGCGAAAAGGTGCGCAGCCGCGGCCGCGCCGAGGACGAGGAGGCGGTTCGCGTCATGCAGCAGCGCGGCCTGCAGGTGCACGCCGTCCCGCCCGAAGCGCGCGCCGAGTGGACCGCGCTGGTGCAGCAGGTCTACCCGCAACTCCGCGGCGCCAAGGTGCCCGCCGACATTTTCGACGAGGTGATGGCCAGCCTCGCCTCTTACCAGCCTGCCTCCGCCCCGGCGGCCGTGGCACAGGTTCAGGCACCTTGAAGCGCGCTCGCCCCACACCGTGAACGCCACGGCCACCATGCCCGTCCCGCTCGACTCCCCGTCCCCTCCGGCCCGCTGGAGCGTCCGCGAGAACCTGTTCACCGCCGTGGCGTTGGTGGCGATGGTGGGCCTGCCCCTGCCCGAGATCGTTTTCCGCGCCGCCGGCCGGTCCGG
This sequence comes from Lacunisphaera sp., assembly GCA_035549955.1. Classification (GTDB taxonomy): domain Bacteria; phylum Verrucomicrobiota; class Verrucomicrobiia; order Opitutales; family Opitutaceae; genus Lacunisphaera. The sequence continues at coordinate 27,335 of DASZPS010000171.1, read as the reverse complement.
CCTCGCCGGCTCAGGCACGCTCGTGCAACACCTGACCCTGGTGGTGGGCATGCTTGGCGCCGCCCTCGCCGCGCGGGAGGGACGGTTGCTGACATTTTCCAATCCAGGCGTGTTCCTGCCCGCGCGCTGGCAACCCGCTTCCCGCGGGCTGGCCGCCGCCATTTCGGCGGCCGTCACCCTCTTGCTCGGGGTCGCGGGCGTCCAGTTCGTCTTCGCCGAACGCGAGGCGGGCAGCCTGCTCCTGGACCGCCTCCCGCTCTGGGTGATCCAAGCGATCATCCCCGCCGGCTTTGCCGTCATGACCTGGCGCCTGCTGGTGCGCGCGGCGGATGGCTGGCGTGGGCGAATCCCGGCCATCCTTGGCTGCGGCTTGCTCCTGGCCGCCGGCATCTGGCCGCCGGTCGCGCGCGAGGCGCTGGTGACGCCCGGCCTGGCTCTCCTCGTGCTCGCCGCCGGCCTCGGCGCGCCGGTGTATGTGCCGCTTGGTGGCGCCGCGCTGCTGCTTTTCCAAGGGGCGGACCTGCCCATCGCGGCCATCTCGGTCGAGCACTACCGGCTGGTGGTCAACCCGGCGCTGCCGTCGATCCCCCTTTTCACGCTCGCGGGCTGCCTGATGGCCGAGGGCGGCGCGGCGCGGCGCCTCGTGCAACTCTCGACCGCCCTCGTCGGCTGGTTTCGCGGGGGACCGGCGGTCGCCACGGCGCTGCTCTGCGCCTTCTTCACCGCGCTCACCGGCGGCTCGGGCGTCACGATCCTCGCGCTGGGCGGCCTGCTGATGCCGGTGCTGCTGTCGGCCCGCTACCGGGAAAAGGACGCCCTCGGGCTCCTCACCGGGGCGGGCTCGCTCGGCGTGCTGCTGCCGCCCTGCCTGCCCGTCATCCTCTATGCGATCGTGGCCCGCGTGGGCCTCAAGGAAATGTTCCTCGGCGGCCTGGTGCCGGGCCTGCTGCTCATCGCCCTGACCGTCGTCTGGGGCGTGCGCGCCGGTCGTCGGGCGAACGCGCCGGTCACGCCCTTCGACTTCGCCCAGGCCCGCCGCGCGGTCTGGGCCGCCAAGTGGGAGCTGCTCCTGCCGGTCGTCGCGCTTGGCGCGCTGTTCAGCGGTTGGGCCACGCCGGTGGAAGCCGCCGCGGTCACCGCCGCCTATGCTTTCGTGGTCGAGGTGATCATTCACCGGGACCTGCATCCGTGGCGCGACACCCGGCGGGTCCTGGCCGAAACCGGCCTCCTCGTCGGCAGCATCCTGCTGATCCTCGGCGTGGCGCTTGGCCTGACCAATTACCTGATCGATGCGCAGGCGCCCGATGTCCTCGCGGCGTGGGCCCATGAGCACGTGCAATCGCGGTGGCTGTTCCTGCTCGGGTTGAACCTGATTCTCCTCGTCGTGGGCGGCGTCGTCGAAATTTACGCCGCCATCGTCGTGGTCGTGCCGCTGCTGCTGCCGGTCGGCACCGCGCTCGGCCTCGATCCCCTGCACCTCGGCATCATTTTCCTCGCCAACATGGAGCTTGGGTTCCTCGCCCCGCCGTTCGGGCTGAACCTGCTGCTCGCGTCGGCCCGGCTGAAACGCCCGGTCGGCGAAGTGGCGCGTGCGACCGTGCCGCTGCTGCTGGTGCTTTTTCTCGGCGTGCTGCTGATCACCTACATCCCCGCCCTGACCCTCGCCTTGCCCCACTGGCTGTTGTCCACCACCCCATGAACGCCGACTTCGCCCCCGCCGGCCGATTCGCCGCGGCCTTTCGCGAAAGCTACCTGCAGTCGCTCCACGACTACCGGTTTTTCTACGATGACCTCGCCGAAATCGGCAACCCGGCCGAGGCCGACCACGCCTTCTATTTCGTGCCGGGCATGAACGGCACGCCCGGCCAGATGCGTTTCATGCTGCCGAGCCTGACGCGGGTCTTCGGACATCGCGTCTATCTGAAAGCCCTGTACCTGCCGGAATTCTCCGCCCGCCGGCCAGTTTGGGAAAAGTACTCCCTGATGAACGTCGACCGGAAGCTCGCCCGCCTCGAGGCGGACCTGCGCGGCCTGCTGGCCCGATTCGAACGGGTGACGGTGCTGTGCTCGAGCAATGGCTTCTATGACTTCGCCGCCGCGGCCGGCGAGCTGTGCTCGTCGGTGCCGCCCGGGCGCGTGCAGCTGCTCTGGGGCGCCTGCGCGCCGGACCGTTTCAAACCGACAATTTGGGAGCGCGTGTTCTATCCGCTCAACGGCTTCCGGCATGACGGGCACCGCTGGTTCGCCTACCCGAACCATAACCTGCTCACGGCGTTCAATCCCGAGACCTCCACGTCGTTCCGCTGGCGCGACGGCGCGAGCCGCCGCGATTTCCTCAAGGTGGACCTGGAGTCGCGCTTCCGCTGCGCGGGCCTCGATTGGTGCTACGTCTCGCCCTCGCAACTGGGCGCCGCCGTCGCGCACGTGGTGAACCGCATCCGTGGTCCGTTGCCGGTCAACGCCGAAGCGCTGATCGCCGCGCGCGATGGCTACTGGCAAAACCGGCCGGCGGCCGAGGTGGAACGCCTGGTCCGTTCGTACCTGCCGGGCTGCTCGCTGGCTTTCCAGCCGGTTTCGCACCTGTGGGTGGTCACGCCCAGCTACGTCACCGCCCTCTTCGAACGCCACAAGGCGCGCCTCGCTCGCGCGCATGACCGGGTTCCGCGTCATTCGTTTCCGGCGACGCCCGCCGCCCTCGTCCATTCCGGCGCCCTGGCGTGACGCCACCTGAACTGCGCCATGATCCGACATCTGCCCAATCTCGTGACCCTCGTGCGCCTCGTGGTCACGCCGCCGCTGCTGGTTGCGGCGATGCTGGCGGAATCGCGCGGGTGGTTCCTCGGCTGGCTCTGCCTGGCCTGGTCTACCGATGCCCTGGACGGTTTCCTCGCGCGGCGGCTCGGCATGGTGACGGACCTCGGCCGGCTCCTCGACAGCTGGGCCGACTACGTGACGACCGCCCTGTGCGTCACCGGCCTGGCGTGGCTGTGGCCGGAAATCATGGCGCGGGAGTGGGCTTGGTTTGCCGCCGGGCTCGTTTCATTCTTCGCCATCGTGCTCTACGGCGTGGCCCGTTATGGCCGGCCTCCCGGCTATCATACCTGGAGCGCCAAGGCGGTCGCCGTCCTGCTGCCGGTTGCGCTGGCGTTCCTGCTGACCGGCTACTCGTCGTGGCCCCTGCACGGCGTCGTCGTGCTCCAGATCCTCGGCACGCTGGAGGAGGTGGTCATCTGCCACCTGCTGCCCGGCTACTCGGGCGAAATGGCCACAGCCTGGCACGCCTGGCGCCGGCGCGAATCGACGCCGCCGGCCAACCGCTCCGAACTTCCCGCACAATCCCAACCCGCCCGTTCCTCCCCATGCCCCGCACCGACCTCGTCATCCAGCTCTTCCTGAGCGTCATCCTCATCATTGGCGTCTACCAGTTCTATTTCTGGTGCCAGCGCAACCACCTCACCACCCCGCGGCAGCTCCGCCTGCCGATCGACGACGCGATTCCCTTCGTGCCGCGCTGGGTGTGGATCTACAGCTGCCTCTATTATCCGGTCATCGTCTATATCAACTTCGTCACCGAATCGCCGCGGCATTTCCTGTACCTCGCGATGAGCTACATCGTGCTGCTCCTGTTCCAGATGGCGTTCTTCGTGCTTTTCCCCGTCGCCACCCCCGTCGAATGGCGGAGGTGCAACCCGGCGCGGGGCCGCTCGGAACGTTTCCTGGCGTTCGTGCAGAGCTATGACGCCTCTTCCAACAGTTTTCCCAGCATGCATACCTCCGTGGCGATGCTGACCGCGATGCACCTGGCCCCGCACGTGGGTGCCTGGGCCTATGGCTTTCCGGTGCTGATCGCCCTGAGCTGCCTGTTTACCAAGCAGCACTATGTCCTCGACCTCCCCGCCGGCGCCGGTCTCGGCTGGCTGGTGTATCAGCTTTTCCGGCTGGCGTACTGACACGGGGCCGGGGGTTCCATTGGTCGGATCAAATGTGGGCTCGGACCTTGCAAACTCGCGTACGAGATCGGCGCCATTTCGGCCGGCTCAAGGCCCTGAGCTTAGTCGGGATCATGCAATTGAAGCGCCGTTTCGCTCAGTAGCGAACCGACCGAAAGGTGGTCGTCGATTTCCATATCGACGACAAGGACTCACGAGGCGGGCGAACCTGGCGTCGGTGTGGAAACCGACGCCCACCAACTGCATGATCCCGGCTTGGTCAAACGGGCAAGCGCCGACCCGACCACCACACCGCTCACGCCCCTTACGCCGGCAACTTCTCCGGGCAGCTGGCCTGCGGCCAGGCCTTGGCCACCTGGTGCTGGATCGCCACCACGACCCCGCGCAGCAGGGGCGTAAGCGGTCCGTTCCACAATACCGACAATTCGATCTGGGGAAACCCTTCGAGGGGCAATACCCGCACCTTCGGGTCTCGGATGGTATTGGGAATGGCGATGTTCGCCCCGATGCCCTCGCCGAGGGCCACGTAGCGGGTGATCAGCTCCATCGAACTGGCCTCCACGCCCAGCGGCCACGTCACGCCCTGGCGCTTGAGTCCGTCCTGGAACAGCTGCGTCAGGATTTCCTTCGGCCCGAGACAGATCAGCGGCTCGACCGGTTTCCGCTGCGCCCAGAGTTCCGCGGCGGACTTCAGCTTCGATTTCTTGTTCACCAACAACACCAGCGGCAACCGCAGCAGGCGCAGGCTGTGCAACGGAGCCCGTAACCGGCCGCGCAGCGGGAGGAGGGCGAGGTCGATCTCGCGTTCGCGGACCCAGGTTTCGAGTTCCGGCTGCGTGCCGGCGCGCAAGGTGAGGCGGAGCGCGGGATGCGCCTGTTTCAGTCGTTCAATCACGGGCGGCAAATGGTCGCGCAGCAGGAGCTCCGACGCCGCGATGCGCAGCTGCGGGCCAAGCGTCCGGCGGAAACGCACCGCCATCGGGCCGAGGTTTTCGAAAAAGGGCCGCACGAATTCCAGCATCTCCTCGCCCTCCGGCGTGAGCCGGAACGGCTGCCGCACGAAAAGTTTTACGCCCAGATCCTCCTCAAGCAGCAGGATCTGGCTGCTGACCGCGGGCTGCTGGATGCCATACGGCATGTGGCGCACCGCCGCGCTGATGCCGCCATGCCTGGCCACATAGTAGAACAATTCGAGGTGGTGAATGTTCATGGCGCCGGCGGTATTCCAGCACGGGCACGCCGGGTGGGGCAATGTCCGTTTCTGCGCCGCTCACCGTTGCGGACCGCGCCATTGGCCGGGTCAATGGCGCGCATTTGGATTATCAATTAACGCCCGGGGCGCCTTCCCGGTTATGCTAGGCGCACCCCTCCACCCATGAAACCCCACGGATACCTCCCCCGCATCATCGCCCTGGCCCTGCTCGGTGCGATCTTCGTGTTCCTCAGCACCGGCGGCGCCTCCCGCCGGCACCAGGCCGCCCGCGAGCACCTCCCCCGCCCGCGCGGCACGGGCCGGACCGCGGAGGATTTGCGTTCGCTGGCCGCACCGGTTACCCACGGCACCGTGCTGCAGATCGAACCCGGCCCCGGAGCCCGCTTCGCCGCTGCAATCCTGATTGAGCGGCGGCGCGATGAACGCGATCCTTTCGGCCCAGCGTGATCATCCACGAGCCCACAACCCTGCTTACTGACCTCCTGCTCGCGGCTTTCGGCGGCGGGCTCGCGTGGCGGCTGCGTCCCGCGCGGCACGCGGGTCCGCCGGCCAGACGCTGGTGGAGCCGGGCCCTCGGCCTGACCGGGGCGTCGGCTTTCGTGGGCGGCACCTATCATGGCTTTGGACCCAATTTCTCCCCCGATCTGGCCGCGCTGTGGTGGATCGCGACGCTGCAAGTCATCAGCCTGGTGAGTGCCGCCATGGCGGCGGGACTGCTGGCCGAGATCCGCCCGGCGCGTGGTACGGGCCTTTGGGCCGGGCTCATTGTCGGGAAATTTACCTGCTTTGCGGTTCTCGCCGTCTTCGCGCAAAGCTTCACCTTCGCCGTCATCGACTATGGCCTGACCATGTTCGCGTGGGCCGTGGCCGCCGTGTGGCTGCGCCGCCCTTGGCGGGACTGGATGCTGGCGGCGATCGGCCTGTCGGCGGCCGCTGCCGCGGTCCAGCAGCTGCACCTGGCACCGTCGCAGCAATTCAACCACAACGACCTCTACCACGTGATCCAGGCCTTCGCCCTCGGGGGCTATTATGCGGCCGGCCGGCGGCTCACCGATGTGACGCCGGCGGTCAGTCCGCGCGACCCTTGAACGTCAGCTCCGCGACGCCGCTCTTGTCGAGGTGGCCGCGGTTGAGCGCGATCATGCGGTCGAACTGCGCCTTGGTGGCGGCCGCCAGCGGCAGGTTGATCCCCGCGTCCTGGCCGAGCTTGAGGGCGATCCCCGAATCCTTGGCGGCATGGGCGGCGGAGAAGTAGCAGTCGTGGGAGCGATTCTGCATGTCCTCACCGTCCGTCTTGAGCACCTGGGAATTCGCGCCGGTCTGTGCGAACACCTCGCGGAGCATGTCGAGGTCGAGCCCGAGCGCGGCGCCCAGGCCCAGGCCCTCGGCGAGGCCTGCGGTGTTGATGTTCATGACCATGTTCACCAGCGCCTTCACCTGCGCCGCGCGGCCGGCCGGGCCGATGTAGCGCAGGGCGGTGCTGAGTTTTTCCAACACGGGCCGCACCCGCTCGAACGCCAGGCGGTCGCCCCCGCACATCAGGTACAGTGTGCCATTGCGCGCCTGCGGGATCGACGAGGCCATGCAGCCCTCGAGGGAAACCGCGCCGGCCGCCCTGGCGCGCCGCTCGACCTCCACGTGCGTGGCCGGGGTGATCGTCGCGCAGTTGATGAACGTCCGGCCCTGCGCGCCCGTGAGCAGCGAGTCGCCGGACTCGGCGAACACCGCCAGCTGCGCCGCGTCGTCCGTGACCACGGTGATGATGATGTCCGCCGCCGCCGAGACCTCGGCCAGTTTGGCCGCGGGCTTCGCGCCGACCTCCGGCGCCAGGGCCGCCGCCGCGCCCGGGTTCACGTCGTAAACCGCCGTGACCGCATAGCCGACCTCCTTGAGGCGCCGGGCCATGTTGGCGCCCATGCGCCCGACTCCGACAAATCCGATTTTTTCAGTCATGGTTGAGATGCGTTTGAACCACGAATGGACACGAATTCACACGAAGAAAGCAAAGCTCCAACCGCTGTCATCCTTCGCCGCGCTCAGCGGGGCGGTGGGCAATTCGTGTCTATTCGTGTCCATTCGTGGTTAACTGTTGCCACGCCTGCGCGTAGCGGCGGCCGAGTTCGCGGTAACCCGGCGATTCGAAATGCAGGACCTCCGGCTCCTCGGGCCGGCCGGGCAGGCCTTCCGAGGACACGACCGCGCAGTGCGGCACCGCCTGCGGCAAGCTGCGGATCGCCGCGTTGATCGGGCCCTCGTTGGGACAGAACCGGCCGATCTCCCCCACCACCACCGGCACGCTTTCGGCGCCGAGGTCGGCCCGCAGCTGCGCGATGAATTTCGCGAAACGCGCGGCATAGGTCGCGACCTTCTCGGGCGCGCGGTCCGATTCGCCCTGGTGCCAGAGGATGCCAGCGAGCTGGCCCCGCTTGAGCGCCTCCCTTGCCCGGGTGACGGCATTGACGTAGTGCGGCTGGCCGGGCGCCCACTCGTCCAGGGCGCTGCCGCCGTAGGCCGCCGGGACGAGCCCGATGATCGACGGGGTGGTATCCGCGACGACCAGGCCGAAGGCCTTGCCCAGGCCCGTGCCGATGCGTTCGGGCTTGTCGAAATGGATCGGATCGACCGCCGGCACCCAGGCCAGCGCCTGGTTGAGCATGAGCACGCGCGGATTCGGCAAGCGATCCTCGTCCTCCACCTTGCCGCGGCCCGCCATGTTGGACTGCCCGATGAGGAGGAAAACCTTCATGGGCTTCCGCGGGCCAATGCGATCGGCCGCAACCAGGGAGGGACTTGCGCCGGAATCGGTCTGGGCAAAGGAAAGGGTCATGGTGCCAAGGAAAACGCCCGTCCAAAGGGCGCGCAGGGGGGCGGGGTGCATCCCTGGCACGCTGCCCGGTTTCCGTCCCGGCGCAAGTCGCGGGGCTCCCCGCCTCGACATCGCCCGGACCCCCGCTAGCGTCCGCGCCATGCGCACTCCCCGCCTGTTTCCGATTGCCGTCCTTTTCGCCCTTGGACTTTCGCTGCGCCTGCCCGCCGCTGATCCCGCCTTCGATGCCTGGGTAAACCGCCTCACCGCCGACGCGGTCCGCGCCGACCCCAACTCCGCCACGGCCACGCAATTCTTCACCGGCGCCGAGCAAGACGCCCTCGACCGGCAGCTGACCCCCGTCACCAAGGCGTACCGCGTCGAGCGCGCGGCGTTTGCGCGCCGGGCCCTCGCCGAGCTGGCGGCGCTGGACCGCACCAAACTCGACCCCCAGCAGGTCGTCTCGGCGCGCATCATCGAATGGCACATGCAACAAGTCGTCCTCCGCGAGCCGTTCGCGGACCACACCCTCGTCTTCAACCAGTTCTGGGGCCTGCACACCAGCCTCGTGAACTTCCTCAGCCAGCAACACCCCATCCGCAACCGCCGCGACATTGAGAACTACCTTGCGCGCCTCGGGCTGGTGGCGGCGCGCATCGACGAGGGCATCGCGGAAGCGCGGGCCGCCGCCGCGCGCGGTTTCCTCATGCCGGACTTCATCACCCGCGCCTCCCTGGGCCAGCTTGACCGTTTCCTCGAAGGCGGGCCGGCGAGGAACGGGCTGGTCACCTCGCTCGCCGAACGCGCGGCCAAGGTCGAGGGCCTGCCCGCGGCCGATCGCGCCGCCTTCGTCGCCGCGGCGGAAAAGATCGCCGGCGAATCCATCCTGCCGGCCTTCGAGCGCGTGCGGGCGTTGCTGCAGGAACAACTCCCCCGCACCACCGCCGATGCCGGGATGTGGCGCCTGCCCGACGGCGAAAAGGCCTACGCCGTCGCGCTGGGCTACTCGACCACCACCCAACTCAGCGCGCGGGAAATCCACGAGATCGGCCTCAAGGAGGTCACCCGGATCGAAGCGGAGATGGACCGCCTCTTCCGCCAGCTCGGCTACAACGAGGGGACGATCGTCGAGCGTTGCGAGAAACTTAACCGGGACCTGCAACCGCCCGCGGAGCCCGACCCCCGCCCTGCCCTGCTCAAGCGCTACGAGGGCATCCTCGCCGACGCCGTGCGTCGCGCGCAGGACTATTTCGACCTGCAGCCCAAGGCCGCGTGCGAGGTGAGGCGCGAACCGCCCTTTACCGAGAAGACCGCGGCCGCCCACTACAGCATCCCCGCCCGCGACGGTTCCCGCCCGGGTGTCTTCTGGATGCCGCTGCCGGGGCCCACGTTTCGCATGATCAACATGCGCACCGTCACCTACCACGAGGGCATTCCCGGCCATCACTACCAACTGGCCTTGATCCAGGAAATGACCGACCTGCCCCGCTTCCGCCAGGACCGCATCTTCGGCGGCAACTCCGCCAACTCCGAGGGCTGGGCCCTCTACGCCGAGCAACTCGCGGCCGAGGCCGGCTGGTACGAAGGCGATATCCCCGGCCGGCTGGGCCAGTTGGAAGGCGAACTCGCCCGCGCCCGCCGGCTCGTGATCGACACCGGCATCCACGCCATGAGGTGGACCCGCCAGCAAGCCATCGACTACGGCCTGCCGGGCTTCAACGCGGCCACCGAGGTGGAGCGTTACGTCTCCATTCCCGGGCAGGCCTGCGCCTACAAGATCGGCCAGTTGAAGATCCTCGAGCTGCGCACCCGGGCCCAAACGGCGCTCAAGGGGAAATTCTCGATCAAGGAATTCCACAACGTCGTGCTCCGCGCGGGCGTCGTCCCGCTGGCTGTGCTGGAAAGCATTGTGGACGACTGGATCGCCGCCTCGAAAACTTTCTAGCGACGGCGCGCGCCCGCTGGGTTTTAAAGGCCGGCGCTCAATCCGCGCCGCAAGCGACAACCGATCATGTCCCCCATCGACCTCGACGCCTATCTCGCCCGCGTCGGCTATGACGGTCCCCGCACACCCACCCACGCGGTGCTCGCGGAGGTCCTGTTCCGGCAGGTCACAACCATCCCGTTCGAGAATCTCGACGTGCTGCTGGGCCGGCCGATCCGCACCGATCCAGCGTCCCTGGAGCAGAAACTCGTGCGCGACGGGCGGGGCGGCTACTGCTTTGAACAGAACAACCTGCTCCTGCTGGCGTTGCGCGGTCTCGGGTTCGCCGCCGAGCCAATGATTGCGCGCGTGCGCTGGCAGGTTCCACCGGAGGTCGCCACCGGACTCACGCACATGCTGGTGCGCGTGGCCCTGGACGGCCGTGACTGGCTCGCCGACGCCGGGATGGGCTCTCTCTCGCTGACCGCCCCGCTGCAGATGGTCGACGGCCTGGAGCAGGACACCCCGCATGACTGCCGGCGCCTGGTGCGCCGCGACGGACGCTTCGCCCAGCAGGTGCTTTTCGACGGCCAGTGGCAGGATGTCAGCATTTTCGACCCCCAAACCGCCGCCGCGGTGGACCTCGAGATGGGCAACTGGTACAGCCACACGCACCCCCAGGCGCATTTTCGCAACAACCTCATGGTCGCCCGCGCCACCGCCGACGGGCGCCACACCCTGTTCAACCGCGAGTTCACCGTCCGCCCGCGCGCCGGCCCGGCCGAGAAGCGCACCCTCGCCACGCCCGACGAGCTCCTAGTCGTCCTGGCCGGGAGCTTCGACCTGCATTTCCCCGCCGGCACTCGCTTTGGATCCCCCGGTGGACCCTGGCCGGCGTAACCTGGAATAAAATGCAGGGTCGGCGCTTGCGCCGACCTCACGCGGGAGGTCGGACCAAGGTCTGTCCCTTCAAAAGGCCTTTCCGACCCTCTTGCCCGACAATGCGCGATTTGTGCAATTTTCGGAGCGCGCAGCACCCTTTACCCGACCAACCGCCGCGACAGTTACCTGTCTGTACCTGAGTGCCTGCTGCCCCGCCTACCCCCAACTAGGCATGCCCAAGCCTTGCCCGGCCACGTCCCGTGCGGCTTGGGTCCGGCGGCCGGCCGACCCCTAACCCTGAACCCAATGAAACCTACCCGATCCCATTCGTTGCGTTGCGCAACTGCGGGCGCCCTCTTGCTGGGCACCGCCGCCTACGTTTCGGCCCAAACCGCCCCCGCGGAGAAGAAGGAGGACGTCGTCACCCTGCCGACGTTCACCATCACGGAAACGCCGCTCAACTCCTACGTCTCCAAGCAGGCCCTCTCCGGCACGCGCGTGGCGATGGACATCCAGGACATCCCGCAGACCGTTTCCGTCGTCACCAGCGACTTCCTCAAGGACACGATGAGCCAGCGCATGCTGGACGCGGCCAAATACATCACCCCGGTCGTCGAATCCACCCTGCCGGTGGGCGGCGACCGCTACACGATCCGCGGCTTCCAGGTCTCCCACGAGTTCATCGACGGCATGGTGATCTCCGGGGAGGACGGCTACAGCATGGCGATCGCGCCCTACAACATCGACCGCGTCGAAATCATCAAGGGACCCAACGCCATCCTGGTCCCCGGCGGCGCGCCCGGCGGACAGTTCAACCCGATCACGAAGTCGCCCATCATGAAGGACCAGGCCTCCGCCACGCTGGAGCTGGCCCAATACGTCGGCAATGCCGTCAGTACCGACATCAACCGCGTCATCTCGGCCGACAAGGGCATCGCAGGCCGCCTGGTGGCGGCCTACTGGGACACCGATGGCTTCCAGCGGGAGTATTTCCGCAAGGGCTGGATGCTGGCGCCGTCCCTCAGCTGGCAGCTTTCGCCCGACCACAAGCTGATCGCCAAGGCCGAGTTCGTGCACAACGACGAGAGCACCGCGCTCTCCGTGCCGTTGGATCCCCGCGTCGGCAGCGACGACTATGCCCGGATCGCCCAGGGCCTCCCTGACGACTGGTCCTTCGGCAGCGGCCAGGACCACCGCGTGCGCGAGACCGAACGCATCACCCTCGAGCTGCTCTCCACGCTCAATGACCATATCACCTCCCGCCTCATGGTTTCCGCCAACCACGTGTTGCGCGAGGACCAGGGCGGCAGCAGCGCGTCGATCTTCTGGCCGGTCAATGGCGTCCTGACCGCCTTCAACCCCACGCGCAACCCGTACACCGGCAAATACGAGCCGGGCGTGACCTGGTCGGTGGACAACTCCGGCGCCACCGCCGTCGCCACCTCGACCGCCACCCCGATTCCCGATCCCAGCACCTGGGTCTTCCGGCGCATCAACGGCAGCGACCACCTCTACTATAACGAGGCCCACCTCCGCAACGACTACGCGGGCAAGTGGGAGACCGACGCGTGGAAATCCACCACCATCGCCGGGCTCGCCGCCAACTTCTCGAAGACCAAGTGGCGCAGCTGGGCAGGTTCCTCGCAGGGCGGCGACGTCCCGAATACCCCCGCCGGCCTCGCGGCCATGACCACCACGCCCTATGTCTTCACGACCTTGACCCAGGCGAGGATCGCCAAGCTCCAGGAGGTGCAGGTCTACATGCAGGAAAACGCCAACTTCTTCCAGGATCGCCTGCTGCTGATCGGCGGCATCTCGCGCTACCACGGCACGCTCACCCGGACGGACACCACCAACATCCCGGCCGTCGGCCCGGAGCGCACGCTGAGCATCTCCAGCACCGCCAAGAGCTACGGCCTGATCGTCCGGCCCATCAAGCCGCTCTCGCTCTACTACAGTCACAACACGTCCGGTGCGACCATGCCGGGCTCGCTCCAGGCGGGTAACGCCAACCTGGCGTCCACGGCGCTGCCGCCCTACAAGCCCTCGGAAGGCGAACAGGACGAGTACGGCGTCAAGGTCTCGCTGTTCGACGGCAACCTGACGTTCTCCGCCTCGCACTTCGAAATCACGCAGACCAACTACGCGGTGCCGAATAGCGAGTACTACGTGCTCGTCGCCCAGGGCAACCAGGCCGCCGCCAATCTGCTCCCGACCAGCACCTTCCTCGACGTCATCTCGAAAGGCTGGGAGTTCGAGGGCAGCTGGGTGATCAACAAGAACCTGACGCTCATCGGCAACTACTCCGACTACACCTATCGCCAGCCCACCGGCGTCCGCATCCGCGCCGTCCCGGACCGCATCCTGGCCGCCTTTGCGGACTACCGCTTCCACGAGGGACCGCTGGCCAACTTCGGCTTCAACGTCGGCATCGATTCGAAGTCCGACATGGTCGGCGAGAGCGTCACCGCCCTCACCACGAGCAAGCCCCTCACCGGCACCGTCGGCACCTTCCCCGGTGTCGCCGCCGGCTTTGTCCCGCAGCAGGCCAGCTACAAGTATGATGGCCGCACTTTGGTGAACCTGGGCTTCTCCTACCGCGCCAAGGACTGGGTCGCCCGCGTGCAGGTCAACAACCTGCTGGATGAGGACTATATCTCGGTCGGCGGCAGCCGCACCGCGATCGCGGTCGGCAATCCCCGCGAATTTCGCGCCACCTTCACCTACAACTACTAAGGTTCCGACCGCTTTTCGAGGCCGGCCCCCCGCGGGGCCGGCTTTTTTTTGCCCGGAAATCCCGTTCGTAGCCCCGGTCGCCGTTCACTCGGACTGGCCGAAATGCGGGAACTCGTTTCAGCCCGGGCGGGTCGCAGCATGCCAGCAACCACCCCCCGCCGCTTCATGCTGCGCTATTTTGCCAACGGACGCATTCGCTGGAAGGACGGCATGCGCTGCAATACGCGCACCAATTGGGAAATCTACGCCGTGATCGACGGACGCTGCGGCGTGACTTTTCGCGACGGTTCCAAGCCGGTCCTGCAGGAGCGCATGCTCTGGATCTTTGCCCCGGAGTGCGCGCACGCCTGGCATGACGATGGCCACCACACCTACCACCGGCTCGCCCTGCATTTCAGCGGCGTGCCGCATCCGCTCGATGAAATCGTGCGCCAGAACGGCGGCTGGCTGGCGCGCCCGTTGAAGCCCGCCGATATCACCCGCCTGCTCGAAATCGCCGGCCAGCTCGAACAGCATTTTTGCCACCCGATCGGCGCCAGTCCGCTGCATTTCCAGCGCGGCCTCATGGATCTTTCCCTGCTGTTGTTGGAAAGCCATCCGCGGGCGATCGAGCCGATGGCCCTGACCGACGTCGCCAGCTTCCGGGTCGAGCGCGCCCTGTCGTGGTACACCGAGCACCTCGCCAGCAACCCCTCGGTCAAGGAGGTGGCCGAAATCATCCATGTCTCGCCCAGCCACCTGCGCCGGCTGTTCGCCGAGGTGCGCCAAGCCAGCCCGAAGGAGCTCTTTCGCCGGGTCCGGCTCGAAAAGGCGCAGGACCTGATGGGGCGCACCAACCTGCCCCTGGATGAAATTGCCAGGTTGTGCGGTTACACGAGCGCCAGCCATTTCTGCAGGGACTACAAGGCCGTGCACCACTTCACGCCGTCGACGTGGCGGCGGCGGCTGATCGATCGTTTCACCCGGCCGCTGCCCGCCGGGACGGTCCACGTCCGCCAGTTCAGCGCCCGGCCGGGCGAGCGAAAATTGCGGGCGTGAGGGAAGCTCCGTTGGTTCGAGGATGGGAGGGGCTTTACACCCCGACATGAATTACGCCGCGGTGACCCTACGTCGGGGCATAAAGCCCCTCCCCCATTTCGATCACCCAGCCAATTACCACAGCGGTTTTAACCAATCTGTAGCCGACATTGCACCCGTTTGTCATCGCGAGGTGCGCGCAGCGCGCCGTGGCGATCCAGCTGGATTGCTTTGTCGCTCCGCTCCACGCAATGACACGATGCGGCTAGGGGTTAGTTTAAACCGCTCTACCCCCGCAGCGCCGGCGGCTCCCGTTCCTCGCTCTGCTCGATGAGGTCGAAGGAGGTGATGGCCGTGAGGTGCTCCCAGCCGGGTTCGGTCCTCACCTTGGCGTTGAAGGCGGTGACCCGATCGTTCCAACCGATCTTGCGCGAGTGCTCGTTCCACACATGGGCCTGGCTGCGGTTGGGGCGGAGGCCGGTGCTGAAAATCCATTCGGCGACGTCCGCATCCGCGGCGCCCGACTTCACCTTCGCCTCCACGTCCTCGAACTTCACGCCCAGGAAGCCGCAGAGCTGGCCGTCGAGCCCGACCGAAAGCCCGTAGTTCCGGTGGAAGTGCTCCGGTAACTTGCCGGCCTGCATCAACCGGATCTTGTCGAGCATGCGGCCGAGATGGTGGAGGCCGCCCAGGGTCTTGTCGTAAGGGGAACGCAGGCCGTCGACGCGGGGCATGCCGGCGAGCATGGGAGCCGGGACCTGCCTGGCAATGCGAAGCGGCGCGGCCCGGCCGGGTCAATTTCCGCGCAGCGTCCGCCAAGAGACGGCGATCAATGCCCATTGTCCCTCGGCATCCCGCCGGCTTCAATGGGAGCAGCCCGGAAAAGGTTGTCATGAACACCCACCCGCCAGCGGACCGCCATTCGTCCACCGCGGAGGAGGATATTGCGCGCCTGGATGAGGAAGCGCTGCTGGCCCGGCTCGATGCCTCCGAAAAACTGCACGGTTACGTGCCCCGCCAGCTCTCCGACGAGGTCAACCGCGTGCTGAAGGTGCGCCTGGAACGCCTGCGCCGCATCCAGGGCAAGCTCGACACGACCATCCGCCGCGACGTGCAGGCCCACGTGGCGCGCTGGCGCGACGAGGAGGGCAACCTCATCATGATCCTCCACGCCATCCAGAACCAGCACGGCTATGTCCCGCGCGAGGTGGCGATGGAACTGGCCCGCGAACTCGGGGTGAAGCTCGCGCGCATCTACGAGGTCATTACTTTCTATCACTATTTCAAACTGCAGCCGCCGGGCGCGCACAATCTCACCGTCTGCAACGGCACGGCCTGCTATCTCAAGGGCGCACCCGATCTGCTCAATGAGGCGCGCGCCCGCCTGGGCATCGCGGAAGGACAAACGACCGCGGACCGCCAGTTCCATCTCGACACCGTCCGCTGCATCGGCTGCTGCGGCATGTCGCCGGCCGTCGTGGTGGACGGCGTCACCCATGGCCGCCTGAAGACAGCCGACATCGCCGGGCTCATCGAAGGCGCCCGGCACGCCGCGGAGGCCAGGTCATGAGCCCGCTCACCTGCGCCGACCTCCAGGCCCTGTCCACGCGTGCCCTCGCGGAACCCGCCGACTGGATTCGCGTCCAGCTCGACACGGGTGGCGTCGCTGCGGGGGCCGAGAAGGTCTTCGGCGAACTCACCCGCCTCTGTCCCGCCGGGCCCGGCATCGTCCTGCGGCGCGTCGGCTCCACCGGTTACTCGTTCGCCGATCCCGTCATCGAGGTGCAGGCCGCGGGCATGCCTCGCGTACACTACGGCCGTTTTTCCCCCGAGCTGGTCTCGCGTCTGCTCAACGAGCACTTCCAAGCGCACCGCCTGCTCGACGACCATTGCATCGCGACCCGCAGCCGGGGCGTGGCGCTGACGGCGCCCGTCACGCATCTCCTCGTGCGCGACACCGGCCGGGAGGTTGGCGGCAAGACGGAGTTCTTCCAATTCGCCTTTGCCGAGGAACTGAAACGCCGCGGCCTGGCCGAGAAAGTGCAGGTCGTCCGGGCGCTGGACCTCGGCGTTTACGACGAGGGCGTGGCGGTGCAACTCCTGCCGTCCGCCGTCACCTATGCCAACGTGCTGGCCAGCGACGTCGCCCGCATCGTCGCGGAATCCATCGAGGGCGGCCGGGTGCTCGACGACCTTCTCTGGCAGGCCCCGGACCGGCAGGTCCGCATCGTCCTGCGCAACTGCGGCATCATCGACCCGGACGACGTCGAAGACTACCTGCAGCGCGCCCACGGCTACCAGGCGCTCCGCCGCGTGCTCACCGAGCTTTCGCCCGAGCAGGTCATCGCCGAGCTCAAGACCAGCGGGCTGCGCGGCCGGGGCGGCGCGGGTTTTCCGACGTGGATGAAATGGCAGCTCACGCGCGCCCAGCCGGCGGACCAGCGCTACGTGGTCTGTAACGGCGACGAGGGCGACCCCGGGGCATTCATGGACCGCAGCGTGCTGGAAAGCGATCCGCACACCGTGCTCGAAGGCATGATGATCGCCGCGTACGCCATGGGCGCGACCCGCGGGTATTTCTACATCCGCGCCGAATATCCCAAGGCGGTGGAGCGCATCGAGCGCGCGCTGGTCCAGGCCCGCGAACGCGGCCTCCTGGGCACCAACATCCTCGGCACGGGGTTTGCCTTCGAGGCCAAGGTCCGCCTCGGCGCCGGCGCCTTTGTCTGCGGCGAGGAAACCGCGCTCATCGCATCCATCGAAGGCAAGCGCGGCAGCCCGACCCCGCGGCCGCCCTATCCTTCCGTCCGCGGCCTTTGGGGCAAGCCCACGGCCATCAACAACGTCGAAACCCTCGCCGCCGTCCCGGCCATCATCCTGCGGGGCGGGACCTGGTTTGCGGGCTACGGCACCGACACGTCGAAGGGCACCAAGGTCTTCGCCGTCACGGGCAAGGTCGCCAACGCCCAGCTGGTCGAGGTCCCGATGGGCACGACCCTCCGCGATATTGTCTTCGAAGTCTGCGGCGGCGTGCTCGACGGCAAGGAGATCAAGGCCGTGCAGACCGGCGGCCCGTCGGGCGGCGTGATCCCGCGCGAGCACCTCGACACGCCGGTCAGCTACGAGACGTTGCAGAAGCTCGGCTCGATCATGGGCTCGGGCGGCATGCTGGTCATGGACCAGTCCGACTCGATGGTGGACGTCGCCAAGTTCTACCTGCGCTTCTGCGTGGACGAATCGTGCGGCAAGTGCGCTCCCTGCCGCATCGGCGGGTACCAGCTGCTGCAAATCCTTGACCGCCTCTCCCGCGGCCGCGGCACCGAGCACGATTTGGGCACGATCAACCGCATCTGCCAGGCGATGCAGAAGGCCTCGCTCTGCGGGCTCGGCCAGACCGCGCCGAACCCGGTCCTCTCCACCCTGCGCTTCTTCGGCGAGGAATACCGCGCCTACATCGAGGGCGGACCCAGCTATGCCCGCAAGATGAGCCGCACCGGCACGGCGGCGGCCCCGGCGGCTCCCGCCCCGGCCGCGGCGCCGACCGTCGCCGCGAAGGAGACCGCGCCATGATGATCAAGGCCCGCATCAACCAGCTCGAGGTCGAGGTTCCGGAAGGCACCTCGATCCTGGCCGCCGCCCGGCAGGTGCAGGTGAAGATCCCCACCCTCTGCAAGCACCGCGACCTCCTGCCCACCGCCGCCTGCGGCATCTGCATCGTCCGCAACCGGGGTGGCAACAAGCTCCTGCGCGCCTGCTGCACCCCCCTCGAGGCCGGGATGGAGATTTCCACCCATGACCGCGAGATCGTGGACGTCCGCCGCTCCACCCTCGAACTCATCCTGTCCAACCATCCGCAGGCCTGCCTCACGTGCGGTCGCAATGGCGAATGCGAACTCCAGGCGCTCGCCGCGGATTTCAACATCCCGATGGAGTCGATCAAGCGCTACGTGAAGGACACGCCACCCGACCGCTCCACCGGCTCCATCGTCCTCGACTTCCAGAAGTGCATCAAATGCGGTCGCTGCATCCAGGTCTGCCAGGAAATGCAGGATGTCTGGGCGTTGTCCTTCCTCGACCGCGGCATCAACACCCGCATGGCCCCCGCCGGCGACATCACGCTCGCCGAGTCGCCGTGCGTGAAATGCGGCCAATGCTCCGCCCACTGCCCCACCGGCGCCATCGTCGAGAACGACGAGACGCCCGCCGTGTGGGAGGCGCTGCACGACCCGGCAAAGGTCTGCGTGGTCCAGATCGCCCCGTCGGTGCGGGTCACGGTCGGCGAGGCGTTCGGCCTGCCGCCGGGCACGAACCTGACCAGGAAGCTTTACGCCGGGCTGCGCCGCCTCGGCTTTCACGCCGTGTTCGACACAAACTTCTCCGCGGACGTCACCATCGTCGAGGAAGCCAGCGAGTTCATTGAACGCTTCGTGCACAAGCGCGGGCCGCTGCCCCTCATCACCTCCTGCTGCCCGGCGTGGACCGACTTCATGGAGAAAAACCACTGGGACTTCATCGACAACTTCTCCACAGCGAAGTCCCCGCAGCAGATGCTCGGCGTGCTTGCCAAGACCTACTACGCGGAAAAGGCGGGCATCGACCCGGCGAAGTTGTTCATGGTCTCGATCATGCCGTGCACGGCAAAGAAGTATGAACTTTCGCGCACCGACGAGATGTACGCCTCGGGCTTCAAGGATGTGGACGTCGCCCTGACGACCCGCGAACTCGCGCGCATGCTCAAGCAGTCGGGCATCGATTTTCTCCACCTGCCCGACGGCGAGGCCGATTCCATCCTCGGCGACTATTCCGGCGCCGGCACGATCTTCGGCGCCACCGGCGGGGTGATGGAAGCCGCGGTCCGCACCGCGTATTTCTATGCCACCGGGAAGAAGCTGGACAAGGTGGAGCTCGAGGCGGTCCGCGGCCTGGAGGGCGTGAAGGAGGGCACGGTCAACGTCGCCGGCGCCCCCATCCGCATCGCCGTCGCCCACGGCCTCGCCAACGTCGAGGAAGTGCTCGAACGCGTCCGCACCGCACGCAAGGCCGGCCAGGAAACACCCTACCACTTCATCGAAGTCATGGCCTGCCCGGGCGGCTGCATCGGCGGCGGCGGCCAGCCTTACGGGGTGGACAACGAGCGCCGCAAGCTTCGCATCGCCGGCCTCTACCAGGACGATCGCGACCGCCAGGTCCGCTGCTCCCACGAAAACCCGGAGGTCACGCGCGTTTACAAGGAATTCCTCGGAAAGCCGCTGGGGCCGAAGGCGCATCAGCTCCTGCACACGCGTTACACCGCCCGCCCGGTCTACCAGAAATGAAGTTGTTGTTCCCACCCCCAAACGCAGCCGCCGCGCGCCGCACAATGGCGCCCGCGGCCCGAGCGGGCAAACGAGCCGGTCTCGCACCGGCTCTTTTTTTGGTCCTCGCGCTGAGTGGCACGGGCCAGCCGGAGGTCGCCGACGGCGTCGTGGAGTTCCCGCCGTGGGTCATCGAGCATCATTCCGACCCGGCCGGTGCGCCGGCGCGGGGTGATTCGTTCGCCGCCACGCTTGGCGCCACGTCCGTCGTGAACCGCGCCGACCTGGGCGGCCGGAGCGTCGCCACGCTCGCGGAAGCCTTGCGCGGGGCGCCGGGCGTCGTGCTCCTGGAGAGCTTCGGCGGCTTCGAGCCGCCACGCCTGCTGATCCGCGGCTCGGGACTCGACAGCGCGCCGACCTCGCGCGGGGTCGCGCTGCTGGTGGACGGCCTGTCCTTCGCCCGGGCGGACGGATCCTTCCACAGCGGCCTGCTCGACCCGCAGCTTTTCACGCGGGTCGAGGTCTATCGCGGCACCATCCATGCCGCGTTGACCCCGGCCGTGCTCGGCGGCGTGCTGAATGCGGTTACCCCCGCCGCGGAGGTCCCGGAGTCTTCCCTGCGCTTCGAGATGGGCTCGTTTGGCGCGCGCCGCGGCGGTTTCGCCACCGGCATGGTCAATGGCGCCACGACCGCACACCTCGCCGGGTCATTCAGCGAGCAGCAAGGCTGGCGCCCGCAGAGCCACCAACAGCGCGTCGCGGGCCTGGCGGTGCTGCGCCACGAATTTTCGCCCGAACGCGTGCTCGAATTGACGGCCTACGCCGCGCAGGCCGGGTACGACGTGCCCGGTCCGCTCACGCTGGCGGCGGCGTTCGACAATCCGCGGAGCGTCACTGACGCAGCGCGGCGCGACCGGCCGCATCGCGAGTCGTCGCTGTGGCGTGTCGCGGCCCAACTCAAGTCCGGCCCCGTCGACCGGGCCTGCGCCGCCGGCATTGCCTGGCAACGGTGGGACGACGACTTCCGCCAGCTCCAGGCCAACGGGGAAACCGTGGCTGCCGGCGCTGACCTCAACGGCCATCTCACTTTCGCCCGCAAGGCCTGGGTCGGCGCCACGCCGCACCACCTGCTGGCCCGGGCGATTTTCTCGGTGGGGACGACGGACTACCAGCGTTACCTCAATGTCTCCGGTGCCCGGGGGACGCGTTTTGCCGACCTTGACCTGCGGGCGCGTACCGGCGCGGTGAGCGTGGAGGATGTGATCTGGCTGCGCCCGGAATTCGCCCTCGGGGGCGGCGTCACCGCGCTGCACGCGCGACGCGTGATTGACGACCCGGCCGGAAGTTCCCGTCGCCGCGAAGTGAACGACGGGGCCCCGCGCCTCGGCCTGCGCTGGCTGGCAACGCCTCGGCTCGAATTCAATGCCGCCGTCTCGCGCGGGGTCGAACCCCCGACGTTCGATGACCTGCTCGCGGTGCAAGGCACCTACCCGAACCTGGCGGTGGTATCGCGCGATCTCGTCGGACAAAAGGCCACGACGGTGGAATTTGGCGTTCGTGCCGATAGCGGGCGCATCACGTGGAACCTGACCGCCTACCGCGGGCAATGGCGCGATGAGCTGCTCAAGCTCGCGGATGCCGCCGGCCTGCCACGCGGGGCGGTCAACGCGGATCGCACCATCCACGCGGGCCTCGAAGCCGCCGTGCGCTGGCGCCTCACCGACGGCGCGCACCGGCTGGTGCTGAACACGACGGCGGTCTGGAACCGTTTTCATTTCGACGGCGATCCGGTTCTTGGCGACAACCGCCTCGCCGGCGCCCCGCCCCAGATCGGCAATGCCGAGCTTTTCTACGCGAGCCCACATCCGTGGTCCGGCGCCATCGGCGCCACGTGGGTCGCCGGCCGGACGCCCGTGGACCATGCGAACCGGATGTTCTACACGGGCCACGCGCTGCTCCATGCGCGGCTCGGCTGGCGCGTCACGGACCGGTGCTCGCTCCATGCCACGGTAAGGAATCTCCTGGATCGCCGCCATGTCGCCAGCACCGCCGGGGTGCTGGATGTGGCCCGCAATCCTGCGGCCACGGCCATCTTCCTCCCGGGCAACGGCCGCAGCTTCACCCTGGGCCTCGAATGGAAGCCCTGACGCCCGCGCCCAAATCCCTTCGCACCCTTTGTCATACATTGTATGACAAAGGCAGGACATGACCACGCATGCTTGGCGCGCTTTTCACCACCCTCTGTTTCGCCGTCACGCCGGTCTTTGCCAACCGCGCGGCGCAACGGCTCGGCAGCTCGGCGGCCAATGCGGCACGCCTCCTCATCGCGACGCTGCTGTTCGGGTTCTGGGCCCATCTCTTCGGCGGCGGTTTCGGCGGCCCGGCCGTGGGATGGTTTTTCGCCGGCGGGCTGGCAGGATTTGGCGTGGGTGGCCTGGCGATGTTCCAATCGCTCCCCCGGCTTGGGTCCAATCTCTCGACGCTCATTGTCCAGTGCGGCTCTGCGGTCGTCGCGGCCGTTTTCGAATGGGGTTGGCTCGGCGTGCGCCTGTCGGCGTGGCAATCCGCCGCGATCGCCGTGACGCTCGCGGGCGTGCTGCTCGGCTTGCTGCCCCGCAGCCTGCCGCGCCCTTCGCCGGCGGAGTGGGCGGCAGGCCTGGGCTGGGCGTTCCTTTCCGCCGCCGGCCAGGGCGCGGGCGCCGTGCTCAGCCGCAAAGCTTTCGCCGTCGCCCGCGCGCTGGGGGAGCCGGTGGATGCCGGCACCGCATCCTACCAGCGCGCGCTCGCGGGCCTGCTCGTGGCCGCGGCGGCGCTGGTGGTCGTGCGGCTGCTCAACCGCGACCGCCCGCGCGCGGCGGGCCGCGCCTGGCCGTGGGTTCTCGCGAATGCCACCAGCGGGCCCCTCCTCGGCGTGGTGTTCTTCCAATGGGCCCTCAGCACGACGCCGGCCGGCATCGTGCAGGCGATCGTCGCGACGGCGCCATTGCTGACGATTCCATTCGCCAACCGCCTGGAGGGCGGACCTCCGCGCCGGTTGTACTACGCCGGGGCCGCGCTCGCCGTGACCGGGGTGGCCGGGTTGATGCTGGCCAGGTGAGCGGGACCCCGTCGCGCGGCGGACAATTTCGCCGCCGTCGCGTTTTCCGATTTCCCTTCCCCTCCGGTTCGTGCGACGAAGGCGCCATGAATTACCGCCCCTTTGGCCGCCACGGCTTCAACAGTTCGGAAATCGGGTTCGGCGCCTGGGCCATCGGCGGCTCCTGGGGCGCGCAGGCGGACCAGGATTCGCTGGCCGCCCTCCATCGCGCGCTCGATCTCGGCTGCACGTTCATCGACACCGCGGCCGGCTACGGCAACGGCCGGAGCGAGCGGCTGATCGCGCAGGTGTTGCGGGACCGCGCGGCGGCCGGCCCCAGGGAACCGATCTTCGTCGCCACCAAAACGCCCCCCGCCGCCGGCGACTGGCCGCCTTCGCCTTACAACGTCGCCGCCACCTGCTATCCCGAGGCCTACCTCCGCCAGAATGTCGCCCAGCGGCTGGCCAACCTTGGCGTGGGCAGGCTCGACCTGCTCCAGCTCCACACCTGGACGCGGGCCTGGAATCGCAATCCCACCCCTTTCAAGATCCTCCGCCAGATCCAACAGGAGGGCGGTATCCGCCTCATCGGCGTCTCCACTCCCGAGCAGGACCAGAATTCGGTCATCGACCTGATGCGCGGCGGCTGGGTCGATGCGGTGCAGGTGATCTACAACCTTTTCGAGCAGGAACCCGCGGCTGAATTGCTGGACGTGGCCCGCGAATGCGGCGTCGCCGTCATCGTGCGGGTCGCGTTCGACGAGGGTGCGCTCACCGGCAAGTTCACGGCCGACACGAAATTTGCGGCGGATGATTTTCGCGCGAAATATTTCGAGGGCGACCGCCTGGCGCGCGCCATCGCGCACGCCGGGGAAATCAAACGCGATCTCGCGGGCACGGGGTACACGCTGCCCCAGGCCGCGCTCAAATGGGTGCTGGCGCATCCCGCGGTGTCGGTCGTCATCCCCGGCATCCGCAACCTTGCGCAGGCGGAGGCGAACTGCGGCGTGAGCGACCTGCCGGCCATGCCGCTCGCCCTGGTGGAGCGCCTCCGCCGCCACAACTGGCGGCGCGGGGTGTGGTACGGCGGAAAATAAATGCGGGGGAATCTTGAAAACGAAAATCGTGAAATCCTAAATCGTGAAAATGTGATTGGCGACGAACCGAAGGACCGGGGTCGACGACCCCGGCTACAGCTCTCAATCCCTGCGCCGAAGGCGCCGCTCTCAAATTTCACGATTTAGGATTTCACGATTTTCAGTTTTCACGATTCCCCGCCTTTCAAAACCCCGGCGACAGCCCCACCACCACCCCCACCACCGCGCCATAGGCCACGTGACCGGCAAAGTGGCTGAGGCCGATCAGCAGGTCGGCCTCCTTGAACTCCTCGAGCGGGTGATGGTCCGAAACCACCCAGACGAGCATCAGGCTGACGAGGATGCCATGCAGGGTGCCGGTGGCCAGGCCCAGCATGAGCGACTGCGGCAGGTGGGTGTAGCCCAGCGTCACCATCAACAGGGTGTAGACGAATGCGAAGCCCACGGCCGCCGTGGCGTGGACCACCAGGCCGACGCGATAGGCGTTGTCGCGGGACTTGGTGAGCAGGCTGCCGAGCGCGAGGACCATGTCGCCCTTGGCCAGCCCGCTCCGGCTGATGAGCCACATGACCAGTTCCATCGCCAAGCCGCCGAGAAGGCCCGCCACGAGGGCGGTGCCGAGATATTTGACCAGAAACATCGCCAGATCCATGGGGGCTCCAAGGTTGAGGGTTTCGGCGTCCGGTGGCCTCCGCCACGCTTTGGCCTTGCCGGGAATCTAGTCCAGCCCGGCCCGCCTCGCCACTCCGATTTCCCCCCATCCGGGGCTGGTCTTTTTACCTGATCCCGCCGAGGATTGTTCTGGTCACCATGAACCCCTTTGCCCTGCTCGCACCCTTGTTTTTCGCCTTCGAGATCTGGCAACTGGTGGTGGGCGAGCGCTACTTGGGCATCAAGCACATCCGCACCAATGCCGACCCGCGGGAGCTGCCCATGGCCAGCTGGATGGCGGCCGTCTGGGCGGGCGGCCTGCTGGTTTACCTGCTCTGGATGTTCACCCTGTTGTTGCATCCGGTCGGACGCGCGCAGGGGCTTGTTCTGCTGGCCGTGACCGCCCTCGGATATTCGTTGCGCAGCGCCAGCGGCTTGAAGTGGGTGTTGGTGATCCTGACGTTCGAAGGCTCGATCCGCATCGGAATGCTCGTATCGCTTTTCGCCTCCACCTGGCGCCGGATGATGGCGGGGTGAAGGTCCGGCGGAAGGCCCGGGTCACAGCGGGTTGGGATGACATCCCACGGCGCGCACGGACGCGCGCCCGCCGGTCATCCGTTCCACCCGCGAACTCAGCACCGCGGCGATGCGCCCGGGTTCGATTGCGCGAAGAAATCCTGCGCCGCGGCCATCAGCTTGCCATACTTGCCGTAATCGCCCGCCCAGGAATTCGGCACGCTGAGGCGCTTGATCACGCCGCGGCCGACGCCGTCGGATGCCTCGCGGTCCGCCGCCAGCTCCAGGGTGAACCGGGGATCGAGCGTATGGACCACATAATGCTGGTCGTTCCCGCGACGCTCCCGGTCAATCCGGACAAATTGGGGAAAATTCATCGGCTGGCCCCAAGTGTGGCCGGCATTCCCTCCCGCTCAAGAACCAAACCGGCCGCCGGATTTAGCCTTGAGAAAAGGGCGCCACCGGGCGAAAAGGAGCGTGCGCGACTCACCCTATGAATCTCGACCCTGCCCCCCGGCTGAACAAAATCCACTTCTTCCTCGCCGCCGCGGTTTTCTTCGCGGTGTTTTTGTATCTGGGCCTCGTGTTCCCCAATCGCTTCAACACGGTGCCGCTCATCGCCGCGGTGACGTGCCTGCTGCTCAGCATCACGGCCATCATGATCCCGCTGTTGCGCGATTTCGTCGCCGACTTGGAGGACCAAACCCAGGCCGAACGCCGCCGCGTGACGGAACAGGTGCAGCGCCTGCAGGCCGCGACCGAAAGCCTCGGCCGCGCCGGCGCCCAGATCAAGGCCGTCGAGGAATCCGTGCACAAGACCGCGCATGCCGCCGAAAACCTGCCCTACCGCATGCAGGAGAAACTCGCCGAATTCAACGAGTCCCTCGCCAGCAAGGACAACGAGGAACGCGAGGCGCTCGAACGCGAGCTCGATGAACTCCGCGCCGCCAACGCCGATGGCCTCAAGGCCGTCGCCGACAAGATCGCCAAGTCCACCGGCGAGTGGTCCGCCCTCGAGTCCTCGTCCCGCAAGCAGCTCGCCGCGGTGCAGGAGGCGGCCGCCCGGCTCAACACCGAGTTGCTCGCCACCCTCGCCCAACTCGAGGCGCGCGTCACCGCGCTGCAGAAAACCGCCGCCAGCATCCCGACGACGGTGACCATCGCGACCGCCGCGCCGGCCGCCCCGGCGACCGTTCCCGAAGGCGGCTCCGCGCCGGCCACTGCCCCGGCGACCATCGCGACCGGGGAAGAAAAGCCGGCCGTCCAACCCGCGGCGGCCAAAGTCGCCTCGACGGAGGCAGCGATCGAACCGGCGGCAAAGTTGGAGTCTCCCGCAAAGGAAAGCGCGGGCGCCCCGGCCGACGGGATCATCGAGTCCGTCACGTTGAGCGAAAACGCGACCCCGCCGCCACCCCCGGTTGCCACGGTCGCGGAACCCAAGCCCAAAAAGGCCCGGGCTCCCCGCAAGCCGAAGCCGGAGGAAACGCTCGCCGCCATGTCCGCCACCGACGCGATGGCCAGCACCGCGGCCGCGCCGACACCGGTTGCCGCGCGCGAGGAATCGGCGGTGCCTTCGGCGCTCGACCAGACGGTTGAGAGCCCGGTCAAGGCCGACCTTGCCACCGACGACTACACCAAGGCTGAAACATCGGTTTCCTCCGATGGCGCGACCCGCCTGCTCGTCACCGCCTATATTGGCATCGGCAACAAGCTGTTCATCCGCGGCGATGGTCCCGGCCTCAGCTGGGACAAGGGCGTGCCCATGCAATTTGTCTCGATCGGCAAATGGGGCTGGTCGTCCAACGACGTGACGGCGCCAATCGCCTGCAAGCTCTACAAGAACGACGAAACGGCGGCGCTATCCGGCGAAGTGTTCCTCGAGCCCGGCAAGCACGTCGAGCTCTCGGCGTTGTTTTGAGTGAGAGATTCGCAGGGGCGCAGGCTTGCCCATTCGACGAGCTCAGGGCCGAATGGCGCCAAGCCGGAGCGATGCAATAGGTGGAGCGACTTGACCCCAAGGCGCTGGCTCGGAGCGGCTGCGCCGCAACGCGCTGAGGTCAGCGCGTTCCACCTTTTGGTGGTCGGCGATCTCCCAGCCGCAGCGTAGGCTGCGCGACTGATCCTTGGTGGCGAGCACGCCACATCAGGAAGCGAACAACAGGACATATCGCCG
>DASZPS010000170.1:0-2105 GCA_035549955.1 Lacunisphaera sp. | reverse complement strand
CACCATCCGCATGGGCCAGATTTCGAACATCCGCGGCATCATCGAGAGCGGCAAGGAGGACGGGATGATCACGATGGACAACAGCCTCATGGCCCGCGTCAAGGACGGCACCGTCGAGGCCAAGGAGGCGTACATGAAAGGCGCCAACAAAGCCCTCTTCGCCCCGCTCCTCAAGCCCGGCGACCTCGACGCCGGACACTAGGCCCGGCGCAGCGCCGGGCGTTGCGGATTCTAGATTTCGGATTGCGGATCAACTGGAGGGCCCGCGTCTCCGCAGGCCGTCGCGTACGTTAGAGCCATCGACTAGCCCAACAGTCGTCTACTCACTCGGTAAAACTGCGGATCCAACTCGGCTTCAAAATACAGCACGCTAGGATAGGCCTTCAGAGCGTCCTGCGTCTGATCCAGAATGTCAGGATCGTAGTCACAACCGAAGGCCACGCTGCGAAGGCAGGAAAAATTAATTGGGACAACATGCATGGAGTGCCCTTTGCGGTCTGTCTTCGTCAGCAGCTCCGTGTGTTCAAGCTTCAACATGTGGCGCACCTCATGCTCGTATTGCCAATCGGGACTCTTCACTCGGAAAAACTCCAAATCGTCTAGCGAGCGACCGAGTTCTGCCCTCACTTGGGGTCGTTTCTGTCTGTAGACAACCTCCATCGGCTGAGCGTCGACGAGCCCGTCTTCAAACTCCAGAGCCATGCCGTTGTGGACGTCAGCGTAGTGCGCCCACATCAAGGGACTTTCAATCCTCCGGGATAAACTGATGACGCCATATTTCCGGGCCAAGCTGTTTTGAAACATTCGGTTCGTCAGGTGCTGAAATAACGGGCTGTTGGCGTTACTGATCATCGAACGGATTTTGCTCAGTGCATCCTTGCGCTCCTCAGGTGTCACGTCCGCTTCGGAGTTGGCCGTCACGATGTAGTTTGCCATGGCATCGACGGCGGCCGGGTCAGTTGGCCAGATGATGTTAGGTAGCCCCTCGACGGTGTCGTTCAACGCAGTGAACTGCGTCACCCGAGTCTTCCCTGTCTCAAGAATCCGAAGGCCGCTAGGCGCCGAGACGAATTTGAAGGCTGTAATCATCACCTCCTCAGCTTTACTCCAGTGGACATGGGGGCCAAAACAGTCCCTGGTATGGCGATGGCGAGCGGAGCACGTCTCCGCCCTTGATAGATCAGGACGAGGCGAATCACTCACTAAGCGAAATCACTCTGGGTTCACCAAATTTCCGATTGTCCAAACCTTTCGGACGACTAGGTTTCCCGCCATGACCAAGCTCGCTCAAGTCCAGGAAGCCATCCTCCGGCTTCCGCCCGAGGACCAGCAGGCCTTGCGGAGATGGTTGTTGGAGGAGGAAAGCCCCGAGTTTCTGGCTGCCGTTGACGAAGGCATTCGTTCGCTCGCCGAGGAACCCACTGTTTCGCTCGAGGAAGCCCGGCGTAAGCTCAAGGAATGGACTACAAAGTAGTCCTCACCTCACGGGCCTTACACGACTTGTTCGAAATTGTTTCGTTTGTCGCGCAGAAGCATCCACCTGCCGCCCAAAAGACCGGCCTCGCGCTGCTAGAAACCGCGGAATCCCTCGCCTTTCTGCCCTACCGTGGCCCGCCCATCAAGGGCCAGCCGGGTTACCGCAAACTTCCTCATTTGCCGCATTACCTGGTCGCCTATCGGATCAATGACTCCGAACGACTCGTGGAAATCGTTCGCTTCTGGGATGGCCGCCAGAATCCCGGCCGGGTGCACATGTCCTGACGTTCAACCGCGTTTAGCCAGTACGTGAAATCACACTGATCGTCATTTTTCATTCACCCCCTCGCGATACCGCGGGCCAGAAGCTGCAGAACATTTCCATGACGAAACCCTTTTCCTTCCTTGCGGTCGTTCCCACGGGGGTCGCACTGGCCTTCCTGACGCTCCATGCCGCCTCGCCCCTGCCTGAGGCCGCGCCCGAAACGGTCGGACTCTCTTCCGAAAAGCTCGCCCGCATCGGCCCATGGCTCGAGCGCTTGCAGGCCGAAAACAAGACGCCCGGGGCCGTGACCGTCGTCGCGCGCCGCGGCCAGCTCGTTCATTTCGAGGCGCATGGTTTTGCGGAC
>DASZPS010000169.1:0-42206 GCA_035549955.1 Lacunisphaera sp. | reverse complement strand
GCTGACCTGGAGGGTCGCGACGTCCGCGTGGTTTTCGCCCAGCAGCAGGCGGAACGGCTCGTAGCCCACCAGCAGCCGCCAGTGGCGTTCATCCGACACGGTCACGGTAAGGATGCCCAGCGGCGAAAGCGGCGGCAGGTCGTCCACGGTGTGGTTGTACCCGGTGACCGCCCCGACCGCGACCCCGATGGCCAGCATCACCCGGGGTGACCGGAGCAGGTCGAACCGCGGATGCACGACGGCGTAGAGCGACGTCCGATGGTAGCTGTTGTTGAACCACCCCGCCTTCAGGTCGCACCAGTCCCGCCAGTCGTAGGCGAGTCCCAGGCCCAGGTTCCGCGAGTTGTATTCGTGCCGGCTGCCTTCGAAGACGTACTCGTGGCGGGAATGCTGCGACGTGAGGTTGATGTCCAGCCACCAGCGGTTTGTGGCCGCGTTCCCGGTCGCCACCGTCAGCCCCACAAAAATGAACCGGAGAATCAGGGGGGCGATGTTCATCTATGGGCGTGTTTGGACCGCCGGAGGGGATGTTGGTGCGCCCGCGAACCGCTGAAACGACGCCGACCCAAGTCTCCCCAGCAGGGTCGAACCGGAACAATTCGCCCGGCATTCCGGTCCCATCAGGTTCCCCGCGCCCGGCTTAACCCCACACCCCATGCACTCCCGCTGCGCTGCCCTGCTGCTGACCCTGGGCATCTTCCGTCTCGCTGGGACTGTTGCGCAGGGTGGAGAATTTCACTTTTTCCCAAACATCTGGGGCAACGTCATCGTCAATACCGACATGACGCCAGCGGGACGCGCCTTGATGCCGCCCCATCCCGACCGGCCGGTCTATTATCGGGGCCGGTCCCTGGGAAATCGCCTGGGGACCTATACCATGCCCGGTGAGCGCCTGCCGGACGTGAAGGAAACAAACGATTTCATTGCGAAAGTCCTCGCCCGGCAAGGATACCTGCCCGCCCGCCAAGGCCAGGACCCCGACCTGTTCCTGATCGTGCAATGGGGCTATTTGAACAGCGGGTACACCCTCGGCTGGTTCCTGGGCTACGACCCCGTCCAGGACCCGGCCGGCACGCCAGGCTGGGAGCACCTCCGCGTCTTCCGCAGCAAGACCATGGAAGCAATCGTGGACGCCAAGGATGGCCCCATCTACGGGGTTATCGTGTCGGCATTTGAATACCGGACGGTGCGGACGCCCCACCCGGTCATCTACTGGCAAACGCGAATCGGGCTGCCCGCCAACGGGAAGTCGATGGCAACCGCGGTGCCCACGATGATCCTGGCTGCAGGGCCATCGATCGGGCTGGAAACCAAGTCCGCGGTCCTGCGGGATGCCGATGCCGCGCGATCGGGGCGCGTCGAAATGGGCGAGCTGAAGTACCTCGGGTTCACCCCTGCCCCGGGCAACTTTCCGTCCCGCCCCAACACTCCGAAGTAGCCACGCGGTCCGGATGCTCCATGCTCAATCCCATGCGGAAAATACCGGGCAGACTTCTCATGGTCCTGGGTGTGCTGGCGGCGGGATTGCCTGGCGCGCGCGGCGCCCAGTTCACCCTGTTCAAAAGTGTCTGGGGCGATGTGGTGGTGGCCACCGACGTGACGCGGGAAGGACGCGCGGTCGCGCCACCCACGCTGGACCAGCCGGTCTATTATCGCGGCCTGTCCCTGGGGAACAAGCTCGGCAACATTCCGGGTGACCGCCTGCCGGACGTGGAGGAAACGAACAAATTCGTGGCCAAGGTGCTCGCGCAGCAAGGCTACCGGGGCGCCCGGACCGGCGTACATGAGCCCAGCCTGTTCATCATCATCCAATGGGGCTATCTTGACCCGCGCATTGACGACCTGGCGTGGTTCCTCGGCTACAACGCGAGCCGCGACATCGGCGCGCAGACCAATCCCACCATGCTCGGCCCCGAAGTCTTCCTGCGCAATTTCCGGACCCGCACCATCGAAACCGTCCTGGACTGCATGAAAGAGCCCATCTACGGGATCATTGTCACGGCCTTCGATTACAAGTCGTGGCGCACCGACACGCCGATCATTTACTGGCAGAGCCGGATCGGGCTGCCGGCCAACGGGAAATCCATGGCGGAAGCGGTGCCGACCATGGTCCTGGCCGCGGGCCCGTCGATCGGCCACGAGTCCGACGGCCCGGTGCTGCATGACGCAGACTCCGCGCGCGCCGGCCGGGTCGAACTGGGCGAGCTCAAGATCCTCGACGTCGTGAACGACCCCGTGAAGCCGGCCAGCCAGCCTGGCAGCATCAAGTAGCGCGGGAGTCGGTCGGGGCCGACCCCGGTCGGTCCTTGAGCCAAGATCGGCCGAGGTCGACCCCTGCCCAACCGACGCCGCGTTGATTACTGCGGGATGTCCGGCTCGACGACGAGCGCGAGTTGCATCAGCGATTCCTGCCAGCCGAGGTAACACATTTCCGCCGGGATGACGGCGGGAACGCCCGCCTGCTCGATGTTCACCTCGGTGCCGCACAGCACCTTCTTCAGGTTGACCGTCACCTGCATCTCGCCCGGCAGGTTCGGGTCGTCGAATTTGTCCGTGTACCGGAGTTTCTCGCCGGGCACGAGCTCGAGGTATTTGCCGCCGAACGAATGGCTCTTGCCGGTCGTGAAGTTCGTGAACGACATCTTGAAGCCGCCGCCCACCTTGCCCTCGAAGGAATGGACGGTGCAGGTGAAGCCGTACGGCGGCAGCCACTTGGCCATGGCGGCCGGTTCGAGGAAAGCGCGATAGACTTTTTCGGGAGCGGCTTTGAGCACGCGATGCAGGCGGATGGTATTGGTATTCGAGGACATGGGGGTGGTTCTCCTGGTGGGGAAGTTGGGATGGATTGGAGGGATTTCAATACCTCAACGAACGGGGCCCGGCCGGCCGGACAGGCTCACGCGAATATATTATCCCCGATTCATCCCCCGGCCCAGGACGATGGGTGGCCCGCCGTGGGTCTACGCATGTTCGCCCAGCAGCGTATTTAAGTCAGGGGCGCTCATCATGCCGCCTTCCTGCAATACCCGCTGGGAGGCCTCGACCTGGACGAGGGTGTCGCCGAGCCGGTTGGATAGCTGGCTCGCCGGCGTGGAGATGAGCTCCGCCCGCAACGAATTCATCTGGCTCTCCAGCCGCTGAAGCTCCGACTGGGCCAGTTCCAGGTTCAGCTGCATCCGCTGCGCCTGCTCCCCCTGCTGCTCGAGGTTCTTCAATGTCTCCTCGCGTGAGAGCAGGAGGCGCTGTTCCACCGCCGACAGGCTGGGTCGTTTTTTCAATTTCGCGATTTCGGCGCGCACGGTCTCCATGCGCTGGGTCAACTCGGCGGGTTTTTCCGCCGTGCCCAGGTACCCCCGGATGTCGGCATCCATCGCCAACAGCAACAGGTGGCTGTCGGCCACCTTGGTGAGCGAACTGTCGGGCATGAGATTTTCGCTGCTGCTTTCGGCCAGCTTCGCCTGCAGCTCCGTGCAAAGGGTCGAGAAGTTCTGCGACCGTTCCCGCGCCTTGGGCGAGAGCTTTTTGAGCAGGGCGAGACGCACCCGCGCCTTGGACGATGATTCCGCCACCTGCTGCGCTTCCAGTTCAACCCGCCGCTTTTCGTCCACCCCCTTCCGAAAAACGGCCAGGTCGGGCAAAAAGATCACGCCCAACCCGTACGCGGCGATACCCGCGACCACCGCAAGCGGCGTGGCCACGGCGATGCCCACCCCGATGGTCACCAGCGCCAGCCAAGCGTGGTTGGTCGAGCCCAGGAATGCCGTATGGTAGGGCGCCAGGCGGAGCAATCGTTGCCAAAAACTCATGTTACCTGGCCGGGGCCGGTTTTTCGATGAAGTAGGTGAACTCGGACAAGCCGGATTTCAGCTGCTTCTCGTCGCCCACCATGATGAATTTGTCGGAAACCCGCGCCAAGTAATCCCCCTCGCCCTGGTAGCCGATTGAAAATACCTCGCAGCCGGCGTCGCGCAGCTGCGTCACGAGTTTCTGGACGGCCGGGACCGTCAGGTCCGAATCCTGGCCATCGGTGAAGACCAGCACCACCTGCCGCAGGATGTCGGCCTTGCCCTCCTCGGCCTTGCGGTTTTCGGCGTCGATGATCCCCGTCACCCGCCGGATGGTTTTGCCGAGCGGCGTGCCGCCATTGGCCACAAACTCGTTGATCCGCTGCTGCACTTCGGCGGCAGCCCCGCGCTTCCGGTCGATGAGGTTGATGGCATCGTGATTCTGCGCATTGAACGCCCAGAGGGACCAGCTGACGATGGTATCCTTGGGCGCGGTTTCCAGCCACCACGCGAACGCCTGCTTCGCCATCGCCAGCTTGTTCCGCTCGTTCATGCTGCCCGAGGTGTCGAAGATGATCGTGACGCTCACCTTCATCCCGAGGCTCGCAAAATCATCCGCCGGCGCCTGCGCGCGGCCGATCACGGCCAACACCGCGAAGAGGACCAGGGTGAGACGGGTTTTCATCGCCACAAAAGGCCTGCGCTTATTCGACCGTGAACCAGTAGACCTCAACGCGCCGGTTCTCATCGCTGGTGCCGACCGGTTCGTCCCAGCCCCGGCCAACGATCTCGATGCGCTCAGCGCCGACACCGTAATCCTTCATGAGCTTGCCTTTCACGGCGTTGGCCCGGTCGCGCGAAAGCTGCACGGCGCTGAGCCCCATCCGGCGCACGAGGGCGTCGCCACCTTTCTTCCGGAAATCCTCGACCTGCCCGTTGTCCACGTGCCCGCGCAGCAGGACGGTCGATCCCGGGCTGACGTCCAGCAGGCGCTTGATGTCGGCATAGTACTTGGAATTCTGCGGCGAATCCTGCAGCTGGTAGGAATTGGCATCAAAGAGAAAGCGCACGTTGCGGCTGAGCAGCGGGCTGCCTTCGATGCCGGCGTTTTGGGTGGTCCGGATCGGCTCAATATTCGCCACCTGCCTGGCATAATGCTCCCGCGCCGCTTCCAACGGCTGGGTGTTGATGAAGCGGTCCGGACCGACGTTGTGCTTCAAGAAATCGGCATACGCATACAAGCTGGTCTGATAGATCGAGCTGAAGCTGCCGGCCGCATCCGCCGCCCCCGCGAAGAAGGCCAGGTTTTCGGGGAAATTCGACAGGTGGACCTTGGCCAATTGGGCACGTGACTCGGCTTCGTCCCACTTGAAGGCCTTCTTGAGAACCGTCGCGGCCTTCGCCGGATCATTTCGCACCGCGTCGTTGCCATGGAGGATGCCGTCCACCAGACCGTTGACGATTTCCGGATGCTGCTGGGCAAAGCCTTTGTTCACCAGGAGGATGTCGGCAATGATGAGGAGGTTGCGGTTATCCACGAGCACGCGCGCCTTCCCCTGCGAGCCACTCACCACCTCGCTGACCTTGGGTTCCCAGCCGACAAAGCCCGCGTAATCTTCGAGATGGGCGGCAAAGACGTCGCCCGCCACGAACGGGTCGTCGGCGTAAACCAGGTTGATGCAATCGCTCCTCGGCCGGGCATTTTCCGCAAGATTGCACACCGGCAGGCCGGCCTCCTGCGCCAGGTACCGGATGAAGAACTCGGATTCCCCAAACTGGCTCGCCACGAGGATCTTTCCCTTGAGGTCGTTGATGCGTTTGACGGTCTCGCGGACCACGATGCTGTCCGCGCCGCGCGAATAGGACAACTGCATGGGCACGGCGACCTGCATCTGATTCGCATACACTGCCAGCACGTCCGCGGTGGTGGCCGTGACTGCGATCCGCCCGCTGTTCAACGGCGACCAATTGTCGGATTCCGACAGCGTAATCCGGGGCTTGAAGCCATGATTCTTGAAGAAGTACGAATTCTCGTTCGGCTCGAGGCCGCCGTTCGCGAAGATCAGGCCGGCATAGCCCGCATACTCGCTGAGTTCGATGTCCACGATGCCGTCCTTGAAATTGTAAGTTGCCGGCGGCATCACCGCGGCGGGTTCCGTGAGCGTGGCGGCGAGGCCCTTGACCGGTCCCGTCGGTCGGGCGGCCGGAGCGGGCGTATTCGGCGGGTTGTTCGCCGCGACGGGACTTTGCTGGGACCAGCGCCAGTAGCCGAGCCCGAGCAGCCCGAGAAAGAGAAAGGCGATGAGGACCTTCTTCATGGTATGATGTCTGTGGTTTAGGATGGGGTGATGCGAATCAAAAAGGTCCGGCGTCAATCAGGGGACCGGCGCCGGGATCGAGGCTCGTTCCGCGGGGGCGGCTGGCGCGCGGTGGCCGCTGCCCAGCAAGCCGTACACGAGGCCGCAAGCCCCGCCGAGCAGGTGCGCGAACTGCGAAACCGGACTGGGCGAGAACGCCGCCCTGATCTCCTGCCAGCCGAACAGCGCGGCCACCACCAGGGTCGGCACGGAGATTGTCCCGGGTTCCCCGGCGCTGAACGTGGCCAGGAGAATCATCATGAAGACCCAACCGCTCGCGCCGATCAGCGCGGCGCCGTTGGCACCGAAGGTCAAGTGTCCCACGCCGATGATCACCGACGTCACCAGCAGGCAGAAGCAATATTCGACCCAGCCCTGTTTCGCCTCCAAGCCCGGCGACAAGAGCAGGAACAACATCATGTTTCCGAGCAGGTGCGCCGTGTCCACGTGCACGAAGGGCCACGCGATCAGCCGCAGCCAGGTCAACGGCGAGGCCAGCGCGGCGAGGCCGCCGCTGATGCCCAGGGCCGCGGCGCCGGGCAGATAGGTGCCCGCCACGCAACCCAGCGCAACGATCAGCGTGCAGGGCGGCCCGAGACGGATCCGGCTCATGCCTCAC
Source organism: Lacunisphaera sp. (assembly GCA_035549955.1). Lineage (GTDB taxonomy): Bacteria > Verrucomicrobiota > Verrucomicrobiia > Opitutales > Opitutaceae > Lacunisphaera. Next base: position 35,445 of record DASZPS010000169.1, on the reverse strand, counting down.
TTTCCTTTGGGGCCGGGGGCGGTCGCCGCGTGAATCCGGGCGCGCAAGCCGTCGACGGCAGTCCGGGCCTCCCGGGCCGCCTTCTTGAATTGCCTTTCGCTGTCGTTGATGAGGTTCGCCGCGAGCGTGGCGCCGCGCGTGACGGCCTGGTCGGCCGGGCCGTCTTCCGCCAGCAGCAAACCGATCTTCCGGCCGGTCGTGATAACTTTTCGTTTCAGTTTCCTGGGGGTGGTGCTCATGGGTTCAGGGATTTGGGAGACAGGTATTCCGCAATCTTCACCGGCACGGCGGCCGGGATGAGCCGGGCGTCGGTGGTCTCGTTGACGGCGAGTTGCATCTGGAAGGCGATCGTCGACAGCGGCACCGGCGGAAAATAGTCCCGGAGCACCTCGGCCACCACGGCGAGGGGATCGATCGCGCCGGCTTCCGTTGCCCGCAAGGCCAGTTCCCGCGCCAGCTGGCCCGCCAGCGCGCGCGCGGCGCCCGGCGTGAGCAGGTCGGGAATCGGCAACCCCGGCGGCAGGGTTTCCGGAAGGTTCACCTGGCGGCCCGCCAGCAACGTCCGCAACAGCGCGTAGCCGGCCTCGGCCGACAGGGCCGGGAAAATGGGAACCTTGGTGTCGATGCGACCCGGGCGCTTGAAATCGACCTCGATCTTGTCGGGCCGGCTCGAAGCCAGCAGCCAGACCACCTTGCCCTGGTTGCGGCTGTCGCCCATGAAGGAGGCAAACATGGAGTACACGCGGCCGTCCACCCCGCTGCCAGTATCGCTCCCGCTGTCACGCTTGCCCAGCGTCTGGTCGGCTTCGTCCACGAATACGAAGCACTGGCCCAACGCGCGGATGAGGCGGAAGATGTTTTCCACGTTGCCTTCGGTGCTGCCGACCCAGCGGTCGCGGAAATTATTGATCACCACCACCGGAATGCCGGCTTCCCCGGCGAGGCATTCCACCAGGTGGTTTTTTCCGCAACCCACCGGCGCACTGAGCAGGTAGCCCATCGGGCAGAGGTCCGCGCGTCCGGCGCGCAACAACGCGAGGTCCTGGCGAAAAAGCTTCACCAAGGCGGGCTGGCCCAGGAGCTGGTCGAGCGTCTTTTCCGACGTCAGGAACTCCACGACGCGCTTGCCTTCCTGGCTGCCGCCCGCCTGCCGCTCGACGAGCTTCTTGCGCATTTCCACGAGGACTCGCCCCGTGATCGCGCGGCCCTGGTAGGCCTCCAGCCGCAGCGTTTGGATCAATCCCTGCAGGTTCACCCCGCTCAGCCGCCGCGCGAGGCCCGGCAGGTCGGATTGGAATTCGGCCAGCGCTCCCCGGTACGCCGGATCCCGGCCCAGCTCCGCCAGGATCTCCTGTTCCCCCGGCATCGGCACCTCGACCATGGCGGCCCGGGGATTCTGGCTCACCAGCGTGTTCAGCTCGGTCAAATTGCGCGTGATGAGGAAGGTCGTCAGGATGAAACCCTGGTTCAGGCCCGGCTGGCTCCAGGAACGCACGATCGCCGCGGTGGTGCTGACGTCTTGTTGCAGGCGTGACCCATCGTTGGGCACGACCAGCTCCGCGTTTTCCATGATGCAGGCGACACTGATCGACTTCTTGAGCTGGGCGGAAAGGTGATCCAGGAACAGAAGCAGCACCTTGAGGGTTTCCGCCGCCTGGCGGTGTGTCACGCAGCTGCTTGCCCGCGCGATGTCTGTCCACTGGCTCGTGAGCTCCTTGCCCTTGACGATCTGGATGCCGGTCGCGGCGCCGTAGACGATCAATACTTCGAACTCGGCCAGCAGTTCCTTTTGCAGGTAGTCGGAAAGGGAGACCAGGAGAGTTTCCTTGCGGGCCAGGCCCTTGGCCGTTGCGACCGGATAGACGTCCTCGGTGTTGCCATAGAGGATGAACTGGCGCGACGAATCGCTGCCGTAGTGGGCGCGGATGGTATCAACCCAGGAGGTCATGCGGAAAAAGGTGCGTTAAATTCAGGCCGGATCATCGGACCGGCGGACGGACTTTAGCCGAACGGGGGACCACAACATACTACAATCGATCAACCCCCTTCCATCCACCGGCCGGGGACCCGACCGGATGCGACGCCGGGGCGCGCCTTGCGCCGGCGCCGGCCTAGGCCGACTCCGAGGGCGTCGTCATCGTCGGCTTCGCGGCCTCCGTCTTTTCCGGCGCGGCGCCCGTCTTGACCCCCTTGGCCGCCTTGAAGCTGGCGAGCGCGGCGGCGGCCCGCAACTGCCGCTCCTCCTGCATGGCCTTCACGTTGGCAAAGCCGGACGTGTCCTGGGCGGCGCGCAGGCGGCCCGAGGCGGTGTCCAGCTTTTCGGTCACCACGTTCTTCAACCGGTCAAGGTTGTCACCGGCGCCCGCCGTGTTGCTGATCGCACCGCTGATGAACTCGGCGGCTTCCGCGGCGGCCTCCTTCGCCTTCGCCTCGGAAATCATCCGCGCGTATTCCTGGATCTTCCGCGTCAGTTCCTTTTCCGTCGTGGCGCACATGGCCGTGAATTCCTTGTACGCCGCCTCATTCTGCGTGAGCTGGTCGTTGTTCTTTTGCAGGTCGTCCTTGATCGTCTGCAACTCGAGGGCCGCGTCGCCCGCCTGCTCGTCCTTGCCGGCGTCGATGAAGACCTGGATGCGGCCTTCCAGCTCGCGTTCGCGGATCTTCATTTCGGCAATCTGCCGCTGCAGGCTGGCCGACTGGGCGGCGAGTTGCGCGCGACCGTTGCGCATGGCGATGACGTTCTTGCGCAGGTCTTCCTTGGCGTTTTCCAGGAGCAGTTCTGGATTGCGCTTCTCAAAACCGGAGGCAATCGCATTGAAGAAACCGCGGACGAGGTTGGCGAAGCGTTGAAACATGGGGTGATATCTTCCGATTGAGGTTCGTGGCCGTACCGTTTTCCAGGGCCCGTTGCCGGATTGAATAGAACCTGTCGCGGGCAAGGCGATTCAAATCCGCCCACGGCTCCGGCGCGCGGCCCCCAACCGGGCGGACGGCCCGCGGACCGCACCGCCGCATCCGCAAAACCGGGTCGACTCCGCCCGCCACCCCAGTTTGATTGGCCCCGCCCCCCCGACTGCGATGAGCGAGCAGGTCAAAAAATACGATGCGAAGGTCAAAACCCGGCGGCTGCACCCAACATCCGCGGCGTGGCGGAAATGGCGGGACAAATCGGTGACCTTTGGAGGCGAAATGACCCGGAAACTGCTGGCCGGGTCCCGGCTCGCCCCGTCGCCCCGCGGGTCCGACCCTGCCAGCAGCATCCAGCGCAACCCCGGCGATCCGTGCTCAACTTGAAAAAGTCCGTCGTCGGCATCGTTCGCGGCGGATGGTTGGTTGTCGCTCTCGGCCTGGCGCCGGCCATCTGCGCCGAACCCCTGAATGTTCCGCCAGGGGTCGCGCAGTTGTTCGTCGGCGACCGCTTGATCGAGAAAAACCTCTCGGTCGTCCGGACCCTGCACCAACCCCGGAAGGATGACGATGGTTCGAAACCAATTCTCTTCCTGGAAAATGAATTCAATGGCGTGCCTGGGACACTGCAGGGCGGGACGATAGTTTTTGACCGAAAACTGGGGAGTTTCGTCATGTTCGCGAATGCCGGCGCGCACCTCGCAGGCCATCCCTGGGACTGGATTCGATTGTACCGGTTCACCTCGGTTGACGGGTTGAATTGGACCAAGGGCGACCGGGGAGCTCCCGAATGTGTTTTTCCCAAATCGCGGGAGGACTTCCTCGACCGGGCATCCGGCGCCTACGCGACCAATCTCGACCTCACCACGATCATTTATGACGAACGCGACGCGCAGCACCCTTACCGGGGATGGATGTGGTTCGCGAACTGGGGCGATGAACGGGAAGGGATGTATTTCATCCAATCCGCCGATGGGCACGCTTGGGAACGGGGGGCCAAGGTGGCGCCGATGGAAGCGTTCGCGTTCGAAACCGCCACCCACGCCTACCAAGGCCCGTACGACGCCACGGGATTCACTCCGGACCCCGAAAAACATCGGTATATCGCGAGCCTGAAGATCGCCGCGAGAAACAAGGCGGGCGGCGAACGGTACCGGGCCAGGGCCTATTGCGAAATCGGCGCGCTCGACCAGCCCATCGCCTTCGATCGCAGCAAACTCGTGAGACTCGAGCCGACCCGGAGCCAGAAAAATGGCGACCTTCCCGACGATGAATACTACTTCAGCGACTCATGGCGCTATGGATCGATGTGGCTGGGGACGCTGAAGATCCACCACGAGAACACCGACTACCCCTATTCGAAGGCCGGCTGCTGCTTTCTCAAGCTGATCTACAGTTATGATGGACTGCACTGGTCGAAGGTGCCGTATCCGAACGAGGGAGGCATCCCGGAGGTTTTCCTGCCCAACGGACCCGAGGGCGGAAATGACGGCAGGAACGACGGGGGATATATCACGACCTTCCAGAACGGCCCGCTGCGCATCGGCGACGAACTGATTTACTACTACGCCAGTTCCTCCTTCGGGAAAAATCATCCCGCTCCCCGCATGTTGCGGGGCGGCGGCATCTTCCGGTCAAGGTTGCGGGTCGATGGTTTCGTCTCCGTGGATGCCGGCACCCTGGTCACGGTCCCCCTGACCACCTCCGGCCAGGACCTCTTCTTGAATCACGTGGGCGACGTGTCGGTCGTCCTGCTGGACAAGGACAACACCGAGCTGTCCCAAGCAACCGTGACCGGCGACAGCCTGCTTGGCCGGGTGGCGTTCCGCGCTGGGCGCTTGGGTGACCTGACCAGGAAAGAGGCGTTCAAGTTGAAAATCTCGGTCCCTCCCGGATCAAGACTCTACGCCTTTCAGTTCAGATAGCTGGGCACCGCGGGCCACAGACCGCATCCCTTGCGCGTCCGCCCGCAGCAGCTTGCGTGGCATACACCCACCCCACGCGTCAACCCGAGCCGGCCCGCGCCCTGTCGCAGGAATTGGCGACATGCGACCAGTCGTGTTCCCCTCTATGCTGGTGGTTCGCCCCGTGGCAGCGTGTTCCCCCAGCGACCATGGACGCGCCGCGGCCCATCATCGTTTCTCCAGCAAATTTTCGCCCCGCCCAGCATCATCCATGGCCTTCCAGCCATTTCATCGTGCCGTGTCCGCCGCGTCCTCCCGCGCGAGCGGCCGGCGCTCTCCGCGCTTGCTGCGCCAGCGGGGCAAACTACCCTGTGCCGACAAAGTGCGCGGCGCCCGCCGCGTCCGGCCGCCCCGCCCCCCCCTCATGCCGTGCCCTCCCCGAACGTCCCTTGCGTGGATGCTCGCCCTGCTGCCGCTCGCGACCGGCCAGGCCGCCAGCACGTTCCTGACCGACGGCTATTCGGTGCGTGTCTGGCAGACGGAAGACGGCCTGCCGGAGAATCTGGTGACCTCCGCCGCGCAAACGCGTGACGGTTACCTGTGGTTCGGCACGTTCAGCGGCGTGGCGCGCTTCGATGGCGAGCGGTTTCGCGTCTTCAATCCCACCAACACCCCGGAGATGCCCGACCGGCGGGTGGTGCGGTTGTTCGAGGACGGCCGGGGCATGCTCTGGATCGGCCACGAAGCCGGGCACGTGTCGCGCTACCACCAGGGTCGTTTGGAGCGGGTGATGTCGCCGCGCAGCCCGGAGAACGAACGCATCATCGGCCTCGGCAGTGACAGGCGGGGCGCCATGTGGGCCATGCGGGAGAATGGCGCGGTGGATTCGCTCGAGCGGGAACTCCGGGTTCCCTCGCTCATTGCGACGGAGCGACCGGGCAGAATGGGCTGGGCCCGCGGCGCGGATGGCAGCATCTGGCTTTGGGAAAACGACCGGCCCGCCGGCCTGGGCAACGATCGCCTCGTTCCGCTGGAGCTGCCGTCGCCCCAGGAAGCCTACGTGGCGGGTCTCGCCGGGTCGGCCGACGGGGGCGTCTGGATCCTGACGAATGACCGCATCCGCAAATGGAAGGACCGCCGCTGGACCGAGGATCGCGGCGCCTACCGCTGGCCCCCGGCGACCATCACGACCTGCCTTGAACTCCGCGACGGCACGCTGGCCATCGGCACCGTCGGAGAGGGCCTCTACCTGGTTTTCGCCGATAATCGTCCGGCCGTCCACTTCAGCCAGGGCAATGGCCTGCCGCAAAACTGGATTCGATTCCTGTACGAGGACCGGGAGGGCACGCTCTGGGCGGGGAGCGGAAACTCCGGGCTGGTCTCCATTCGCAGCAGCCCGTTCGCAATCCTGGCGCCGCCCGATCGCTGGAACGGCAGTTCCGTGCTCTCGGTGGCGCCTGGCCAGGACGGGGCCCTTTGGGTGGGCACCGACGGTTCGGGGTTGTATTGCCACCACGCCGGCGAGTGGAGCCACTACGCCGTGGATCAAGGCCTGCACAACAGCTACATCTGCTCCGTCACCGTGACTCCCGTGGGTGCGGTGTGGGCAGGTCACTATTGGTGGGGCGGTCCCTACCGGTTGGAAAACGGCCGGTTTGTCAGCCCGGCCGGCGTGGACCCGCAATGGAGCCCGGCCTTTGCCCTGGTTCCCGTGCCCGACACCAACGATCTGCTCGTGGGCAACCGGGAGGGATTACTGCGTCTGAGCCGCGAGCAGGCGACCTGGCTGGTCCGCTCCCCCGGCGGCTATGGCGACGAGGTGTGCGCCGTCGCGCGTGATCGCAACGGCGTGATCTGGTGCGGGTTCGCCCAGGGTGGCCTGGCACGCATCGCGGATGGGCAGGTGACGTTTTACCGCCACACGAACGGCCTCGGCAGCGATTCGGTGCAGAGTCTGCTGGCCGACGACGACGGCGCGCTGTGGATCGGCACGGCCGACAGCGGCCTGACCAGGCTGAAGGACGGCAAATTCGCCCTACTCGGACCGGAGCACGGCTTGGCCGACACCATCATCTGCCATATCCTGGATGACGGCTTGGGCTTTCTCTGGTTCAGCACCCACCACGGGATCCAGCGGGTCGACAAGCGCGAACTGAACCGCTGCGCCGACGGCACGGTGCCGACCTTCCCGAGCCAGATCTACGACCGGAGCGACGGCCTGCCCATCGTCCAGTTCCAAGGGGGCCGCCAATCCGCCGCCTGCAAGTCGGAGGATGGCCGCCTGTGGTTTGCCAGCAGCGCCGGCCTGATCTCGGTGGATCCGGCGCGCATCCGGGCCAATCCCGACCCCCCGCCCGTGGTGCTGGAATCGCTCGTCGTGGACGGCCGGACCGTACCCGTGCGGGGTGCGGAAGTGCCGGGCCATCTCCCGCCCGACCATGAACGCCTGGAATTCCGCTACAGCGGCCTCAGCTACGCGGCGCCGAACAAGGTGCTGTTCAAATACCGGCTGGAGGGCATCGACAAGACCTGGATCGACGCCGGCGCCAAACGCACCGCCTTCTACAGCCGGCTGCCGGCCGGCGGCTACCAGTTCCGGGTGATCGCTTGCAACAATGACGGCCTCTGGAACCAGGTTGGCGCCACGCTGGCGTTCGTCATCGCGCCCTTCTTCTGGCAGACGTGGTGGTTCGTGGGTGCCTGCCTGCTCGCCGCCGCGGGCGCGATTGCCTGGTTCGCCCGCTTCGTCACCCGTCGCCGCATGCAACTAAAGATCGACCAGATGCAACGGCAGCACGAGATCGAGCGGGAACGCGCCCGCATCGCGCAGGACATCCACGACGACGTCGGTGCCAGCCTCTCCCGGATCGCCATGCTCAGCCAGCCGGCCCAGGCCGACCTCGCGGAGCCCGCGCGCGCGGCGGCGATGCTGTCGGGCATTTACACCACCGCACGGGAGGTCACGCGGTCGCTCGACGAAATCGTGTGGGCGGTTGATCCGCGCCACGACACCCTCGACAGCCTCGTGGACTACATGGGCAAGTTTGCCCAGGCCTTCCTGGCCTCGAGCAGCCTCCGCTGCCGTCTCGACCTGCCCGTCGATGTCCCGGCGTGGCCGCTCACGACGGAGGTCCGGCACAACCTCTTCCTCGCCTTCAAGGAAGCGCTCAACAACGTCGTCAAGCACGCGCAAGCCAGCGAGGTGCGCATCTCCCTGCGCCTGCACCCCGACTCGTTCGTGCTGGAGATCCGGGACAACGGGCGCGGGCTGGCCCCCGGCCCGGCCGGCCCGGCGCCGGATCGCATCTCCTCCGGCCATGGCCTGCCGAACATGCGCGAACGGCTGAAGCGCATCGGCGGCCGCTGCGAGATCTCGCACGATGGCGGCGGCACCAGCGTCTCGTTCATCGTCTTTGCCGAAGGCCAGCGCACCGCGCCGGACGCCCCATCCCCCCTTTCCAACTCCCCTCGTGAAAACTGAACCGGTGAATTCCAGTCGTGCGGCCCCGTCCACGGTCTCGGTCATGGTCGTCGAAGACGACCCGTCCGTGCGCAACATCCTGAAAGCATGGATCGAGGGCGCCGCCGGTTTCACCTGCGACGGCGTCTTCCCCGACGTGGAAAGCGCCCTGGCCCCGATCGCCCGCGCCAAACCCGACATCGTGCTCGTCGATATCAACCTGCCCGGCCTGAGCGGCATCGAATGCGTGCGCCAGCTGAAACCGCAGACCCCCGAAACGCAGTTTGTGATGCAGACGGTTTACGAGGACTCGAATCACATCTTTGACGCCCTCTCGGCCGGCGCCACCGGCTATCTGGTCAAGACCACCTCGCGCGAAGCCCTGGTGACCGCCCTGCGCGAAGTGCACGCGGGCGGCTCGCCGATGAGCGGCAATATCGCGCGCAAGGTCGTGCAGCAGCTCCATCAGCCGAAACCCCCGATTCCGGCCACGGAACAACTCTCCAAGCGCGAGAACGAGGTGCTCGCCCTCCTCGCCCAGGGTTATCTCTACAAGGAGATCGCCGACGCGCTCGGCATCCGGCTCGACACCGTCAACACGTACATCCGGCGCATCTACGAGAAGCTCCACGTGCATTCGCGGGCGCAGGCCGTGGCCCGGATCACCAAGCTCTCGTAAGGCGCGGTGCCTTCTTCGCCCCGCCGCGCCGGAACCCGGCGTTTCCCGGCGTCGCCGCGCAACCGACCCGGCCGTCTCCCTTCCCCGTTTTCCACATGATGCCCTCCCACTCCCCGTCCTCGTCCGCGGTCTCCCGCCGCACCGCCATCCAACGCGGCCTCTCCGGCATCCTCGCCTTCGGCGTGGCTCCGCTGGTGCTGCCCTCCCGCCTTTTTGGCGCCTCCGCCCCGAGCAACCGGCTCACCGTCGGCATCGTCGGCAATGGCCTCATCGCCGGCAGCCACGTGGGCGGTCTCCTGGGCCGTGACGACTGCCAGGTCGTGGCCCTGTGCGATGTTTGGCGCGACAAGGCCGAGTCCATGCGGAAACGCCTCGAGGAAAGCTACGCCGGAACTGCCGGCACCGCCTCCTTCCAGGGCGTGGCTCTCCACGACACGCACGAGGAGCTCGTCGCCCGGCCGGACCTCGACACCGTCTTCGTCGCCACGCCCGACCACTGGCATGCCGCCGTGTCCATCGCGGCGATGCGCGCGGGCAAGGATGTCTATTGCGAGAAGCCCATGACCCTCACCGTGCGCGAGGGCCGCACCATGGTTGACGTGGCGCGCCGTACCGGTCGCGTGTTGCAGACGGGCACGCAGCAACGCTCGGAGGCCGCCTTCCGCCGCGCCGCCACCATCGTCCGGAACGGCTGGCTGGGGGACATCAAACTGATCCGGACAAAACTCGGCCGCTTTCCCGCCGCCCCCGGGAACCTGGCCGAGGAGCCCGTCCCGGCGGGCTTCGACTACGACCGCTGGCTCGGCCCCACGCCGTGGTATCCCTTCAACCCGTTGCGCGTGAAGAGCGACTACGGCGGCGGCTGGCGCGTGTTCCTCGAATACGGCTCCCGCAAGAACGGCGATTGGGGCGCCCACCATTTCGACATCATCCAGTGGGCGCTCGGCATGGACGCCTCCGGTCCCGTGGAGTTCATTCCCGCCGGCTTCGAGGGCAATCCGTACCAGACGCACCGTTATGCCAACGGCGTCACCGTGCAGCGCGTGGACGGCAACCAGCCCGCGATGATCGAGTTCATCGGCACCCAGGGCACCGTCGGCGTCGGCCGCGACGGCTACCTCGTCTGCGACCCGGTGGAACTGGCCACGCGGCCACTCCGCGCCGCCGAGCAGCATCTTTACGAGAGCAACGATCATCACACTGACTTCTTCCACTGCGTGCGCACACGCCAGCGTCCGATCGCGGATGTCGAGATCGGTCACCGCTCGGCCACTGTCGGCCACCTCTGCGGCATCGCCCGCCAGCTTCGCCGTCCGCTGAAATGGGACCCGGTGCAGGAGCGCATCATCGACGACCCCGTGGCCAACCGGCTGCTCGATCGTCCGCGCCGCGCCCCCTACGCCCTCCTCTGAACCGCGGCCCGCGCGCCATGAATCTTTCCGCCTTTCCCGTGAATTCCACCCGCAGTTTGACCATCGTTGCGTTGCTGCTCGCCGCCGGCTGCACCGCTCCTCCCGCAACCCAGCCAACGCGCGCCACCGCTGCGACCGCGACCGGCCCCCGGTCCGTCGAAGGCGCCTTCGACGACGATCCCCGGCCGCTCTCCGCCGCCGAGCAGATCGTGAATGCCGCCGGTCTCGACGCCGCCAGGCTGGCTGCGGCGCAGCAATCCCTGCTGGCCATCCTCCAAAAGCCGGAGGCCCCGGCGGCCGAACGACAGCAAGCCGCCCAGCAGCTTGGCCTCGTTCTGCTGACCGGAGACTCCGCCGGCCACGCCGCGGTGCTTGACGCGCTCGCCCCGATGCTGCGCGACCCGGCACTTTCGGCTTATGCGCGTCTGGCTCTCGACCGTGTCCCGAGCGCCGCCGTCGACTCCCTCTACCTCAACGCGCTGCCCGCCACGTCCGGGCGCACGCAACTGGGCCTGATCGACTCCCTTGGCTCGCGCGGCGTCACCGCCGCGGCCCCCGCCCTCGGCGCCTTGCTGAACAACCCCGCCACCGCCGCCGCCGCCACGCGCGCGCTCGGACGGATCGGTGGCCCCGCTGCGCTCGAAGCCCTGGCGCAGGCGAAGGACCGGCTCGCCCCCGCCGTCCTGATGGCCCGCCTCGACGCCGCTGGCAAGACCGACGCCGCCACCGCCGCCAAGGTGGCCGGCGAAATCTACCGCGACCCCGCCGTGCCGCCCAGCCAGCGCGCCGCCGCGCTGCGTCAGTTGATCTCGGCGGATCCCTCGGGCGCGCTGCGGGAAATTGACACGGCACTGCACAGCTCGGAAGGCGCGCTGCACCGGGTGGCGATCGAAGCGCTCCCCTCGTTGCCCGTGGCCGATGCGGGTGAAACAATCGCCACCCACCTCGGCGACCATAACCCGGCAATCCAGGTCGCACTCATCGCCGCGCTGGCCAGTCGCAACGACGGGAGTTCCGTCCCCGGCCTGATCCAGGCCCTGGACAGCGCCGATGCCGAAGTCCGGCTTGCCGCCATCAATGCGCTGGGCCGCCTGCCCGGCAACGTCTCGGTGGCGATGCGCCTGGGTGCGATCGCGTCCGGCAAAGGAGGGGAGGCGAAAGCTGCCCTTGCCAGCCTCAGCCGTCTGAATGGTCCGGGACTTGACGGCTTTTTCCTCGAGCGCGCCAGGGATGCCCGGATCGAGGAACCCGCTCGCACCGTATGCATCCAGACTCTCGCGTCCCGGAACCAAACCGAGGCCATTCCGTTCCTGTTCGGCCTCCGGGAAACGCCGTCCGCCGCCCTGCGTTTGGAAGCGCTCGATGCCCTCCGGATCATCGCGAAACCTTCGGACCAGCCGGCGCTGATCGCCTGGACCCTTGGCGCCCCCAACCGCACCGAGTCGGCCCGCGCCGTCCGCGCGCTCATCACCCTTATCCTGCGCGACGGCACCGTGGCCACGCGCGCCGCGCCGGTCCTCGGCGCACTGGAGTCCGGCGATTCCGCCGCCCGGGTCACGCTGCTGCCCATTCTTTCCCGCGTGGCCGGCGCCCCGGCCCTCGCGACCGCCGCCCGGCTGGCGCGCCAGGACGACGAGGCCGTTGCCATGGCGGCCACCGCCGAACTGGCCCGGTGGCCCGATGCCTCCGCGTTGCCCTTGCTGATCGACCTCGCCACCGCCACGCCGAAACCCGCGATCCGTGATGCCGCCACGCAGGGCGCCGCCCGCTTCCTGGATGACCGCAAGAACGCCACGCCCGCCCAGCGTTCGCTCTACGCCCGCTCGTTGCTCGCGCTGCCACTCGAAGTGGCGTCACGCAACGCCATCCTGCACGTGCTCAGCCTCTGCGCCGGGCAGGACGCGCTGGCAACCGCGACCCGGTTCGTCTCCGACCCCGCCACCGCCGCCGCCGCGCGCGATGCAGTGGACGCCATCACCTCCAACCTCGCGGGCCCGCCCCTCTTCACGGCCTCGGGAGCCGGCGACCTGACCGCACTGATGACCGACGGCCAGCGCGACACCTGCTGGCTGATTCCCAACTCCCCCGGCGGCTGGCTGCGCCTGGACCTGCACAACTCCCGGCCCGTGCGAACCATCACGCTCGACCACGGCGGCCGCGAATGGGACTGGCCCGACCGCCTCGCCGTGTTCGTCAGCGACGATCCCGCGAAAACCGGCGACGCGCTGCTGGAGATGGAGGGGGAGCACCTGCAGACCGTGGCCAGGCTGCCCGCCGGCACGCGCGGCCGCTACGTCTGGCTCCGCCAGCTCGGCAACCGCCCGAACAACCCGTGGGCCATCGCCGAGCTGATCGTCGAGTAGTTGTGTCCCCCGCAACTCCCGCACATTCCGCAATTGCGCACGAATGAAGGCACCTTGAACCCGAAGGTGCCCTCACTCCATGGCTGAAGGGTTTGGGCTACCTGAAAGCATTGAACGAAGCGATGGCGTCGGCCGCGGATGCGCTCCAATCAGGGGGTTTCTCCGGAACAGTGTCCGTTCCGGAGATCCGGGCGGGCAGCCCGGTTTAGGGGCGCTGGGTGATCCTGAAGACCAGCGCGATCGCGTTTGGGATGCCGGCCGGCGGCTCAATCGTCAACGCATCGGCGGATTGCGACCACGTGAGCTTCTCGTCGCTGCCGAGGAGCGTGACACTGCCAATGGCGCCATCGAGCAATCCGGCCGCGGTGCCGAGGGACCTGATGGTCACGGCGGATTTCGGCGCACCGAGGACGTGGGCGTAGAGAATGGCGTCCTTCCTTGTGAAGCGGATGTCTTCGGCGGTGAACGGACTGCCCTCGCCCTCGTTGAAGCCCGGACCTTGCAACGGCTTCAGGTTCGCCATCTGCGGGCCCTCGCCGGGCACCTTCCACGGGCGCGTGTCGTGGATCGACTCCTGGTTGATCTGCATCCAGGCGGAGATGCCCTCGAGAATGGCGATCTCGTCGGCGTCGGGCGTGCCGTCGCCCTTCAGCGGGACGTTGAGGAGCAGGTTGCCGTTCTTGCTGACGACGTCGATGAGCGTGTGCACCACGGTCCGCGCGCTCTTGTAACCGTGGCGGTCGAGCACCGCCCGGTTGTAGTGCCAGTCGCCGAGGCAGGTGTCGGTCTGCCAGGGCTCCGGCTCGATCACGTTGCTGCGGCCGCGCTCGATGTCCCACACCATGCACTGGCGCTGGTCCGGATCGAGGATCTTGCCGAAGAGCACGCCGTCGTCGCTCCGCCACGCGTTGCTGCGGTTGTAGAAATGCGCGGCGATCTTCAACCCCGCGTCGCTCACCGGCCAGAGCGGCAGCGCGGTGTCGTCGAAATAGATCAGGTCGGGGCGGTACTTGTCGATGAGCTCAATCGTGCGGTTGTAGAACTTTTCGCAATAGGCCTGGCTGGGCGGCGTCAGGCCGCCGCCCCATTCCCAGCGGGCATGGATGGTCTTGGGATCGTCGAAACCGGGGGCGGGCTCGTGCCGCTGTTCGTAAAGATCCTGCGGGTCGAGACCCTCCCACCAGGTGCCCTTGCCGTCGGCCTTCGTGAGCTTCCCGTCGTAGGGCACGCCGGCGAGCGGGCCCTTTTTGTCGGCGCCCTGCGCCGGCTCGTACCAGCTCCAGGCGTGGGACGCGTGAACGCTTACGCCGAACTTCAGGCCGTGGGCCCGCGCCGCCCGGGCCCAGCCGGCGATCAGGTTCTTTTGCGGACCGACGCGCACGGAATTCCACGGCTGGTATTTCGAATCCCACAGGTCGAAGTTGTCGTGGTGGTTGGCGAGGGCGAAAAAATACCGGGCGCCCGCGCGCCGGTAGAGGTCGAGCAGCCGGTCCGGATCCCATTTCTCCGCTTTCCACGCGTGGATGACCTCCTTGAACCCGGCTTGGGAAGGGTGGCCGTAGGTCTCGCGGTGGGAAACCGTGACGTTGGCTCCCCAGGCGGGGCCATTCTCGAAATACAGGTGGCGGGCGTACCAGTCGCCGCGCTCGGGCTCGCACTGCGGCCCCCAATGCGCCCAGATGCCGAACTTCGCGTCGCGAAACCAACCGGGCACCCGATACTGGCGCAGGGATGCCCAACTCGGGGCGAATTTGCCCGATGCGACCGGCTCGGCGGCGGGGTTGACGATCACGCTGGGCGTGGCGCTGCTCGGGGAGCTGGCCGTCAGCGAGCCAGTGACCATGAGTCCGAGCAGGAGGGGGAGAGGGCGGAGGCGAACGGCGGTTTTCCGGTGGATCATGATTTCTCAGGTTGGAGTGCAGGTGCGGCGCGAGGTGTCAGGGCGAATCGCTCGCGAAGGGAGACGCCGGCAGGCCGGCACCGTTGAACAGGTTGCCTTCGGGCACGTCGGCCCAGGCATAGCGGACCGCGGTCGGCGCAGGTACCATCGCCGATGAGACCTCGATGGTGTCGCCCACGATTCTGGCCCGGGCGGGATGGAACACGCCGTCGGCGCCGCAGATCGTGAAGCCTTTCAGCTCGCCGGCGCGGGCGACCAGGCCGCCGCCGACATGGGTGAAGGTGAGCACGGCGCGCGCGCCGTCGGGGCGGAACGAAGCGAACAGCGGCCCGGAGTATTCGATCGTCTCGCCGTAGGCGACGGCCCGGGCGGCCAGGGCGAGCCTTTCGCCCACGGGCTTCTTGGCGGTCGGGTGGATGTCGTTGGCATCGCCCACGTCAAGCGTCACGACCATGGCGGAGTTGGGAATCTGCGCGAGCGAAAGCCGCTGCGCCTCGCGGATCTCCGGGGGCATGCCGGTGAACGGCGCGATCTGCACAAAGAGGAACGGGAAGTCGCCCTGCCCCCACGCGCGCCGCCAGTCGGCGACGAGATTGGGAAAGATCCGGCGGTAGCGCTGCGCTTGGTTGGCGTTGGCCTCGCCCTGGTACCAGATCACGCCGCGAATCGCATAAGGCAGCAGCGGCGCGATCATGCCGTTGTAGAGCACCGTGGGCGTGCCGGAGGTGCCGCCCACCTCGGCCGGCGGCGCGGGGAGTTCGCGCAGCGCGGCCGAACTCCGGTAGCGCCACGCGCCGTCGAGGGGAAGCGACTGCGCGGGATCGTCGGTCCGCACGAGCCGCAGCGCATGTCCGTCACCCCAGAGGCCGCCGCCGCCCCCGGTATCGAGCACGCGGACGGCAATGACATTGCGCCCGGCCCGCAGGGTGTCGGCGGGCACGCGGTAAACGCGCGGGGTATTCCACACTTTTTCGCTGCCGACCAGGCGGCCGTTGACCCAGGTGGTGTCGATGTCGTCGATCGCCCCGAGCTGGAGCTCCAATTCGTGCCCCACCCAATCGGCCGGCACGTCGACTTCCCGCCGGAACCACACGATGCCGTCGAACGCAGGCAGGCCGGCGTCCTCCCACTTCGCCGGGAGATTCATCTGCGGCCACGCCCGGGCATCGAGCGCCGCCGCATGCCAGGGCGCCGCCGCCCCGGAGCCCGGGTCGTTGTCGGCAAACCAACGGACCAGGTCCCGTTCGTACTCGGCGCGCGCCGCCACCGGATCCCGGTGGAAGGCATCGAGCCGGGCGACGGTGTCCTGCAACTCCGGCACCTGGCGCAGTCCCTCGCGGCTGGTCCAGGACTCGGCCGGCGTGCCACCCCACGAGCTGTGGATCAGGCCGATCGGCGTCCCGCGGGCCCGGGCCGCAGAGAGGGCGCGGGCGAAGAAAAATCCGACGGCGGAAAAATCGGGGGCGGTTTGCGGCGTGCAGACCACCCACTTGCCCCCGACCTGCGACTGGGGCGCCAGCGCGAGCCGCTGGGCCACGCCGAAGTGGCGGATCAGCGGGAAGTCGGCCGTGGCGGCCTCGGCCTGCCAGTTGTCGATCGGCCGCTGGCCCTCCCGCAGGCCAAGCTGCCTTTCCATGTTGGACTGGCCGCCGCAGACCCAGACTTCGCCGACCAGCACGTCGGTCAGCTCCACGCGATTCCGGCCGGTGATCGCCAGCACGTGCGGACCGCCCATGGGCAGCGCAGGCAATTGCACGCTCCAGCGTCCGCCGCGCGCCACGGTGGACACCGTGTGGCCGGCGAGCGCGACCGTGACGACCTCGCCGTCGTCGGCCGTGCCCCACACGGGAATGGGACGGTCTTGCTGCAACACCGCGTGGTCGCAAAACAGCGAGGCCGGAACGACATCGGCCCGGATCGGGGTGATCGTGAGCGCCAGGCCCACCAACAGGGTGAGGCATGGGGCGGAGGGATGCTTGGTAGTCATGCGAAAAGGGATTGGCGTTTGCCCGGCGGTCTACTCGGCGGGCAGCACGGTGAGTTCGGCGGCGCCGACCCAGCCGTTGCCGTCGAGGTCATGCAAGGCGGTGAAGCGGAAGAACCGCGCTTCGACAGACGCGAAGCGGACCTCCTGCAGGATCGGGTTGTTCCGGATGTTGCCGAAGAACTGCTCCTGCACCTGCACCGTCCAGGTGGTTCCGTCCAGGCTGGTCTCGAAGCGGCAGCGATCCACCATGCTCAGCGGGTTCCAATCCTGGCGCGGCAGGTAGGCGAAGCCGGCGATGCGCTGCGGGGCGCCCATGTCCACCGTAAGCGTCGGGCGCGGCGTCTCGCCGGTCGCAGCCCGAACTTTCCAATACGTGCCGGGGCTGGCATCGATCGCGTGGGCGGCGGGAAAACCGCTTTCCTCCGCGCCCGAGGCCTCCGCCTTCCAGCCGGCGGACGCGAGCCCGACCACGGTGCGGGATGCGGTGAGTCCGACGCGGCCGTCGGCAGTCAACACCGCCGCCTTCACGGTGCCGCCGCGCGGGAGCGGGAGCGCCGAGCGGTAGACCGGCGACCGGGCCGTCGGCTCGCTGCCGTCGAGGGTGTAGACAATAGGCCGCGGATGGGGATGCGTGAGGGTGATCCAACCTTCGCGACTGCGGAGCGAAATCGTCGGGGCGCCTGGCAGCGCCTGCTGGAACAGGCCGACTTCCGCCAGCGTCGGCTCCAGCCGCGAACCCGTGATGCGGATGCGCACGCGATCGGCCGTGACCGGCACCGCGAGGCGCAACAGGCGCTTGAAGCCGACCGTGGTCTGCTCCTCGACGGCGGGCGGAGCAATCCAGGCTGAGCCGTTCCAGATTTCGATCACGAAGGACTCAATCCGCTGGCCACGATGATCCACGGCTTCCTGGAGTGAGACGACGTCGAACGTGACGGCGGCGGACCACGTCAGCGTGAAGCTGGCGCTCGTGCGGCCCGGAGCGGCCTCCCACCAGGTGTCGAGGTTGTCGTCCTGCGCGAGCGCGGGTGGCTGCGCCGGTTGCGAGCTGTCGGCCTCGAACTTCGCGCCGACGGCGAGGTCGCGGGCAAAGGTGTCGGCAACCACCTCGGTCATCCGGCGAAGCGCGGCCACCTGGTTGTCGGGAATGCGGCCATGCGTGTCGGGCGCGAGGTTCAGCAGCATGACGCCGTTCCGGCCGACCGAGGTGTAGTAGTAGTCCACGAGATCGGCGGGACTCTTGACGCGCTTGCCCTCAGCCCAGAACCAGCCGTGGAGGATGGAGGTATTCACCTCGGCGGGATACCACCAGAGATGGGAACCGGGCGTGAGCTTCGCGCGACTGGCCAGATCGCGGGCGGTCAGGTCCGGCCAGCCGTGCTTTTCAGGCGGCTGCGCCAACGGGATGACGCTCCATTCCGTGGTGCGGCCGACGCCGCCCTCGTTGCCGACCCAGCGCACGTCGGGACCCTTGACCGAGATGACCGCGTCAGGCTGGAGCCGGCGGATCAGGTCGTACCAGGCGGCGTAGTCATAGGTCTGCTGCACGCTCGGGTCGGGGTTGGCGCCGTCGAACCAGGCCACGGCGATCGGGCCGTATTCCGTGAGCAGCTCGTAGAGCTGGTTGAGGAAGTAACGGTTATAGTCGTCCACCTCGTAGCTGCAGCTGGCGAAGCCCGCCAGGGGCGGCCGCCCCTTCGCGGGATCGGACTGGAAGCTGGCCGGGTCCGTGGGGATGGTGGAGCGGACCTTCGGGCTGCCATTGCCGTAGTAGCCGGCGGGATTCGTGGGATTGGTGCGCAGCTGGTACAGGTCGGCCGGCGAAAGATAGACGCCCAGCTTGACGCCGTGGGCCCGGGCCGCGTCGGCCACCTCGCGGACCATGTCACCTTTGCCGTCGCGCCAGGGGCTGGCGGCGACCGAGTGCTTGGTGTAGCGCGAGGGCCAAAAGCAAAGCCCGTCGTGGTGCTTGCTGACGAGGATCAGCAGCCTGCCGCCGGCATCCGCCACGGTGTCGAGCCACTGGTTCGCATCCAGGGCGCTGGGTTTGAAGATGGCGGGGTCCTCGCGGCCGTCGCCCCACTCCACTCCGCGAAATGTGTTGGGGCCGTAGTGCAGGAAAAACGTCCGCTCGAGCCGCATCCATGCCGATTGGTTGGGCCGAGGCAGGACCTTCGCCGCCTTCTCGGCGATCACGTCCGCGGAATCGCCCGGGGCGATGATCTGCAATGGGCCGTAAGGAATGGGCGTTTGCCCCGCGGCCGCGCCGGCGGCCACGGCGGTCAGCAACGAGCCGGCCAGGAGACGGCCGCACGAGCGGACAAAACGCAGGCGGGAAGCGGCGGGAAGGGGCCTGGCCATGGCACCATGAGGTTCACTTCGCCGCCTGGGCGGCAAGCGTGCTTTCGGCGGCGGCCAGGCCGTCCGCCTGCGCGGTGAGCCTAATCTCGCCGGGCTCGCGCGTGGACTGGACGATCACCTGGGCGTAGCCGTTGAAGAGGCGGCGCTGGCCCGCCTGGTCGGATTCGTGGCTGGCGGGGTCGCCATTGCCGACGCCGATGATGCGGCCGCCGGTCACGGCGAATTTCACGAGCGCATCGGCCGTGGGCACGTGCCGGCCCTGGGCATCGACGGTCGAGACGGCGAACACCGCCGCGTCGGCGCCGTCGGCGGCAATCGTCGTGCGGTCCGGCGCGAGCACGAGCTTCGCCGGCGCGCCGGTGGTCTCGACCTGCGTGGTGAGCGTGGGCTGGCCGCCGCGGTAGCCGCGCGCTAGCAGCGCGCCGGGCGCGTAGGGCACGGACCATTCGAGGTGCGAATTTCGCGACATCGCCTGGCGACCGAGACTGCGGCCATTGAGGAACAGCTCCACCTCGTCGCAGTTGCTGTAAACCCAGACCGGAATCGCCTCGCCTTCGCGGCCCGGCCAGTTCCAGTGCGGCAATACGTGCAACAGCGGCTCGTCGCGCCACCAGGCGCGAAAGTAGAAGGCGGCGTCCTTCGGAAACCCGCAGGTGTCGAGCATGCCGAACTGCGACCCGATGGCCGGCCATCCGAAGGGCGTGGGCTCGCCGCGGTAATCGAAGCCCGTCCAGACGAAGAGGCCCGCGAGGAATTTCCGCTCCGCGTAATGCGACCAGCCCTGCTCGGCGCTCGAGCCCCAGGTCGAGGGATCCCAGTCATAGGCGCGCAGGTGGCCGGCGTCGCGGTCATCCGCATAGATGCCACGCGTCTGGGTGAAGGCGCATTCCTCGGTGCCGAGCATCAGCTGGCCGGGATGCTGCGCGTGCCACGCGTCGGTCGTGAAGCCGCTGCCGCGGAGGTTGTCGATGTAGTTGACGCCGGCCGCCTCGATGGGGAGGGAGTTTCCGCGACCCCAGCCGCCGCTGATCGCGATGGTCACGGGCCGGCTGGGATCGAGGCGCTGCACGAACGCCTGCATGGCCGCGGTGATGCGCGTGCCCTGGTCGGTGCCCTCGACGGCCCATTCTTCGTTGCCGACCGACCAGAGGATGATGCTCGGGTGGTTGCGGTCGCGGAGAACCATGCGCCGGAGGTGGTCATAATGGTACTCCGTGGTGCCGGTGAGGCGGTTCTCGTCGATCACCAGCATGCCGAGGCGGTCGCAGGCCTCGAGCAACTCGGGTGCGGGCGGGTGGTGGGCGCAGCGGTAGGCGTTGCTGCCGAGCTCCTGCAATTTCCGGATGCGGAAATCCCAGAGCGCGTCCGGCACGGCGACGCCGACCCCCGCGTGGTCCTGATGGTTGTTCGTTCCCTTGAGCACGACATGCCGGCCGTTGAGAAAGAACCCCTCGTCCGGATCCCAGCGGATGGTGCGGATGCCGAAGGGGGTTTCGTAGCGGTCGAGTTCGGCGCCGTCCTCGCTGCGCACGACCGTGACCAGCCGGTGCAGCACGGGGGTTTCAAGCGACCAGAGCCGGGGCCGGGGGATGGCCAGCGCCACGGAAAAATCTGTCTGCGTGCCCGGGGCCGCCTTGAGACCGGTGAGCGTGATCGAGGCCAGGCGGTCGCCGTCGGGTCCGATGATCGTCTGCTCCAGATGAAATTTGGCCGGTTCCGTTCCCTCGTTCGCGATGGTGGCGCGAGCGGTGACCTCCGCCTGCGCCTGGTCCGCTCGCACGTCGCTGGTCACAGCCGTGCCCCAACGGGCCACGTGGAGCGGCTCGGTCTTCGTGAGCCAGACGTGCCGGTAGATGCCGGCCCCCTCATAAAACCAGCCCTCCTCCAGCGAGGCGTCCACGCGCACGACGACGACGTTGTCACCGCCATAGTTCAGGATCTCGGAGAGGTTCCGGGCGAAGCCGCTGTAGCCGCTCTCCTCGGTGCCGAGGTAATGGCCGTTGACCCAGACGACCGAGTCGCGGAACACGCCGTCAAACTCGAGGCTGATGCGGCGGCCGAGGTCGGCGGCTGGGATGTTAAATTTCTTCCGATACCAACCGACGCTGTTTTCGGGAAACGCGCGGCCGATCGCCTTGAAGCCGTGGGAGCCGCTGGCTTTTTCGCTGAAGGGCAGTTCCACGGCCCAGTCGTGCGGCAAGTCGAGCAAGCGCCAGGCGGAGTCGTCGAACTTGGGATCGGCTGCGCCGGAAGCGAAACCCGCCTTGGCGAAATAGGAGAACATGTTCGCGGCCGGATCGAAGTCCTGGCCGCGGTCGGTGGCGTGCCCGAGTGCGAAGCGCCAGCCCGCGTCGAAGTTGACGCGTTCGCGCCCGGCGGCAGCCTCGGCGGCGTGCAGACGGTCTGATTCAACCGCGAGACCGAGCACGGCGAGAACAAGTGAGAGACAGACTTTCATAAGCGTTGATTGGCTTGGAACCGGGATGGGGAATGGACGCACGGGCCGCGGCCATCCGCCTGGCACCGAAACAGGGGACACCGCCGACGGAACGATCCTGGCCTCACCCCCTGCCCGTGCCGGAGGTGGATCCTGGGCATCCGCGGCCGCGCTGGCGGCAGAAACCTCTGCGCATTGTTGCCGCCAGCAGGAGGGTTCCGACAAACCACGCGCTCGGGGCGCCGCCACCACCGCCACCGCCCGTGTTGCCGCCGGCAGACGAAGAGGTGCCGCCGGTCGGCGGAGGTGGCGATGCATTCGAGGTCATGACACTGGCAGTGCTGGAGTATGGGCTGGCTCCAGCGTTGTTGACCGCGCGGACCCGGAAATAATAGGTCGTCGCGGCGGTCAACCCGCTGACCGTTCGGCTGGTGGTGTTGGCCGCCAGGGTGGCCGTGACCAGCCCGCTGGTGAACGTGGAATTGGTCGCTCGATCCAGCTCGAAGCCGTCCTCGTTGGCGGCGTTGTCGGCCCACGTGACATTGACCTGACTGGATGACGCGGCGGCTGCCGCCAGCCCGCCCGGGGCGTTGGGGAGGGATGAGCTGCCAGGCGGCGCCAGCGCCGGACCGCCGGTCAGGGCGTTAATGGTGTCCGGGTCGATCATGACCGCGGTGGTTCGGTCGAACAGCCACATGGTATTGCTGCCGGTGCCACCCGCGTCCCACCAGATCGGTTTGAGGCCAAGCGCGTTCGCCTTGTCCGTGATCGTTTTGGCGAAGTAGGTCCGGGAGGCGAGGTGCCGGTTCAATTCCGTGCCCGTAAGGTCGGGATAGCCCGTGCGCTTGACCGCCCCCCATTCGCCGACGATCACCGGCACGCCCTGGTTGACGAACTTGGTCGCCATTTTCTGGAATTGCTCGTCGACGTAGGCCTCCTCGCCCCACGTGGAATTGCGGTCGAGCATCGTGGGGGAGTGATATCCCTGCCCCCAGAAGTAGAACATCTTCCCCCACGACTCGTCCTTGGTCATGATGGTCCACTGAAAGGGATAGAAATGAACCTCGACCATGAGTTTGCCGGTGGCGGAGTCGGTCGGCAGCACACTCACCCAGTCGTAAGTCTTGTCGATGTTGGTGTCGGGCCCCTGGATCACCAGCCAGCGGGAAGCGTTGTTGCCCCCGGTGGCGCGGACGGCGCTGATGAAGGTGTTGTAATAGCTGCGCAAGGTCGCCCATTGGGCCGCCGTGCCGCAATTGGGCTCGTTCGCGCCGGCGAAGAGCAGACGATCGTCGTAGCCGGCGAAGGCCGTCGCGATCTGGGTCCAGTAGGACTGCATCTTGGCATTGATGGTCGGATTCACCGTGTCGGTGATGTTGTTCTCCAGCCAGCCGCCATCCCAATGACAGTTGATGATGACGCGGAGATTCTTCGCGTAACACCAATCAACCACCTGTTTCACGCGGGCCATCCACGCGGGGTCGATCAGGTGGGTGGATTGGTTGGCATGGCTGTCCCACGCCACGGGGAGGCGGATCGTGTTGAAGCCCGCATCCGCGACGGCATTGATCAGGTTTTGCGTGGCCGCGGGGCCCCAGGTGCCTTCGCCTCCCGGCGGCTCCAGCGTGTTGCCGAGATTCCACCCGTAGGTGGGCGTGGGGAGCTGCGCGAGTGCGAACCCCGGCAGCAGCGCGAGCAAGGCGAGCGACAGGACCGTCGCCGTGCGGTTGGATCGATACAGGTCCGAGTTCTTCAAAGGTTGGCGCCGATTCGGCTGTCAGTTGCAGCACCACATCGCCGCAGGTTGTTTTCTGGCGAAAATTGGGGAGAGTTGCGATGGCAGAAATTCATCGGCGATGCCGGTGAGTGGAGTCCGAATGACGATGACGAGCGGAAAATTCGCCTGGCGGGGGGGGTGAAATGTTCCGGCGGGCCGGACCACGCCGGTTCGGTTTGGGCCCGAAGCCCGCAAGGTGGCGCCAGCCGGAACGGCCGGCGCCACCCTCCTAATAAGATTCCCCTAACCATGGCGGGAGGAACCAAGTCCGGTGGGGCTCAGAACGAGAACTTCATGCTGAAGTCATAGGTGGCACCACTGACGATGCGCGATTGGGCCACATTGCCATCCGGCTCCACCGCGGCCTTCACCAGGTGAGTGCTTTCGCCGAGGCTGCGCACGTTGAACTGCACCCTCCAGTCCAACTTGTCGGACAGCTTGTGCTGGTAACCCACCCACGCGTCGAAGTGGGAATCGGTCGGGCCGTAGATCGGCTGGTTCACGTCGGCGATCCAGGCTTTTTCACCGTAGATCGTGGTTTCGTGGATGCCATAGCCGAGGATCGCGCGGTCTTCCCAGCGCCAGGCGCCGCCGACCTCGAGGCCCTTAAAGCGTTCGCGGGTGAAGCGATAGTTCGAGATGAGGTTGAACTTGTATTTCCGCATCTCGGGCTGGTCGCCGCCGATCAGCGCCACTTGGGTGAGGTAAGGCGCCCAGATGTCGGACAGGAACGAGTTCTTCGCTCCCTCGTAGCCGCCCCAGATGCCGGCGTATTGCACCCCGGAACCGAGGAACAGGTCCGCCATGCCGGTCAGTTGCTTCGTGGCCGCGGCCCCGAGGCCGACCTGTGTGGCGTCGACCTTCGACGCGTTGAAGGTGATGTCCCAGTTCTTGACCGGCCGGAACGTCATTTCGAATTCGAAGCCCTTGGACATCAGGTTCTGGTCAATCGTCGGGTATTCGCCATGGACCGTGTCGCCGCCACCCAACTGCGGGGGGAAGTACGGGAAGTCCGTGCCCTGGACGACATGGGCCCAGTCGCCCCGCTTGATGGCTTCGACGTCGACGTGATAACCGTAGTTATCCCAGTAGGACTGCGGATACAGCTCGGTGAACTTGGTCATCATGTCGGCGTTGGCCTTGGCGGCCTCGGCCGGATGCTGGTCCATCCAGGTGTACGGCCAGTTGGCCCAGGATTCGCGGGTCCACGAATCCCACTTGGACGAGGGCAGGATGTAGTAGCCGTCGGCATCCTTGGGCAGGGCGCGGTGCGCCATGCTGTAGGCATGCAACATCAGCGTCCACTCGGGGAGCGCGCGGACCATGAAGGTGCCGAGCGGCTGGCCGACCGACGCCGAGGAATTGCTGTTCAGCGTCTTGAAATACGTGAGGCGCGCGGTCAGGCGGCCGCTGAAGCCATCGAACTGCACCGAGTAGTCGTCGGTCTCGCCGGACTCATTGGGCAGCTGCGAACCATCGATCGCGTAACGCACCCGGGGGGTCTGGTTGGAGCCATGGAAGTAGTAGAGGCTCACATCCGTGCCTTCCGGGAGATTCTTCTTGAGCGACTTGGGCAGGTGCACGGCCACGCCATAGCTCTTCGAGGTGGTGGTGGCTTCAATCCCGGTCGGATCGTCGATGTCGATGTGGTAGTTCAGGTCGTAGATGCCGGTCTTGGTATCCCGGTGGCGGCTCGCATCGGAACCCTGTTGGAACGTCTTGTCCCGGCGATAGCCGAACGAGGGAATGATGGTGTCATCCCAGAAGTGACCCTGGTAAAGCAGGGCCGTGGAGGTGATCTTCTGCCGCCGCTGCGTGCCACCCGTGGCCAGCACGTCACGGGGCCGGCCGTCAGCAATCATGGGAACGCTCACGCGCGTGTAGCCCCGGTAATTGGCGGGATTGTCCGCCTGGGTCTGGGTCATGGTGGCGCCGTTCATTCCCCCCGTGAAGGTCCACGGGTCGGACGGATTGACCGAGCTTCCGGCGGTCCAGTCCTTCGAAAATACCGTGTAGGAATAGGAACTCGGCAGCGAGAGGCTCGTCGCCAGGTTGCTCAGATTCGCGCCGGCGGCGCTTTTCCCGAGCAGCGACGGTCCGACGTAGGCGAGCCAGTTGAAGCCGTTGTCGGTCTGCAGCACCTGGGCGGAGGTCTTGTCGCCGTTGTACACCTTGTAGCTCGGGTCGATGCCGTAGAGCTTGTAGTTGCGGTGTTCCTCGAACTTGTCGTAGCTGCCGGCGAGCGCGGTCAAATCCTGCTTGCCGAGGAGACGGCCCCAGAAGCCCCTCATGCCGAGGTCGCGCTCGAGGTCCAGGGTGTACGCGGCGGTCATCTGGTAGTTGTCGCGCTCGGTCCGGTTGATGTTGTGGTTGCCCTGGTTGCCGAACACGAGGGGCCGGCCGAGGTTCGGGTTGGTCGTGGCGCCAGGGAGCCAGGTCGGGGTCTTCAGGTTGTAGCTGTTCAGGTCGAGGACCAGCCACGGGTTGCTCAGGATGCCCGCGTTGCCGTTGAGGTATTCCTGGTGATCGACGACGCCCTGGAGCACCAGGCGGTCGTGAAACAGGCTCTGCACGATGCTGACGTTGTAGGTGTTCCAGCGCTGCCATTCCCGCTTGTTGTCGCCGTCGATGAGCTGGTTGTAGAAATCGAAAATGCTCGGATCGCTGAGCGATTTGTCGAAATAGCGCACGGTGCCGCGATAGGCGCCGGCAAACGGGCCGCCGTCCTGGTTGTTATGTGCCTGGCGGTAATAGTAGTTCGAGGCGCGCGCCATGCTGTAGTAGCCCACGGTGTGGACGTTCCAGGTGTTCGGCTCCGCGCCATAGCCGTTGCCGGTGGGCGTGGTGTAGCCGGCCTGGCCGCCGTCGAGCAACGCTCCGGTCATGGCGTCGTAGTAAAGCTGCGCGTCGTTGGCCCACTGATATTGGTTGGCCAGCGAACCCGCTCCGGCCCAGAGGCTGTAACGGGGATCGGGACCGACGTTCTCGTCCTGGTTATACAGCCAGGGATTGTAGCCGGTCTTGCTGGCGTCCGGGTCGCCCAGGTAGCCGCTGAGGTAATCCATCGGAGGCAGCGTGCGGGGATTGTTGGACAACACCTTGCCGTGCTCGAAGCTGGCCTGGATCTTGGTGTAAGCCGAGTCGGTCCGGAAGAACTTCGGATCGACGCGAATCGCGCCGTAGGCGCGCTGGCTGTGGTTGAAGGCCGGTTCCTGCTCGAACTTCCGGTTGTCATTCACGAGGTCGAGCCGGATGGTCGCCTGGCCGGGCACCAGCACCTTGTTGAAGTCGAGCGACTCGCGTGTCGTGCCGTAGCTCCCGATATGCACATCGAACGAGCCTCCATCCCGGAACGTGGCCTCGTTGGTGGACACGTTCGAGATGCCGGACGGACTGCCGGTGCCGAACAGGAAGGAGTTCGGGCCGCGCGAGATGTCGACGCGGCTGATGTTGTAACCATCCCACGGGATATCGCTGGGGAAGTAGTTCCGGGTGCCGTCCATCGCCGTCAGGCCGCGGCCGCGATTGACTCCCGCCGGATTGGTCAACCGCGTGGCTTCCGCGCCTCCGGCGATGCCCTGGCCGCGCGTGCTCATGCCGGAATAGTTTCCGTAGAGGCCGGCGATCTCCGTGTTGTTGGTGTAAACGAACAGATCCTCCTGGTTGTTGATATTCAGGTCGGTCAGGAATTTCTTCGTCACGACCGACAGCGAAGACGGGGTGTCCCTGAGCTGGGTGCGGACGCGACCGCCCGCGAGGGTGTCGTCGGCCTTGTAGCCTTCGTGGTCGGTGGTGACGGTAAAGGGGTCGAGGACGATCACGTCCTCCTCGCGGGAGGTCGCCGACGAGGATGAACCGGCCGGGGTGTCGGCCGCGGTTTGCGCCCACATGGGACCGACGGAAAGTGCCGAGCATAGCGCCAGCACGGAGGATCTGAACAATCTGTACCTATTCATGGGTTATGGGTAGTTGCTTGGGGTTTTGGGCCGTTCGCTGTTTGCGGCTTGGGCCAGGAATCATGTGAGGGGTGGCGAACGGAAAGGGATCAGAGGGGTTGGAGCGCGACGGACCGGATGTCGGCAGCCCGCAAGGCGAACTCGGGGCGAAACGCGCCGCCGGTGCGGACGGTGACCGTTTCGTCGATCCCGGGCTTGCCGGCGTCCCACCGTCCGGTTCCGGTGGCGGAGCCGACCGCCCTCATGCGAACCGCGCCGCTGCCAGCCGGCGCAGCCTGGGCGCCGGGGAGCCACGCCGTCGCGGTCATCGTGCCGAGGGCCGACACCGGACGCAGGCGGAAGGGTAGCAACGACCGATGAGGCATGCTGGCCACGTGAGGGTTGGGGGTGGGGAATTGCCGGGGAACCAGAGGTGATGCTGCGCCCGACGGGATGCAGCGCCGCGAGCCTAGCAGATGCCCCGCGCAGGCGCCTGTCGCAGGAACAGGGGACACGCCCGCGGGGGCCGGCCGGTGTATATTTGCTGACAATTTCCCTGTCGCCTACTCATCAACACCGGACTCGTGCAGGTGCGCCCCCTCCGTTCCACGCGGCACCAGTCTGGCAAGCGCGTGCCGCAACCTCTCGATCCCAATCTCGTGGTATCGCCGGGATGAGATGTTTCCGCCGGGGCGAAACCTACCCGATGTCCCGAATCGTTCCAGCCAAGCTCCCCTTTCTCTCATGAGCGAAACCTCCGCCCCCACCCCCACCCGCAACGGCGACTACACGGCCGCCTTCCTCCTGCTGCGACTGTTCCTCGGTCTGCGCACCTTCCTCGCCGGCCTCGAGAAATTCGAGGCCGGGGGCAAGTACACCTTCGAGAACTACACCGCGAACATGGCGCGCATGGCCTCGGGCATCACCGGCGCCTCCTTCCTGCCGCTCTGGGCCACCAGGAACTTCGCCCTCTCCCTCGGTCCCCTGCTGCTGCTCTTCGGCGCCCTCCTGCTCCTGGGTTTGAAGACCCGCCTCACCCTCCAGCTCACGGGCCTGCTCTACGTCGGTCTCTCGTTCGGCCTCATGGCGGTGCAGGAAAGCGAGGGTGTCGCCTGGCTCGGACTGCACATCGTGATGTTCGCCGCGGCCCTCGTCCTCGTCCGCCACAACCGCTTCGCCCTCTGGGCGGACAAGAACTGAACGGAACCTGGCCGCAACCAGCCTTCCGTGGCCCAGCCCCGGATTCTGTGTGTTCCGCGCTTTCCGTGATTCCTCCCACTGTCCCTTGAATCAATCGCCTCTCCCAGCCCAAACCGCCGTCATGCCCGAAACCTTCTCCCCCGATCCTTCCTTCACCCGCCGCGACTTCCTCGCCACCGGCGCCAAGCTTGGCGCCATGCTCGTCGCCGCTCCGGCCATCGTACGCGCCGCCGGCAGCGGCGCCCGCACCCTCAACGTCGGCCTCATCGGCTGCGGCGAACAAGGCCGCGTGCTGCTCAACGCGGCACTCAAGATCCCGGACATCCGCTTCCAGGCCGTCTGCGACATCTGGGCCTACAACCGCACCTACGCCGAGCGCCTGCTGGGCAAGTTCGGCCATGAGGCCAGGCCCTTCGAGGACCACCGCGAGATGCTCGCCGCCGTGCCCGATCTCGATGCGGTCCTCGTCGCCACGCCGGACTTCGTCCACGCCGAGCACACCAACGCGGCCCTCAAGGCCGGCAAGCACGTCTATTGCGAAAAACTCATGGCCAATACGGTCGAGAACGCCCGCTCGATGGTCCTCACCGCCCGCGCGACCGGCAAGCTCCTCCAGATCGGCCACCAGCGCCGCAGCAATCCGCGCTACCAGCATGCCCGCGACAAGATCGTCCGTGAGGCCCGCCTGCTCGGCCGGATCACCAATGCCTCCGGCCAATGGAACCGCGCGGTCACCGCGGATCTCGGCTATCCCGCCAAATACGCCCTCACCGATGCCAAGCTCGCGGAATACGGCTACGCCAACATGCACGAGTTCCGGAACTGGCGCTGGTTCAAGCGCTATGCCGGCGGTCCGATTTCCGACCTCGGCGCGCACCAGATCGACATCTTCAACTGGCTGCTCGGCGCCAATCCCACCTCGGTCTTGGCCGGCGGCGGAGTGGACTATTACCGGAACCACGAGTGGTATGACAACGCCTGCGCCATCTACGAATATGCCACTCCCGCCGGTCCGGTGCGCGCCACGTACCAGGTGCTCACCACCACCAGCGCCGGCGGCGGCTACCACGAGTATTTCATGGGCGATGAAGGGGCGCTGAAGATCTCCGAGAATCCGAAATTCACGAAGCTCTATCGCGAGGCGCGCGCGCCCGAGTGGGACCAGTGGGTGGACCGGGGGCTCATCCTCCGGCCGGGCTCCGGCGAGGGTGCCCCCGCTCCCGTCAAGCCCTGGGAAAAGCCGAGGCCCAAGCTCGGCGGCCCCGCCAAGGCGGCCACGGTGGATGTCCGCGAAACCGCCCAGCTCTCGGCCTGGGACCTCCCGGTGACCCTCGACAAGGCCATCCATCAGCCGCACCTCGAGAACTTCTTCGATGCCATCCGCCACGGCACGCCGCTGAACTGCCCCGGCGAGTCCGCCTTCGCCAGCGCCGTCACCGTGCTCAAGGTCAACGAAGCCATCGCCGCCCGGCAGATGCTCACCTTCAGGCCGGAGGATTTTGTCGTCTGACGGGTTTTCGCGCCCGCCGGTTCAGTTGAGTCCGGGGTGGCCGCGGCATGCGAGACCACTCGGGTCCGGGTGGTGGCTAAACGCAATCCTTCGTCCCGCGGCCCCGGGACCTCGGAGGGCACGCTTCGCCTTCGATTCCCTCGGCGAATCATGGCGGAGAGGGTGGGATTGGCTCGTTACACTCGGGGCTGCGCCCCAAAGCCCGCGGCTTTGCCCCTATCTCACGTCTCGTCGCCCGCTCCAGCCTCGCTTCGCGAGGCCGCCATTTCGACTGCGTCGAATGGCGGAGGGGGTGGGATTGGCTGCCTTCGGCAGGTGCTGCGCACTCGCGCTCCGCGCGCCCCATATCCCTCCCCGGCATCCGCTCCGCGTCTGCCGCAGCCCTTTGGGCGGCACCGCCATTTCGACTGCGTCGAAATGGCGGAGAGGGTGGGATTCGAACCCACGGTACCCTTGCGGGCACGCCTGATTTCGAGTCAGGTACGATAGACCACTCTGCCACCTCTCCGTGACTTGCCTACCATCGTCCCGCGGGGGCGGAACTTCAGGAAGCGTGAGGAGCGAAAAGTAGGCCACCACCTCCAAAACGGAAGCCGAAACTTGCCCATCGACGAATTTTGATGCGCCGTGCAGCTCCCGTAACCGACTTCTGTCAAAGTACCTGCGCAATCATCGCCGATGGCATTCCGCAGGGTTGGGGACAATTCGGCGGATTCCCGCGGGTCGCCGAGCGCGCTTTCGGGGAGAATCTACCTCCGTAAACGGGCTTAACACCCATCACGAGACCGAGGCCAACCGGGGTCTAGTACTGCGACCAGGCACGGTTCCCTGCTGTTCGCGGTGGGAGGCGCGTCCGTGCCCGGCCCCGGCAGGCATCCCGTCTTCCGGCCACGCCCGTGTCCACAATCCTTTCCATGAGCTTTTCAGGCCAGACTCCCAAAAATATCCTCCGCCTACTGCTGCCGGCGGCTGCGGCGATCCTCGCCGGGTGCCAGAACCCGCCCCCGCGCATCAGCGTCATCTCGCCCCCGCCTCCCCTCCTCGGTTCCGCGCCCGTAGCCGCCTACGATGAAGTGGCATTCGCCCTCAAGCCACAGGTGGGAGTGTCACGCTACGAAAAGGTGATCCTCATTTCCGAACGGTGAGCGCCGTGCGGGGCGCGACCTCTGGGGTACTTTTCGCGCGCCATATATAAAAAAAGCCCGCTCCCATGGGAGCGGGCCGAAAGGAAAGCCGCCAGGATTACCTGGCGAACCGGCGGCGCAACATGGCGGCGCCAACCAGCGCCGTGCCCAGCATGCCCATGATCGACCCCTGCTCAGGCACGCTCGTGCTGTTGATGTCGAATACGAGTGTCCGAATGCCCTGACCGGAATAACCGCTGTTCAAATCCAGGGAAATGGTGCTGCCGGTGAAGCTGAAATTGCTGACGATGCCACCGGTAAAGCCGCTGTTGCTTCCAATGCTCACATTGGTGATCAGCTCGTCGAAGCCGCTGAACGTAAATATGCCGAATCCGGTCCAACTCACTTCGGTCGTGGTCGTGACCGTGAGCGTGTTGGCTCCAAAATCGAAATTCATGTAGCCAAACATACCGTTGAACTCGATGCCGGCTCCCACGACCGCCGAAGGGGGGGCAACGTCGTAGCCGGCAGCATTGACGGTATCGCCAATCAGGTCGGCGCGGGCGGCGGTGGATACCAAGAGGCTACCCGCCACCAAGGTTGAAGTCAGAAGTGTTTTGAGGATTTTCATGGGGTGTGCGCGTCTCTAAAGCAAATTAGATGCCCGACCAAACGCCACGAAACGTATCCAAATAATCCGCGGTCACTTACAAACTATTTCCTCTGCGCGGCACACCGGTCTCGCCCGCTCGCAATGTAATCTTTTCAGACGTTTTCGTCCTCCAAGCCCAGCTCGCGCCGATTCGCAGGCAAATGCTGTGGCAGGAAAAAATAGTAGAGCATGAGCTGCCAGCTGCGCGACGAGCGATAGAGCAGCATCGGCACCAGCAACGCGCCGCCCAGCGCCAGGCCGATCGCCACTTGTCCGCCCAGCTTGCCAAAATACCAGAGCAGCAACACGGGCACGAGAAACCCAATGAGCGTGATCCCGTAGTTCAACGACATCGCACCGAGGAAAAACCCCTCATCCTTCTCGAACTTCAATCCGCAGTCCGGACAACCCACGTTGAGTTCGAATAACTTGCCTTCCTTAAACAAGCGGTGACCTCCGCAATTGGGGCAGCGGTTTGCGAGGCCGCGGGCGATGATCTGGCCATGGGTAACTTTCATTTCCCGCCAGCCTACGCATGAGACGGCATCGGTGCACATGCAAAATGCGCGTCCGGTCCCGGCGAAAATGATTTGGCGGGACATCGGAACTCCCGCTGTCAGATTCGCGCGGTGCCGTCATCGTCCCTGCCCTCCGCGAAGCCCACGCGCCTGCGATTCGAACTGGGGCTGCTCGGGGTGGCTCTGCTCGTTCCGGTCCTGTTTGTCCTCCACACCCGCGAGATCTGGGAGGACTTCTTCATCACGTACCGGTTCAGCGAGAACCTGGCAGAAGGCCGGGGCCTCGTCTTCACCGCCGGGGAACGGGTGCATGGATTCACCTCGGTACTCAATACGCTGCTGCCCGCCTTCTTCGCCTGGGTCACCCGGGCCGCGGACTTCACCACGCCCTTGCTGCTTTATCGCGTGGTATCCCTGGCCACGCTGGCCTTCGGCCTGTGGGCGGTCGTCCGCGCCACCGCCGCAACGGCGGGCGCCTCGCTCTCGCAGCGCCTGCTCGTCGCCCTGTTTCCCTTGGTGGCGGTGCTGGAGATCAAGACCACGGCGTTTACGATGAACGGCCAGGAAGCGGGCCTGATGGTCGGGTTCTTCGCCATCCTCGTCGTGCTTTGTCACCAGGAATGGCCTCGCGAACGAATCGTGCCGGGAGGTTGCTGCATCGCGGGCCTGCTCTACACGCGGCCGGATGCATTTGTCTATGTCGGCATCGTGGGGCTGGCCGCGCTGGCGCTCGCGGCCGGTTCGCGCCGGGAGATGGCCGCATCGCTGGCCCGTTCCCTTGCGCTGGGCATTCTCCTTTTTCTGCCGTGGGTGGCCTTTGCGCAGCTCTATTACGGATCGTTCATTCCCCACACGATCATCGCGAAGAAAAACACCCTGAGCCTCGTGCCGTCCGCGCCGGGCTTCCTCGCCGTGCTTGGCCATGGCGCCGCCGAACGACTCTGCGGCGCGCTCGCGGCGATCTACGATTTCCAGCGGGACGAGCCGGGAGCGTGGCCCAAGTGGGTCCATGTCCTGGCCATGACCCTGGAAGGGGTGGCCGTGACCTATTGGGTCTTGCCGCGGGCGGACCGCTTGGGCCGCCTCGCGTCCCTCAGCGCCGCGCTGGTCCTGGGCTACCTCACCTATGTCGGCTTGGTGGCGACCTGCACGCCGTGGTATTACCCGCCGCTTTCCTTCCTGAGCCTGCTGGCCCTCTGGCGGCTGGTGGTCACTCTGCCCGCCCTGCGGCCCCGGGCAGCGGGGATCGCCGGCTCGCTCGTCCTGGCCGGGACAATGTTCCTCCTGCTCGGCTTTGTCTTTTTTCATTCGTTGCGCGGGCTGCGCGTGAAGCAGGAGGTCATCGACTGGGGCCACCGGCGGCCCCTCGGGCTGTGGCTGAAGGCGAACGTCGCAGACCAGGAGACGGTCTACCTCGAGCCCCTCGGGTACATCGGCTATTTCAGCCAGCGCCGGATGCGGGACTGGCCGGGCCTCGTGTCACCGGAAGTGGTGGCGGCCCGCCGCAAGATCGGCGCGGTCGATTCCCCCTGGGGCGTCTATCTGTGGCGGGAAGTCGCCGAGGAAATCAAGCCCGACTGGATCGTGGCGCGGCCGGTGGAAGAGGCCCAGTTGCGTTCCTCGCCATACCTGCGCGAGCACTACCGGTTCGTCCGCGTGTTCAATGTCGCCGAGCAAATCATCGCCGCCGGCGAATTTCCCGGCAGCTTCATCACCTACAACGACGCGGTTTTCCTGGTCTTCCGGAAAAAGCCGCCCGGGGAACCCAGCCCGGCAACGGGGCCGGTTCAACCACCGCCATGAAAAAAGGCGCCCGTTTCCGGGCGCCCTTCGAAAACAAGCCGGCCTCGCGCTTACGCACCCAGCTGGTAACGCACGAAGCGGCGGATGACCATGTTCTCGCCGAGCTTGCCGACCTTCTCGGCCAGGATGTCCTTGATCATCTTGTCCGGATTCTTGACGAACGGCTGCTCGAGCAGGCAGACCTGCGAGAAGTACTTCTCGAGCTTGCCCTCGACGATCTTCTGGATCGCAGCCGCGGGCTTGCCCTGCATCTGCGCGGCGGCGATGTCGCGCTCCTTGGCCAGCTCGGCCTCGGGCACTTCCTCGCGGCGGACGCACGTCGGGGCGGCGGCGGCGATCTGCAGGCAGAGGTCCTGGCAGAAGGCCTTGAAGTCGTCGGTCTTGGCGACGAAGTCGGTCTCGCAATTGACTTCAACGAGGACGCCGACCTTGCCGCCGACGTGGATGTAGGAGTGGATCAGCCCCTCCTTCGTCGCACGGGTGGCGAGCTTGTCGATCTTGTTGCCGAGCTTCTTGCGGAGGATCGTGATGGCCTCCTCCCGGTTGCCCTTGGCCTCATCGAGGGCCTTCTTGACGTCGAGCAGACCAGCCCCGGTGGTTTCCCGGAGCTCGCTGATCATGGCGGTGGTAACGGTGGACATGTGATTAAACTTCGTCGGTGGTGACGGTGGACTTGTGGGCGCCGGCGCGGCTGGTGCGCTTCTTGACGACGGGCTTGTCCTCGATGACGTCCTTCAGGTTCGGGGGCAGGATGACCTTGTCGAGGTCGACTTCGCCGGAGGCCGCCGCAGCGGCGGTCTCGGCCGGCGTGGCGCGGCGCGCCTCGCGATGGGCCAGGCCGGCCTGGATGGCGGCGACGATGGTCTCGACGATGATGCGCACGGACTTGGCGGCGTCGTCGTTGCCCGGGATCGGGTGCGTGAGCTGGGTCGGGTCGGAATTGGTGTCGACCAGGCCGATCGACGGGATGCCCATGCGCTTGGCCTCGGCCACGGCGATTTCCTCGTAGCTGGTGTCGATGACGAACATGGCGGCGGGCAGGCCGGTGAGGCCGCTGATGCCGTCGAAGTTGCGGGCCATGCGGGCCATTTCGCGGCGGATGGCGGACTCCTCCTTGGAGGAGAACTTGGCCAGTTCACCGCTGGCGTCCATCGCCTGGTACTTTTTGAATTTCGCGAGGGACTTCTTGATGGTCTCGAAATTGGTGAGGGTGCCGCCCATCCAGCGGTTGGTCACGTAGGGCATGCCGGTCGTGGCGGCGGCCTCCTTGATCAGCTCCTGCGCCTGGCGCTTGGTGCCGACAAGCAGGATGTCATCGCCGTGGGCGACGAGGTTTTCGATGAAGGCGCAGGCCTTTTCCAGGGCCGCGTGCGTCTTCTCGAGGTCGATGATGGTGATGCCCTGCCGGTGGTCGAACACGTAGGGCTTCGAGCGCGGGTTCCAGCGCTTGGTCTGGTGACCGAGGTGGACGCCGGCGTCGAGGAGGTCTTTGGGAGTTACGTTCATTGGATCTATG